>JANMGH010000163.1:0-46567 GCA_031374515.1 Pirellula sp. | reverse complement strand
GACACAGCCGACAAAAGTAGCAGGCACGCTCCGCCGTGCCGTATGCTTGCGTATATTGGCTGGGTTTTCAGGCGGACGGCACATGGAATGTGCCTGCTACTTTGACTTTTGTCGGCTGTGTCGAGGCTACGGCCGAGGTTGGCATTGGTTCGGCAGGAGCCTCTCCGCCTCTCCCTCCCGGTATATCCTCGGTTGCCTCTCGCCTAATGGGTAACAGGTCGTCGCACTGACGCTTTTTGCTCCGTTTAATCGCTTTTTGTTCAATCGCTTTTTTGAGGCATTGCGAAACGCAAACTATGTGGAATCCTTATGCGACGCTAGGAATTCATCCAACGTCAGTATCGGCTTTCCCTTATAGTGTGCAGGAGGGTACGGCGGATGAATCATAGCTCGGATAAAAGTCTCGATTTTATCCAAGGGCCAAGTGGGATCGATGTGACCGTCAAAGGGACAGCCTCTCGGGAAGTACGTTGAGTCGCCTCCTTGGATTTCACCTGCTGCATTGGCAATAACCATATCGACGGCTTGGTCAAAGTGCTCCATCGCGGCAGTTGCCACCCTGTAATAAACAGTGGCTTGATTATCGAACGGGAAAATAGCAATCCTCTTTTGTATTAGAATCTTGCCGGTATCACAGCCTTCGTCCACATAGTGAAAGGTGAAGCCGACTTCTGGCTGCTGATCGATCATGGCCCAAGTGAGGGAACTGCATCCACGATACTTTGGAAGCAAAGATGGATGCAGGTTGAAGATCCTTCCATTGCAGGCGTCAATCACGTTGCGTTTAATGATGAAACGGTAGTAGATGGAAGCAACGCAATCGGGCTGAAAAGGCAATTCCGCTTTGGATACATTTTTGAGCGAAAACGGTGTCCCTGTTTTTTTGCAATAATCTAACAGGCTCGGAATGTGTGGAGGTCCCTCGTGAGTAAACACCAAGACCTCATGGTTTGCATGCAAGATTTTCCGCAATGCCTCGCAGCCGGGCCAGTGATAGCCACAAAGTACTATTTTCAATTTTTTCCCAATCAAGCTAAGACGAATCCGAGAACACCGACAATGCAGTCATTGTTGCAACCTCGCTACGAACTGCACAAGTCGGTCGACAAAGATTTGCGGACTCGAATTGCTGGCCCGCATGGCGAACGCCACGAGTCGAACGTCCAGCAGATTGGCGAGGGCACCGCTTCGGCGCGGGATGCAGACTTCGACCTTTACATGTCGTCGGCGACGTTCTAAAAGAACGTAGATGCTTCGAACCATTTGGCACCACAGTGCAGGATCAAAATGACCGCTATCCTGGGGATTTCTGCTTTCTACCATGATTCCGCAGCCGCATTACTGGTTGACGGCGAGATTGTAGCTGCTGCGCAGGAAGAGCGATTCACGCGTAAGAAGCATGACGAAGATTTCCCAAAACAGAGCGTTTCGTACTGCTTGGAGCAGTCAAAGCTGGATATTGCGGACATCGATTACGTGGTCTTCTACGAGAAACCATTGCTAAAGTTCGAGCGATTGATTGAAACGTTCGTTCGCTTTGCCCCGTTGGGTTACGCATCGTTTCGTCAGGCCATTCCAAACTGGATCAATAGCAAGCTTCGCATCCCCAAATTGATCCGGCAGGGTCTCGATGGTCGATACAAGGGACCATTGGTCTTTACCGAACATCATGAGTCTCATGCGGCGAGTGCATTTTTTCCTTCCCCATTCGACGCAAGCGCGATCCTAACGATTGACGGGGTCGGGGAATGGTCAACGACTTGTATCGGATATGGAAGCGGCAACAAGATTGAGATCAGGAAAGAGATTCGGTTTCCTCATTCTCTTGGTTTGCTGTATTCTGCGTTTACCTACTACACCGGCTTTAGGGTCAACAGTGGCGAGTACAAGCTTATGGGCCTTGCTCCCTATGGCAAACCCACGTATCGCCAACAAATTCTGGATCATCTCATCGATTTAAAAGAGGATGGTTCCTTTCGACTAGACATGAAGTACTTCAATTATTGTCAAGGCTTGACGATGACCTCGAAGTACTTCAACCGACTTTTCGGCGGAACACCGCGGTCTCCCGAGTCGAAACTTACGCAGCGAGATATGGATATAGCGGCATCGATCCAATCGGTCACAGAAGAGGCGATGCTCAAACTTGCGATCCACGCTCACAAAGAGACTGGTTCAAGCAATTTAGTATTGGCTGGTGGAGTTGCGTTAAACTGTGTTGGCAATGGAAAGATCCTAAGGGAAGGACCGTTTGAGCATATCTGGATTCAACCAGCGTCCGGCGATGCTGGAGGCGCACTTGGTGCCGCGACGTTCACATGGCATCAATTGTTGAATCAGCCGCGGAAAGCAGAAACTGTTGATAGCCAGAAGGGATCGTTGCTCGGCCCAGCTCATGATGATGCGTGTATTCGGAGCGCCATCGATTCGGCGGGCTTGAGTTTCAGCAAGATCGGCTCCGAGCAAGAGCTATGCGACCACGTTGCTGAGTTGATTGACAACGGCAGCGTTATCGGCTGGTTTCAAGGGCGAATGGAGTTTGGACCGCGCGCCCTGGGTGCACGGAGTATTCTTGGCGATGCACGCAGCAATCGTATGCAGCAATTGATGAATCTTAAAATCAAGTTTCGCGAATCTTTCCGTCCATTTGCACCCATCGTTCTGGAGGAGTATGCTGACCATTACTTCGAATTGGACGCAGGTCAAACGAGTCCGTATATGCTTTTGGTCGCCCCGGTACGCTCTGAACTTTGCTGTGAACCGGACGAGCATTCCAAAAACGAGTCCTTTCTGGAACGTCTTCAGCATGTTCGTTCAACTATTCCTGCAGTCACGCATATCGATTTTTCTGCCCGCATCCAAACCGTCTCATCTGCCCGCAATCCAATGCTCCATAGATTGATGAAATCGTTTCACCATCGCACCGGTTGCGGAGTGATGATCAACACCAGTTTTAACGTTCGAAGTGAACCTATTGTCTGCACTCCTTCGGACGCGGTTCGGTGTTTCGTCAATACGGACATCGATGTGCTAGTGATGGGCCATTTTGTGGTGGACAAGAATCGGCAAGCCAAGCCACTGATTTCCAGCGACCGAGAGGCCCATCTCAAACAATTTCAATTGGACTAAATAATGGCATCTGACGCTAAAATCATTCGCATTAATTGGAATCCGTCGCCAAGGGTTTTGCGGCAGTTTGGTTGGATTGCCTGGTTCGTATCGGCGATCCTGATCTTGAGATGGAACAACGACCATTCCGTGCGGACCGGTGTTGTCGGAATATTTTTCTTTATCGCTTGCCTGGGGACTTGGAAACCCAATCTCAACAAACCCCTTTTTTTAGGGCTAACGATGTTGTCGATGCCGATTGGAATCGTTGTCGGAGAGATCGCCTTACTGCTTATTTATTTCGGGCAAATCTTTCCGATATCCATAGTCTTTCGACTTATCGGTCGAGACTCACTTCGACTTAAAATCGAACGAAACAGTGAATCGTATTGGTCAACGACCAACACCAAGAGACGAGCCAAAGACTACTTTCATCAGTTTTGAATGGAACACAAACGATGGGCCATAAATCCACGGAGGGATTGTTATGAATCTTCCAGCGCGAGATACCAAGACGGAATTTGAACAGGCTGGCAAAAAAGGGGAAAGCTCCATGGTCACCGAACTGGTTGCCTTTTTGAGTACCAACAAACGCTGGTGGATGACTCCCATCTTGATCGTGTTCGGTCTTCTTACGGCACTGGCTTTGCTAAGCAGTACGGCTGCAGCTCCATTTATTTATAGCCTCTTTTAGATTCACGTCGGTTCTACATGTCGATGCAGTATTTCGAGGAAAGGGCTTTTTGGTGAAATCTAGAAATGGGGCTATGTTCCTTAAATTGGGTCTCGCAACAGCGATCTTGTTACTTTGTTTTTTTGCTATCGATCTCGTTTTGCGCGCGACACTCCCAATTCCAATGTCAGGAAGTGGGGATTGGGCCGGACCACCTCGAACGGCATTGAAATTGATTTCATCGCCAGACCATTTTGAATCGATCCATCGATATCATAGTTTGGGTTTTCGTGGCGACGAAATTTCTCCTGTCAAACGAGTGGATCATCGTATTGTCTGCATCGGCGATTCTTGGACGGAGGGAATTGGAGCGAATGAATCGCAAACGTGGCCAGCGGTTTTGGGGACGAAATTGCCGAGCGATCACTACGAGGTGATCAATTTAGGGGATGCAGGAGCAACGCCTGAACGCTATTTAGAAATCCTCACCAAAGTGGGCATCGCGCTCAAACCCACGATATGCATCATGTGTATCAATCCATCGGATCTTTACGGCGGGCCGGTAGTCCCTGCCGATACTTCCATTCGCACCACGATTCGAGACGAGTTTCGGCACCGCAACTCAAGTATTTCAACGGTTTGTGCCAATACGCTGCCTGGCTGGATGTATTTGATCGATAGAAGCCGAGGTCGTTGGCATCAGCGTGAAGGCATTTATTGGAATAGCTATGAGATTCCGGTGCAATTGCTTACCGATTTAATTTCACAGCGAGCCAAAATTCCGTTAGTCGACGCTGAAACTCTGTTGAAGAAGCGAACCGCGTACTTAGAGCCCGCCTGCGTCGAGGCGGCAAAAAAGCAAGCCTACAACGGTTACCGAATTGATCTAGAACTATGGAATCCGCATGCGTCCTTCAAATGCACCACGAAGGACATGGGGGTGTCGACAGATAAACTTGAGAGGGCTACCAAAGAATGGCTTGGTTTTTACGTGAAAACATGCAGGGACGCTAACATTCAACCTATTCTGTGTCTGTTTCCAGAAGCCGGCTTGGTTTCTCGCTCCCCCGTAGGCCCGATGGTGAACGACTTTTACTTGGATGCGCCGGATATCACTTCGGATCAATCATTGGCCGAAATGTTGCATCGAATCTGTGCCGACAAAGAGGTTTCCTTTATCGATAGCACCGAATTGCTTCGCGCGCATTCCAGCACTCCATTATTCTTGCGGTATGACGGCCACCCCAATTCCAAGGCCTACGAACTCGTGGGTGCCTGGATGGCTACAACAATTCAAAGATAGCATTCCAACCTGTTCGTTGACCAGCAGATTTCAATTACGAACTATGGATAGCACCGAGAAACGCCAACTTGCAGCCAGCGCTATTGACCGCTGTTAACCCCTTTTGCGATATCTAGGATATTTGCGAAAACACTCTATATTTGGCAAAGACGCCGAGCACTCGATGAAAAATTTTTGGACGGCGATTCGCGATTCCATTCACCATTTCCCAGCGATCGTCCTGGCGACGATTTGTTCGGTTGGAATCGCGATACTGTGGAGTTCTAACATAGGTGCTCTCTACCCTGTTATCGATATGACCCTCAAAGGGGAGTCGATGCAGAGTTGGTTCGAAAAAAGCATTGCTGCGAACTATGATCGTTTGGATCAGCTCGAGAGCCAAGAACTGTCGGCACATCGAAGGGCATTGGTTGGCATTCGATTTGCAGGCTTCGATATCGTCCCAAAATCCGAACTGGCCAAAACAATTGACGTGCAAATCGCGTCAGAAAAGTCCAGCGCAGCTTGGAAAACACTCGGACTCTCATGGGCGGATGCCCTGTTGCCTCGCGACCCATTCCAAACCATTTGCTGCATTATGGGGCTGCTGATCGTCAGCACTCTCGTCAAGCACATGCTTATGCTCGCCAATGATTTGCTCATCGGCCACGTATCGACCAGCATCGTTCGAGGACTCCGGATGAACGTCTTTGACGTCGCCCTGGCGATGGATCGAAAGACTTACCAAACATTTGGCACAAGCGGGTTGCTCGCCGCCATCACGTCCGCAGCCGATGGGCTAGCTGCTGGTATCATGAGCCTCTTCGGAGCCGCCATTCGCGAACCTCTTCGAATCCTCTCTTGCCTCATCATGGCCTGCTTTATCAGTTGGCGTCTCCTGCTCCTGTCTGTGGTTCTCGCCCCGTTGCTCATTTTTGTGGTTCTCTATTTCAATCGCAAGATCCGGTCAATCGCCGAATCGATCCTAGGCCGCAACGCTGGTTTTCATGAAGTCCTTCTCGAAGCTCTCAGCAATGTCTTCACCGTCCAAGCATTCACCATGGAAAAGCACGAGAAGGAACGATTCAGCCAATGCACCAACGACATGCGCCGTATCAATCTAAAAATGATTTTCTACACGGGGCTCAGCAAACCGTTTACCGAACTTATTGGAGTTGGGATGGTAGCCATCACCGTATGCGCCGGTGCTTATCTCGTGGTGAACCAGCAAACGCATATCTTTTTCATGCAAATCTGTGACAAGCCGATGAGCATCACCGACCTGCTCATTTTCTTCGGACTGCTCGTTGGCGCAAGCGATCCGCTTCGCAAGCTCTCCGGCGTTTCTATCTCGATTTACAGCGGAGCAATGGCAGCAAACTTCCTCTATGCCATCCTTCACTCCAAACCAATTCTGCCGCAGATCGCCAATCCTATCTCATTGTCTGGACGACATTCCTCGCTCGCGATGCACAACGTTTGTTTTCACTACAATCCGGAGCATCCCATCCTGAAGAACGTTCAGCTAGAAATACCATTCGGGAATACCATCGCAATCCTTGGCTCCAATGGGAGTGGCAAATCGACTTTGATTCAGATCTTGTGCAGGTACTATGATCCAGTCGAAGGATTTGTCTCAATGGACGACGTCGATGTTCGCCAAATGTCTACGCAAGATATCCGCCAACGTATTGCGCTAGTCAGCCAAAGTACCGAGCTCTTTAATCGAAGCGTGTTAGAAAACATCCAATATGGCAGCCCAAACAGTTCGCGTGAGGAGGCGATTGAGGCTGCAAAGCTAGCGCATGCACATCAGTTCATTACGGAATCGCTCCGCGACGGATATGAGACAGTTGTCGGACAAGGGGGGCAGCGTCTTAGCGGTGGCCAACGACAACGCATCGCACTTGCCCGTGCTATCCTTCGCAAACCCGAAGTCCTCATATTGGACGAGTCCACAAGTCAAATCGATATGGCGAGCGAAGTCCAAATACGTGAAACGCTTCAATCCATGAAGGGAAATTTGACCCTCATCATCATTACTCACCGTGAAGCCCTAATCGCGTTGGCGGACCGTGTCTACCACATGAAGGATGGGCACATGAAGGATGGGCACATGACAACGGCTGCGCCAAACTCTGCAGCGGCGTAGATCAAACGCCGTCTTCGCAGCGATCCCGTCCCTCTTGCGTCCCCGTGCATTGCCCAGAATGAACTTTGGGGTCACGAAACTCTTCAAGATTTTTGGAAAGTGTAAATCGCCGAAAGTCTTGACGACTTTCGCTACGAGCCCACACCGATATGTGTTTCGCTATGGGCCCACATAGATATTTCAGGCCAAGGCAATCGTTCGGTACGATTCTAAGTATCAATCGAATTCTAAGTATCAATCGTTGGATTGTTGGGCTTTTTGTCCTCGTCTTTTCCCTTGCTCTGATCCCTTTTTTTGCTCTCAGGTTTCTTTTTGACTGCGGGCTTAGTTGGATCTGCATTCGATCCTTTTGCGTCATCCGACTTCGACTTGGCTACCGCTTCTTTTTGTAATTTCAGTTGCAGCTGCAACTCGGTAACTTCAGCGGTTCGTTTTTCCAACATGCTGAGTGCCTCTTTGTTTGCCGCGTCAGCTAGCTCCATTCTCTTTTGCCAGTCCGCTTGCAGTTGTTCCAGCTGAGCCCTCATTATTGCTCGTTCCTTGGCTAGATTGTCCCGTTCGTTGTTAAGAGCAGCCATTTTATCGGAAACAGCCAGTTCCAATTCAGCTTGCTTCTTTGCACTTTCGTCGGCCTGTTTTTTAGCCAGTTCTTGGCTGGAGAAAGGAGACTCAACTTCCTTTAAAGCACTCGGTACTGTATCGCGAGGGAGCGGTTCTAGTTCGGTTTTTGAAGTGATTCCTGGAGCAACCAGTTCACGAGTATTCGAAGTCGTCTTCTTGGTACTTGGGTTAACTTCGATTTCGGATTGAAGTTCGATTGACGACGAAATCGTCGTTGCGTTGTCTTGTTGGTTAGCCGCAATCGATTCGTATTTTGGTTCATCTAAGAGAAGCTCTCCGACATTGGACTCAGCAATCCTACCTTTGATCTTTGCAGACATTACCCTTGCTCCAGGTGGCAATTCAAGGCCGTTGATGAATTGTTGTCGGATCTCCGGGGGAATGTCCCCTAACTGGATTGCATCGGGTTGAATTTGCGGTGGAATAAACTCTTGTACCACGAATCCTTGCGCTGCCAATTGAGAGGCAGTTCCAGATGATATCAAACCAGGCGAGCCTAACATTGGAACAGGTGGTGCATCTAGCTTCTGAGGTGCTATGGTCTCAAATTTTGGCTGTGAAGGAATCACAGAGGGGAGTTTAAGTGTCACTCTGCCAGGCAAAATTCCTGCTTGGCTGAGAGGTGGTAATCCAAGTCGTTGACGACAGACGTCGCAATTCAAAACATCAGCCGGCAAATTGTTCCTATCAATCGGTCCGCTACCAAGGTGTTGCGGTGTGGCAGTGGTTGCAGATGGCTTTGAGATGAATCCAGATGGCATAGGACCAGCCAACGGGTAACCTTGAACTACGATCTGTCCCAATGTTGTGGAGGCAGACGTGAAACAGCAACAAAGGGCAATTCCAACGGATAAATCACTAAGTCGGATCTTGATCATTTTGGCGGAACTCAAACGGTGGATTAGGGGCGCAGGAAATAAATGCTCACGTGAAATTCAGTATAGTTGACGTTCCTTTCGAATTGCCGTCCTTGGCCCAAAAGTGACGATTTGTATCGGTTGTGGCGACTACGCGGTCATCCTACTGGTCTTCGCTAAGAGCGTTCCACGCATTTTTTGGCATTCTGTGCGAAGGGAGTATCCGATTTTTGCATCTTTCCGTCCCAGTTCGCATCGATTTTCAGGGGCGGTATGTGCTATCTTGCCGATCCCGGACCGCACTTGTAAAACAACAATCCCTTTGCCTTCATAGTAGTAGCCATGAAATTCACAGGCTTGATTCTGATTTGTGCGACGAGTTGTTTGGCACTCATTTTGCCCGCAATTGGTGTCGTTGAGTTTCCCAATGTCCAGCGGTTGCAAGCAGAACCAAACTCCTCAGGTTTCTTGGCGAACGCAGCAACGGAATCGAGCAACCGAGCTTGGAATCCAGCAGCGAATAGCTCAGACTTAGGGGCGAATCCAGGTTATTATCCAAACGCATCCGCGCCCGCAACAAATCCAACCTCTAGCCCTTTTTCTCCGACAGTAACTGTCACGCCTACGTTGGCAAGCCAAGCAGCCGCGTCTTCGAGCAACAAACTCGGGATGGGGATGTGGTTGTTACTTGCGCCTGTCTGTATGTTGGGGCTGGCATTGTGGACGTTTGCTCCCAACCCATCGGGTTCCAAGCCGAAGTACAGCAAAAGCTAAATGTCACAGCAGAAAGTCATACCCGACCGAGGCGATCGAGCGCTTCCTCTGCCCAAGGGCTTTGAGGTGACAACTGCAGGAAGCGAATCCAATGTCGAACTGCTTGTTCGCCTTGGGATGCCTCATCAAGGCATTTTGCAAGATGATAATGCACATCTGGGTAGTGGTCGTCTCTGGCTAATGCACCTTGAAAGGCCGCGATAGCTAGTAGAGTTTGTCCCGTTTCCGCCAATACGCATCCGAGATTCGCACGCGCCTCGATGAAGTCTTCGTCCAATTCAATGGCATTGTAGTATCGCTCGCGAGCGGCCGAACCATCGCCAGTTCGGTAAAGCAGCTCCGCCAGCTGAAAGCAGATTTCCGCAGTCATTCCATACCGTGCCAAAATGGTACGATACCAACCGATAGATTGCTCAAGCCTTCCGGCATCTTCCAACTCCTCAGCGGCATGAATCATTTCATCTCGCGTCCAATTCCGTAAGTCATCCGAAATCGTTTCCGAAAAACGATCGTCGATGTCGATTGCCGCAACGCCCGCATGCGAGGAGAAATGAAAGGGGAGTGTGGATGAAGAACAATGGCGATCCGAATCCAACTCTGCGACGATGTCGGAATCCTCTCGATCAAAATTTAAATGCAGCTGCCCATTTGCACCGAGTAGATGGTCGCCATGACGCAACAGCAATCGGCGACCGTCGACAACCAAGTCGAGTTCCATGAGCGATCGGTTTTCCACCCAGGGAGCGAAGTCGGCAAGCTGCCGTCTTATATCGCTAGGATTGGCTCCTCTAGATATCCAATTTCCGAGTTGCTTCGCATTTTGGACCTGGACAAAATTGAAGTAGGGCAATCTATGTGCAACTTTGGAACTCGTTAGCAACCCCATCCGATACCACCGGCGAATGTTGCGAACGGGGGTCTTTAGGAGCCCCGCCATCATCGCTGGCGTATAGAGTTGCATGTTGGAGGATTCGTCAACGAGTCCCAAATGCTGCCATAGCTCGTGTTCGTGAATCAGGGTTGTCCGGCCTTCACGCAATCCTCTTCGGATCGACTCACTCAACAGTGCAGTGACGTCTTCGGCGGGCAGTTCGTCGGCTCCGATAATAACCAGATCGACGTCTTCATGCGGCCTCTCCAATGGAGAGGCACCGTGATCGCGAACAAGTTGCATCGCCTCTTTTCGAGTCAATGCGCCTAGTTTGCCAACAAAGACGAGGCGTTTGCCCCAAAGGATCGACGCCGAATCACTCATGGCGATGGGGTTGTTTTCGATGGAGTCATTTTCGAGACGGAAAGCCCCCACTGACTGATACGTTCAAGCATCGCTCGTTTCGTCATATCAAACTGCAACGGAGTCACGGTAATATATCCAGCGAAGAGCGCATTCAAGTCGGTTTCATGATCCGTTGGCTTTGGCGGTGGGTCGTTGGTTGACCAATAATAGTTTCTGCCCTTAGGGTCCTGACGTTTGATGTAGTGATCACCATACCGTTCAACTCCCATCGGCACACAGTGAACTTCAGGTGGATTCCCATTGCGAAATGCTATTGTTGCGGCCGTTGGGATGTTGATGTTGTAGAGTTCGCTAGACGTTCCTTGATGGAGCATAATCTGGCGAATGATCGCAACCGCCAGTTCCGCAGCGGCATCAAAATCCGCGTGCGGGTCATGCTCTAACGAAACAGCGATGCTTGGTATTCTAAAGAACGCACCCTCGATAGCAGCCGCGACGGTGCCGGAATAGAGGACGTTGATACCGGCGTTCAGACCGCCGTTGATTCCACTAACGATCAAGTCGATTTCGCCTCCTGCAAGTTCCGCTACCCCTAACTTGACGCAATCGGCAGGCGAACCATCTACAGCCCAGCCACGAAATGCGTCACCATCAAAAATTTCTTTGCATGTCAAGGGTGAAAGATACGTAATGGAATGCCCAACACCACTTTGCTCCGTAGCGGGCGCAACGACCAAGACGTCGCCCAATTGTACGAGTGCTTTTCGCATCGCCAGCAATCCAGGTGCGTGAATGCCATCATCGTTTGCAAGCAGAATCTTCAACGTCGTTTCCAATCAAAATGGTTTGCGTGTTCGCATCGCGAACTCTTCTTATTTTTGCTGTGTGGTTTGAATTGGAAATCAATATTTCCTTGATGGCAAGGCGAAGTTGACGAACCAATCGGTTTAGGAAGTGTCCAAAGGGCATGGAAAAACGTACTTGAGCGAAATCGCGGCCAAAAGAAGGGGGCGGAAACGCCAAAAACAAGCCGCAAATTTGTATTATTCCTCCTATTCGTTTTCGAACGCACCTAGGAGCCTTTTGAGTTACATTTTTCACACCCGACGGCTCCTGCTGTCGCTATACTTATTCAATAGATGCCGCCCATTGACCGGCAATGACTTTCTCAAAACTTATGTTAGGAGCAACCACCCCTTTGCATACCCATGATCGCTCGGAAGGTTTGGCAAGCGAACGAAGCATTCTGGCACGGTTAATACTGCCGAAAGACCTTTCAGCCGAAGACCCCTTTGATGAACTCACCGGATTAGCCACGACCGCAGGTACCACCGTCGTCGGAAGCGTCATTCAGCGTCGAGAGCACCCGGACCAAACGACCTATCTCGGTAAGGGCAAAGTGACCGAGTTGCTCGGTTTGATCGAAATGCAGAACGCAGACGTCGTTCTCTTCGACAATGACCTCAACCCATCTCAAACCCGAAATCTCGAAAGAGCACTCAACATCAAAGTCATCGATCGATCGGAATTGATCCTCGATATCTTTGCGTCCAAAGCTCAGACACATGAGGCTCGATTAGCGGTCGAATTAGCGCAGCTTGAGTATTCTCTCCCAAGACTCAAACGCATGTGGACTCACTTGTCCCGCCAATCGATGGGCGTTGGAATGCGAGGACCCGGCGAAAAACAACTTGAAGTGGATAGGCGCCTTGCCGAAAAACGCGTTCAAGATCTAAAGGCCGAATTGGAAAAAGTTGAGAAGCGCAAAGCGCGCGAAGTGGCATCGCGTGGCGATACCTTCACGGTCTCGTTGGCCGGTTACACGAATGCGGGAAAAAGCACCATCATGAATGTGCTGACCAACGCAAATGTGGAGGCGGTCGATCGGCTCTTTGCGACGCTGGATACTCGAACACGCAAATGGATGCTGCCGGGTTGGGGCCCCATCTTACTGAGCGATACGGTCGGTTTCATTCGCGACCTTCCACACCGTCTCATCGCTAGCTTTCGCGCTACACTAGAAGAGACGCGACACGCAGATCTCTTGTTGCACATCGCCGATGCAAGCAACCCCGCTGTTTTGCAACAGATATCCTCCGTCTACAAAGTGCTTCATGAAATCGGGATCGATGAAAAGGAAACTCTTCTGGTCCTCAACAAAGTGGACCGCGATGGCGCAATCGAAAGGGTCAAGTCGATTCAAGATCGCTACCCAAATGCGATCCCGATCTCAGCCCATAGCGGGCTGGGCATTCAGAAACTCTCGATGGCGGTAAGCGATGCGCTGACTAAGAATTTCGTGGAACTTGAGGTTCGATTGCCACTTGAGGACGGAAAGACGATTGCTTGGTTAGCAAGCGTTTCTGAGATCATGTCCAAGCAATACAACGACGACCATGCTTTGGTTCACTGCCGAATGCCAAGCAGTGCGGCTGGTAAGCTGGCTGGCCACGGTGCGGATATTCGAGTCATCGCCGGCAAGATTCCAATCGCAGCGGAAAAGAATAGGCCGGACGATGCAACGTTTTTGCCACCCTTGCCTGCTCCTGATCGCTTGACAACGGACCCCATCACGGGCAACGCGGCAACCGGTACGATCGGCGAAGTTGCCTAGCCAATGGCCAGAAGAAATCTCAAGGGCGCACGGATCATTGTGACTGGCGCATCGAGCGGAATAGGTCGTTGTTTGGCTTTTCAACTTTGTCAACGCGGTGCGCATGTGCTTGCCACTGCACGTCGTGCCGATCGATTGAAAGAACTCCAAACCCAATGCAAATCGACTGTAGGCAAACTTGAGATCTTGGAAGGCGATTTGACAGAAGGAATGCATCGACAAGCGATCGTCGATCAGGCCACTAAGCAATGGAACGGACTGGATGTGCTCGTTAACAATGCAGGGGCTGGGGCTATCGGCCGATTTGATGTGGCATCTAGCGATCGACTTAGGCGCGTCATGGAAATCGATTTCTTCGCACCGGTTGAACTGACTCGATTGTCGTTGCCGCTTTTGGAATGCGGAGTTCGCCCAGCAATCCTCAATATCGGTTCCGTTCTATCTCATCGGGCCGTGCCCAACAAAAGCGAATACTGCGCTGCCAAGTTTGCAATGCGAGGTTGGGCCGAATCGCTGAGAGTCGAACTGGTAACGAAAAGAATCGAAGTTCTCATGCTAAGCCCAAGCACGACCAGCAGCGAATTCCTTGACTCGCTCGTGGATACCCAAGCAAACGAACGGGGAAAATCGGTCGGCAGCATGATGCCCGAACGGGTCGCACAACTTGCAATATCCGCACTCGTTCGATCGAAACGCGAGATGGTACTTAGTTTAGGCGGCAATGCCCTGGTCTGGGCGGGGCGTCTTTTCCCCAGACTTACCGATCGAATCTTGGGTAGATTCGCGTAATCCGTTGTTCTCACCCGGTACGCACCGCTTGATATGTCCCGTGTTTTCCACGCGTTCTACTTGGCCCCGTCAAGAAAACTGTTTTTGTAACAGTGCCACCATTTCTTCCTGGCGATGCTGGACCAACGCACGTCCTTTCTCAGCTTTTGTTTTCGCGGCAGCATGGTCGTTCGCCATTGCCAGCACTGCGGCAGGCATTGCTTTCAATTCCTCTTCGTTGTCAAGGTCGAATAGCCAATCACTTAAGCCAATATCTCGCCACATGATCCCTTTGCTGGTTTGCTCGCTCCAACGGCACACGATAGCAGGGATGCCGTTGCCAATGCACATTATGGGGCTGTGCATCTCGTGGCCAAAGAGACCGGCGCTTCGGCGGTACGTACTGATCGCTTCAGCGGTAAGCCAGTAATGCTCTCGCCATACGCAACGCGCACGAATTTCTTGCGGTAACTTGTCGAAAAGCATCTCCTTGTTCACTGCCATCTGCGTTTCGTCCTCAGGACAGAGCAATACTTTGAGGTCAGTGTTCTTGACGACAGCAATGATGGCATCGCGTAGCGGCTTGCAGTCATGCTCCTTCATCGCTTCATTACGGGCGACCTTTTGTTCATCACGCAATGCTTTTTTCGCAGGGATCGTCCAATAGGGTGTATAGCGTAAACGTGCGATGCAGCAGAGAAATCTCCCTTCATCGAGCTTGTTTGCACTCAAGAAGGACTCGGCTCTTGCGTCATCGCTCAGGTCGGTGGCAAATGCACCGTCCGGTCCAAACTCCATGATCGGACACTTACAGCCTTTTGACTTCGCCAATTGCAGGGACACGGAGTCCCGGAAGAATACGAACTTGGCTCCACTAAGAACGTCGATCGTGTTGGAGACCACGACTTGTGATGCAGGTTTTGTCGCCGTCGAATCCGTCATCGAAAAGGTAATGCCAAAGACGCCATACGGCTTGCCTGTTTCCTTGCTCCATCGCACGACGTCTTTCTCTGCGACCAGAGATGGGCCGGAACCGTGTAGGAGAAAGTCGCATTCGGCAAATGCAGCGGTCAGCGCCTCAGCGCCAATGACCATTTGTACGCTTGGAAACCGCGCTCGCAGCATCTCTTCGACCCCGTTGCCGACGTTGCTAGGCCACAAGCGTATCTCGGCTCCCGGCAAGTACTTTTCTAGGATTGCAAGAACACCTGGCGTGTGTGCGATGTCGCCTATGTTGACCGTTTGCCAAGAGGAACGAAGCAAGATACTAGGTGTTTTTTTTTCAGCGAGCACGAATGACGCGGACACGGATGCCGCGATCGAAGCTAGCGTCGTGGCTTCGAGAAAGTGTCGGCGTTTCATTGGACCCTCAGCGAACCGCGGAACGCTCTGGAGCTGTAGTACGACTGCGCTCCGTTGTGATAAACGAACACATGTCCGAAGCGGCGGTCACCAAAGAGGGCTCCACCAAGTTTTCTTATGTCTGCGGGTGCCTTCACCCAGCTTGATGTTCTCATGTCGAATTCTCCCAATTTCTGCAATTCTCGATACTGTTCCTCGGTTAGAAGCTCGATACCCATGGCAGTTGCCATATCCTTTGCGTTATTGTCTGGTTTATGTTCTTTCCTAGACTCCAGTCCTTCACGGTCGTAGCAAACACCCGTGCGCCCTTTCGGACTCTCAGGAGAACAATCATAGAAAACATAGACTCCAATCTCCTTTTCGAAAGCAACAACGTCCGGTTCACCGCCGGTTCTTTCCATTTCGTTGAGTGACCACATTTTTTCTATATTCGTTTCGAGTTTTGTTTGCACCTTTGCCCATTCGAGTCCCTTATGGCGGTTCATGTTTTTTTCGAAACGCGTCTTCAATGCCTTGAGCAATTCCTCGTGCTGTTCAGGTGACAACTTCTTTTTTGCTTTAACTTCCTTCATCGAGTTCCCCCTTTTTGTTGCAGTGCTGCTTGGACGCAGTCGGATACGATTTGGATCGAGGCAGAAGTTGGCTTGCCAGCAAATCCAGCGTGAGGTTTTGTTCACCATTCTCAGCCAAGCATTCTAATGACTCAAGAGCAGTAACGCTTGCAGCTGCCCCGAGACGTTCCATATTGTGTCGTATGTATCGAGTCGACTTTTGCAACCTGCGGCCGAACTGAGTACACTTTCTAGCTGCGGTCACCGTGCGTGTGTCCGTTTTTCGTGGTTCCGCATAAAAATCAGGAACTATTTTGAGCAAACGGATGCAGAAATCTCGAACTAGGTTTTGGGGGCTTCGGATTGCGCTCGTATTGTTCGGATTGCTTCCATTTGTTGGTGCGGAGTTCGCGCTTCGCCTCCTTTGGACGTCGCCGCCTGGCAACCACTTCGATCCGTATCTAGATGGTAGCCTTTTGTCTCCGTTGTTTGAGTTGAACGGCGATACTTATCGTACATCCAAGGAGCGACTAAGGCTGTTTGAATCCACTGAATTTGCGGCGAATAAAGGGGCTCATACCAAGAGAATATTTTGCTTGGGCGGATCTACGACGCAAGGCGAGCCCTACAAGCCCCCGACAGCTTTCCCAGCTTGGTTGCAACTCAATCTCCAATTGATCGATCCCAATCAGACTTGGGAAGTAATTAATTGCGGGGGGCTTTCCTACGCCAGTTACCGATTGCTACCGATGCTCATCGAGATCCTTCGTTATGATCCCGATCTTGTGATCCTCGATTGCGGTCATAATGAGCTGCTCGAAACTCGTGAACTATCTGGTTGGGCGCAAGCATCCACGGCGCAAAAGGGTGTGACTCGATTAGCCAGTTCCTCGAGACTCGTCCTCTTTGTTTCTCAGTTTTTCAACAACAAATATACGGCCAGCACGATTGGGCCACCAAGAACGCAATTGATGCAAGAAGTCGATGCATTGCTTGATGACCAAGGTGGCTTGGAAAAATATAAGCGAGACGAACTGAACCTCAAATCGGTAGTGAATTCCATGCGATGGAATATCGCTGCCATGGTTCAAAACTGTAAGGCAGCAAAGGTGCCCGTCGTACTCTTGGTGCCCACATCGAATGTTCGCGATTGCCCACCATTCAAGACGGAACTGAGCCAGTCCTTGGACTCCGAAAAAAGGGAGAAAATTGAATCGCATTGGACTCGGGCTACCAAAGCACACCAAGAACGCTTTGAGGCAAACGCGAGCGATGAAGCAGAGATCTATGCATTGCAGCAAATCATCGCGCTAGATTCGGAACACGCTGCGTCTTTGTATTGGCTAGGCAAATTTGAGCTTGCCAACGGGGAAATCGAACTTGCGCGTCAACATCTCGTTGAAGCCCGTGACCGAGACGTATGTCCATTACGGGCCGTCAGTTCGATGCAACAATCGATACGCGAAATAGCCGAGACGGAGAGGGTCTGGCTTTTCGACGTCGACGCTATATTCCAGTCGGTTTCTGAAAATGGATTGGTCGGCGACCAATGGCTAATCGATCATGTTCATCCAAGGGTCGAAGGACATCAAATGCTGGGAGAGCGTCTTGCCGAACTATTAATCCAAAAGGAATGGGTTACCAGCATCCGGAAAGGCTGGCAGGAACACAGAGCACTCACTTACCGCAAGCGATTAAGTGAACTCGGCGAAGACTATTTCTTCCATGGAAAACAAAGGCTAGAAGGACTGCTTCTGTGGACCCAAGGACGCGCTCGTAGAGTGTTGGATCTAAAAAAACCAATATGATCAACCCAGAAACATCCAAATCGAACGCGTCCGATTCGTCCTTGGAAACGCAATCCAATTTAATGGAAGAGACAAGTGAGCTTTCACCCTCAGTTTGGAAGGAGCTCTACTTTCTCGCCATGAATGAAAAAAGATGGTGGATTGTACCGATCTTGATCTCACTTGCATTGATTGCCATCGCTGCCGCATTTGGTCAGTCGACAACGGTGCCGTTCATCTATCGACTGTATTAATAGGCCCGTTTGCAGCGAGCTTACGATTCCCACAGAATTCTTCGATAGTTGGGACCTCGCCTTTTTTCCTTTTCTCTTAACCATAGCTTCAGGATTGCAAGATATTGTATGTGGAACTAAAAGGCCTTGGATCAAGGAATGGAGTCTATCCAAACTTGCTAGCAACCAAAACCGAGTGTGCATTCGCTCGATAAAAGGAGGACACTTGAATATTCTTAATTGCCGCTTATGCATTGCGTTGTTTCTCTTGCAATGCGTGGGGATTTATAGTTGTGCTGACGAGCTGCCCAAGGACTTAGAAGCAATTGGTGGTCGTTGGTACATTCAACCCGGTGAGAATCCTACGTACTACTTTCGCGACGGCGGACGGTATGTCGACTTGTTCTCCTACCATACTAAGGACTCGAATAAAGACGGAATCGACAACGTTCGTTTGAGCCACGACAAGAACTTTTTGATTATTGAGAGCCAAGGCTACCCAAATCACCCTACAGCCGTTTTTCCAAACAGCGGCAACCCAAATGCGATACGCGTTCAGAAGTTTACCTTTCGTCTTCCGCTCGTTCCAAAGCTTGCGGACAAGATTACGCGTTTACCGATGGGGGCCATTGGCACCGCATTGAATGGGGTCGTCTTTTTCAATCCATTCGAAATGGGAGGGATGAATGCGGTCGAGGGGTATTCGGAAGTGTGGCTGGATTCGTGCTGTGGGCATCCTCAACAAACGGGCGTATATCACTATCACAAGTACCCGAGTTGCGTCAAATCTCCGTTTAAGGACGATGGAAAGCAGCATTCACCAATTGTTGGTTTCGCGTTTGATGGATTTCCGCTGTACGGCCCCTATGAATCAGAGGGAGTCATGGCGAAAGATCTTGAAAAATCCGATTCTCTCGACGTTTGCAACGGTCACTTTGACGAGAATCGGGGTTACCACTATCACGTCACGCCCGGAAGATTTCCCTATATCTTGGGTGGCTATGCTGGAATCGTTGAACCCTCGAATAACCGAGGGCTACAGCGTACACAGACTGGTGCAATCGTGAATAACACGCAAGCAGGCGAGAATCGAATGGATAAAGTGATTGGAGTCGTTCGTCCCGGAACCGTATCGCGAGGCAAAACTCACACGATCGAACTGGAACTGAACCCTGAAAACGGACTCCGTCGCAAAGTGCCCAGCGAACAACCCACTTGGGTTCAAATAGGTCCCTTCGAAGCAATGACGATTAAGCGGGAAGGAAACAGTGTGATTGCTGAGTTCAAAATACCTGACGATGCACCCCTGGGTGTACTGTTCGATTGCCACATTGAGTTTTCGTCAAACGGCGGGCGAGGCGGCCCAATTGTGTTCAAGAAGAACGACGTGTTTCGCGTCGTTGAATGAAACCGAAATCCTCTGGAGAAATACTATGAAACGATGTTTAATGACGTTTGGTTTTTTGTTCGTTGCAGGTTCATCTATTATGACGTTTGCACAGCCGCCAGGGGGCGGTGGGCCAGGAGGCGGTGGACAACGCGGTCGCTCTCCATTGATGGAAGCGCTCGATACCGATAAAGATGGAGTTATCTCCGCCGATGAAATTAAGAATGCAACGGCAGCCCTCATTAGCTTAGACAAGAACAAGGACGGTAAACTGACAGACGACGAATATAGACCAACTGGCGGTGGACCAGGCGGCGGTGGACCAGGCGGTGAAGGACGCGGACCGGGCGGCGGTGGACCAGGCGGTGAAGGACGTGGACCGGGCGGCGGTGGACCAGGCGGTGAAGGACGTGGACCAGGCGGCGGTGGACCAGGCGGTGAAGGACGCGGACCGGGAGGCGGTGGACCAGGCGGTGAAGGACGTGGACCGGGCGGCGGTGGACCAGGCGGTGAAGGACGTGGACCGGGCGGCGGTGGACCAGGCGGTGAAGGACGTGGGCCAGGCGGCGGTGGACCTGGCGGTGAAGGACGCGGACCAGGCGGCGGTGGACCGGGCGGTGAAGGACGCGGACCGGGCGGCGGCGGACCTGGCGGCGATGGACGTGGACCGGGCGGCGGTGGACCGGGCGGCGGTGGGCTTACTATCAACCCAGATCGCATGTTGTTACACGCTATGGAGTTTGACTCCGATCAAGACGGCAAGCTCGGCAAAGATGAATTGCAAAAATTCATCGCTTCGTTTATTGAACGGCACGGCAGTCAAGCACCAGGCGTTGCGATTGGCAGACAAGGTGGTCCAGGAGCCGGCGGTCGTGGTGGTGCGGGTGGACAAGGTGGTCCGGGGGCCGGCGGTCGTGGTGGTTCAGGTGGGGCAGGTGAAGGTGATCGCCCTCGACGTCCTGACCCTCAGCCTTGAACTCGTTCTTTTTGCACAAAGGGATCGGTTCCATTTCTGTTCCGTTCTTGCTCGGACTTACATTCGAGCAAGAGAATCGTTTAATGGTCCTCTGTCGGATGTTTTATGAATAATGCGCCGCGCAGATCGACACCGACCCTAATGATGATTTTGCTTCTATGCTCGACGTTGCAGTTGAATGCAATGACCTTCGTTGAGCCGGGCGATCCAACGAAACCAAACATCTTGGTACTATTCGCCGACGATTTGGGTTCGGGCGACTTGGGGATGCACAGTGGGATCGCTAGCACCCCAAACATAGATCGCCTTGCCACCGAAAGTGTCGAGCTGATGCGATACTATGGCTACCCTCTGTGCAGCCCATCGCGAGCCGCATTGCTGACAGGCCAAATGCCCAGACGGTTTGGAATCGCTTATGCATTGGGTGCAAGAGAGCCTGGGCTTCCTGCGGATCTGCCGACTCTACCACGTACTTTACGATCTGCTGGCTATGCGACTTGGTTAGTTGGTAAATGGCATTTGGGCACATCGAGTCCACCATTGCAAAGTGGATTCGATCACTTCTACGGTTTCGAGGGCCCGGAAGTCGACTACTTCAAGCACACCAACAAGCGAGGAGAAATCGACTGGCAACGGAATGGCCAAGCGGTTGTCGAACCGGGCTATTCGACTTTTTTGATTGCGAACGAAGCGATTCGCCTTATCGACGAGCGTGATTCAAAGAAACCGTTTTACCTTCAGGTTGCGTTTAATGCCCCGCACTTCCCACTGAGTGCGCCTCAATCATTTCTTGACAAGTACCAGCACCTCCGAAAAGACAATGCGCTCCGAGCCGCCGTCATCGATGCATTCGACGAAGCGGTTGGCCGAATACTAAACACCATCGATAGCCATGGACTAAGGAAAGATACGCTTGTCATTTTCCTGTCCGATAACGGGGCGGATCAGACAGGAAGCAATCGTCCCTTTCGAAGCGGCAAGGGATCTGTCTACGAAGGGGGAATACGACTACCTTGTTTTTATGCGTTGGCCCAATCAACTCAGGCCGGGGACCATTTGCCAACAAGCAGTAACTGCGCAAGACCTTTATCCGACGATTTCGGATGCGATCAGTATTTCATTGGATAACCAAATGAAGCTCGATGGCAAAAGTGCATGGACCGCCATTCGCGATGCAACGGTTCAAGACAATGGCCCATTCATCATTGCTGGCTCTGACTTAGCTATATTTGATGGAGATTGGAAACTGATTCAACGATCCAATGGTGGTCTGTCACTTTTCAATCTCCGGATTGATCCAAGCGAGTCAAACAATGCTTTGGCCCAAAACATCGAAGTCGGAGATCGGTTGAAAAAAATTCTTACAGAAACGGCTATTGGATTCCCAAGTGTTGGCCAACGCAGGGGGCCAGCGCCGAGTCAGTCTAGCTCTCGAAGGCCTAATCCGAGGTGAAACCGATGCAAATCTGCTTGAGGCGGCGGTTTAGGCAATTTATGCATGGCGGGATGGGAGGATTGGATTTGTAGTGCCAAATGTTTCGATCCTAGGGTTGCTGGGATCGAGCAAGCCCAGGCATTGCGAAACACTAAAGGACAAAGTCATGAAACGCGGCATTCTAACCCTAGCCCTATTTGGAATTTCTCTTGCCATGTCCAGTGGCTGTCACCAGAATCGCTGCAATAGTTGCAATGGTGCTCTGGGTTGCCGGCCTTGCAACGTCGCCTGGCAACGTGGTGGTACCGACTACGGTGCACACCTATCACACAGCCAGTATCGGACCGATCCACAAGTGGGTTCGGGCGTGACAGCGCCTCAAACCGCTTACCCATATTATACAAATCGTGGACCTCGCGATTTCTTTGCAAGCAATCCACCTAGTATCGGTCGATAGTTCGTATCTATCGTTTCGAGCGGAGCGGCGAAAGCCGCCCGTTGTGGAATGTAATCGCAAAAGTGCTTTGCGCATGAATTGCATCATGACATCCGGCAAGTGATTGTGAAGACATGTGGACCGGAACGTCGTCAGAAAACTGAATGGACGCAATGATTACCTGCGAAGCCGATACGCTCGAATGGCGTTTTCGGACCAAAACCTAGCCTGTTCTTTTTCCCCAAGCTTTGACGCGAAGACCGAGACGGCGGCAACCCAATCCGCGTAGCTTGACTTCAGCAAGCAGACAGGCCAGTCCGTTCCAAACATCAGGCGATCGGAGCCAAACGCTTCGATAGCAGTGTCCCAATAGGGTTGTATCTGAGCCATTGTCCATTGCTGGTCCCGCACTTCGGTAACCACCCCGGAAAACTTGCAATAGACGTTTGGACGTTTCGCTAGTTCCCTAATGTTGCGATCCCATGTTTTGTCGAATACGCCCGATTGGATCGTTGGCTTGGCGATGTGATCGAGCACAAAAAGTTGTTCGGGATGCCGATCGACAAATGGAATTGCGAAAGGGAGTTGTCTGCCAAAAACTAACAAGTCATAGGTCCAGCCGAATTCTTTGATCGCCTTGATCCCGTTGTTAAAATCGGGACGGGCCAAAAAGCCATCCTCCTTTTCATCTTGAACAACATGCCGCAGGCTACAGAGCTTTTTATGCTGGCTAAACCGAATCATTGTTTCTCTGATGTTGGAACTAGCTAACGGCAACCAACCAACGACGCCCAAGATCCAATCTTGCCGTGACGCTAACGACAACAACCAGCTTGTTTCTTCTTCCGTTTGTCGTGCTTGAACAGAAAGAACGCCGTCGACATGAGTCGATTGTATTTCAGCCAGCAAATGCTCGGGCAGGAAGTCTTTTCGCAGAACGCCCATCGCCTCTGAGATCCAAGAATACTGCTCCGTGGAGTATTGCCAAAAATGATGGTGGCTGTCGATTCGTTGCACGATTTTGTAACCTTTCAGCTCAGTTCATGGTCTTCGATTCCGGTAATTTTCTGCAATCGCCTCGAATGACGTCCTCCTTCAAATTCAGTTGCTAGCCAAATGCGAACGAGATCGCCTACGGGTCGGTCACCGATCAAATCTCCCGGCAGACAAAGCACATTTACGTCGTTATGGCGACGGCACATCTCAGCCATGACTTCATCACAGCAAGCAGCGGCGCGCACTCCCTTGAACTTGTTGGAAACGATTGCCATGCCGAAGCCAGTTCCGCAGATGAGAATCCCTCTTTCTACTAGTCCGTCGGCCACACGTCGAGCAACAACTACAGCAAAGTCAGGGTAGTCCACCGCTTGATCGCTGTGCGTTCCGTGGTCTTCAACCTCATGCCCGTCAGCGGTCAGAAGCGTGATAAGCTTGCCCTTGATCTGAAAACCTCGGTGGTCACTTCCAATGGCGATTCTCATTCTCCACACTCCATGTCATGCTCTGGACGAATCGGGTTTGTTAGCTCCATTGGATCAGACTTTCAATATCAAGTCGATCGATCCAATAATCCGTATGTTTGTCTAGTTGCAGCGCACACTTCTGATAATTCTCTAGAGGTCCGCCAAATGGGTCGCTGATCTCGCCTCCATCGGGAGAAATAAGGTGAACTTTGGATGCCGCAGACGGCCACTGCGATACGATGACATGTTTGTGTCTTTGCCCCATGGCGAGTATCAGATCAGCCTGCTCGACCAATGCAGCATTCAGTTGAGTGCTTTGATGTTGATCGAGGGTTGTACCAAACTGTCGGATGGCAGCAATGGCACCGTGCGATGCAGGTTCGCCTCCATACGCGGAAACGCCAGCGGATAGCGCAACAACGGGGCATTTCCCATCGGGCGAAAGCCGCCCAAATTTTTCAGAGATCTTTCTCTCCATCATCGCATGGGCCATTGGTGACCGACAGGTATTTCCAGTGCATACAAACAAAACACTCCACTGCGAGATTTGCCTAAGCCCAGCTTGGTCTAATAGCCCATTGTGCACCACATGGCCGACATTTCCATCGATGGCAACAATGGTTGGCTCTCCCGGTGACAGTACTTCACGGTCGTCGATCGCAAGCACACTATCGTCGGGATTGATTTGCTCGAAGCGTTGAGCCGACTTGCCGGCAGCGTCCTTGGCGGTAACACAGACCAATGGTCCGGACGAAAGCCGACATACGTGTTCAAGCACAACATGTTCCGGCTGCCAAACGCAAATGCGTTGATTCGAATCCTGCAGTGCTCTAATGACTCGTTCATCCAAGCAACGCAAAACACTTGATTCATGTGCAGCCGGTAGACTGAGCATTACCGGCCCTGGCCAACTTTTCCTTGCTAGTCTTCTGGCTGCAGGGCTAATATCGGGAAAATAGTCAAGTGTTTCATCAGACGCACGAACCATCAAGGAAATCGGTCCCTGTGCGGCTCGAACAGCGATTTGACTCAATTGCTGAACGGCATTTGGATAAAGTCCACTCGCTACCAGCAAATAGGAGTAATTGGAGGGTAAGGCAACGACATGCCCTTCAGCCAACGCCTGTACTGCCAAATGAACAAGATCGCGTGGATCGTCCGATTTCCTCCAATCCAGAATCTTGGTCATGTGCGAGGTAGCAAACCCAATGGCTAGTGTTACAAATCTCAAATCATCAAAACTGATTTCGCAATTCGAGGGCGATGGCAGTATGATATCCCAACAACGATCAAAGGTCGATTCCCCACACAAAGCAAGTTGAACTCCGAACCTGGAGCTTTAGATGACATCCGAGGGACCATTTAGCCGATCTGAGCAACTAAAATCGGGGGATTCGCGTCGCGAGTTTCTAAAAGCGGCTAGCAAAACAATCGCCGTCGGCGCGGGTTTTGCTTCAACGGGCTTGGTTTTTCAAACGGGATGTACGCAATCTTCACAAAGTACACCTCAGGTTCCGAGTTTAGTTATTGGCCAGCGGGGGTTGTCCGATGGCCGGTTTCAAAAGCCGCGAGCCATTGCAATCGACTCCAAAGACATGATTTATGTAGTCGACAAAACGGGACGTATTCAAAAATTCGATGACACGGGCAAGTTCATTTTGGGGTGGCGTACACCTGCCATCGAATCCGGCAAACCTACAGGTCTGAGCATCGATGAAGATGGATCGATTATGGTAGCCGACACACATTACTACCGTTTTTTGTTCTACACTCCCGAGGGCGAACTTCTCGAGGAACGAACGATTGGCGGCGTCAATGGACCAGATCCAGGACAGTTTGCGTTCGTTACAGACATTGCCCGAACACCGAAGGGTGAATATTATTGCGGCGAGTACGGCGAATACGACCGCATTCACAAGTACAGCAAAGACGGCAAGTACATCGATCGAATGGGTGAACACGGAATTGGGCCTCTGCAATTCAGCCGTCCACAGAGTATTGTCGTTGACCAAGAAGGACTTCTTTGGATCGCAGATGCTTGCAATCACCGTATTCAGGTCATTGATTGGAGAAAAGAAAAACCACTCCTTGTGACAATTCTTGGCAAGCAAGGTACGTCGCTTGGCGAATTCCAATTGCCTTACGGAATGATCCTCGCCCGAGATGGCTCCATTGTTGTGAGCGAATTCGGCAACCATCGCGTACAACGACTGGACCGCAAGGGGAAGCCGATTGCGTCTTGGGGGGCAGCTGGCAGTCGCGAGGGAGAACTCAACCAGCCTTGGGCAACGGCTATCGATTCCAAGAATCGAATCTACGTCGTAGATTCGGGCAACAACCGCGTGCAACGCTTCCAAATCTGAAGGAACAAACTACGGCAAATGTTTCAAACTGTTTACTTGGGGAAACTTCTCGGCATAAAGGTCTATATCCATTGGACTTTTTGGATTCTGGCGATCTACGTGGGGCTCTCGAACATCGGGTTAGGCATTGGAGCAGCAACGTCAGCGATCGGATTTGTCTTTGCCATCTTCGGCTGTGTCTTTCTCCATGAAATGGGGCACGCGTTGGCCGGAAAATGGTTTCGCATCCCAACGCTGGACATAACTTTGTATCCGATAGGCGGCGTTGCTCGCATGGCTGACTTCACCCGATCTCCTTTCGCAGAACTCATCGTTGCGTTAGCCGGTCCAGCGGTGAACATGGTGATCGCAGCAATTTTGGTCGTCGGACTTTCGATTCAAGCCAGTTTTGAACAAGTGTCTGCGCTGGGGTTGGTGGCCCTGGGGCCATGGGAACAGCTTTTGATTGCAAACATCATGCTCGCCGTTTTTAATATGCTGCCTGCGTTTCCGATGGATGGAGGCCGAGTCCTAAGAAGCTTGCTCGCCATGTGGCTCCCCTATTCTCAAGCAACCAAATATGCGGCTCGTGTGGGGCAATTCATGGCCGCGATCATGTTGCTCATGTCCATCTACTTGTTGAGCCTACCGCTGTTCATCATTGCGAGCATGGTGTTTTTGACCTGCACGGGCGAATTGCTCAAAGATCGAATCGCAAACGTCTCAATACAGATGGGTCGCAACGCTAGCACCTTTACACCGGCTGACAAGACCGCTTCTTCATTCGAAAGTAAATCTGCTTCGGTCGATACGATCGACGCCGTCGAAGTGCGCGAAATACGATAGCCTAGCGCTGTCCTTCAGTGGCAATGCAAGCGATGAATCCGGGCATGCAAATCGATTCGAATCGAATGTTGCTTTCCACGCTTGGCTCAGGAAGTGTTCGTTGGGTTACTTCATGAGAGTCATGATTAACGATTGCTCCATCTCAGCTGGTCGAAATCCAAACGGACCGCGTCCACCTTGGTAGGTTACTTTGCCATGGATGTCGATGACGTAGGCTCGGGCGGGCATACCGCTATAAAGATTGCCGACTCGGTCATCCATGGTGTCTACTAGCAATGGCATTGAGTACTTCAATTGACTCGCGCAAGTCTTGGCCACCTCCGTTCGTTCTTCGATCGTCTTTGGTTGAGTCAACTTCACGCCCACTTTGGTGTTCGATAGCATCGTCCAGCCATCGTCCGGGTGAGCTTCGCGAACATAAATGCCAAAGAAGTTCGCATGGTCTTTGTAGCGTTGGCCGATCTCATCGAAATCGGGATAAGTTCTTCGGAATGGACCGCAGGTGAAATTACCAAAGACGAGCACGATAGGTTTCTTGCCGATCCAGTCACGCAACCGAATCGTGTTGGTGCCGTCTTGACTTGTCAGCTCGAAATCCGGCGCGGCTTCGCCCGCTTTCGGTCCGTCTTGCAACGAGCCTAATTCGCTCGAAAAGAAACCTCGCAATAGGCGTTCTGGTGTTGGCGCGTCGCCTGGAATGTATGCCCCGGCACTGTTCCCCAGACTGACGGAACGACGGAACGCATCGATTCCAAGCTCACTGCCACTTCCCCTGGCCTTGTCAAAGAACGCCAACCACTCTTCTTTAGTGACTTTGCCGTTTTGCCCCCTATCGATTTGCCGAAAGATCCAATTGGCAGTGCCTTGTTCTCGCATAAATGCGCTGGATGGACTCCAGTCAAAATCTTCCGCTTTTAATTCCCCGTCGCCGTTCCGATCCAATCTCTCAAAGAAAAGAGGATCGCCTACAAATTTGTTACTACTGAGGCTCTGCTCCACTTCCAGTTTGTGACGAGTCGCTATCCAACTCCAATCGTAGAGTTGCTTGGCAGGCCCAAACCATCCGCCGCCTAACCCCATGTCTGAGCCTCGCAAAATGGCCGCCAGCATCTTGATGGCTTCCGGTTGCTGTTCAGGATTGTACTTGGATTCGATTTTTTTTAGGACCGAGTCCACAAGTTCTTTGTTTTCCAGAGCAGCCATGCATTCCATTTCAAGACCAGGGAAATCGGCCAACGAGAATGTGGCCGTCTTCGAAGTCGGTGCTTGAGCAAAAGAATGCCCAATCGAAACAACCCAAAAAATCGAGGCGATGAGCAGCACGTTGATTCGACTCAATGGAATGGCCAGTAGATGCATGTTTTTGTCCTTGACGCAAACGGGGTACGAGCGACGGAATGCGGGTTCGTATCTCTTACGATAACGTAAATCGGTTCCATTGGACCTTGTTTGAGGCAACGAGAAAACAAATAGCTCGGACGGTTTTGTGAATCCGTGGACGCGTCCGGAGTGCAGTCTGTTAAAATAAAAACAAATTCGACCTTGAGTGGCGTGCAAAAATTTCATGAATTGACTGACAAAGACTGAGTTTCGTATGGCTGGTATACAATTGAGGAAACTGCTAGCAGCTTTCCTATGGTGTTTTTTGATTCCGTTCAATTTCGGAGCATCGAGCCATGGTCAGGAGAACACGGATTGGCCGCCCTCGCTGAGCCTCCAGGAATCCTGGGCAGCGTTGCCTGCTGCCGATATTGGAAAAGGTTCCGCATTGCCGAGCTGGGCGAGAAAGCTGGCTTGGTCATTGCCCTATACCACCGCAGCCTTGTTGGAATTAGAGTTGCTCTATCGGACTGAGCCCCTGGTTCTCCGCGCCAGTACGGAAATCACAGATTTGCATTCCACCAGTGGGGCTCGGCTAGCAAGCGTGGCTCGGTATGCAGTCGCCACATTTCACGGGTCAGCCTATGGACAAGCTACGGCTGTTGCAGATCTATTGCAAGCGAACGCTCAATCCACAATTGACTCGCTCAAAAAAAATCCAAAAGAACTACTTCCGTTGGAGTACGAGGTTTTTGCATTCGCTGAACAATTGGCGAAATATGGCCAATCCATAAGCGATGATCAATACCGATCCCTGCAGAACCGAGTGGGTGACGAAGCGATGGTAGGGTTGGTTCTTCGCATCGCACACGGTTGCTTTCAGGATCGTTTGCTACTGTCGCTTGGAATTGCTAGCGTCGCAGATGGCAATTCGAAACCGATCGACATTCACTTTGTCGATTCGATGCCCAATGGAGCCAATACGCCCAAGGCCTTGCGAGAAGATAACGAGGAGTTGCTCGCGAGTATTGACAGAGACAAACAAACCGCTGCACCCAAGTTAGAAAAATCCGCGATCTCGAAGTCGACCGACGAGTTGGGCTTCGCTACGATACAGCAGATGCTCGAAGGTCAACGCTCGCGGAATCCTCGAATTGTGGTCCCTCAGTGGGATTCGATTGCGCCCAAGTTACCCCCAGATCTCTATCGACGCCCATTGCAAATTCGGTGGAGTCGCGTCGTGGTGGGGTACCAACCCAAGCTCGGTCCGGCCTGGATCAAGTGCCTTCGTGTGTTCGAACAAGAGGCGCATCAAGATCGTGTTTTTGAGGAGAGCGTGTTCTGGGTTGTAACAAGAGGGTTAAAGTGTTTTTATTGCATGGGACACTGCGAGATGCTCATGGAGGTCGGTGGCTTAAAGCCGTATGGAATTGCCGATCGAACTTCGCGATTGGCGAGCGGGGACTGGGCGACATTTTCCAAGGGGGAGCAAGCGGCGTTTGAGTTTGCGAAAAAGCTAACCGAAGCGCCGGCAACTATCGGGACCAGGGATATACAGAGCCTGCGAGAGACATTGGGTGACACGCGTGCGATTGACTTGATTTGGTGGGCAAGCAGGTGTCAGTTTATGACCAAAGTCTCTGACGCTTTCCAATTGCAGTTGGAACGCGAAAATGTATTCGCTGATTGATACATGAACCGAGTGGCAGGCCAAAAATGGTGTGGCAAGCCCAAGGCTCAAGGAAAACCTGACAATAGAAATCTACTCCAATTCTAAATTTCTGCCTGAGCGAGTTCTCGATAAATCGAGTACATTGTTTCGGCCGTTGCGAGCCAATTCCCTCTCTCCATTTGGAATCGAACATGATGACCTATCTACAAATGCGCCCCCTTTCCCGCATTGCTTTATGCATTTCGTTTTGTTTCATCGCTGATGCGAGTAAGGGGTTTGGTCAAGGAGCGTCTGGGCAAACCGCATCTGGACAAACCGCAAAACGCTTTGAAGGCGAAATCCGAGTTTCGGTCGCATACGATTACTTCCTTTATCTTCCGAAAGCGTACGCGACGGAGAGCAAGGCTTGGCCGCTGGTTTTGTTTTTGCACGGTTCGGGTGAATCCGGAAGCGACTTGGAAAAAGTAAAAATCCACGGACCACCAAAACATGTCGCTGCAGGAGACGACTATCCATTCGTGCTAGTGTCTCCGCAAGCTCCTTCTTCTCGAAAAGGTTGGGAGCCTGCTGCACTCAACGCATTGATCGACAATGTTGTCGCAACACACCGAGTCGACAAAAATCGAATCTATGTTACCGGCTTGAGCATGGGAGGGTACGGGACCTGGGCATTGGCTCAAGCGTACCCGGATAGGTTCGCAGCAATCATGCCGGTCTGCGGTGGTGGTGACCCGAGCAAGGTTGAGCCATTAAAAAATCTTCCGATTTGGATTTTCCATGGAGGAAAGGATACGGCTGTCCCGGTAAAAAGGTCAGAGGAGATGGTCGAAGCGTTGAAAAGCATCCAGGCTCCGGGCGTTAAATTCACGCTTTATCCGGACGCTCCGCACGATTCATGGACGGAAACGTACAGCAATCCAGAAGTCTGGAAATGGCTTCTCGAGCAGTCGAAAAAATAATGCAGCTACACTTGACGGGTTCGCCGAAAAAAATTTGGCTCGGCAAATCGCAGTGGGAAACCGAATTACGGGGAAGAATTTTCCGCTTGTGACCAGACGTGTCCCTGGAATGGCGAAAACTCTAATGTGGGCCTCGAGGCTTGTTGTGAACATCGCGAAAATGCGTTAGCATCCTATACCGCATTGGGAATGCGACTGTTCGAACGAGATTGATCTCTGGGTGATGGGCGATGGGTACTATTGAGAGATACCTGTCCGCATGCAATGGCACACCAATCTACGTCTCTCACAATTAGGTTTCACTCAGAAAAAGGGAATTTCAGGTATGGCCGCTTCTACCAGCAAAAGCAAGAAAAAATCCGACAAGGGACCACCAGCCGAACCGATTACCGGACTGGAGAACATCTACAAGCGCGAACCGAGCCTTAAGACAACGCTGCAACAAATCGAAAAGCAATTCGGCGAAGGCTCCATTATGCCGTTAGGTGGCGAAGCCCAGCTCAAGATTGAAGGCATTCCAACCGGCTCACTTTCGTTGGACATGGCACTAGGTGGGGTCGGAGTCCCTCGTGGCAGGATCATTGAGATTTTCGGTCCGGAGTCAAGTGGCAAGACAACGATTGCATTGCACATTTGCGCTCAAGCTCAAAAGGCTGGCGGCATCGCAGCGATTATCGATGCCGAGCATGCCTTCGACCCAAGTTGGGGTAAGAAGCTGGGGGTTGAGTTAGACACTTTGCTGGTAAGTCAGCCCAGTAGTGGCGAAGAAGCGATGCAAATCACCGAGATGCTGATCAAGAGCAACGCGGTGGATGTGATTGTGATCGATTCGGTAGCAGCATTAGTACCTAGACAAGAATTGGAAGGTGAGATTGGCGATTCGCACATTGGACTGCAAGCAAGGCTGATGAGCCAGTCGATGCGCAAGTTGACCGGTGTTATTGCGAAGAGTAAAACGTGTGTCATATTTATCAATCAGATCCGAGAGAAAATCGGTGGCATGTCTTATGGTTCGCCGGAAACAACACCGGGTGGTAGAGCTCTGAAATTCTATTCGTCATGCCGAATTGACGTTCGACGAATTGGACAATTGAAAGATGGCGAAATGGTAGTAGGCCAACGGGTCAAAACCAAAATTGTCAAGAATAAGGTTGCACCTCCGTTTCGCGTGGCCGAGTTCGACATGATGCACACCTGTGGCATCAGTTTCGAAGGGGACTTGTTAGATCTTGGTACGGCTCACAAAATCGTGAATCGTAGCGGCGCTTGGTTCAAGTATGGTGACACCTATATTGGGCAAGGAAAAGAAAAAGCTCGCAATTACCTTGTGGAGAACAAAGACGTAGCGAATGCAATTCGCGATGCGATCATCGCATGCGGCGGCTACGCGGGTCCTGAGGGCAAGTCGGAAGCGGGGGAAGCCGAACAAGAAGTCGAAGCCGACTCCTAAGGGGTGCCTATTGGCAGCTTACGCAACTGTTTGGCACGTCCCAAAGCGATAGCGATGGGCGTGCAGGGTTTTTAAGGCGGTCGGCAACAATGGTTATTCCGAGAGGGAGAGGCGCCTGCCGAACCAAAGCCAAGCTCGGCCAAAGCCTCGCGCTCCCATTAGAGACATAGCCGACAAAAGTCAGAGTAGCAGGCACATTCCATGTGCCGTCCGCCTGAAAACCCAGCCAATATACGCAAGCATACGGCACGGCGGAGCGTGCCTGCTACTTTTGTCGGCTGTGTCATTAGAACCCTTGGCAGGTATTTTTCACTCTGCCGCTCGCCTAAATGCGATTTCCGGACGCTTTGCGACGGGCTGCAGAGCGTGAGCACTTAAGTCGATGGTTCTACTCCCTTGAGCCCATTAGCATGCCACCTAGACCGCCCAGAACGGATCCTTCTTCGGTGTGCTTCCCTCGTCCGCCAGCCGCGTTCACAATGCTGCCGGCCAATCGAGAGAACGGCAAACTCTGCAGCCAAAGGGGACCAGGGCCAGTTACCGTCGCAATGAAGAGTCCTTCGCCACCGAATAACGTGTTCTTGACGCCACCGATGAATTGAATGTCGTATTGGACAGACGGCCCGAGGGCCATGATGCAGCCCGTGTCCAGCTTAAGCTGCTCACCTGGCCCAAGTACTCGGTGCATCAACGCACCGCCTGCATGCACGAGCGCAATTCCATCGCCTTGCAGTCGCTGCATAATAAACCCTTCCCCTCCAAAAAGACCTACCCCGATCTTTTTTTGAAACGCGATGCTCACTTGAATACCTTTGGCACCGCACAGAAAGGATCCCTTTTGGCAAATCAATACTCCCCCCATTTGATCGAGATGCATCGGGGTAATTCTGCCCATATACGGCGCAGCAAAAGCAATGTGTTCACGCCCTTGAGGTCGCGTGTTGGTGAACGTTGTCATGAACAATGACTCACCCGTTAGTACTCGTTTTCCTGCACTGACAACCTTGTTCCAAAACCCACCCGAACTGGACGGGTCACCGAAAACGGTTTGCATTTCGATGCCCGCGGTCATGTACATCATAGACCCAGCTTCCGCGATCACTGTTTCACCTGGGTCAAGGGTCACTTCGACGTACTGTGTGTCGTCGCCATGGATGCAATAGTCGATTTGATCTGCTACGCCTTGTTTGCCTGAAGGGGATTGATACGAGCGAGGAGCAGCGTTGCTAGTACTCGAGGCGTTTGGTGTACTCGAACCAGAATAGACGGGCGATGATCCGCTCATGGAGCCATCGTCCATAAAGGATTGAGGCGCGGTTCCTGCAACGTCGCTTTGGGCCACAAATACCTGCGAACAAGACTGACACCGGACGCTCTTCCCCAAATGTTCCGGCGAGAGACGGTGGGCCTTGGAACAACTGGGGCAATAAATTGTGAGCATGTCGAACTCCTAAAAAGCATGGATCCATGGAATAGCGTCGTTATTTCTTCCACCTTCGGATTGTAGCAGAATGAACCGCATTCAAAAAACGTGTTGTATCGAGTAAAATAATGGATGTTCTGTTTTCTGCGTCGAACCCTAGGATTGTACGTAGCATTAGACCACGCTATAGACTCCCATCAAATCGAGCCCAAACATCAGTGACACCGCAAAAAATCCATGGCAGGTTTTAGGGCTGGAGGAGGCGGAAAGGATGGCAGCAGATGGATTACTGTTGATCGCCTCCGATAAGGAACTCCGGGACAGTTTGGTCTCTCAGCTTGTACCTTTACTGGCTCGATTCCCAAACCTACGGCATGGGTTGCCGCGTTTGCTTCGATTCGTTGAAAACACTAGGGTCCCACAAAGCTTCTTGGTTTTTTTAGGTCGGGATCGCGATGCGCTTCCGTTATTGCTTCAGTTCCTCACTATCCAATCTTCCGCCGTGGAATGGCTGATTTCGGATCCTGACAGTTTTGACTGGCTACGGTTAAGCGTAGGCCAGTCGGTCGATCCGGAGCATCTCAAGGATATTCTTATTGGTGAGATCAAATACCTAGAGGATGAGGCGCAAATCCTATCGAGTATGAAGCGTTTCCGACAACGCGAGTCGTTGAGGGTCATCTGTTCTTTCTGTCTGCAGGACATGCCCATCGCGGTGGTTGCGCAGCAGCTGTCTTGGATCGCCGACGCTGGGGTTGCAGCAGCATTGTTCGCAGCCAACGCAGACCGAAGAGCCAGATCTCAACGCTCTCATGCTTCGATGGATCTTTCGCAGTTTCTGTGCGTGATGAGCCTGGGAGCATTAGGTGGGCAAGAGCTCGAACTGGACGGCACACTGGAATTGGTGATCGTGACCGACACTAAGCAATTGCTCGAAGAGTCCAGGGAGTCGTACATCCAAGATGAATTGAAGCGCATCGCGCAAAGAGCGATCGCGATGTTATCGCACGCAGCGGGATCCGGCTATTCAATAATATTCCCGTGCAACCCGGAGGGAGTCGCACAAGACGCGGTTCAGCTTCATGAATACTGGCAATGGATTCAATCCATTGAGAATCACGGGAGAACTTGGCAGCGACTCATGTTGCTCAAGTCGCGGTATTCGGCTGGAAGTACCCAAATTGCTTCGAAATTCATGGAGGAGTTTCCAACACTTGTGTACCGTCGCTACTTGACCCGAGCGGATATTGCTGGCATCGGTGCACTCAAACGCAAGATTGATCGTGAGGGCAAGGCTCTTGAAACAGCTCAACCAAAACATTCTAGGCGGTCGGTCGAGCAACTACTAGGATGGAAACGCGAGATCGAGTTCTTGACTCAGTTTTTACAATTGATCCATGGCGGGGAATTACCCCAAATTCGAATCGCGAATACGGTCCAATCAATACATGCATTGACGCAGTCTGGTTGTCTCACCGAACAAGAGCGATCCATCTTGGTTACTGCTTACGATCGGTTCTCGCAAGCGATTTTCTCCATACAATTGACAGAACCTTTTTTGCAAGCAACGGGCAAGAATGAGAATTCCTCGTTCGATCAAACCGAAATGTCGGGCAACCAGCACGCTGCAGATCTCGAGGATTCATGGATGAAAGTCAAACAGATTCGGAACCATTTACGTGGTGAAGTCTTCGCAGATGAAAATCAAGCTTCAGAAGAAACCGATTTGATTCTCGATCCGAACCCTAGGCCCGAATGGGTAGATGCGCTGTTGGCTAAATACGGTTTCAAGCGATCCAATGCAGCCTATCGTTACTTGATGGAACTTTCTCGCGAAGAAGTGTCCATGCTATCCACACGACGATGCCGGCATTTCTTATCGAGCATTGCCACACAACTGTTGAAAAAAATCAGCGAGACCCCCGATCCGGATTTGACTCTTGAGAATCTTGCTGTGAGTTGCCGATCGCTAGGTGGGAAAGGAATTCTTTGGGAGTTGTTTAGTGTTCACGAGCCTTCGCTAGATCTCTATGTACGGCTCTGCGGTGCTAGTCCCTATCTGATCGGAATATTGATCAGCAATCCTGGAATGATTGACGAGCTTCTCGATTCGTTGATGTTGAATCGATTGCCAACCGAAATGCAGTTGGGATTGATGCTGCATGAGTTGTGTCGCGGCGCGGAGGACATTGAGCCGATCCTCCATTCCTTCAAGAATGCGAGACACTTGAATGTCGGAGTTCGAGACATTTTAGGAAAGGAGAGTATTACTGACACGCATCGCGCTTTGTCGGATATTGCAGATGTTTGCTTGCATCAGATGGTTGATTGGCATTATGGGCAGTTAGTCAAACGGTTTGGAGTTCCAACGACAAGCGAGGGGGTGGCTTGCCGTTTCGGTGTCGTGGCACTCGGCAAGCTTGGCGCGCGTGAACCCAACTACCATAGCGACATCACGCTTGTATTTCTTTACGACTCGGACGGAACAACGAGACCGCTCGGCACCGGGCGTCACCATGAACCCATATCGGCCGAGTATTTCTTTTTGCAACTAGCTCAAAAAGTAGCCCAAGCGTCTAATCGCGTATGGCGGAGTGGGCGATTGTACGAGACCAAAAATTGGATGATCTCGCCGAGTCGCAACACTACCATCGCATGGAGGCTAGACGAGTTTAAGCGGTTTTTTGTTGAGTCAAATGAATTGGCACTCCAACGCCAACAGCTTTGCAACGCACGGTGCATTCTTGGTGAGCCTACATTTCATCGAGCGATCGATAGTTCCATTGCGAGCATTGTCCGTGACCATCCATGGACAGAATCGGACAGTGAGCTCGCGTTGAATGCTCGAAGTCAATTGGAAAAAACGGCGGGTCCTCGCAACATCAAACGAGGCGTTGGCGGCACAATGGACGTTGAGTACATCGTGCAGTTGGTGATGCTTCGGAATGTTTCGTCTATTCCTGAAGTGTTTGTCGCTGGTACACCGGAAGCGATCGAACGGCTTCGGGTTGCAGGCTTGCTTGAAGCCAAAGATGCAGATGCAATGAAAGAAGGCTACAACTTTTTGCGTGGTGTCGAGTCTGGATTGCGACTCATGAACACACAGGCTAGGCACGATTTACCCGATTCCGCTAGCGAGTTATCTCGACTGGCTTATGTATTGAATTTGACGAGCGGCGAAGAACTCGTTCGGCAATGCGACGAAGTTAGGCAGATACACCGTGCGCTTTTTGACAAGTATTTAAGCCATCCTAAATCGTAAGCCCTTAAAAGCGTATCCCAATCCAATACGCAACGACTAAATTCGGGTGTTAGCAACTATGGCGTCATCTAGTCCTTCATCCAACTTTAGTTTTTGGGTAGCGAAATCGCGTCAAGAGTGTTGGCTCACACTGCAAATCGCTGAAAGTCTTGACGAATTTCGCTTCGTGCAAACCTATGCCTAACCTTGAGTTGAAGATGGACAAAGGACTATTTTTTGTTAACGACGGCGTTTTGCTCGGGCGCTGATCTTGCGTCGCATCGGATTTAGGCTGCGTTTTTTCACTTCGACCGCAATCGATGCATCAGCACCTGAAGGGCTTGCGGATTCGAGCGGTGCCAGCGATTGGCTCAATTTCTTTGTCATTCCGAAATCTTGCGCTAAGGGGTCTGCGACCAACTCACGATTGATTCGCTGCTCAATTTCCGTAAGCAGATCCCCTTGTCCTTTGAAGATAAAGGTGAACGCAATTCCATCGCGTCCCATTCGTCCAGTGCGTCCGACTCGGTGAACGTAATCATCGACGTCGTCTGGTAGGTCATAGTTGACGATGTGGGAAATCGTCGTTACATCGATTCCACGACCTACAACGTCCGTGGCAACAAGTATCTGGATTTCACCGCTGCGAAGTGACTTGAATACAGAATCCCGCTGCGACTGGTTCATGTTTCCGTGAATCGTGCTAAGTCTCATGTTGGAGAGTTCTGGGATGCGATGCAGCACTTTTTCCAATTGGTTGTGAAGCTTGGCAGTCCCGAGTTTGGTCCGGCAAAAGATAATGGTTTGTGGAGGTTTTTCTCGGGTGAGCAATTCTACGAGAACATTAAATTTTTGATCGGGCGCAACCGTGAGATAACGTTGCTCGATCGTATCAACGGAAACGTCCTTTTGTGAGCAGTCGACATGTACGGGTTCGAAAAGATACTTCTGCGCGAGCCGTTTGACCTCATCGTCGAGAGTTGCACTTAAAAGGAGCGTTTGTCGATTTTCTGGACAACGTCTTAGAATTCGTTCGATGTCGGGTCGAAACCCAATGTCGAGCATTCGGTCCGCCTCATCCAGGACGATGCACCAAATATTGTTCAGTTTGAGCGTGCCGCGATTGATGTGGTCGATTACTCGTCCCGGTGTTCCAACGACAACTTGGACCGCACCCTCAAAGGCTCTAAGCTGTTTGGTCATGTGTTTGCCTCCTGCCACCTCAAGAATTTCTGTTGGGCAACCGTAGGCGAGCTTGACAAATTCTCCATGTACTTGGGCCGCGAGCTCTCGCGTGGGTACCAAAACCAGGGCTTGGGGATATCGGGAAGTCCGCAATGGATCGAGTTGTTCCAGAATAGGGATAGCAAACGAGGCAGTTTTTCCGGTCCCAGTTCGAGCTTGGCCTATGACGTCGTAGCCTTTCAGAGCCCATGGAATAACGCTAGCCTGGATGGGGCTGGGTTTTTCATATCCCAGTCGTTTTATTGCGCGTTGTGTGATCTGCGAGAGTTGTAGATCGTCGAATGTTTCTGGCTTCTTAGTTTCCATGGTCCGGTCGATGGATGGTGTTTAGGCCAAGTGCAAGCCGTGGCCATCTCTTTCGTTACTCGATTAAACGAGTATTCTACGATACAGTTGAAGTACTGATTAGTTCAAAACACCTTTACGCACCTAATTGTTTCATGGACACCATCCCGTTCGAGCTCCCAAACGCCGCCTATGCATGGGCTGACCTCTCTGAAGCCATTCTGGAAGCGGGTTTTGATGAATCCACAACGCCTAGCCGCAACTTATTCGATCAATGGGAGGAGCCGGAAGATCCGATTTGGTCGATTCTGAGTGCGAATTGGATGTGCGAAAACGCACAATCGATCAAAGAACGGGTCGAAGGAGTGACCAGGAACCGCGCTCGCTTGGAACAGTTTTTAACCTGCCTAATCCGATCCTTCCGTCAGGCAATTGCAACGAAAAAGTCCTATTCCGACCTCGAGCAACTGCAACGGCTCGTGCTAGTTCAACACGTTGCTGAGCTTTACACCAAAATTCATGGTTGGCGACTTCATCGGTGCGAAGGGGGACTTTTGCAAGTGCTTTTCGCAAGTGGGCACTCAACGGCGATCCATCTCGGCGTCGACTTACTTCTCTCCAATCCGCCAATGGATTGGGCCGATGTTTCGCTTTCCTTGGCTCCGTTGATGCAAACAAAAACGTGGAGGCTTGAGGATGTGTTCCCAAAATTGCTTCAATGCACCACTCCAGCCGTCCTTGCGCCCGCGTTGGATGTAGCCAACTATGCGGCTCGAAGCCGGTCCCTTGTCGAGCATCCAGCGAAAAGCGACTTTCCAACGCTACTGCGGCTAATGGGGGGCCTTGTAAATCAATTGGGGATGCTCGAGGAAAACCCGGCTCAATTTGGCCAAACCGTAGTTGCCATCCAAAAAATCCTCTTCGATTCGGTTTCGTTGTGCGTCTCATTGTGTGACACTTTTGGCTTGATCGGCAGTCAAGAGGCCATCGGTAAATTGACGCAAGCGACACGCCTCAGCCATCGCAGGATTCGAACCGAAGCGGCCTTTGCGCTTGCGAAGCTAGGAGAGAAAAAGGGCGAGGAATTGCTTTTCGAATTGGCAGCTGATTTTTCAAGCCGACAACGCGCGATTGCGTACATGGAAGAATTGGGGATCGAAGATCGCGTCGATGAACGTTGGACCACCGAAGCTGCTTTGGCCGAGTCGAGGCTCGCAAATTGGCTTGCACAAAACGAGCAGATGGGGATTTCACCAAGCCGAATGGAGCTGCTGGACCAACGCTCTCTGGGTTGGCCAGGCTTTGAACAGCCGCAGGAATGTTTTCTTTTTCGCTTCGAATACGATCTGCAGGAGTCTGTGTATAGCAATGTAGGATTCTCTGGGCCGATGTGTCACACATTCTCTCAAAATCTTGCTGACATTTCTATCGATGATGCGTTTGCAATCTTCGTAGGATGGGATATCGACCACCCGGATGCATTCGAGGTCGCTCCGAACTCGTTGGATGTACGCATCCAAGAGAGAATGAACCGCGTGCTCGAGTCGCTGCCAGAACAGATTCAATTGATCGAGTCGTTACTTTGCGTTAGTTTTTTTGAACACTTCGGAATTCTGGCTCGCGTCCTCGTCAACGAAGAGGTCCGAATCGCCGTATTATCGGAAGAGGATCGCGTGACTTTCGAGCCGTTCAACACCAAGAATCAGGCGGACCCAATATTAACCTATTGGCTTTGGCGCGGACGAACTTTTTTCGAATCTGTTTAAAGCAACAATCGCGTTCGCGTCAGAAGTATCCTGTTAGCGACGCGACCAGCAAATCGAACTCAGCCAACTCTGAGTCTATGTTGGACCGCATTGGCGGAGCACTGTCCGTCCAATCCGCTTCGAGATTCGCGGCTGAAATTAGAATAGGGAACGCCCATCGAAAAAAGGCGCAAGAGTGTCGCTTGGGCCATAAGGCTATTTTCGCTCGAAATAAGCTTCTCGGACCTCCGTTTCGAGTGAAGCCGATTCGGCCATGGCCGATTGAAAACTCGCCTTGCTGAGTGAGCAGAGCAAAGTTTCTTCGACGGTGTAAACGCTTGCATTTCTGGGTTGGCCGGTGAGCAAAGCAGTCTCCCCAAAGAAGTCGCCACTTCGCAGCGTAACCACCTCCACTTCGGGCGATCCGCGTTTGACCACCACGGTCCCTTCGCGGATCAAAAAGAATCGATCGCCGGGGTCGTTTTCGCGAATGATCTGAACACCGGGCGGTAGGCTTTCGATCGTCATTTCGTCTGCGATTCGGGTAAGCGTTCGGGGCGTTACCCGTTCAAAAATGCTGCATTTTGCGAGCATTTGCGTAATGATGCCGGCCTCTTTCACCAGGGCATCGCTTCGAATCTGACCGTCTACGAGAGTGATGATTCGGTCTGCAACATCGAGGATGCGATTGTCGTGCGTCACGATCAATATTGTTGTCTGATTTTCCGTTGCCATGCGTTGAAGTAATTCGACGACCGTCCTTCCACTTTGTTCATCTAGGGCAGCGGTTGGTTCATCGGCCAGTACTAGCTTTGGACCATGAACCAAGCCCCTTGCGATCGCAACTCGTTGCTTTTGTCCACCCGAAAGTTGCTTGGGCTTGTGGCTCGTACGGTTAGCCAGCCCAACTTTGTCGAGCATCTCTTTGGCTGTTCGCGTGTTTTCTCGAAACGAATTTTCAGGGTGGGTTAGTTCAAGTGACATCCGCACGTTTTGCGTGGCCGTCAGTGAATCAAAGAGATTGTGGGCCTGGAAAATGAAGCCCACTTGGCGCCGAAAGTGGACCAGTTGTTTACGACTCGCGCCTCGCAACTCTTGGCCTAGGACAGAAAGATTGCCCTCTTGCACGCCGCGCAAGGCCCCGATCAGCGTCAGTAAGGTCGTCTTTCCCGACCCGCTGGGGCCAGTCATGATGATTATCTCACCAGGGAAAACAGTTAGATTATTGTCGAACAGGACCTGTTTTTTTAGCTCACCGGTACCGAAAAAATGGCTGAGCTTGCTTGCTCGAATCGATGGATGGATGTGTTGGGCGATTCGAATTCGCGTGCTTGGATCGAAAAGAGTTGCGCGTTGAACACCCCCCGGCAGCATCGTATCGATTTCCCCTGTTTGAATTAGAAAATAAAAGTCCGTCAATCGCCCACACTCGCTTTGCAGTGTAATCTATTCTAGGCACGATTCGCAGCTCAGACGTAAATGTTTACCGATTGCCCGGTCTTTAACAATTCCAAGGATGATGATGACGCACTGTTTTGCCCGTTACTCGATCGCAAAACATAGCTGTGTATGCTTGTCGTTGATTCTATTTTTTTCGGCGATCGAAGGTTGTAGGCAACCCCCAAGTCCAACCAAGGAGGTGTCTCCGGCGCATCGCGAGGTCCACATGATCGACCAGGGCAAGCAGAATCACATTTTGGCGCAGGGGCGAATCCAACCAGCCAAGGGACTTGTACGTTTGGGTGCGATCCCAGGCGACAAGGTCGAACAAGTTTTGGTTCAGGCGGGACAGCCAATTAGCAAATCGCAACCACTCGTCCTATTGCAAAGCCAACAAATGAGAGCCCTGGAGCTTGAAGCCGCAAGGCTTCGATTGGAGGAAGCGCGAGCCATGCGAAAGGCGAAGCAACAAGAAGCAGAGTTGGCGATTGACGCCGCAGGTCTGAAAATGCAATCAGCCAAGCAAATGCTCGAACAAGCAACTTCGCAGCTTGCTCTGGCCAAAAAAGGAGGGGATCAAGTGGACTCGCTGGGTCGACAAATCGCGTCGCTGCAAAAGCTCAGGGAGTCGCCGCTAACTCGGGCATCGATTGGAACGATCGAATTGGAGTCAAAAAAGAACGAGCTCTTGAAAGTGAATTCGATTAGCGAACAAACGCTTTTGGCTTCACAGCAAGCGGTTGAATTGTCCAAGTTGCAGTTGCTTCAAAGCGAAAAGTCGTTGGTGGCAGCCAAAGAGTCTCGCGAGATAATTGACCAATCGACACCGATTGCGAGCTTGGAGAAACAAATTGAAATCCTATCATTGCAACTTGAGCAGTCCACCGTATTATCGCCCTTGAATGGTGTTGTCGTCAGCGTGAATGTCGAGCCTGGAGAGCGAACGACTCAACTGCCGTTGGTGGAGCTCGCTGACTTGAGCATGATGGTATGCGTCGCGGAAGTGCACGAATCCGACGTTGCAAGAATTGCCATCGACGATGTAGCCGACATTCGATCCTCGGCATTGAGTCGACCGCTCAAGGGGCGAGTCCAACGGATCGATCGCATGGTCGGTTCCGCTCAATTGCGAGCTCCAAACCCAATGGCAAGATCCGACTTTCGGTCCATTCCGGTTTGGATCGAGATCGACGCAGACGATATCGAATTGGCGGCACAGCGGTTACAATTGCAGGTCGACGTTTCGATCAACAAATCCCGCTAGAATTATCAGTAGCGCTCTAGAAAGCACTTGCCTTGAATACCGCCGAGACCGCAGATGCGTTCATTGAGCAGACACAACACCTTCGAAAAGTACTTGGCCAATCTATTGTCGGTCAGGATTTGGTACTCGACCAGTTGCTCGTGTGTGCTTTGTCAGGATCACATGCACTGTTAGTCGGTGCACCCGGGCTTGCAAAAACGCTCATGGTAAAGTGCTTGGCCAGCGCTTTTCATTGGAAGTTCTCTCGCATTCAATTTACCCCTGACTTGATGCCGAGCGACATCACAGGCTATGAATTGCTTGGACGCAACGAACAAACCAACGAAATGAGTATGAAGTTTCGCAGGGGGCCGATCTTTGCGAATTTGGTGTTAGCGGATGAAATCAATCGGGCTGCCCCCAAGACTCAAAGCGCTCTGCTCGAAGCGATGGCAGAACGCCATGTTACGGTTGGCGGCGAATCGTACTCACTTGAGGAACCGTTCCTCGTCGTTGCCACTCAGAATCCTATTGAACAAGAGGGGACGTATCCCTTGCCCGAAGCGCAATTGGATCGCTTCATGATGGAGATCCATGTTGGCTACCCAACCCACGCTCAAGAAAAAGAAATCGTTTTGAAAACAACCGGCCACGAAATCGCTGTTGCGGAAAGCAAGCTGACTCGCGAAGCGTTTCTAGGCTTGAGACGGGCCGTGAGAAGCGTCCCAATTCCAGACCATATCGCAGACTTCGCTGTATCGCTTTGCTCAGGCACCCGTCCCGGAAGCGGCAATAAAATGATTGAGGACTATGTCGCCTTTGGCGCCGGACCGCGGGGAAGTCAAAATCTGGTACTCGCTTCCAAGGCGCGCGCGCTACTCGAAGGTCGAACGGCACCCATTCTCGAAGACCTCATGGCCGTGGCGATCCCCGTTCTTCGGCACCGAATCATCGTCAATCACCGCGCAATCGGCGACGGCATTGACACCACGCAGATCATTGAATCACTCATGAAAAGCACACCTGTCGCTGCTTCGGTCCGAAGCTGAAATTCGCTATTCAGCAACTCGCCAAACGCTGAGCCAAAGAATTTTCAAGTGAACTACGTCGGAACTCAGCGCCCTATTGTGCTTGAATGCCCGGGCTTGACCCCCCATTTTTCGTCGAAGAAATCCGCTTCTGCAATCCTGCCAGGGAATCTCGAATTGGGCGACGTTGTTGTGTCGACAACCGCCCAGTCAGGCAATTTTGGTATCTGCCTTGCATTGTTGAGGTAGTCGTATTCGCGATAGGTGAATCCACTGTTGAGTACTACGTATCGTTGTGGGTTCAGTGGGTTCGGATAGACAAGCAAGGGTACATGTGTCCCAGATTCGAATTTTCTCTCCCCGACTGAAATACCGTCGGAGGTCCATTTCAGGGGAAGCTTATCTACAAGCTTCCCAAGTGTTGGATTGCTTTTTGGATCGCCCCAAAGAACCAAGTTGTATTTTTCGAAATCCTCGGGCGTTAGCTCATCCGATGTTTTGACGATGACATCGCCTCGCATTTGCCGATGCCATTCCCGAACGGCTCGATTCAATTCTGCCTCAACCCACTGGTCAATTTTGGGATGATTGCCAACGGTCGTTGGTTTGACAAAGAGAAAGGAATCCATGAACGCATCGTCAATCGGGCCTTGAAGCCCATGTTTTTTCTGAAGCGCCGCAGACAAATTCTCGATCGGTGAAACTCGTTCCCATTTGTCTCCCACCTCTCTCAGTCGAATGCTCCACGAAAGGTCCGATCGTCTTCGAACATACCAATTATAGATATTGCCATTCGGATCCTTGATGTCCCTCAAGCTTACCATGATTGCAGTCTCCTTTGGCAAAGCATCTGCGTCCAAATTCAAGCACAAGTCGGTCACGTTGCTGGCGGTCAACTCGATTTTTGAATCTCGCAATTGGGCGGAGACAGTAGCTGGGGTCCAATGTTCTGCTAACGCATTGATGGTGAGCCAGTGGGCCTTGTTGTATTTGAGCGTTGTCGTGGTAAATGTCACCTGCTTTGGAGTTTCATTCGACCGCATTCGATCAATAGTTGCCAACCGTTTCTCGATCTCAGTACGTGCGATCGGATCAAACTTATGCGCCGTCTTGGGCGCGACGATATGGGTCAGTTCGAATCGTTCGGATGCTGGTAAATTCCAGCAGGCGTCCGCCATCACATCGGCTGCTTGTTTTTGTTTGTCGATTTCGCCGCTGTAAGCGATCGTTGGCAGCATGCGCAAGTTGACAGCCCATGCCGGGCAGTCATACATTTGCCATAGTTTTTTTTCGTACCAAGTCGGTGTTAATTCTTCGGATTGAAAGATTTTTAAGAACTGCGGCGTTTCCGAGAAGCCAGCGCCGGGGTTGGCGGCAAACCACTTATCCGGGTAGTGGACTGCTAAATGCCACGCAGCCGCACCGCCCATCGAAAAACCCCGAATCGAGACTCGTTTTGGATCGATTGGATATTCTTGCAATGCATGCTCAAGCACTTCGAGTGTGTCGACCTCTCCTGCGAGCTTGTTAGCGTTGCAATACCGACCAAAGGGATGAATCATGATGACCCCTGGTTCGGGCATTGGGTCCGGATTGGTCATGCGGGCTGCGATGAACTGAAGCTCAAGCCCTTTTTCGCTTCGCCCGCGACACCATACATCTGCTCGCTGCAATGCATTGACCAAAGATGGGCGGACAATTCCGTAGGGCTGTACGGTCCCATCTAGCTTGGATCGAAATCCTCGAACAACCATGCGCGATCCGCCTTCGAGTCCGGTCCACGGGGTCTTCTCGTTCTTGAGTTCGGAAGCTCTCTTGGTACCTTCTTGTAAAACTTGTTTTGCTCGATCGGCATCCTTGGGTTCAAAGAATCCGTCCTCCTGCAAAGCCATTTCGACGGCTCTCGAAAAAATCTCGACATCAGGTAGAAAACGTTGAATGTTCGCGCTCTTGGATTTACGGAGTTCCGCTAGCTGCGATTGAAGCGAATCGAGATCGCGTTGCAAACTGGTGCGCATCGCATTATCGATCGCGATTCCAGGGGGTGGAACTGGACGCACAGAAGACACTTGATTGTCCGCAGGACCGTCGGCAAATAGCACGGAACAGAGCAGCGAAAAACTGAATAAAAAATGGAACGGAGAGCATTTCATGGAGGGCACCGATCAAAGGAATAAAAGTTTCGCCAGACTATCAGGATGCAGGTGCAAAGTAACTTACTTGCAATCGATACGATTCGCAACGGATTGCCCCAAGGTATCGTTAAGCGAGGGAGACTGAAACCTGAAGAATCCATGTAAATCCTAGGGCATCGCAGGTGCCTTGAACGGTGCAAGGATATTCGTACTCGTATTCAATCGCTCGCGATGGTACTCGTGCTCGAACTCATGCGATCGGCTAAAGCCGATTCAGAAAGGAAAACCATTGAAAAAGACGGAAAACAGGACGCCCATTTTTGAACCGCAAGGGATGCCATTGGGGTCAGACCCGGTTTACTGTTTTTGAAGCAACTCCTCAAGCCGCTCAAGGTCTTACTTTTGCGACTTGGAGGCGGAAATCGCGATCTTAGCGCGACGAATCAAATTGCTGACGCTGTCAGGATGTGATAGACC
>JANMGH010000160.1:0-12197 GCA_031374515.1 Pirellula sp. | reverse complement strand
CCGTTTTGGCCAACCCATCGGTCATCCGCTGGTAGTCATCATCGATATGAAAAATCGCTTGACGTCCATTCCCCCGTGCCATCACATGATATATTGCGTTCGGAAATTCTATTCGTAGAGGTCTAGCCATCGGAATAATCTGCCCTCAATGTACCGTCTGAAAACTGGAAACAGGGGCTGACCCCATCTGTCCCTGATTCTGAATTCCCTTGCGCTGGCCCGGATTCAGTTTCTGTAGTGGTTCCCGTTTTTCATCGAGCAACAAACGCTGGGTTGCGTAGGGTGGCCGTCCACCAGCCCAGTAACCTTGCTCCACAATTTTGACGCATCCGCGCCAGACCTTGTCACTGAGCTCGCGACTGTATTGGGCAGCTCGGAATCGTTCGAATTGAACGTAGACGGGATAAGGCGGGTCGTCCTCGCGTGGCTTTCCAATGCTGGTGTAGATGACTTGCTTGCGGTGCTTCTTGCACTGGGCGCTGAACTGCGCCGACAAGTCAATGTCTTGGAACCTACCCCAGCGACTCACATCCAGGCAAAGTATGTATGCAAAGTCAGAGCGCTTCGTCACCCATTCTTCCATCTCGGTGAAGGCCGGTCGATCTTCGCTGTTGAGGCCGGACTTGCCAGCATCGGCAAACTCGTGAATTATCTCAACGCCATTTTTACTTGCCCATTCTCAGACTTGGTCCCGTTGTATGGGAATGGAATTCTCTTGCCTGTCCTGTGCGGAGTGTCGGTAGTAAGCGATCGCTCGCACGCGCGTTGGCTTATCGGAATTTTCAATCTCATCTGATTCCCACCACTGTTTCATGTTATGCTTCCTTGTGTCGTTGCTCTGACGAGCCAGGATCGTCACTGGTCGTCAACGACCACACAGTTACCACGTGTGGGAAGGAAGCTCAAGCGGATGTGTGGAGATTGAGCGAGGTTATTTAGAAGGTTGCGAGATTGATGATTCAGAGAAGTGAACCAACCTGTGGACATTGACGATTGGCGTGGCCGTGAAAGTAACAATGCATTCACTTGCGAATTGAGGTTGGCATTCAGAGCGTTGCTAGTGCGAATCGTCCCCGAACTGATTACCAGCGCCGGTGTAAATCAATCGCTTGTTGTGTTTCTTGAATTGAATGTCGTTTTCGATAGCTTGGAATCTACCAATCCGACTCGCATCTACACAAAGTACGTAACCGATGTGGAAGCTTTTTTCCAACTCCTCAATCATCACGTCAAAGGCTTGACGTTCCTCGCCGATGCTCCCTGACTCGCCTGCAACCGAGTATTCGCGGATGATTTCGATGCCATTTTTGGCTGCCCAGGCTCGTACGTGAGCTCTCTGTAGTTCGATAGAATTCTCCGATTGGCGCTCTGATGAACTGCGGTAGTACGCAATGGCTTGCTTCTTGATGTGTTCATCAGCGACTTCAATCGTATCTGGTTCCGATGGTTTCATGTTTTGCTTCCTTAGTTGCTGAGACGACAATGAAGGCTGGTCGTCGCCTTCACAGCTACCTAGTGTGGAAGGGAAGTTCAAGCGGATTTGTTGGAGATTCCGAATTATCTCGACGAATTTGTCTTCTCGATTTGCCTTGAGTCCGATCTGTTTGTAGGTATTCAAAAGGCTCGCAAATATGCAGCGATACGCACCGCTGAAGAGCATCGTTTCGGAACTATCGATTAAATACGAGCGACTCACAACATCAAAAAGTTTTCATGCATTTCGAGGCGGCAGCCGCATAAACGACCGCCAGCATTTTCATTCCGACCAGAGGTGCAGCGTAGCGATCGTAATAGCTGACCAACACGAATGGCAATAGCACGCAAATGTAGATCGCAATAACTGATGCGACTTTACGTTGCTTCCATTTCCCACTTGCCAACAACAGCACGATGGCGACCACCGGCAGCGGAAACACGATCTTCTTGAAACGTGTGGGCCAAATCAGATGTTCGTCCATGTCATGGCTTTGATACAAAATCGTAGCCGCCAAAAACCTTCGCGTGATTCGGGTGCAAAAGTCCCAAGGATTCGCAGCGATGGCTGCAGTGACTAGCGTTGAGTACCGATCGACGAAACCTATCTCTCCGAGTTGGAGATACTCCTTTCGCAGCGGGCCGTTACTTGGCCACGGGTGCAATGCGGTAGTTCGTCGATCCAGCACACCGTCGTCATCTAGGCACTGCGATTGCCAAAGCTCGAACATCCCATTGGACTTGATCGGCAGCAATCGATCAAATTGACGATGATTCCGAACTGTCCATGGAATGACCACCGTCAACGAAATCATGGCGACGCAAGCAAGCGAGAGCCATGCATCGAACTGCTTCGAGCGGACCTGGTGTCTGGCTTTGCGTGTCAGAGTCCAGCGGTACGTTGTTATCATCGCCCAGACTCCTCCCAGTATTGGCGAACTCAATGCCGTGAGGCCGCCAAACAGTCCCCACTGCAGCACACCGCGTACGCAACTCCAACGTCGTTGAAATCCGAGCCAAATCAAGTTGACGAGAAGTAACTGGAGCCAAACATCGTGAGTTATTTGAAACAATTGTTGGAAATTGGCAGCCAAGCCGATGCAGAGACTGATGTACCCAATGATCAATACTCGCTGTCGCCGTGCTTCCGAAATCACTATCGCTGCGGTCATCAGAACAACGAGTGCTTGGAAAACTACGACAGTTACGACCACTGGTTTTCGATGGTCTTCGAACATCCAGTACAGTGTTGCCAAAATGTAGGGAATGACTGGTGGCATCCAAGCGGTGGGGCCGGACCTCTCGCCAAACGGATCCGAAAAACCGTCTCCATTTCGAATAGCTCTCGCGATCGAATCGTATTCCGCGCCGAGATGATCCCTCGCGTCATAACTGAGCCATTGCGACTGGGCGCTAAAGCATGGAAGTAATTTTCCAGCGAGCGGAACAGATCGCAAATGGGCAATGAGTGCCATGCCTAAAACGATCATGAAGATTGCAATCCAATCGGCTATGGTCAGCCTGCGAAACAGATGCATCGAATCTCAATATCGAGAGTGACTTTGCGCTGCCAGTGCACAGTCGATTTTCTGCGCGGCGTTACCTGACGGGAGTTGTGAGTTGTCTTGCCAACGGCCTATGTTTACAGCGAGTGACGGAAGGTGTGAATCACCTTTCGGAAATATTTGTTTTTTCCTCCAACAGGAATGCCTGCGATTTCCCCTCAGAGGATCGTACGCAACTGTGGTCTTGTTCTAAGTCAGAAGAATCCCGCACGCCCTTGGGCTGCGGATGTATTTAGGCCTTTTTGGCAAGACGCATCGCGACAGCGCGCTCGCACTGCTGTTCGCTCCGTCTCCAGCCTCCGCCGCAAACCACTTCACGCGGAGACGCGGAGTCTTTGCAGAATCTGTGTAGCGAATAACGCGCGGACAGGACGCCGATCTTGCCGGAAGTGACTTTGCGGTGCCTGTGCTTTCTGCATGGCGTTGCCCGACGGGACTAGTGACCTGTCTGGGAAACGAGCCCTGTTTTCAGCGGCGGGCGGCGTATGCGAATCGTCTTTTCGAAATTATTTATTTTTTCACTTGCAATCCTCTGTGCGAAACCATACAACGCTAGCACCGGCTCAAAGCGAGTGAAATGCCCCTTTGTAAAAGAGATTCGCGGTGATGGTGAACGATTTTGCAAACCAGCTACCAGCTACCAGCTACGTAGCCACCGAGTGTCGTTAACGCGATCTACTTCGGTGCGATCTCTTGCATCAACTCAGTCCCCCTTGATCAGCGTGATCGTCCCATGCTTCAACGAAGCGAGAACAGTTGTCCAGTTGCTGAAGAGTGTTCGAGCGGCTTTGCCCCTGGCACAGATCATTGTGGTCGACGATCGTTCGACGGATGGCAGTGGTGCTTTGATCGAGGGCTTGGTTCATGATTTGGATCTGCGCCACTTACAGCTAGCATCCAATCAAGGCAAAGGCGTCGCATTCCGAGCCGGTCTAGGGGTAGTAGATCGCGAGTACGTAGTCGTTCAAGACGCCGACTTGGAGTACAACCCAAAAGACATTTGTCGGCTCCTGCAACACGCTGTCGAACATCGACTGGATGCCGTTTATGGCTCACGGTATTTGAATGGTGGATCCGCCAACCGTGGCGCGCTAGCTAACTATGTTGCGGTCAAACTTTTGTCTATCGTGCTGCGAGTCGTCCATGGTCTGCGCCTCTCCGATCCAGCTACTTGTTACAAGCTCTTCCGTTCGGAGCTAGTCAAGTCTTGGCCGCTTCGCAGTCAGGGCTTTGAATTATGCCAAGAGTTAAATACGCAAATCGCTCGAGGCTATCGATTTGCGGAGTTGAGAATTGGCTACATCCCACGTACCAAGCCTTTAAGTTGGTTGGTACGCAGCATGTGCCAATAGTGGTAAAATTATGGAAGAGGATAGGAAATACTGCGGCACCGCCATGTAATAATGGCGATCATACAGTGCCTGACGGAACGGATGTGAGCGGTTTCCCTAAGTTCAAAACATATGAACATTCGCATCAACTTAAGGACGTAGATGGAACAGAAATCAAATTCCCAGTTTATATCGCAGCAGGTTCAGGCTATGTTTCGTATTCGCAGGCGGAATGCGAAGAGGCATGGGTCGTATTCTATGCTGACAAATATGGGAATGGTTATGTTCCAGTGGGAGGGTCAGGAAGCGGTGCAGATTTTGCTTTCAATTGCCACTCCCATTCGACCGGCAGAACAGACCATGTAGTCCGTGAGCTCGGCCCGATTTTGAGCGCCCTGTATAAAGACCCGTCGCCCTATCCTCACCGGAACGCAAAAATCATTCCGCTCGAAAAAGATGGCGAACTTTTTTGGGGCCATAGTTTGAAGTTTTCCGCGATTCTAAATGAGTTGCCTAGTGGAAATTACACGCTTGAGACAAAGGAATAGTATCTAGAGAGTCAACTCTTTAAGAAGGAGTGGCACATATCCGCAGATTACAGTCCACCAGGGCCGGGAGGGGAGGGGAGACTTAAAGGTGAATTCAAAACAGAAAAGTAGTCAAAACCGACTGGTTAAAGTTGCCTTTCCTGTGTTTCTTGTTTTCGGCGCAACTGTTATCGCGTTCACGTTCATTACGCCGTCCAAAACACCTAGAATTGAAAATCTAGCTGGACTACCGCCTTTCAAGTTAAAGAGAATAAAAATTCTCGTTGAGGCAATGAAGAAAGAGTCATTGGATGATTCATTGAAAAAAATTGGCCAAGATTTGGGGGGGGACACGGTTAGTTATCATCGTGACACTGGGGAGCATCCATCCGATTTTATTATGATGCTGAGTGGTAGGCGAACTTCGAAAGTTTTGCAGGAGTGCGATTCTCTTAGTGCAATTGATCGAAACAACTTTTTGTCTTCAAACTTGGAAACAATGATGGTTGCTCAAAAGAAACATGTTTATTCGATAATTGCAAGAAGTGCACAGGAAGATGCTTCGTACTGGAACAGGAAATTCGGAATTACTTTTTTACTGTTTGCCGTCTCTGAGTTTGGGAGCGCCAAGGATCTTAGGAGGCATTTAGACACTCTTGCCGTCATTCGGCAAAACGTAAGGGAGAGGTGTGAAGTAATGGGAGTCACCAACAGGTACTCTGTTTCACATTTGGCTGAGGATCCGTTTCCAAATGATCTTTCCGTCCTAAATATTATGCTCCATCACCTTTTGAAAAAGGGTAGATATACAAGTGCAATTGTTGGCCTTAAACATGGAACGTTTCCGGTCGTTAAGTTTGTTGCTCCCGCCAATACCTTCGATCTTGACCTCGCGCCTCCAGCCAAGTCGGGATTGCCAAGTTGCATACCGAAGGAGGATGTGCTGAAGGAAATAGAGGTATTCACATGGGATTATCCACTTAGCGAGCCAGACAATCTCGAGGATACTTTAAAGGGTGGAGATCCCAGTTTCAAACACCAGAAAACTCGGATTGAGTATGTGCGATCACTACTTGTGAGCATTTCTTCGTGAACTCCGTGAAGTCCAAAAAAAATCATCAGCGATTCGGGGACAAAGTAAGACGTCAATGCTCTTGCAAGCTTCGTGGAATGGCAAATCACTTGCATTCTGGTTTTACGCTTGTCGAAACGATTGTTTCTGTTTCCATGGCTGGAATTCTTCTAAGTTTAACCTTGGTTGGTGTTCAGCACGCCATGGAGGCGAGTCGTCGCTCGCAATATTCAAACCATTTGAGACAGATTCCAATTGCCGTAGGCAGTTTCGAGGCGACCCAACAGATCTTCTTTCATGCGTGGCCAATTACAGACCAAAACTCGCCACCCGCAAGCACAAGTGGAGATTGGGTGTTCCGAGGCGTGAAATACAAGCCAAGGCAGAATTTAAAGGTGTTCCCATGAACAAGAAAGTAACGTTGACTGTAGGTGCTTTCTGTGCTTTGCTGACCTGCGTTTTTCTTAGTCGATATTGGTACTCCGGGGTCAAATTCGAACGCCAAGCAGTCCTTCGTGAAAATCCAGCCGAGTTGATGCCACACAAATTAGAAAGCATTGCAAGTTGCATCGAGGGCCTAAGACGAGAGTCGCTTGACGAATCTATCAGAAGGCTAAACTTCGAATCAAGTGAACCTGATGATTGTAATCAATTGGCAGGTCACGCCGCTGGAATGGCAAGTATGCGAGAACGGATTAGCGCAGACAGTGAGATCCTCCAGATATTGGCGAATCGACGATTATTGAAAATAGTTAATGAGCTGGAAGCTTTGCCTCAAGAACAAAGTAGAGTTAAGGCGTTGTCATGCTTTGATTCCGTTATGACCCATTTCGAAAAAGTGGTGGTTAGCGCAACTAGTTCTATACAAATGCGACTCAGAGAGTGCCGCGCCGTCTTTTTCGCACTCTATTGTGCAGCTGAATTCGGAACCGCCAAGGATTTAGTCGATGCATTCGCAAGGATGGAGAGGTCCGAGATCAAATATCTCCGCGAGCTTAGACAGTCAAAGAAACATTTAAACATTGGTCCCACTACGGTTTTTGCGAGCTATCCAGGTGCCCGATTGCGAATGAATTTGATTTTGTCTAGTTTTGTGAAACTTGGGAAAACGAGGGAGCACGCAATCCATTGTGACGGACTTATAAAGGAAATACTTCCGGTACCGAAGTGGGATGCCCCGTTCATGACACTCGATGCTGTGAAAGGGCCGTTCAAGCAGGGTGATGTCCGCCCGTCGTTCATCAATCCCGACGGAACATGGAAAGAATACGTAATTTATGACTGGCCACCAGATTTTTACCTTGCTTCTTTGGATGGGCCAGCGAAACAACTTGAAAGAGTTCAAGCAGCTCTTGAGGCACTTAGGGTGACGATCAACGGCACCTCGAGCAGAACACCAAAATGAGAATTCTTAAAGCGGGTTTTACGCTTGTCGAAACGATTGTTTCTGTTTCCATTGCTGGAATTCTTCTAAGTTTAACCTTGGTTGGTGTTCAGCACGCCATGGAGGCGAGTCGTCGCTCGCAGTGCTCAAACCATTTGCGACAGATTGCAACCGCTGTCGGCAGCTTCGAGGCGACTCACCAGCATTTGCCTTCCGGCGGTTGGAGCAAGAACTGGGCCGGTGTTCCGTCACTTGGCGTTGGGCCTGCTCAGCCGGGTGGATGGATCTATCAGTTGTTGCCCTATTTGGACCAGGCCGAACTTTTTTCCGTCGGAGCGAATCCAGGAACCGGACCACACAATCCAGAGTTGCTTGAAAATCCGATCCCAATTTTGTTTTGTCCTAGCCGACGAAAAGGCCGATCACTCGACAATTCGCGAGATTGGAAACCGCATCTATTTGCTAGGCCCGATGTCGTCGCTCGAAATGATTACGCTATGAACGGCGGCGATAATTTCGTCACCTACGGCGAGGGACCAGAAAGCCTTGCGCAATCGAAATCGTTCGCATGGCCAAACATGAAAGAAGCCACAGGTGTCGTTTTCCAGCGAAGCTGGTTGCGAGGGTCCGAAATCACCGACGGTCGGAGCAACGTGTATCTCGTTGGCGAAAAGTACTTGTTTACCGACCACTATCGCGATGGCGGCGATTGGGGTGATAACGAATGCGCCTACAGTGGCGACGATCGCGATCTGGTTCGATTTACAGGCATTACTCGCTATGCACCATTGCTACCTTTGTCCGATACCTTTTTCGACGGACGCTCATTAGGCGATAGCGGTGTCCGCTTTGGTGGACCGCATCGTGGATTCGTTCAAATGGCCTATGCGGACTCCAGCGTTCGCACTGTTTCGTTCGACGTAGATATGGATGTCCATCAGCAATTAGGAAACAGAAAGGATGGGTTACCAATGGCGTCGCAATCGATTGAGTAAGGAAATTGAACACGATACACAATGGGTACTTCAAGAGATCGATAGCGCCTTAGAACGATCGCTACTCAAATGCGATTCACCTCCTCATCCCCCGCCCCTTCTCCTCCCGAGGAGGACCGAGGAGGAGAAGGGGAGTTAGAACGATTGGAAAACCCGTTCTTCCCCTCGTTGCGAATCTAAGAGATTTAGAGATGAATGTAAAAGTAGCGAAACCGCAGGAATTAGTGCTTCACAGCTATCCCCAAAAAGGGGCGAGGGGAGCAAAGAAAAAAACATAAACTGAAGTAAAGTATGTGGAAATTAAATCGTTACCAAGGATGCGCGGTGGGGCTTATCGTGCTTCAAGCAGTATTGCTGCTCGCAAGCGCGTCGGTTCACAATCCTATCGATGACGAGTTGGCGCACTTACCGTGTGGGATCATGCACTGGAAAACCGGTGATCGGACGCTCTATCATGTCAATCCTCCCCTGGTAAGGATGGTTGCTGCCGTTCCAGTTATGGCGTTGTACCCCAATCTTGCTGTCCCCACCTTTGACAAAAGCACCGATCCAAGCGACCGCCCTGAATTCATGGTTGCCTACCATTTTCTGCAAACCAATGGCAATCCAATGCTGTGCTCGATCTATTTCTGGGCGCGGTCCGTGTGTGTCCTGTTTCCGTTGATCGGAGCAATCGTTTGTTGGCTTTGGTCGCGAGAACTGTATGGCGAATTTGCAGGGCTGCTTTGCATACTTCTTTGGACGACTTGTCCGCTTGTGCTTGGCTGGGGTTCAACCATCTATCCTGATGTTCCAGCCGCCAGCCTCGGTTTGCTTGCGACGTATTTGTTTTGGAGATGGACTTGCCGCCCAAACTGGAACCGTACTTGTTGGGCTGGATTGGCTCTGGGCGCCGCGATGCTTACCAAACTAACGCTGCTATACATGATCGCGGTTCTGCCAATCCTTTGGTTTTTGTCCGGACGGCTAATTCATGGAAGCAAGCAACGAAAGTCTGGCGTCGAAGGTCAACAGTGTCTTGCGATTGTCCTCATGTCTATTTTGATCGTAAACGCGATGTACGGCTTTGAAAGAACGCTGATGCCGCTAGAGGGTTTTGGATTTCGAAGTGAACTGTTGGCAGGCAAAAAGATGGGGCAATGGCAAAGCAGCAATCGTTTTCAGGATTCCCTCCTAGGCAAAGTTCCAATTCCGTTTCCCGAGCAGTACGTGCTGGGTTTCGACACGCAGCGCCGCGAATTTGAAGCGGTCCTTTGGTCCTATTTGAACGGAAAACATCAAAAAGGGGGCTGGTATCATTACTACCTGTTCACTGCTTGTATCAAACTTCCGATCGGAACGCTTGCTCTCTTTGGAATCGCGTCGCTTCTGACCATCTCACAAATTATCAAGCGCCAGCCAAATGCCGCCGAGTTGTTTTTGATTGCGCCTGCGATCGTGCTGATGCTGGTGATCAGTTCCCAGACGGGAATTAACTGGTACACTCGCTACGCGATTCCAGCGTTGCCGTTCTTTTATGTTTGGACGAGCAAAGTAGCAAGTACCGCGTTTCTCAGCCGCCCTGCTATATCGATTGGGATCGGGATGTTAGCGGTCTTTTCTGCGATGGAGAGTTTGAGCGTGTTTCCGCATAGCATCTCATTTTTTAATCGGGCAATTGGAGGACCGTCGCATGGATCCGAGTACCTTTTGGATGGAGCGATCGATAGCGGACAAGATTTAATATTGGTAAAGCGATGGATAGACGAGAATCCTTCAAAACTCCCTTTGAGGCTCAAGTTTGCTGGCGTCTATCGGCCTAAACACCTTGGCCTTGATGTTCTCGATGTTCCCAAATTCGAGCGAGACTCCGAAAAATCGATTGTTTTGCCCAAAGGGTGGTATGCAATCAGCGTAAACGCTGTTCGGGGATCCCATTCCGTTTTAGGAGTAGACACGGACTACTGTTATTTCCAACAATTCGAACCGATTGGGTCGATCGGTTATTCGATCAACCTTTACCATCTCGACAGCGACACGACGGTCATGCGCAGGGATCATGAATAGATCAGCATCTAACCTGCGTCGCGCCTTCACCTTGATCGAAGCACTCGGAGTCATTGCGGTTGTTGGAATTTTAATCGCGATCTCGCTCAAAGCGGTCCAGTACTCGCGCGATGTCGCGAGACGGCATCAATGTCAGAACAATTTGAAGAATATTGCGACCGCCGCTTACTCGCACAACGCTTCCCATCAGATCATTCCGTCCAACGGATGGGGACCGGAATGGGTTGGAGAAGCGCAACGAGGTTTCGGCATTACTCAGCCCGGCGGTTGGTTGTATAGTTTGCTCCCCTATATCGAACAAAGCAACGTGCATGGAATGTCGAATGGGGCTACGGCACCTGAGCGCAAGGCAAACGCGGCGAAAATGCTCGGCGTCAGTATACCAACCTACGTTTGCGTTTCGCGGCGATCGGAATTGCTCTATCCCTTTGTGATTATTACACCGTTTCGCAATTGCGATCGAGTGGACATGGCGGCGAAGACAGACTACGCAATCAATGGAATGGTCGCGGGGATAAAACGGGACTGGGCGCTGCTTGAGATTCGAGATGGGCTCAGCCAGACGATACTTGCAGGCGAAAAACGTCTCTTCGGAAGCAAGCCTTCGTCAGGTGGAGACGAGCAAACGCTTTATATGGGGCAGGATGACGACATCACGCGATCGGCGACAGGCGGGTTGATGCAGGACAATGCCTCGAGTCAGTCTGGCAGTTTGGGCTTTGGATCCTCGCATGCGAGTGTCAGCAATTTTGCGTTTTTTGACAGTTCGATTCACGCGATATCTTACAAAATCGATGCTGTGGTTTTTCAAAGTCTTGGAACACCCACCGGTGGCGAAGTTGTCGTATATCCTTGAACTATTCGAAAGCGGGAAAGCGACGCGCTTCGGCGGTAATTAAAACTCCAAGTCTAAAAGGGTTATCTCTTTGCGTCGTACGTGAATCAGATTCATCCACTTTGCGTTCCTTCCTGCCGAAAATTGTGCACAGCTGGTAACTTGATGCTGGCAGAGAGTCTGGCAATGGGCATTCTTACCCGATAGCGGCATAGAATAATGCCGAATCTTCTACGCAGATTACGATGAATGTTGCTTAGCTCTTGAAAGTTGATTGACTAGATAATTACAATTTGGCATCGACATTCGACAACACAAAACGCTTATGGATTTTTGCTAGAGATTCAAAGGAATACCATGATGCGACTTGCGATTTTAATTTGGTATTGTTTGGGTTGTTCTGCTACCGTCGGGCAATTCACTGGAGCTTACATTGGAGAATATCGGGCATCTATCCCGGATCCGCAGTCGGATTTGGCTGTTTTTTTATTTGCCAACAACAAGTCCGTTGCAAAGTGAGCGTACGTTAAAGTACATCTTGCATGGGCTGTTGCAACGCCGGTTTTGTGGGGTCATTTAGGGTCAGACCCTGTTTACTGGTTTTGAAGCAATTCTTCAAGCCGCTCAAGGTCTTGCTTTTGTGACTTGGAGACGGAAATCGCGATCTTAGCGCGACGAATCAAATTGCTGACGCTGTCTGGATGTGATAGACCAAACGCAGTTGCAAGCTCCCGTAGCGTTGCGGTCGTTCGGCGATGGGCAAGATAAGCCGCCAAATCTCGACCAGGCGACGTGCCATCGGGGTCAGACCCGGTTTACGGGCTGTCAGCCATTGGGGTCAGACCCGGTTTACTGTTTTTGAAGCAACTCCTCAAGCCGCTCAAGGTCTTACTTTTGCGACTTGGAGGCGGAAATCGCGATCTTAGCGCGACGAATCAAATTGCTGACGCTGTCAGGATGTGATAGACC
>JANMGH010000173.1:0-92456 GCA_031374515.1 Pirellula sp. | reverse complement strand
TCAACGGGAACGGGCAGATTATGTACACAATTGGCTTGCGATTGGTAGCGAGGAGCCTAACGATCCGACCGGACAAGCCGGTGGGATTCGCGGAAGAAGCGCAGGATGCTCTGCGCTCGCTACGCGGAAACCTCTCTCCTTCGCGACAAACGTTTTAGCGCCTACGCGCTGAATTGAGTACTGTGAAGATGGAACAATTAATTCTCCCCGTCTGAGTTGGGGTAGAAATTGGATTCTATCTGGGTGAGTCGGGGCAGAAAAGGGTAATACCTCGGCTGAGCCGAGGTATTTGCCGCGGCAAAATGCCGCACCAGGCTAATTTGACAATCGTCCAATTGTCTCGAAAATACGCAACTAAACCTTGTCATTCGAAACCTAAATTATCAAAAGTAATTCAAGGCGGGTAATCATGAGTCTTGAGCTCTTTCGGGATCGCTTGAATCATTCTCGGCTGCTTCCCGATGACATCAAATGGATGCCTAGCTGGTTCGGGAAATTCGCCCAAAATCGACATCTTATCGACGGACTAATTCAATTCGACCACGATGACGTCCTGAAATTTCTACAGAAGTTGCGAGATGGAAAGGTCCCATCGTGGCAACGGCTTCAAGCGTGTCGATCTCTGGAATGGTACCAAACGATGGTGCTTCGAGTCTCGAAAGTGGACTTTTCCGAGTTCAAGCTAAAATTGCAGGAATTGGCCGATAAGGAACGGCGTGCGAAATTGACCGCCGCTGCCCCCTTACAAGACGATGAAGGATTTGCCGGAGAAGGAAAGCCCGGCCTAGATAATCCCAACGAGTCGATCCCTGTGCGAGCGCTTCGAGCGAGAATGCGGGTGTTGCACCATCCTATTTCAACCGAGAATACATACGCTGGCTGGATCGCAAGACTGGTGCGACATCTCGATGATGAAAAGCTTGAAAACTACTCTGAAGACGCCTTAGGAGAATTCCTGACCGAACTCGCACTTTTGCGAGAAGTGGACGCAGGGACTCAAAACCAAGCTCTTTCCGCCATCCTTTTTTATTATCAGAAGGTGCTCGGGCGGGACATGCAATTTATCAATCGATTGCGAGCGGAGGAAAGCACACACTTACCGCTGGTTATGAGCCAGGACGAAATCAAGTTATTGCTTAAGGAATTCATCGGACGATACGAGGTCATGGCCCAGCTGATGTATGGCAGCGGCATGCGGCACAAAGAAACGCGAACGCTTCGGATCAAGGACCTTCATTTCGATACAGGGCACATTGTTGTTCGTAACGGAAAGGGCCAAAAGGATCGAGTTACGGTCTTACCAAAATCGGTAATGGAGCCTTTGAGAGCCGTTGTGAAAGAAGGTAAAAAGACACACAAACAGGACCTGCAAGACGGGTTCGGAAGTGTCTACCTGCCATTTGCCCTTTCCCGAAAATATCCGAATGCTGATCGCGAAACCGCTTGGCAGTACGTGTTTCCGGCACGGCAACGTTCTAAGGATCCACGCAGTGGAGCAATTCGTCGACATCACATTCATGAAAGCACGTTCGCCAATGCAATGCGCAGAGCCTTGGCGATGTCCAATATTGATAAGCCTGCTACTCCCCATACATTGCGACATTCGTTCGCAACTCATATGCTCGAAAACGGTGCCGATATCCGAACCGTTCAGGAGCTTTTGGGACACAAAGATGTCAAAACGACAATGATCTATACTCACGTTATGAATCGTCCTGGGCTGGTCGTGCAAAGTCCACTCGATAGGCTAGTGCTGCGTCCAGATTAACAAATAGGGTAGTGGACCAGGCCACGAGTCTCCTTGACGCTCTAGAATCCCGGTCGCATGTGCTCAATTGTCGCGGAGCGACAAGCGACAATTGAGCGAGTAAAAGGGGTCAGGTCTCTTTAAGCACCAAGAGACCTGACCCCTTTTCTGCTGCGGTAGATTTGCCGAAACGGTACCTGACACCTTAACCCCACGCCAGTCCATATGTTGATTGGGCGAGTCTTTCGATATGTTCAATTTGCCAGTCCATGACGGCAGTTTCTTTCCTCCGGAAACAGCAGACATCTCAATTTTGGAATCTCGTATCGACAGGATGATTATTTGGGAATCCGAAACGTCAGCCCGCCATGTGCCATCTAGCATGCCTTTATTAGACGGTTCTCTGTTGTCAGCCGATACAGAGTTGTAGCATGCAAGCACGAGAGCAATGCTCGTGATTGGCAATGATCGTAGCAAGCTTTGCATGTGTTGTTCCATTGAGTCTTGGCAGAACGTCCGTGGTCACCGATGTCGCCGGAGACCACGCTTCAAATAGTCTGGAAGGCACCTGCGGCGACTTCGGTGCACCACGTTGTTCCCTCTTGCGTGATCCCATCAACTGGCTATTCGAGCCGCCGTCAGGTTTGGAGCATGAGGGTCTGGATCGCATTCCAGTTACAATGTGGTACCCGATTGTTTCTTGGCGTGCCAGCAAGCCCTCACCCCGCCTTCGGCACCCCTCTCCCGCGCGCAGGATTGAGGGAAGGGGGTGAGGGTGTGACGCAATGCGCTTGCGATGAGGGAATTGAACTGCGTGTCGATCCAAGTAGAGATGGTTCCCGCGTCTAGCGGTAACCATCTCGGAACATGAGGTCCTAGACTTCCATTGTTTTGATTCGCGAGCGTGAACAGGATCAGTCAGCTTGCGATAAGCCGATTAACTTCTTCTTGGCCGAGAACAGTGGGCAAGGATTTGACTAGCCTCGGTTGAAGAATCGATTAGTGGCCATGTGCTCCAAAGAGCTCATGCTTCTTGTCCCCTTTCGAATATAGATAGGCCAACAAGTCCAGAATCTCTTCTTGGGTCAGCTTACTCATTAGCCCTTGCGGCATTATGGAAAGCGTTGATTTCTTGCGCTCTTCAATATCGGAAACGTCAATCACCGCAGGCTCACCCTTTGCAAGCGGATCGACAAGCACTTTTATCTGCTTAGGCGTCTCCTCCACAATCATTCCTGTAACCGTGCTGCCAGAGCTCAAAAGGAACGAGTACGATTGGTACTTTTCTGCGATCTCCTTGGACGGCTCAAGGACCGATCGTAACAGCAATTCCGTGGTATGTTTGGCTGGATCTATTTTGGTCAAGTCGGGACCAAGTTCACGACCTTCATTGTTCATTTTGTGACAAGCAATGCAGTTGGCGTCTTTAAATAGCTTTTTGCCCACGTCGAATGATCGGCCATCGGGCAATTTTTTGACGCTTGCAGCAAGCTCATCGTACTTCCATTCCGTATTGCGGCCTATCGATTTCAAAAGTTCGTCCTTGTACGCCAGCGAGTTTGCGGTAAGGTACTGGTCTGGAGCACGTTGGTACTCTTCAAGATTCGCAACTACGTAGAGCGCACCAAACATTCGTCGCCAGTGACCAGGATAGGTGCATACATACGGATAAATACCGGGTGTTTTCGGGACATCAAATGTGATTGTTTGACTTTCCCCCGGTGCAAGCAGCTTACTTGCGATTAAGACTTTTGTTGATTTCGGAACATATTGACGCTCCTTGACGTCGGCCTCTCCCGCGGTTGCTTCCGCTGCCAATCCAATTTCTTCCAAGGACCCAGGCTGGACGATTGCAAAGTTGTGCGGCATGTTATCCGTATTGGAAAAACGGAATTCCACCGGTTTACCGGCTTGTACCGCTATGGTTTCCTTGTCGTAGATCATCCTTTCCACAACGGTTCCAAGTGCAATGACACGCACATCCAAGTTAAGCAGTCGACTTTCGATTGCCTTGGCTTGATCCGTGGGCAATTTCGCCGCGTAGGATCGGGCAAGTGCGACCGCTTCCATGGCGGGAGCCCCGTTCCGAAACTGAGCAGGGATACCACTCAAGTAACCGATGATGTTATCTACCAGACCGGGCAGTTCCACATTCGACCAATCTTGGGTAGGAACCGTGCCTAACAAACTGATCGCTGCAGCACGATTGCGATCCGACTTCAAGATGGTAACGAGATCCTTGAATTTCTCTTGTCCGTGACCAGGAATCGAAGCAAGGGAACGGATTGCTAAATCGTGAATGGTCTCTCCCCCACCATTCAGCGTAAGTGCATCTGCAGGAATCTTTTGTTTTGAAAACCCCGGTCCCGACCACCGAACCTCCAGCCCATCACCACCCCCGTTATCAAAGTAGGTAACAACAATTGCATGACTGCCCGCTATTAAAGCAACAGCTCCTTGCTTCTCAACCATTCCGTGTAAGCCATCGTTATTGATTAGCAATTTGTTGTCGATGTAGACCCTTGAACCGTCATCGGACGAAACGAAAAACATGTACTTCCCGTTAACAGGAATCCGAATCATTCCCGTGAATCGCAGCGCAAACTCGTCTGGCTGCAACTTCTGTGGCACGTTCATGACGATCTCTGGGACGACGCCACTCGCTTGCGGCTTACGTTTCTCAAGCGTCTCGATGGCTACGTTCCCTGGATTGGGATGGAAAAAGTCGACTTGAATTCCAGGCTGCGCGAGAGTTGCTCCGGCCGTTTCCGCTTTCAGATTTGGTGGAAGCTCAAACATCAGGGATCTAATCGCTGTATATAGACTTCCTCTCAGCTTTTCATCACTTATCGAAGGAACAGCAGATAGGAAATCTTGTAGGGAATCCTTACTTTTGGATGCCGCTAACAGCGCGGCATCGGCTGAATTCTCCGCGACAATCCAAGTGACAAACGCAAGCCTGCGTGTCGCTTGAGCTTTACCTGACAGCGAGAGTCTTTCGATTCGGTTTCGAACTTTTTTCAATTCGCTGTTAGGTTGCTCTGCCAACAACTGAGAAAGAGTAGCAAGGGATTCGACCGAATCTTGCTTGTCGCGATCCTCGATCAACTGCAATAACAGCGGTACCAAGCCGGACTTTCTCACTCCCGCCAATCCCGCGAGTGCTTGACGCAATGACCCGACGTCGGCATTTTGTCGATTGAGGATTGCTTCATAAACGACTTCGCTTTTTTCCAGTTTCAGGAGATCGCTGGGGCTAGCATTTTTCAAGGCATACTCTCGAGCTGCTTTGGACAATGGACGTCCTGAGTTCACCGCGTCTGCTACAAGCTTGTCGAGAGGGATTTTGCTGCGACCGTAGGCCAAAACAATATCCATTTCCGGATCGCTTTGTTTGTTGGAGGCTTCGAAGATTACCTCCGCTCCGACAACCCCTTCGAAGCTCAATGCCGACTTAACCGCTTCCGCTCGAACGAGCGCCGATTCGTCTCGCACTGCGGCGAGCAAAACGGGTTCCCAATCAGCAATTTTAGGGCCCCAATGTCCCAGCGTACGAATTGCGGCGGCTCGAACGCGAGCCTCTTTTGCCTTGTAGACTTTTTTCAACAAATCGGAATTGGGGACGCGGTGCTCTTCATGAACCCACAAGCACTCTAGCAATGCCTGCGCATCGTTGGGCTGTGCAGCGTCTAACTTGGCCGCCCAAGTGGCGATTGCAGGAACTACGTCCTTCGTTTCTCTGCCGCTTAGCTCCAATCGAGCGCGATAACGGACCCCATTCTCTTTTGAGAAAAACGCCTGTAAGACTTCGTTGATTGGCCTTCCAATTAATTTGGTCGGCTTGAGCAGCGGACGATCTTTGGCAGTGACACGGTAAATACGTCCGTGCTCATGATCTCGGTTTGGGTCTCGCATATTGTGTTGCATGTGGCCAACGATTGCGTTGCTCCAATCGGAGACGTACATGGCGCCGTCCCCCCCAATCTCCACATCGGTTGGCCTGAAGTTGGGATCGCTCGAAACCAAAATCGGTTCAATTTCTTCGGCGGTGATGTCGGCTCCGTTGTACTTCACTTCATGCTGCAGAATGCCTAGGAAGCCGATGCAATTGCAGATCAAGAAATTACCTTGATTCTTGTCGGGGAAGTGGCTGCTCGAGAGAATCCCGGTTGCTGAAACAGGTCGAACACGCATCTTGAACCAAGGCTTGTGTCCAACCCCTTTCCCAATGTTGACATAGGAACCAGAGCCACCCGTTCCATCATTTGCGAATTGATAACCCCATTGGTCGAACACATCACCGTGCGGATTCGGTCCAATCGGAAAGTGAAACTCCATCTCAAAAGTTCTTGGGTTGAATCGGTGCACTCCGCTCTCGCCAGACCGATACGTTTTGGTCGGTGTTTCCATGGCAGCAATATTGAAAATGCCGCGCGACCAGTAAAGCCACCCGTCTGGCCCCAACAGCATCGCGTTAGCAGAGTGGTGCGAATCTGCGCTCGACAATCCTTGCAACATTCGGACCTTGATATCGGACTTACCATCGCCATCGGTATCTTTCAAAAACCAAAGTTCAGGCAATGCTGCGACAAGCATTCCTCCCCCCCAAAACTCAAAGCCAGTGACACTATTGAGTTCGTCCGCAAATATGACGCAACGATCCGCCACGCCGTCTCCATTGTCGTCCGGAAGTGCAATAATTCGATCTCTGCGTGGCTCTTTTGGGTTCCAGTGCGGATAGGAAGGCCAGACCGACACAAAAAGCGTTCCGTTGGGATCGACCGCCATCTGTACCGGATTGACTACCTCGGGGAACATCTTCTCGTCGGCAAACAAGTTCACTTGCATGCCATCTGCGATTTTCATTTTCGAGATGGCTTCTTTGCCATCGATGTACTCGTGTTTGCCCCCTTCCAGCTTTCCGGGAATATTTGTTTTCACCTCGACCTCGGGTGGTAAATTGTTATCGACAACGTGATGGTCGCTTCCCTTGGCAACAGCCCACACTCGAACGTCCCGATTGGCCGTCATAACATCGAACATCTCCATCTCGCGCATCATAACGTCTGCATTGGACTGCCCAAACCACGCGAGCTTAGACCGACCACCGAATACGTTATATCCGTCGACAACTCGATAGCGGCTAAACCAGTGATAGTTCTTGTCCAATATGGCTTGCCGCAATCGCTCGAGTTCCCTCTCGTCCTTTGTTTGCTTCTCGATTCCAAACAACTCTTTCACGATGACGTCCGCGACCAATCGATCACCATGGTCTAACAAATGGATTCCGTTCATCGTCAACGGCTTGGCAGCAGACGCATACAATTTCGACGTAGCTGCGAAGAGGTCCACGAAAGCGACCCCTTTCACCTTGCAAGAATCAGCCATCATTTTGGTTATTACGGATAGTCTTTCGTTGTTGGCTTTTCCATCCGGAAGGTTCGGATTTTGTAGGTTCTCGTGCGCAATCGGCGAGAAAAAAACGAGCCGTGGCGCCGACTCCCCGTCGTATTTATTCGCCAGCATTCCATCAATACACTCTTCTAAATCCTTTTGAAACGCGTCCATTCCTTGCTTGCCACGCAATGCTTCGTTGTACCCGAAGAACGCAAAGATAACGCTACTTTTCGTCTTGGTAAGCCATTCCTCTGCGCTGCCGAAATTGTCTTCGCGATTTCGCAATTTAATCTCATCGCCCGAAAACCCTAAGTTGCGAACCGTAAGGTTTAAATTGGGGTATGCGGCGTGAAGATAGGTCTCCAACCAAGCCGCGTGCTGCATGCGGTCAGCTAACGTATTGCCGATAAAGCTGATTCGGTCCCCTTGCTTTAATTTTAAAACGGGGTCGGCCGCTTGCAGAGGAGCCAACACAAAACCGAAAACGAATACAGCGATGGATCGCAAAAGATATCGGGCCGTCATGAAGGTACTTCCAATTAGTCTATTAATTCGGTGCCGCATGCAAATTTGCTTCTCAGAGAAACGGCGTTAGCGGCATCTTTCCGTTCTTTAGGATCGCTATTGTGTCTGCCTATTGCGCGATATGCAAGGTAGTATCGTTGAATTCGTATGAAACACGATAGCTGCGTCGTGCTTGCCCAGTTCCTTTCGACGGAGCCAACACGGTGCAGACAACTGGCAAAAGGATTCGTTGACTAGCGAACTTATTAATAGGTGGTACGCTCTTTGGTTGTCATGGCGTGGTAACGAAATCAATCGCGGTATTGCTGCGTGCACGAATCCGAAAAGCAAATGGATCATTCATGTCAACAAGTCAGATTGCAAATCTCGTAGACGCAAGTGGGCACGCAAACCGTTTCAACCGTCAGCAACTCGGTCTGTTATTGTTGCTGGCCGCGATCAATTTCACTCACATTCTAGATTTCGTAATCGTCATGCCGCTTGGAGATCAATTGCGGCATCAACTTGCGATCAATCCGCAACAATTCGGACTCGTCGTTTCCGTATACGGCATTGCGGCGATGATTACAGGAATCGTTAGTTCGTCCGTGGTGGATCTATACGATCGAAAAACAATACTGATTGGATCTTTCGGTGGATTTGCTTTGGCCACTTTTTATTGTGGTTTGGCCCCCAATTATGCACATCTGTTGATCGCCCGTGCCTTTGCGGGTCTCTTCGGTGGAATGGCTTCGTCATGTGTGATGGCCGTTATTGGAGATGTTTTCCCGGATCGTCAGCGAGGAAAAGCCATTGGCGTGGTGACTTCCTCGTTTGCCGTCGCCTCGACGGTTGGACTACCCATCGGTTTATGGTTGGCAATTTATTTCGGCAATTGGAATGCCCCTTTCATTGCAATCGGTTTTTTGGCAGTCTGCGTTTGGTTTCTTTCGATTATATGCCTCCCCTCTCTGACAGGGCACCACACGAGTGCACGTCCCAATCCATTCACTCAATTCGCATCTGTCGTTCGACATCCCAATCACCTCTGGTCCTTTGCGTTCATGCTTACCATGGTGTTTGGGACATTCATCATAGTCCCCTATATTGCTCCGTACATGCAAGCGAACTGTGGCCGGACTTCTGCAGACTTACCGGTGATCTACATGGTCGCTGGAGTGTGCACACTCGTAACGTTAAACATCATTGGGTGGTGCACGGACCGGTATGGTGCTCAGCGAATTTTTCTTTTCTGCGCAGGGGGTGCTGTACTGATGACTTTAGTGATTACCAACCTTCCCGTTGTTTCTCTTGGAAACGCCATTGCGTCAACATGTCTCTTCATGATGCTAGCCAGCGGACGAGTCGTTCCAGCTCAAGCGATGATGATGAGAGCTTCTGACCCGTTGCTTCGTGGCGCATTTATGAATTTGAACACCGCAGTGTCCCACTTTGCGACTGCGGTTGGACCGCTCATTACAGGAGCTATCGTAGGGGAGGAATTCCCTGGCGGTCCACTCGTTGGATTCTCAACAGCGGGTCTGATCGCCGCCACCTTCGGCTGCGTCGCCCTAGTCTTATCGTTTCGGTTACGTCCGTTTAGAGGTTCTTACCTGGCATCAGTCAAATCAATCGGCACTTAGTCCATAAACCACCCGTGATTGTGAGGCCACGTTTGCAAACTATAATGCGAGGCGTCGTGTTCAGTTGACATTCGTGCGTGACGTGCATGTCAATCTGACTCTATAGTTGCATTCCCCCTGCCCACGTCCGAAGCGCAAAGTGCCTCCATCATCTGCATACGCACTACGTTGGTTTCAATTAACGTCCTCAGCGGTACTATTCCTTGGTGCATTCTTGCTTTTTCTGGTTCAGCCCATTGCCGGCAGGATGATTCTGCCATGGTTTGGTGGAACACCGGCAGTTTGGACAACGTGTATGTTGTTCTTTCAGACCATGCTGCTGGCAGGCTATGCGTACGCTGCCATCCTCGTGAAAGTGAATCGGCCCTTGCAACAGGCAGTCGTGCATTTCTCAATATTGGTCATCTCTCTTTTTTTTCTTCCAATCGATCCGAGCGACGTTTGGAAGCCCATTGACGGAGATTACCCGACGGCCCGAATCCTCTTCATGCTAATGGTTTGCATTGGCTTACCTTACTTTTTGCTGGCCGCGACGTCGACGCTCATACAAACCTGGATTGCAAGTGTTCGCCCCGGAAAGTCGCCCTATCGACTCTACACGCTTTCTAACATCGGCTCCCTTGGAGCACTGCTCTCGTATCCGTTGTGTGTTGAACCGACCTTGAACACGCAGCAACAAGGTTGGGTATGGTCCGCTGGGTTTGTTCTCTTAGTCGTTGGGTTATGTGCCCTGGTATTTCAGTTGTGGTATTTGAATTCTAGCGGCGAAATAATCGACCAAGAATGCACTACACAGCCGCCAGGGAAGGAACATTTCCATGAGCCCTCATGGCAAGATCGCGTCACTTGGTTCCTATTGCCAGCGTTGGGCTCTGCGATGCTTCTGTCGGTGACCAATTACCTCTGTCAAGATGTGGCTGTAATCCCATTCCTTTGGGTTGCTCCGCTGAGCATTTACCTCATTTCATTCATCATCTGCTTTGACGGTGACTCTTGGTATCGCCCGCGATGGTTTAGTTTCGGGACCGTCGTGTCGATTATTGGGGTAATCTTTCTATCGACGATGGAGTTCATTCAACGCTACAACGGAAACAAGTTGGCACATTCAGCGCAACAGGATATCCGATTGGTAGTTGGAATTTATCTGTCGATGTTCTTTTTTATTTGCATGCTCTGCCATGGCGAAACGGTCAAACGCAAACCCTCGCTCCATCGTCTCTCCGAGTTCTATCTAACCATAGCCGGTGGCGGGGCATTGGGCGCAATTGTAGTGACAATTATTTGTCCCATTTTGTTTTCGACGTATCTTGAGTTTAATATTGGCATCGGCCTCAGCTTGCTTTTGGCGTTCGGTATCTTCATCCAAAATGCGTATGGCCCATTGCCCGCATCGTACTCCAGACGCATGCAGCTGTTTCTGTTTGGCCTGACATTGTCTGTGCTCGTCATCGCTTTCGGGCAGTGGTGGGTGAGCGACCAATCGAATGCGCATCCGCAAGTTAGAAACTTCTATGGAACGCTGAGCGTCCGCGAGTTTAGTGCCGACGAACCCGAACATCATGGAGTGGCACTTTTCCACGGCACGACCATGCACGGGTTTCAATTCAAATCGCCGACGCAGCATAATCAGCCGACAGCCTATTTTACTGAGGACAGTGGAGTCGGAATGGCATTCGCAGCAATGCGTCCACGTGGTAGCCTGAAAATTGGCGTGGTTGGTCTCGGAATCGGGACACTAGCCGCGTATGGAAAGCCAGGTGACTCGATACGCTTTTACGAAATCAATCCGTTGGTCGTCAAGCTCGCTCAGCAATCCTTCACATTCCTGCAAAACAGTGCTGCGACGATCGAAATCGTTCCTGGGGATGCACGACTCTCTCTAGAACGTGAAGCTTCACTGGGATTCGACCTATTAATCCTTGACGCGTTTAGCAGTGACGCAGTACCGGTCCATTTGCTTACCGACGAAGCGGTCGAACTGTATCTGAAACATGTTAAATCCAGTGGACTCATTGCTTTTCAAGTTACGAATAGACATCTCGACTTGGTCTCAGTGGTTGCGAGGCACGCACAAAAGAGACGCTACCACAGTGCATTGATTCGTCAGGACCAAAGTGTCTATTCCGAGAAAACGCCGTCCGTTTGGTTCTTGATGACACAGGAGTCGAACTTCCTAAGTGGAACGCAAATTGGCGATGCGAAGTCAACCATTTCCATCGAGTCAACGGCACCGGTGTGGACGGACAACCATCACAATTTGTTTCAAATACTAAAAGTTTCCAATCGCTAATCGCTTTGTCGTCAAAACCTGTTCGAAATGGTTTTCGCGTCGCAAATCATTGCCGGTTCATGATGCTCCCCATGATGCTCGCCGCGTTCAACAATTCACTCTGAGAGTTGAGAATGTCAGGACCAAAGCGAACAAACTGTCCACGCGAGTCGGTGTTTACGCCTGCGGCCTTTAATTCCGTCACGATGGTGTGTGGATTTTGGACTGGTACGAGCGAGAATGGTCCATGATGCTCTGGCTTTGTTGGAACTATGCACACTACACCGTTTGCCGAGAAAGCATCACGAAGGATTTTCTGTTGCCTCAAGTTGTACTCTCGCAGGCGATTTACACCAATGGCCAGTGTAAACTCAAGCCCAGATCGAGCTTGATAAAACGTTACTATTGGTGGTGTGCTTTCGAGCCATGCGTCTCCTGATTCGCTTAGCAAAGGTTCCTCCGAGCGTTCGTATCCAAACGGCTCCTTCTTCGCAAACCAACCTGTGTCCAGAGTTCGTAAATCCGTTCCGAGCAATCTTGGATGTATCGCCAACCAGCAAACTCCAGGTCCACCCCTTGTGTACTTATAAGAACCGCCAATCATGAAATCGGCATTTAATCGTGTCATATCAATTGGAACAACTCCAGCCGCGTGGTATGTATCCAGGAGCACCATCGCTCCGGCTTCATGCGCGCGTTGTACGATCTCTTGCATGCCTGTGAGTATCTCGCCGGTAGCAAAAACAACCATCGATACCACTATCAGGTCAAGTCCCGGATGGATCCCTTTTAGTATACTGCCGCTATTGGATTCCAGTCCGTGCATCGGTACCCATTCGACCACGGCTCGCCCTTTTTTTGAGTAGGTCTTCAGGATAAAGTCGATGCTATCGAATTCCGCTCGGGTCGCCAAAACGCGAACCGGTCGATTGGAACCGTCGCGAGGGAGTGCATTGAGAACTGCACGAAGCCCTTGGCCAGCGGAGGATTTCGGAACGACGGCAGTTGAATCCCCTATTCCAATTAGTTGCGCAATTCGATTTCGGAACGAGTTCATTTCATCTAACCAACCATCTGCTCCCCATGCTCCGTCCATTCGACGGTACCAAATATCAATTCCTTCGTTAATGTCCTCTGCCATTTGGTCGAGCGGACGTCCGAGTGAATGATTGGCCAAATAGATTTCGTTCCTAAAACGATCGCCAGCCATCACGCGTGAAAACAATGGCCAAATATGCTCCTTGAGCCCGTGTTCGGTAAGTGTGCCTGCTCCAAGCTTTCCGATTTGCTTTTCGATTTGCTTTTCGACGGACATTTTGACCTACTGCTCTATTTCTGTTCGAACATCCCACAGCTCGGGAAACAATCGAATGGATAACGCTTTTTGCAAAAACGGTACGCCCGAGCTACCACCGGTCCCTTTCTTGAATCCGATGATTCGTTCTACCGTTTTTACATGGCGAAACCTCCAGAGAGAAAACGACTCTTCGACGTCAATCAATTTCTCACACATTTCGTATGCGTCCCAGTACTGGGCTGGGTTTTCGTAGATGGTTTTAAAGATTTGGACTAGCTCTGGACTTGCTTCGTACGGCATGGCCCAGTCCCGTTCAACACATCGAGCAGGGATAGCGAGCCCACGCCGGTGTAGCACCTTCAAGAATTCATCGTAGAGGCTCGGCGAATGCAGTAATACCATCAATTCTTCGTGGTGCAATCGATCGTGGGCAAAGACTCGCAATGTCGATGCGTCTTTATTGCCGAGCAAAAACTCAATCATGCGATTCTGAAAAGACTGAAATCCGCTGGATTGACCCAACACATTTCGAAACTGAACATACTCGGTTGGCGTCAACGTTTCTAAGACGGCCCATTGCTCGAACAGCATTCGCTGGATCTGCTTGACTCGGGAGAGAATCTTGAAGCACGGAGCAAGCTGGTCTTTTTTGACGTGTTCCACGGCCGCCTTTAGCTCGTGGACCGCCAATTTCATCCAGAGCTCCGATGTTTGGTGCTGAATGATGAAAAGCATTTCGTCATGGTGTTCCGGCCTAGAAAGCGGCTTTTGCGCAGCAAGTAACTGATCGAGGCACAAATACCCTTGATAATCCAACTTCGATTCGAAATTGGTATGAATCGACTCTTCGAATTCACGTTTTGGCATGAATGCACACCGCAAATGGGACCTCAGCGCACACCTAATGAACAACCGGTCCCTTACTGTACCACAGTTCATGCGGCTTGCCCCAAGTGAATCCGCTGAGTCACGCTGCGGAGCAGTCTAGGCCGCTGCAAAAATCGGAATTTTCAAGCGTGTGCCGACTGAGTGATCCAATCTGTCAGACTCTTTTCGGGCACTTGGACTTTCAGGACGGGAGCAAATTCGGCGAACGACTTATCCACTTCGAGCAGCAACTTCGTCAAATCCAATTGGTGCGTGGTGGTTACACGGTCCAATCCTGCAATAAACTCTTCCTCTTCGTGCCATTGTTCGTCTCTGCACGATGGGAGTAGGGATGCCAAGGCAACACAGGCTGCATCGATTCTTGGACTTGGCCCATCCAGTAATTCGTCCAACGCTGGATGTCTTTCAATAAGTACCGCAAACTCCTCGGGCAGTCGCCAATTGCGGCACAGGGCAGCTGCAGCCTGTGCGTGATCCCATCCAAAAAGCTCCATCTCTAAAGATGACAATCGAATTCTTTCTTTTCCAAGTCGTGTTATGAGGCCTTCGTATTGTTCAGGTAGTGCTTTCAGCAATAGCGGAATTGCCATATCTTGAAGGAGAGCCGCAGCGAATAACTCTTCTGCGTTTGTGAGTCGCAACTCTCTTCCCAAGCTTCGAGCAAAAACGGCTCGACGCAGCGAGTCCTGCCAAAGACTTCGTAAATCAAATGCCCCGAACTTCGGATTTGGAACGAGCGAAAAAACAGCGCTCCACAAGGCAAAGTTCTTGACCGTGCGAACGCCGACAAGGGTTAACGCCTGCTGAATAGAACCGATCTCCCTCGAGAAACCAAAATACGAAGAATTAACAAAACGCAGTACTTGCCCCATCAGTCCTGCATCTGCTTCAATCGGTTTGGCGTACTCGGCTGGCCCATTCATTGGATTTTGGGACAACTCCAATAGTTGCATTGCGCTAGTCGGCAACGCTGGTAGTTGCGTGTTGGCCAATACCTCTTTTAAGTTTCGCACATCGATTGGGTTAGGCATTGTGAAGATCTTCCTTAAGTGTTTCAGCCAAATTGATGGTCGACTTCAAGTTCGACCAGTCGAAGGTAACCATAGGGCTAGCCGTATAAGATGCAAATCATCCTTAGGTGTTTTAAGTGAATCAATCACTCTCGACGGGAAACATACATGTGTTGAAACGTTTCTAGGGGTTGTGTCATGTTTAACGTCTCGATATTGCTGCCCTATCGTGGTGTCGTTTTTGAATTTCGCTTGAAGGAAAGTTGGAACTAATTGGCTTTCAATGGCGGATCGTAACGATTGTGATCAATACGTTGACTCTACCCACTTTGTTCTGTAAATCGTGATAAACGAATCTGGCCTGAATCGTTCGACTGAGGTACATCAACGTACACGACGCGTTCACAGCGATTTTATTTCCGCACAGAGTTCGCCGAGCCCTCGATGGATCTTGTTCAAGTCAATAACCTTTGCAAACGCTACCCAGATTCTCTTGTCGGGGAGTTCGTTGCGTTAGACAACGTTAGCTTTGTCGCAAGAGCGGGAGAAGTCTTCGGATTACTGGGTCCCAATGGCGCCGGCAAAACGACCGCGTTACGCATTCTCGCAACGATACTCCAGCCAACAACTGGTTCGGTGCGCATCATGAATTTTGACGTAGCGAGTCAACCAGATTACGTCCGTCACTCGATTGGCTTCGTCTCCAACAATACAGCAATCTACGACCGCATGAGCGCTTGGGAGTTGGTCGAGTACTTTGGTCGGCTGTATGCGCTGACGGATGACCAGCTCTATCCGCGAATGGAACGCATTTTCCGCAAATTGCAAATGGATGACTTCAGGGAGTGCCCTGGGGTCAAAATGTCAACGGGGATGAAGCAAAAGACCTCCATTGCCCGAGCACTGATTCACGATCCACCCGTATTGATCTTTGATGAGGCGTCGCTAGGTCTAGATGTAATGGTCGCTAGGGCGCTCCAGACCATCGTTATGGACTTGCGTGACGAAGGCAAATGCATCATTTACTCGACGCACATCATGCGTGAAGTAGAACGACTCTGCGATCGAGTTGCCATCATGCATAAAGGAAAGGTGATTGATTCAGGGACGTTGGAGAGCCTTGCCGAGCGTCATGACCAAAACGACTTTGAGGAGTTATTCTATCAGCTTTTGATCCAAAGCGACAAAGATCGATCGCGCGAGAGCGCAGTGATGATCGCTACCGAAGGAATACCTACCTATTGTGAGCAAGGACGCTTCATATGAACTGGACGCATGTCAAGCTTATCTTTCATCGAGAGGTACGTGATCAGTTGCGAGATCGTCGTACCATGTTTACCATTTGCATTCTGCCACTTTTGCTTTATCCCTTGATGGGCATGGTCATGATGCAAGTGGCGCAATTCCGCCGCGAGCCACATGTCAATATCGGTGTTGTGGGCTACGAGAATTGGCCAAACGACTATCCGCTGATCACGGAACACCCGAACGACAAAATCAAATGGCACCGGATCCAGTCAGACAACGCGTTCCTTCGAGCATATGTAACTGGACAGGTCCAAGGTAGCAATTCGAATATCGAGTCACCAACAGAAGCGGTCCAGCAAAGTGGAACACCGGCAATTGCAGAAGAATTGCTTCGCAAACTAAACGCCGACGCGGTGGTTTGGGTTCCTACCCGCTTCAAGGATTCAATTGCAAAGGAATCGCTGGTCGTTCTAAGCAACCAGCGCTGGGAACGATCGCATATGGCGTCGGAGTTCTTCAATGAACGAATCCGTGATTGGCATGCAAATTGGCTGCGAGTGCATTTGCAACAAACGGACCTGGGTGCATCCATCGTCGACCCTCCGCAAGTTCGCAACATCGACGCTTCCACTTCGATAATGAAGCGCGCTATTGTTTGGTCCAAGATACTTCCGTTTGTGATGCTGGTTTGGGCGCTCACCGGCGCCTTCTATCCGGCGATTGACTTGTGCGCAGGCGAAAAAGAGCGAGGGACTCTTGAGACACTGCTGTGCAGTCCAGCGAGGCGGCGAGAAATTGTTTGGGGGAAACTTCTGACGATAATGTGCTTTAGTATCGGGACAGCGCTACTGAATCTAGCTAGCATGCACACCACTGCTTCGGTAGTGATGTCTCGATTTGCAAGTCTAGGCGCAGTCGATATGGTTTCCGAAATGGGACCTTTGCCCTTGCAGTCCATGGGTTGGCTTATACTATTGGTGATTCCAATTTCAGCAATGTTTAGTGCACTTGCACTGGCAGTTGCTTGCTTGGCACAGAGCACCAAAGAGGGACAGTACTATTTAATGCCCTTGCTTTTAGTGGGAATGCCGCTTGTCATGTTGCCCATGATTCCTGGCGTGACCCTATCGGCCGGGACCAGTGTCGTACCAGTCACGGGCGCCATCCTGATTTCACGAGCTTTGATGGATGGCGAGTACTCGCTTGCCTTGCTTCATTTGCCGACCGTCGCGATCGTCACCGTCACCTGCTATTTGCTATCGGTACGCTGGGCTGTACGGCAGTTTGAGAGTGAGAGTGTCATGTTTAGTGACGGTGAGCGTACGTCGATGACTCAATGGATTCGCAATGTTTGGCGGAAACGAGAAGATACACCGCTGGTAAACGAGTCTATTCTATGCGCTCTGCTCATACTCGTTTGCTTGTTCTTTGGGCGACTAGCCTTCAGCGGCATGCCGTTGAGTTGGGCAGGGATTGTCCAGTCTACCATTGTGATTCAAGTTGGGATGATTCTAGCACCAGCGCTCATCATGAGCACGATCCTTACCCGCTCGACTCGCAAAGCACTTCGTCTCCACAATCCTGGCGCAATGAATTTGATTGCATCCATCCTGCTCGCAATCAGCTTGCACCCTACCTATACTGCTTTTGCATCACTCGTCGGAGCCGAGTATAAACTTGGTGAAGAGACCATTAGCCTCTTGACGCAATTTGATGCCATCATCGGGGCAGCGCCCATATGGAGTGTATTGCTCGTGCTCGCATTGGTCCCTGCGATTTGTGAAGAGCTTGTATTCCGCGGTTTTGTGTTTGCCGGACTACAACGCAATGGTGGGCAGATTCGAGCAATTCTCCTTTCATCCTTGTTTTTCGGGCTCTCGCATGGCGTCCTCCAACAAACGATCACCGCTTCCACAATTGGCTTACTGCTGGGATGGATAGCTTACCGTTCGCGAGGTGTTGGATGCACAATCGCATTCCACTGCGTACACAACTCCATTTCAATGTTGATCGTAGCGCACTCGAGTCGCGGGAGTTCTGCCCCTGGGTGGTTAACCTGGGCCATTGCAAACAACAATGGGCAACTGTGCTATTCGCCCTCATGGCAGTCAATCAGCGTTGGAGTTTCGATCGTGCTGATGTTTTGGTTTGCCGTTCGAAACTCCGACAAGTTAGTCATCGGAAGTATGGAATCGCCCATCACTAAGCAATCTTCGCTAGGCTTTACGAGAGTTCCAGTGTCCAGCAAGTAGGATTGGAACCAATTTTCTCCATTGATTAGTCCCTTTGTTGAAACGAACTTGAAAAAACGCGTCAACACAATTTGCCTTCGGCTGAATCTGACCTACGGTTTAAATACACCGCTGCAACTTGGTTGCAAAGGAAAGCAAACACAGAATTAAGAGATAGAAAATGGCAAAGCGTCGCCTCCAAAAGTATGTTGATAGAGAAGTACAATCCAGCCTTCTAGTACGCTTGAGCGTTCATTGGTCGTTGTTCATGTTGGCAAATTTGATTGCCATAACGCTTTGGACTCGCTTTATGGATACGCCCACTGAGCCTTGGGAAGCGACATTTGCAATGACTTGGCAACGGGTCGTACCGTTCGTTCTTGTATCACTTGCCTTGGCCCCCGTTTTTATCTGGGACGCAATAAAGCTTTCCAATCGCTTTGCAGGCCCAATTGTTCGTGTGCGTCAAGTTCTCGAACGTTTCGCGGACGGACAGGATTTCAAGGCAGTTGAGTTTCGCCATGGTGACTTTTGGAAGTCGCTTGCGTGCGACTTGAATAGAGCATTTTCTCGCAAGTTAGCAACCGAGGATGCTACTGTGCATGAGACGCGATAGTCTTGCCTAGATGCTCCTAACTAAAAAACAGATTCCCAATAACGATGAAAGAAATTGCAGGATAGAAAAGATGACGGTCCACCCTCGGCAACGCCGAAAATGGCAAGCTTCCAAGAAAGGTGCAGCCCTCATTGAATTTGCAGTTTGTCTTCCAGTCATCATGCTTCTTATCTTGGGAAGCATGGAGGCATCGAGTGCCATCTTCGTAAGGCAAGCCCTCACCACAAGCGCATACGAGGGAATACGCGAGGCCATTCGATTAAGCGGAAATACCGCCAATGCCACTCGCCGAGCGCAGGACATCCTAACGGCGAGACAAATTCGCAGCTCTAGCATTGTATTTACCCCAGCGAATGTTCAAACCGCACCGCGCGGCAGCGACATCGTTTTGGAGGTAAGTGCCCCGTATCGAGACAATAGCCCGTTCTTTGGCAATGTCATTGCGGATCGTGTTACCACCGTTCGTACCGTTATGGTCAAAGAGTAAATCGTATCCGTTGAGTAGGCATCATTATGACATCGAAAAAGCCAACGCAAACATTCGCTCTCAATCGTGCTTGTTGCCGAGCGAGTCGCAAGCGAGTAAGGCAAAGGCGAGGCGCCATGCTCATACTTATTTGCGTGATGATTTTTGCGTTCTTAGTGACAGTGGCTTTCTCAGTTGATATCGCCTACATGAATCTGGTCAAGGCCGAACTGAGAACAGCGACCGACGCAGCAGCCAAAGCGGCTGCGGAAACACTTTCAAGAACACAAGACGTCAACGCTGCGATCGCACGGGGGAAAGCAATCGCACTTGAAAACAAAGTTGCTAACAGAGGACTACTGCTACAGGATAGCGATCTTGTTTTTGGACGGTCCCAATTGAATGTCGCAGGTCGCTTTGATTTTACGCCGGGTGGGCGGCCGAGCAATAGCGTTCGAGTGAACGGGAAAAGAACAAATACTTCTCTGTCGGGAAATGTTCAACTTTTCTTTGGCCGAGTATTCAACGTGCCCACTTTTCAACCTCAAGAATTTGCAACAGCAACTTTCATCCAACGAGACATTGTTCTGGTCGTTGACCGTTCTGGATCAATGTTGGATTTCAATAAGTTCAATGACCTGAGGGCTGCGATAGCTATCTTTACGCGAATCCTTGATGACAGTCCCGTGGCTGAGCGAGTGGGACTAGCATCGTATTCCACCACAGAATCCGAAGATGTTCCTCTCACCGAAGACCTATCACTCATAAACACGGCGATGGCAAGAATGCCAGTGGCTGGCTTTACCAATATCTCCGGAGGGATCGATGCTGGTGGCAGAGTCATGGCAAGAGGGCGTTCCAGGGACTTTGTCGAACGCACGATGATCGTGTTAACGGATGGATTGCAAAATCGAGGTCGTCCGGCGGCGTTGGCTGCAGCAGACGAGGTAGCATTGGGGACGACCATTCACGCTATTACATTTGGTCGCGATGCAGACCAAGCGAGCATGAGAAACGTTGCAGCAATTGGCAACGGTCGGTTTTTCCATGCAGACAATGGGGCCCAGCTCCGCCAAGTCTTTACCGAAATCGCGCTGACGCTCAGCACGATCATTACGGAATAAAAAATGCGAAATCACAAACAGGACGATCGAAGTTCAGGAAAACGCTCTCGCTTGCATCTAGGCTACCGGCCTGGGGCGGTCATGGTGGAAATGGCTATCACCTCAAGCCTTGCATTCATGTTTTTCTTTGCCGCACTCGAATTCTGCCGCATCGGCATGATACGGCACACCGTCGAAAACGCATTGTACGAGGGGGCTCGTGTAGGTATTGTCCCTGGGGCAACACCGGCACAAATCCAAACCGTAGCTCGAAGTGTATTGGCGCGTATTGGCATCACTGGTGCGGTCATCGACGTTTCACCGGCGGTGATCGATAATTCGACGCGTGAAGTGAGCGTTCGAATTCGCTTGCCGCTTGATAGCGGGCTCTTTGCGCCAGCAAAGTTTTTTCTTGGGAAATCCTTAGATCGAACGTTTGTTATGCAACGCGAAGGCAATCGATAGTCAATTCGCGTTCGAACTAGAATCGTGACGCTTCCATCTGCGATGCCACTATTTGGATTTCCGGTGTTAAGGCTTGGAGCTGAGAAGCCAGTGTCTGCATCGCAAACGATTCGCTCGCGTGGTGTCCAATCATCAGCATGACGATCCCCAATGCCTCTGCTTCAAGACACTGGTGGTAGGTGGCTTCGCCCGTCAGCATCGCGTCGCAACCGCGACGTGCGACCAGAGACAGCATACTGCCGCCGCTGCCGCAAACGATTCCAATCTTACTTATGGAGCGTTCTCCCCCATGGGTGTGCCTTTCCTGTAGCTCTGGAATTGCAAGCCGAATGCGATCCATGACGCGGACGATGGGCATAGGGGAGACTAGCGTGCCATACCGTCCTACACCAAGGGACTCATCGTTCGAAATATCGGTTTTGAATGCTTGCAGCGGCCTAACCGCTTCGAGCTCGAGCACGTTGGCGAGCTGTTGATTGATCCCCGTTTTTGCATTGTCCCAAGCTGTGTGAGGCGAGTAGATGGCAAGACCCGCTTCGATTGCATGGAGTAGCAATTTGCCAGTTATTGAATCGTCTGTAATTTTTTGGAGCGGCTTGAAGGGTATTGGATGGTGGCAAATCACCAGCTCGGCCTTTTGCTGGATTGCTTCCTGGAGTGTCATATTGGTCAATGTCAGACAGGTCATGACCTTCGAAATATTGCCGTTTCGTTTGCCCACCAACAAGCCGACGTTGTCCCAACTTTCGGCAAACTCAAGCGGTGCGACGCTCTGCAATACACTCAAAATCGTGTTTAGGTGCATGATAATTTGTTAAGTAATCGATGAGAACCAGGTACGCTTGAGATGCGCATCGACGGAAACCGCGAATATCCATGCAAAAATTCCTCACAGGACATGAGTTTCTTTCCGGCTGGCTGGAGGGCAGGAATCGCAAGCAGTCCGTCAACTGCTGCCGCATACAGGCTAGCAGTGAGTCTCGAGTCCGCAGCTTGCAATTTTTCAAGAGGCTCTCCGTAAATCAATTCGCCCGGCAATAAGCCGTGAGCTGCCACATCCCATTGAATTGGGGACACTTCGGGAATGATGATTCGGAGCGACTTGCCCTCCGTAAGTTGCAATTGCGCGAACGAGCCGGGCCAAGGTTGCAGACCTCGTACCAATCGATCGATCCATTGGACTGGATAGTGCAAGTTAAGTTCACCATTTTCTTTTGCGAGGCGCGGAGCCTTTGTCACAAGCGAATTATCTTGCAATGCCCCGAGTCCGATGCACTCGTTGAGGGAGCGTTTGGTTTCAAGCAACGCGACGGCCTCAAGTACTGACTGAACTCCGATGTGGCTGAGCCGCGATTCCAGGGACGCGGCAGTATCGGATGACGCAATCTCTGTAGAGAGTTGACATAGGACAGGACCGCCGTCAAGAGCGGGAGTCATATGGATGATTGATACGCCTGCCGTGGAATCACCCGAGAGAATGGACCATTGAACAGGTGCGGCACCTCGATGACGCGGCAACAAGGAACCGTGAAGGTTGATGCCGCCCAACTTTGCTGCGCTCAATGCTTCGCGAGAAAGAATTTGGCCATAGTCACAGACCACCAGTAAGTCAGCGTGTTGGTCGGCGAGCCATTGGATCGTATCGGGATTATTGATGGAAAGTGGATCGGACAACGGCAGGCTATTTTCGATCGCCCATTGACGAACGGGGCTTGGTGGCGGCCCCTTTTTACCTGCAAATGAAGCGGTTGGACGAGTGACCACATGAACAATTGGATAACCTTTTTGAAGAAGGGCCTGAAAGCTAGGTACGGCAAAGGGACCGGTCCCCATCAAGATCAATCGCATTTCGAACTCGAATTTATGAGATTCAAAAACGAAAATGGGCAGGCTTAGTTGCCTGCCCAAGTCGTTGTTAATATTCAAACTTGGTCAGTAGATTAGACCATGTCCTTCAGTTTCTTAAGAGCCCGAACCTTGACTGCAGTGGAGGCTGGCTTTGGGTCTGCCCATTTCATTTCGCCAGTCTGTGGATTGCGAACTTGGCGTTTTGGTAGGGCCTTCTTTTGAATGCGTACAATTTTGCATAGGTCAGGGATTACAAACGAGCCCACGCCCTTCTTGCCAACTGAACTGGAAATCTCAGCTTTGAGAGCCTCGAACACCTCTGCAATTTGCTTTTTCGAGAGACCGGTCGCTTCAGCAATGTTAGTGAAGATCTGAACCTTGGTCAGTGGCTTTTCTGTCTTGGCAGCTGCTTTCGCCATGCGATGAATCCCTTTCAACGAACCTGAAATCATGAATCATGTCCAACCGAGGACACTACTATGGCTGAATTAAAGGTTGCCCTGATTTAAATGCAACCGGGAAAGGGCCTTTTTTCGACAAAAACCCTGTAATCTGGTCAAATATTCGAAAAAAACATTGGGAAAAGCGCCGTTTTGAAAAAATGGCCGGAAAAATTTCAATGATTTTCAAGCTTTTCGTCCCTACGAAGGGCTTGATATTCCTTTCGGAATGAAATCCGCACCGATTGGATACTTTGCTTTGTTCAATTCCATTTTGAATTCCAAAGCACGACTGATGTCGATGTTCAATACGTTGGCTAGAGCCAAGCTGTAAGCCATGACATCCGCCAACTCCTGAGCAACTGGAGAATCATGCGAAGTAGAATTGGGGGGGGCAACTGGGTTGACCCATTGAAAGTGTTCCATCAATTCGGCGGCTTCGATTGCAATTGACATCGCCAGGTTTTTGGGCGAGTGAAAAGTCCCCCAAGAACGCTCCTGGACAAATTGATTCACCATCGCTTTGAGTTCGAGGATCGTAGCGGTTGCATCGACAAGTTTTTTCGGATTGCTGGAGTCCATAAATGTTAGCCTTGACGATCCATCAACAATGAAGAGGATTGGTGCTGGTTCGCGTTTCGCGATCCGTAATTCGCAATAATAAAGCATATCCGCACATTTTCGCAGTTCAATTGCATCGCTACTAGGAGATACTTCGATGGCAGTCCTTGTCACCAAACCAGCACCCGATTTCAAAGCAACGGCAGTCCTTAAAGACGGATCTTTCACCGAACTGAGCTTGAGCCAGTTCAAGGGAAAGTATGTTCTCTTGTTTTTTTATCCGCTCGATTTCACGTTCGTTTGCCCTACGGAAATCATCGCATTTTCGGATCGAGTTAAAGAATTTACAGATCTAAACGTCGAAGTTTTAGGCGTTTCGGTCGACAGCGAGTTCTCTCACTTGGCCTGGAGAAACGTTGCTAGATCCAATGGCGGCATCGGCCAAATCAACTACTCGCTAGTCTCCGACTTAAATAAACAAATCGCAAGAGACTACGATGTTTTGCTCGGCGATGCAGTCGCCTTACGCGGTTTATTTCTCATCGATACCGCCGGTGTTGTTCGCCATCAAGTAGTCAATGATCTCCCTTTGGGACGCAGCGTGGATGAAGCACTGAGAATGGTCCAAGCACTGCAATTTGTAGAGAAGAATGGAGAAGCGTGTCCGGCGAACTGGCAAGAAGGAAAACGAACGATCAAGCCGACAGTAAACGAGAGCAAAGAGTTTTTTGGAGCAGAATACAAATCTTGAGCTGTCGCTCAAATTTCTTGAACGATTAACGCGAGTCGACCAACTTTGCTTAAAGCAGATAATCGAAATGGACTCGCAAGGGGCTTTGCGGTAATTTCCTGCCCTTTACTTGCCTTCTGCGGAGCCCTATTAGAGATTAGCTCTTTGCTCTTCGTTTGTTATGTTTCACGTCCAGTTGCGGGAGTTGTAGGGTAGTAATTCACATGTCAACCCCCAAGGAAACGAGTTCGAAAGAGATTTGCCCCGAGATTCAATCAAATAGCGCAATGACCCACGTCGATGAGGCTGGTCACGCGAAAATGGTGGATGTGGGTAACAAGAGCCATACGAAACGTGTGGCGGTGGCCAGAAGCCGAATTGCAATGAGCCTTGATGCATCCAACGCGATTAAGACCAATGCAATTGCTAAAGGTGACTGTCTCCAAGTAGCACGTATTGCAGCGATTCAAGCTTCGAAGCTTACAAGTTCACTTATTCCACTTTGCCACCTTGTTTTGATCGATTCGGTGGAAGTGATACACGAGTGGATTAGCGAGATCGAATTGGAATGGAGAGTCACCGTAAAGTCGACAGGCTCCACAGGGGTTGAGATGGAAGCGCTCACAGCGGCGAGTGTCGCAGCTTTAACTGTCTATGACATGTGCAAAGCAATTGACCGATCAATGACGATCTCCTCGATCAGCTTACTTTCGAAAACAGGCGGGGTCCGAGGGGATTTCCAGCGAAAAGAGTAATTGGCCATGGATTCTGTCGAATACAACATACGAACTACGAATGCTTGCTTGGATTCAACTACGCAGGCCTATGCGAATTCTGCCGCGCCGCGTGTCCTAAATTCTCCGACAATTGTCTCTCTTGATAAGAGTCCAACGGAAGTCTACCGAGACCAACTTAAATTAGCCATGTTCCCCATCGCTGATGAACTTAGACTTGTCGAGCAAACACTTTGCCGGGAATTGTCGACGGGACATGCTGAAGTGGCTGAGATTTTGTCTTACGTGTCGGATCTCGGCGGCAAACGTCTACGACCCTGTTTGCTTCTTTTGGCGGCCAAAGCTGCTGGCACGAGTACGGATGAATCCATTCGCCTGAGCGTTGTCGTCGAGTTAGTACACACCGCAACGCTGGTTCATGACGACATCCTCGACGAAGCTCTCATGCGACGGCACAAAGAAACAGTTCACCATAAATGGTCAGTCCCCATAAGTGTGCTGATAGGTGATTGGTTGTTTACGCACGCTTATGGGCTTGCCAATAGAGGAACGTCCACGATTCCAGGGAGGTGGGTCGCGGATGCTGCCAAGCAAGTATGTGAGGGAGAAATCTTACAGGGAAAGAGCGTAGGGCATTTTGAATTGGAACTGCCCGATTATCTGAAGTTGCTTGAGGCAAAGACAGGCGCGCTATGCGCGGTTAGTTGCTCCCTGGGAGCGTGGAGTGCGGGTGCCGATGAAACTGCCTGTCACAGCATGCAACAGTACGGACTAAAAATGGGGACCGCTTTTCAGGTCTTCGATGATTGGCTCGACGTATGGGGCGAACAAGATTGCGCGGGTAAGACGCTGGGTACCGATTTAGAGTCATTCAAGCCCACTCTGCCAGCCATTCGAACACTGTCGTTAATGCCCGCAACTCAGCGCAATGCGATCATTCGGAGACTTAATCGCAAGGAAGCATCAGCGGCGATTCAACTGAGAGTGGCAATGGACCGATGCGATGCTTCTGACTACACGCGGAACTTTGCGAAGCAGCTTGTCGCCGATGCAATCGGCTTCCTTGACGAAATTCCAGTCAATCCTGCATCGATTGCATTAAAAAATTTGGCGATTGCCGCCGTCAATCGGCACGGATAAGGGCAATCTTTGCGATGACTTTGGGGGAATCGAAACCACTCGTGGCTGCAAGCCCGGCACCTAGGTCGGATTCGCAATGGCGATTGGCCAAAAGGAGTATCGCTGCAGCTCGACCGCTTCAGTTTGGGTGGCAACGAAAACAATTGCTTTGGAAAAAGGGACGGAGCTTAAGCGTAGGTCGCCTGCGACCCGCCATTCTTGCTCCTCCCGCCAATCGGTTGAAGACCTCTCATCCGAGATGACTTGGCAGAAGGCCAGCTCCTCGTCAGATCTTGTTTTGATCGCTTCTCGATGGATGTAGGAAACCTGCTTCGCACCTTGTTGAATTAGCCAATCGCGATCGATCATGATGCCGTAGGGTTCCCAGTCCCAACGAGCCAAATGAGGTCGGAATCTGCGCATAGCCAAAAGATCTTCGATGGAATTGCCAGAAAAGCAAACGGTTGCTGTGCTACTTCGGCGAAGAGCGCTGGTAGCAATCAATCGCCTGTTTTGTAGGATTCGGATAAGCGTCTCAAGCACAGTTGGTTGCGATCGCCACGGACGGTGAAGTAATTCATCATGAAACTGAGCAATCGATTGGTCCGGCCAGGGGCCGCGCCGAGACCTGGTGCAGTGAATGAAATACTTCGAACGAGTCGTTGCCAGCATATTGATAGAAAGAAAGGGCTGATAAGTTGCTTCGCCACGATTGGGGGTGATGGTTTCGAAATTTTCGTCGGCATCTGTATTGGTCTCTATGTTTAGCCAGCCTATCACTCCGCGTTCTAGCCAGTCATCTATTTGAACAGCTTTCATTTTCTTTGATCGGTTTGAAGAGATGGAAAGATACGACGAACCCGGCGGAATTCCAACGCAACGGAGTCGCTGTTCCAGTAATTGCCCGATTTTGCCACCCTCATTCAATGCCAAAACAAAGAGTTTATCGGAAAGAAAAACCGTGGCACAATCGTGAAATGGGAGATGTGCATTTTTTGTATCCGATACGGCATATTCATACTCAAGCTTAAGGAATCCTGACTGTGCGGGTTTGACACTTCGCGAGTTTGTTTGAATCACTCGAATCGGTACTGAAAAACGAATGCAAGCGTGAAGAATGATCGGGGAGTAGGGAGCATCTTGCGCAATCAATACGCCCCAATGTTGTCGATGAGCCAGCTGCAAAGCAGATTGCAGTGCGTTTTGCCACTCCTGTGTGGTATAGCCGTGCTTACCCGTGTGCGAGGAGACTATGCCCAGCCATTCATGCGGCGTTGGTTGTGGCTCCGTTTGCTCGACATGAAAATAAATCGGCCCCAATAGTTCGGTTAAGGAACTAGCCCACGGGACCGGGTAAGAACTGATAGGGTAGCGTGTATTTGGGGTACGATTCATATGCCACCGTGCCTTCGAATTGCGATTGGATGCAATCAGTATAGCGGCGTTGGTTCAGTGAGAATCGCCAATGAAAAACGGCCGCGAGGTAAATCGCGACCGCTGATTGATTTTCACACAGTTGATCTTATCGAAAAAGTCTTACAAACAGACTTTGAGACAAGCAATTAGTTGCATCCGCAGCTAGGAGCAGCAACTTCGCAACCGCAGCTTGGAGCAGCATCGCAGCAGCTGTTACGAGCAAACTTGCCCTTTAGATTAGCAAACATGTTCTTGATGATATGCTTGCGAGCTGGTTTGCAGCATGTTGGAGCTGCGTCGCAACCACAGCTTGGAGCGGCTTCGCAACCGCAGCTTGGTGCAGGTGCGGCACATGGTGCTGGTGCACATGGTGCTGGAGCGGCACAAGGTGCAGGTGCGGCACACGGGGCTGGTGCATCGCAACCACAGCTTGGTGCTGGTGCATCGCAACCACAGCTTGGAGCAACGTCGCAGCAGCTCTTCTTGCAGCTGAGTTTGCTCATGATGCCTTTGATTTTGCATCCAAGATTCAACTTGGGTAGGCTCAACTTTGGTCGGCAAACTGGAGCTGCATCGCAGCACGATGGGGCTGGAGCTTCGCAGCAAACTGGAGCGGGCTCGCAACAAGAGTTCTTCTTACAGAACAAGCCAGCCGAAGCATTCGAGGACGAAATCGCAGCAAATGCAACAACAGCCAAGGTAACGATCAATCGACGCATGGAACTATCTCCAAAACAAAAAGTTTTTGTAAACCGCGCCGTGAATACTCTGGCCCTCATATCTATACGAGATATGATCCAGTGCCACCATTCCTTGATGGCGGTTGACGCGAAATCTGTTACCGACATAGTTCACCCTGAAATCGGAAACGCCAACGAAGGCAGCAAATATTACTTAAAACTCTTGGTCGGCACCCCGTTTTTGCAACGACTATAACGGCTGTATCGATTGCGTCGCAAATCAATTGTCGATTTGACAAAACAAATGCTTGCCGTGTTTGGTATTCCGCTACTTTTAGGGATTCAACACGTAACCAGGCAGCGGTGCGCCATCCCCAATGCTGAGACGCAGTTTAGCGTCGGCAGCATCCGTTGATTTTCCAACCCCGTCGGTTGAGAAGTTCGAACTGCTAAATTGACGGATCTACACCAAGCGTGCCACGCAGAGAGTCTCGATAGTCTTGACGACTGCAATCGGCAAGCATCGATTTCGCTTCTTCTAGCCTCGCGTGCAATCCGAGTCGTTTGGTTACGGCAAGGTGAGTAGGACGGCTACAGTACTCTGTCAAGTAATCGGTGTGGCGTTGCCATAATCGTTGATCAACCCGTTGTTTCGCTGCCAATCTAGCAGCGTACCATGTGCTCGCTTTCAGATTCTCACGGGTAAACATAGTTCGGAGTTCGGGTGCATCAAGCCCCTTACCCTGCCAGTTCCCTTCGGCCATGATTTTCAATAGGGCCTGTAGGGGTGGGCAGGCAATTTTGAAGCTGCCGTCGCTGAGATAGATTTCTGCGACACGCTTCTGCGCTTCCGCGATGTAGAGGATTCCATCAGCGAACGAATCGAGGTCCTGTTTTTCTGGGCACAGTATGCGTTCATCAAACACCTTGCTTGGATTGTCAAAGACTCGGCCAAAATAACGGCGTACAAACCTCGCGGTTATCCGATAGCCCAATCGACTGGCTGGAATCGTCATCCCGTTATGCTGAAAATCTTCGATTTTTTCGAGCAGTCCCTCTTTCAATAAGAAATCGGGTTCGCGTTCTTCAGGCCGAAGCCGGCACCAGATTTCCGGCACAAACATACTGATGTCATGACCAACCTCAATATCCGGACCGATGTGACCTGCTGCGGTACTGAATCCACCGAGTCTCGTTAGAATCATGCTAACGATTGTTGTATTTAAGTCATAAACCATGTTGAGCGCATTGAAAGGGCCTTTTGTAAGAGCGCCTTCGCTACCCGCCCCGGTCGTGGACGGGCTTTTTCCTGTGAGGGAACATATGTAGTCCATGATCAATTCAGGTAGCTCTTGAAAATGGATGGGGTTGTATACAGCCAGGGATCGGATCCCAGTCTTCGGGTCTGGCGGATTGTTGCGACGACCGGAGAGGATCGAGTTTACGGGCGTTGGGACGCTCTTTCCAGCGGGAGTAGCTCTGTATAGCTGCATTCCACGAAAGGCGACGTAGCGATCAAATGGATCACGCAAATCGGTCCGATCTTGTAGGTAACGTGGGTTCTTGGATGGCTTGCCATCTACGATTCTGGGTTGCGCTGATGAGACAACGTAGGATTGCGTACCCGCGATGAACGAGCTCATTCTATTTTGCATCGGAGCAGTGTATTGTTCGAAGTCGATGATGTTCGCGATCTCCTGACTCACAACCTCTCGAGACAACGGCTCAAAGTTGCAGAAAAAATTACCGACGTCGGCCATATCGAGTTCGGTTTGTTTATCGAGTCCACGGTGGATCGCATCGTCAGGTCGCTGAAAGAGTCTGTATTCGCAATTGGCAACAAACTTGTGACTGCGTTGTTGGACGCTGATGGAACTTTCCGGTAGGGTAGGCAAGTAACGTTGGGGTACGACAACACTGGCTGTTATATCGTCCTCCAATTGGATTTTCTCTGCGGCAGCAAAGTCTTGTCTCAGTTTGTACATCCGCCAACGCCCAAGCGGATCCAGGCCGACACGCAAGTACATTCCAACGAGTTTTCGATTTTCAAATTTCAGTTCATGTCCGTTGTCACCGTTGACAACATCAACACCGAAATGATCTCTCCAGTTCCCATCCCACTCGGGTTTGCAAAACCGCTTGATGATAAACGCCATCGCGTACAAGTGGGTCGGAATGCTGCTTAGCCATTTATTGTATTTGTCGGTGTATTCTCTCGAAGGAGTAAGCAGCTTGATCACGCTGCCAAGTGTTCGACTTGGATCCAGTACTTTGCGGCTCTCTCGATTTTCGTAGTCTGGTTTTTCCGTCGAATCCTCTCGCCATCGATCGGAATAGTCTCGATCAAAGATTTCTTGCAATTGCCGGAAATCGCTGTCGATATCGGCCACAAAAATGGGACCGCCTTGCATGTAGTCACGCAGCGACTTGCTAATCTCACTTTTGCCTCCTCCGCTGACCGTACAAGGCTTGTGACATACAGTGCCTTCACCCGCGGTTCCAATGAGCCTCCAAGACGGAGCACAGGGATGTTTCTCCATATGCACTTTGTAGCCGCTCGGGGCCATGTAGACTTTGTTCTGCTCTAAGGGAATAGAGCATGGCAGCTCTCCTCGTGTCCATCGAATGGTTCGGTCAAAGAGGGAAGCTAAGGCGTTCTCGGGAACATACACCAATTTGGGAAATCGCTGGTCGATACCATAACCGTCTGGTTGGATGTCAATAAAAGAAGAGTATTCCCGTTCGATGTCGCTAAATGCTCGACCATTGTATCGACGAGAATTCCACTGGAATTCTTCACCCAAATTGTGCGAAACAAAGGCTAAGGTTCCTCCCGCATGTTCTTCCTCCACATTACCAAGAAGGTTGGAAGCATAACTGATCTGCGTTTTGACCTCCTTTTTGCAGTAACCATAATAGTTATCCGCAATAAGCGTCACGATCACCCCTTCTTGATTGCGGCAAGTAATCTTGAATGCCTGACCATCATTGTATTTTTCTGCTGGATCTTCCCAGCACATGCGGTCGCGAATCTGAAGATCGGTTGCTTTGGAAATATGTGGAAGTCCAACTTGTTCCTTCGTTAAATGGATCAAGTGCGGAGCGAGGATCACACAACCGGTGTGTCCGGACCAATGCATGCAGTCCAAGGCAGCGTCATTTTCGGGAACAAGTGGATCACCCGAATTGCCGAAAATAGATTCGACGAAGTCAAGATTGCTGACCAGACCACCCGGAGCAAAGAATCGAATCTCCATAGTCTTGAATTCGCAATAGCCGGGTACGGCCGGACAAACCAGCGGACGCAACAAAAGGGACACAAACGTCTTTGCTGGAATCGAGTTGGCTTGAGTGAATGGCAATTCCAGTAAGTTATCCGGCGGATTGACAGCGTGCTGAAACAGTTTCGAAAACGCCACTTTCGGCACGCTTCGTTTGTCGCCCGCGATGGGCAATCCACCTTCGGTAACGTGGAAAGTACCTTGTGTGGTCCTTCGGTCAGCCCGAGGATTGTGAAGAACACCGTTGGAAACTCGGAAGGAACTGACCAGTTCATTTTCAAAGCATTCGCCACCGTCAGGTAGGCTCAGTTGCCTCGCTAGGCCATGATGGTCTAGTACAAGGGTCATGGATGGGAGTTGCAAAGGCGCCGTGAGTTGAAGATCGGAAAAGTGGTTAGCGAGAAACGCCTCGATGCGTTGATCGATAGGGGCTTTGAGCAAAGAAAGAAGGCGGTTCTTTTCTTCGAGGTTGGCCAATAGGCCTTCGGGCAAATCGACTTTGAGGCGAGCTTCTTCGTCGAGTACTAAGTCCGAGGCAGCCATTTGCATGTAGATATACTGCCGAAGCGTGGCAGCGGCCTTTTCATTTCGATCGGCGTTTCGTCCCCAGGAGAGATTGCGTTCAGGGGAATCTAAGAGCCAGCCAAGCTCTACGGAATGGTCGGATGATGGGTTGTTCTGCATCGAAATCCAAAATGGTTGGGGTTGGTCTTTTTCGTTCTTTGCTTTCCCAACGTTGAGCGAATAAAAACATCCTGCGCTCGGCCTTAAAGTTAGTGGCCGAACTGCCGTCTCTACGATGGAAAAGAAGATGAAGTTATGGCAAGCGAGGAGAGAGTCGCTAGAGTAGAAGACTACAAATCATACAGTTCAGGGTCAACGTTGGGAGCCTCGAAGAACCTAGAAAACTTTTTTCCAGCCTTTTGAGATTGCGCAAACGGGTCTCCATCCCCATCAAGAGCATCGCCCATTTCCTCATCGATTTTGTCCGGATCTTCGCCGGCTTCCATTCTTTTCATTGCCTCTAACATGGCTCCAGTAGGCTGCATTCCCGTCAATTCAAACATGCGTTTCATGACTCCGGCCATTTGGCGAGGGTCTTCAGGACCTTCTCCGCCTTCCTCCAAATGTGGGGCCATCTCGGCCATGAGTTGTTCCATTTTGCTTTCATCCACGTTTTCAAATGGATCCGTAACGCCGCTGCTTTCCGTAAGCCCCTTCGATATTGCGAATCGAGAAATCTTTTTCTCAAGTTGCTTGCGACCGCATTTCGGGCATTTCGGAGCGACTGTTTGATTCATCGATCTTGCAAAGAAGCTATAGATGGTATGGCAAGGCGGGCAATAGTATTCGTAAATAGGCATTTTTTCTGGGCCTTTTTGAGTTGATGGGTGTATAGGAAAAGCGTAGCGGAAGGTCGGGGCTTCGTCATCGCCCGATTGCTTCAGCTTGACCGCTAGAGTTGTCAGGCTGTATTATTGCCCGATGCGTTGCTTGGACTGTTCGCGAATACCCAAGCTTATCTCACCAACAATTTACAAACCGTTTTGCAGCGTTGCACCACCTTGTCTGATCGCCCAAGCCTTTTACACGACAGCAGCGGCGATGCCAAAAAAGCTCAAGGGGAGTTGATCGGATCCCAAGCAGCGACTCCACCTTTATTACCTACGACGGAGGTGTTAGCTGAGCTGACAGAACAAAGTCAACGGCTGGAAACTGCCACTCCAGAACAGATCTTGGCTTGGGCTGTCGACCGCTTTGCCGAAAAATTCACCATGGCGACGGCGTTTGGTCCCGAGGGAATGGTGATTCTTGAGATGCTGTCCAGAATCTCGCCCAAAACCTGGGTTTTTAATCTGGATACGGGATATCAATTTCCGGAGACGCTCGCACTACGTGACAGAGTCGCTGAACTGTACGGAATTGAAGTTGAGTTGTTGAAGCCGGACCTTAATGTTTTTGAATACGAAAAACTGCATGGAGGGCCGATCTATCAAACCAACTCAAATCAGTGTTGTGCAGATCGCAAGCTTATCGTGCTTAAGCGAGCTGCATGCGGGATGCTCGCTTGGGCAAGTGCCATTCGTCGCGATCAAAGTCCTGATCGAGCGACAGCGCCTATCGTAGGTTGGGACAAGAAATTCCACTTGGTCAAAGTAAGTCCGCTAGCCAATTGGAATAAAAAGATGGTTTGGGATCGGATACTGAAGGCCAAGATTCCCTACAACCCATTGCACGACAATGGTTTTACGAGCATTGGATGTTGGCCATGTACGAGAGCGGTTGGTCTGGGTGAAGACGAACGCGCCGGGCGCTGGAGCGGAACAGGCAAGACGGAGTGCGGGTTGCATTCGCAGGATTGAAGCAAAATCCGTTGATTGTTCATGCATACCCGTAATGTTCCACCACAGTCTTGTATAGCCACCACGCTACCTTTCAAAGCTGAAAATTGCCGTAGGTTTGGCAACGCTCGAAGTTGAATGTTGATCTGAATGCAACGCTTGCTGGGTTAAACCGTGCTTTCTCCTAGCATGGACTTGTCAAAAACCAACGAGTTGTGTTACGCTACGCAGCTTGGTTGGCGCGTCGATCCTTTGAGTCTTAGCGACGACATGAATAGTTTTTTGTCACTGCCTGGTGGAAACACATGTTTCTCGCCTTTGATTTAGGAGCATTTGTTCGTGGGTGTAAAGAAAACAGGTCGAGGTCGTCGTAAAGTTGGTCGTAAGAAGAGACGAATGCGTGCGAGGATCAGGCACCGCAAGAAGTAAATGAGGGCTAGGCCTGGGGAAATCGACTTTTTTCCAGATCGATCCTCATTGTTCCTCTCTTTGAATTCCAAAAATTCCACTATCCCGGAGTTTTCGATTACGCGGGTGGCCGCTTCGAATTATACTCCGGGTATGTTTTTGTTGGGAACTTGGTCTACTATCGGAGTTCGCCGACTTTCCTTCGTCTGCTCCCGTGTGGAACATTAAACTGTGAAAACCTGGGTTTTTCAATCGATTTTGATCGCACTGATCGCGTCCGTTTCTATTGGATCCGCTCAGGCCCAGTCCCTTTCCTCTAGCGATTCATTGTTGGGATCTGCCGGCCCAGGATTGTCTGCGAGGAAACTGGCGAGCGGAGTTATGACGGTTGTAACGCCGGACCAGAATTCCGAAGATACGGCACTTGGACCCTTTGACCTAGATTTGGTCGCGAAGCACCCGGAACTGGCTTGGGCTGCTCCAGATTTCCCTGAAAACAAGCCGCATTTTGCCTCCCCTAGTGAAACACTGCTTGCGCTGTCCAAGGACGTGATTTTTCGCCATGCTGTCTGGGGACTCGAGTTTTCTTTCAAACCAGTGCGATTGATCGAAGTGGACGTTCCGCAAGCGAACGGTAAATTGCAAAGAAAAGTCGTCTGGTACCTAGTTTATAAAGTTCGATACGTGGGCGAAGATTTGTCACCCACGATCGCGGCCGAAGTCCCTGGAAATCCGGACAAAGTCAAAGTTGAATCAGTCCGTTTTCTTCCGCGATTCTCCATGTTAAGCAAGGAACGCAATTTCAGTATCGATGCAAAGATCCTGCCGTCAGCAATGGAAGCAATCGCGGCTAGAGAGCGCGTTGGAAAGCGTTTACATGATCAAATCGAAATTGGGAAACTGGATATTGTTTCGAGCAGCCCAGAAGAGGACAAATCCGTTTGGGGTGTGGCAACTTGGACGGACGTCGATCCCAGGCTAGATTTTTTTGCTGTCGACGTGCGTGGTTTGACGAATGCCTACAAAATTCGTGTAGATGCAGATGACAAGTCCAATTACGACCGAAAAACTCTTCGAATCTATTTTTGGCGTCCTGGCGATGCTTTGGAAGAGTCCAAGGACCGGATTTTGTTAGGACTCCCTGCATTCGAAAACAAAGAGCGGGTTGAATACTATCTAAAGCAGTTTAACCTCAAAGAACGCCTTGATTATCAGTGGATCTACCGTTAAACTCTTACCCCCGCAAGTGCGGTAAGTATTAGCTGGTTTTGACAATCCAACTCGGCACAGGTAATTAGGCTTTTAAATGGCACATAAAAAAGGTCAGGGATCTACACGAAACGGTCGTGATTCCAATGCGCAGCGTCGCGGAGTGAAGAAGTTCGGTGGCGAGAAAGTCATTTCAGGCAACATTCTTATTCGGCAGGTCGGTACGAAATGGAGACCTGGATGTAACGTCGGAATGGGCAAAGACTACACGATTTATTCACTCGTTGAAGGCAATGTTTATTTTGATCAAGAAGGTCGCAGAATCAACGTTCGAATCGCTGAGTCCGCCTAGTGCTTTGTCCAGCTTAGGAATTGGGATCTTGATCCTCAAGTTCTAGCTGCGATACGATGAATTGCGAGTTAAAACGCGGGTAACGCCTGCGGCTCAACCCAAAGGAGTGATTTGGACAGGGTAGTCTGTAGTCCAACTTATAATTTTTGGGAAGCTAACTTCGACAATTGTTTCGGAAAGTACAAAATCGTCGAAAGTCTTGAAGACTTTCGATACTGGCAAATTTCGCTACTGGCAAATTTCGCTTCGGGCAAATTTCGCTTCGGGCAAAATCATTCCAACCCTAAAAATTTAATACAGAGCACTAGTTTTTTACCACGCGTGGAGCATCCTGCATTTCGAATTTTTTTTCGGTGCCGATTTTCCGCGGCTTTGTATTGGTCCCAGCCAAGATCTGATCTTTAATCATGTTCGTAGACCGCGTTGAAGTTGAAGCCATCTCAGGAAAAGGTGGAAGCGGATGCATGGCGTTTCGCCGGGAGAAGCATGTGCCGCGAGGCGGTCCATGCGGTGGCGACGGCGGAAGCGGTGGAAGCGTAATTGTGCGGGCCAAAGCAGGTGTGAACTCGCTGGTTCAGTTCGCTCATCAGAGACATTGGCGTGCGGAGAACGGAACACCAGGTAGCGGATCCGATTGCCATGGCAAAAGCGGAGAAGACTTGATCTTGGTCGTACCACCCGGCACGGTTTTGCTCGATCGAGATTCAGGCATGGTGCTGAGAGATCTCGTGAATCCAGGCGATGAAATTGTTGCTGCTCGCGGTGGTCGAGGAGGTTGGGGCAACACCCACTTCAAATCGTCTACGAATCAAGCTCCCCGCGACACGACAGACGGCGGCACTGGTGAACAGCGCCGCCTGATTTTCGAACTCAAAGCGATTGCGGACGTTGGGTTAGTCGGAATGCCGAATGCCGGCAAAAGCACTTTGCTAAGCCGTCTTTCGCGAGCACGCCCCGAAATTGCCGACTATCCATTTACCACGAAATTCCCCAATCTAGGTTTGGTATCCGTGGACATCGATCGCAACTTTGTCATGGCAGATATTCCCGGGCTCATTGAGGGCGCAGCTCAAGGATCGGGGCTAGGACACGACTTCCTAAGGCACATTATGCGAGCCGGTATCCTTGTGCATTTGGTTGAACCGATGCCGATGGATCAGTCTGATCCGATCGCGAATTACCATGCCATCCGCAAGGAACTTGCAGAGTACAGCAACGAGTTGGTTACGCGACCCGAAATCTTAGCCATCACCAAAGCGGAGTTGCCAGACGCAGTGATGGTCCACGAAATGTTGTGCGAGAACTTGGGTCGCAAAGACATTTACTTGATCAGCGCGGTAACGGGCCAGGGGCTTAACAAACTGGTTACGAAAATCGCAGCATTACTCGCAGAGCAAAACGCGGAACTTGCCACCGCTGCGCAATGATCCTGGTCGATATAGGCAATAGTGGGCTGAGAGCTTCACGTGTCTCGGAGGGCCAACTATTTGAAAGGCAGCAGGTCTTTCGATTGTCCTGGGCGGCTGCTATCGCTTCGGTTAGGAAACCGTCTCCGGAACAAGAAGCTGCGCCGGACCTGCGATGGTGTCAGCTGCAGGATCGTTCTGCATTCGATTGGCTTGTCTCCCAATTTGGCGAAGCGAAAAGCGAAGCATGGCTGGTTTCAAGTGTTCAGCGAAATGCGCTGGAACAGTTGCGACTTAGTTTGCGCGATAACGAATCCCATCCTGAACTAAAGGTTGTGTCGTATGCCGACCTCCCGATGACCATCGATGTTTTATTTCCAGAGAAGACAGGGGTCGATCGCTTGCTTGCAGCGTATAGCGCCTTTCGACACGTTAACGATGGAGTATCGAAACCGCAATCCGTGATCGTTGTTCAAGCGGGCACGGCGGTTACTATCGATCTGGTCGATAGATTAGGTGCGTTTCGTGGGGGCTCCATTATGCCTGGCCTGGGTCTTTCTTTGCAATTGCTGGCAGCCGGGACAGATTTGTTGCCATGGCTTGGAAACCATGCCGTTAATGTGCGACCTATACTCCCAGGAAAAAACACTGAGCAAGCGATCTCAGCGGGCGTAAATGCCGCGTTAGTAGGAGGCGCGAAGCATCTGGTCGAACGATATCGATGCGAAATCCTAAACAATTTAGAAACCAAGGTTGTCGTATCGGGTGGGGACGGCCAATTACTGATGCCTCACATAACGGAGCCTGTCGAACTCGTGGAGCACGCTGTATTGCGCGGACTAAGCTACATTGGTATGCAAAGCCCCCGAATCTGATGCCACAAAATGCAATTGCCGATACATTTGGAGGTCACTCTGGGCATGAGTGCCCCACCCCGCGAATCTGCTTTAACGACTGCGGCCATCGCACAGCGCATAGCACGTTACGTCAGTTTGCGATTCTACCGATTGTCTATGCAACGAATTCATCCTCGCCGTCAGAGCCCGGTCGTTGCAGCTGACCAGATTCCTCTAGGGTTCGAAGAATGTCAACGATTTTCTGCTGGACGCCTTCGACATCGCTAACTTTGACACGACCGAGGAAGCCAATTTCTTCTTTGAGAATTTCGGCGGCACGAGTTGACATGTTCTTCATCACTTTCTCCTGCAGTTGTTGGCTTGCACCCTTGAGTGCCATCGCCCATTGACTTGTTTCGACGTTCTTTAGAATCGTTTGAATGTCCTTGTCTGCAAGCTTTTGAATATCTTCGAAAACAAACATCAGTCGTCGAATTTCTTCAACCAACTCCGGGTTATCCTTCGTCAGCGATTCCAGGACGACACGTTCCGTCGCCCGATCTGTGACGTTCAAAATTTCCGCAACTGCAGGTACGCCACCTGCTTTGCGGAACGACTGGCTCATAACGAGCGACATGCGTACTTCCAGAGCGCATTCAATCTCTTTGATCGCCTCCGGATTGGTTTGCTGCATACCTGCAATACGCTTGATAACTGATAGCTGCTTCTGCTGTGGCAAGCCGTTTAAAATCCCGGCGCCGGTGGCTGCAGGTACGTGGCAGATTACCACAGCGATGGTTTGCGGATGCTCGTCCATTATGAACGATAGAATGTTTTGCGGATCCGCTTTCTGCAAGAATCCGAAAGGTAGCGACTCTAAGGTCTGCTGAAGAATCGATAGCATGTCGGCGGCGTCTTTGCCCAGTGCTTTCTTTACCAAACTCTTAGCACGATCCAGTCCGCCACTGGAATGTCCAAGCGAGCTGGGTTCACCACCGAAGAACTCCGAGATAATCTCTTCTTGGATTTGGCCAGAGATGTTATCAAGCTGAGCGATTGCCAACGACACTAACTCCACTTGTTTCGGCGGGAGTTTACCCAACAATACGGCGGCATCATCCTCTTCGAGCGCCATGAGGAGCACTGCCGCTTTTACAATTCCATTCTGTTTATCGGACACAGAGACTCTGAAGGTGAAAGGGCTGGACGGTGCGGGCTGAAAGCATTTCTGTATCTGAACTCGAACATCGTACGGAACGACGCTAAAGACAAATTACGATAGTTCGCTATTCGGCGCAAACGAATCATCCCATTCAACAAATTCGGCCACCCTGACGCAGGCTTTACTTTTGCTCTAACCAGGGCAAACGGCAATACCCCCATTGCCCATTATTTTCATCGATTCCAATTTCCAGCATGGTTAGGCGGGTACCAATTTCGGCAAAGAGCTTGTTTCTTAGCTGGGTCGCAACCCACCAAGCAATCTCCTCAGCCGTCGTATTTGCGATGGGTAAAAGCATGCAGTCCTCTCTTGGGAAAACCCATCGCTTACTTCGATATCGAACGGTAATTTCTTCGTTTTGCTCTTCTACCAGGATACTCGGGTGATGTAGGGGCAAAAGCATGTGATGATCTAATTGTTTGATTAGTCCTGCTAGCGAATCGCGGAATGCGATAAAGTCAATGACATAACGATTCTCGTCCAAATCTCCTTCGACTTCGGCGCGAACAGCATAGTTGTGTCCATGCAGGCATTCGCAGATATCGCCAGCAAAGGTAATGAAATGCGCAGCGGAAAAAACCAACTGCTCCTTCTGAAGCAGCACGCGAAACGTTGGAGTATTCGACATTGTTACTTGTTTCTGGGAATTTAGGTTCGATCGCATCGTAAATCTCGATTTGCTAATCGCATCGGGATAGTCTAATTTTACAGCAGCGACAAGAGTCTGCTGAAAAATAGAAAAAAGTCGTGTATCCTAAGCTCTTTTGAACTGCGTCCCTTCGAATCAATCCCAATATGTCCGACGAGTTGGAAGACGGCAACGAGACGAGACTGGACCAAGCTTTGCTTGAGTTTATGCGTCGGTCTGATGCCGGCGAAATGGAGGATCGAGAGGCGTTCCTCAAGGAATTCCCGGAACTTGCACCGCAATTGCGGTCGTTGCTCGATGCTGCCGATTGGATTGAGAATATGGCAGGCCCCACACTTGCGGAACTGGGGGACTCGCGCACCCAGGGTTCTGAAAACGGGGCCAGCAACTCCGCAGTTCCAGAGAGACCTGACTCAGATGCGATCACCATGCACTCTGCGTTGGAGAAATCCGCATCGGGACGACACGGAACGCCAGAGTCGCCCGAACCATTTTCACCCTTCGACTCGACTTTGCCGCCCTCTAAGAACCTTTCGGAGATTAGCCAAAACAGCCTAGTTAGCAACAATTCACAATCCATTCTTCCGCTTCGTTTCGGAGATTACATTCTTGAAAAAGTACTTGGGCGGGGCGGAATGGGGGTTGTCTATCTTGCGTTTCAAGTGCGATTAGAACGCAGAGTCGCCATAAAAATGATCCGATCGGGATGTTTGGCCAGCGAAGATGAGGTCACTCGATTTCATACTGAAGCACGCAGCGCGGCTAGCCTAGCGCATCCCAACATCGTTACGGTATATCATTGTGGCGAATGCGAGGGACATCATTTTTTTTCGATGGATTACATTCCGGGTACTGACCTTGCAAAAAAGATTTCGACAGGCCCAATGAGCCCGAAAGACGCGGTTCGCTACACTCGTGACGTTGCACGAGCCATCGACTACGCACACGAACAAGGGGTGATTCATCGAGATCTGAAACCAGCCAATGTCCTTATTGATGAAAACGATGAGGTTGTCGTTACGGACTTTGGGTTGGCTAAACAAATGGGATCCGATAAAGGGCTTACCGCAACAGGTGCGACTTTGGGTACGCCTAGCTATATGGCTCCTGAACAGGCAGCCGGAAAAAGCGATGAGCAAGGGGCTTCGATTGACATCTATGCCATGGGTGCCATTCTTTATGCACTGTTGACGGGCAAACCCCCTTTCCAAGGCGAGTCGGTATTGCAGACAATTATGCAGGTCATCCATCGTCCCGCCCCAACTGTGCGACAAAGTCACCCAAACGTCCATTCCGATTTGGATACCATCGTCACCAAATGTCTCGAGAAACTCCCCGCCCGCCGCTATGCCACTGCTGGTGAACTTGCGGATGATTTGGATCGTTTCTTCCAAGGAGTTCCGATTCAAGCACTGCCGCCGTCAATCCTTCGCCGCTCAAAGCACTGGCTTGCCAACGTACCGTTGGTTGCCGCTTTAACCGGAACACGAAATATCGAACCGACTAAGTCCCAGCGTATTGCGCAAAACGTTGTCATTTGCATGGCCTTTGCATTGGCGATGGTTTGGCTCACCGGCAGCCAAATCACAGAGTACATTCGCAATACCAACATGCCGCGAAGCGTATCCATTGCATCGGGAACACCGGGTGGAATGTACTACGAAATGGCGGGGAAACTGGCTACTCGTCTGCAATCCAGCAACGGGCGAGTGCCTCAGGTCATCGCAACCCATGGGTCGTTGGATAACCTAAAACAACTTGTGGATAGGAAAGCCCAATTGGCGTTGATGCAAGAGTCTTCGGTCCGATCCGATCAGGTTGCCGTTGTCGCACCCCTGTTTTATGAAGCAGTTCACGTCATGGTTCCAAGAGAATCTGAAATCCAACATCTACATGAACTCGATGGCAAACGCATTATGATGGGCACCAAAGACTCAGGGACTTACCAAACTTCCGTCCGATTGCTAAAGCACTTCCACGTTATTCCGAAAACACTTATTGAAAGCGATTGGACGGATACGGAACGCCTTGTGGAAGCAGAAGTGGTGATTGCCGTAACAAGAGTCGGTCAACAGAGTATCTTCGATCTTCTCAAGGATGGTCGATATCGGTTGCTATCCATTGACAGTGTTGTTGATGTCGCCTTCGAATTACCTATGTTCCGTTTGTCCGAGATTCCTGCCGAAGCGTACGGATCTACTTCCTCCGAACCTATTCGGACTTTGCGGACTACTGCGTTGCTTGTCGTTCGCAAAGATGCGCCCGACCGCTTGGTGGAAGAATGCCTCCATGCGATCTATAAGGGGACTGCAGTCGCAGAAGGACTTATCGGGCTAGACCTTGCCGCAAACTGGGATGGATTGCCTTACCACGGAGCGGCAAGAAAATTCTTTTCTGCGAGTTCGGAGCGATAGCCATGGCAAGACAAAAGCGAAAGCGATGGTACGACGGACAAGGTCAGAGTCGAATACACTCCAATGCACTTGATAAAGCGAGTGGGACAAGGCGAATCGCATCGCTCATAATCTTGCTTGCTATGATTTTAATCTTGATTCAGCAAACGTCCGATGTACGCAAAGTGGCGAAGGTTGCGACCGCTATCGGTCTCCTTCCCAACGAAAGGGCCAGTGTAGACATCCCATTTCCGGTTATTATTGACCAGACAATGGATCCGATGAAACCGGACTTGAGAGTGGACGAAGCGACGCTGGAAACGATTGCATTGCAAGCTGCAAGCACAACCGTTCGTACCAATCAACGCATTTGGAAAGCGCTGTTAAGAAAGGCCGACGCCGCTACTATTTCCGCTTTGTCTCGCAAGTTGTTCGGGTCCGTAGCCGATCCATCGGACGACCAAAACGCCGCCAAAAACTGGGCGAAGGTTATCGAATGGTACGATGCATCCCAGGTGCTGCTACTGAATTGGTCGCAAATCGAATTACAGAACTCCGACAAAGAGTCGCGGACTAACGAATTCTACGCGTCTATCCAAGAGCAAAAACCATGGTTCGAAACCTCTGCAATTCCAATGCAAACCGTAGCCAACGATCTTTTTCGTGGATTGAGATTGGCTTTGGATGAACGACTAATGGATCAAGTTGTCGACAACTCACCATGGTGGACAACCGATAGGCTCCCCTTTGCACGCAGCTGGCAGCGAGTTGACGCGCTACGTGAGTTGTTTGCAAACAAAACTGCTTCGAATCTCAATTTCAACAAAACCGACATCTCTCAATTGAGTTCCGGAGGGAAATCGGATCGTGGGCGCGCGTTGCGCTTCGACGGAACCATTTTTATGGTCGATGCGATTACCTCGTTTTCTGAGGTAGGTTTTGGGCAGCATGACTATTTTGTCGTCTGGCTGCAACCCGAAGGGACAAGCAATCAACCCGTCTGTGTCTATGTCCCAAGCGAGAATGTTGATCGAAGCATAAAACTGGAAAAGGGAACGCATGTCTCCGTCACAGGCTTCTTCTTCAAACGGATCGCGTACGTGTCACAACGAGGTTCCGAAGTAGCTCCTTTACTTTTGGCTGCGTATGTCAAACCCTCTGAAGCTAGCGGCCCTGTCGGAACGGTTTCAAACCAGGTTCCTACGTTCTTGCCATCCGCGTCGGACGATACAGAGTGGCAAGTTCCCGTTGATACCGCAACTCCATATTCGATCGTTCTCAATCGCCTGCAACAGGCATTGGAATCGATGGATACCGAATCTGTCGAATCGGGTTTTCGAGGATCCAATGTTACTGAGGCAATGAAACCAATCTTCGAATTGGAACGGCTTAGACCCGAACTATCCCTCCTTCTTGCAAATCGACTGGAATGGCAGGTTTCTACGTCTGCGTCTATCGCCCGCGTCACTGGCATGGTGACCAAAGTTGAGCGGATCGCTGTTGATTCGAGTCTACCAATTGCTCAAGACTTGCAGTTCATCTATAGATGCCGAATCGAGAGTGGCGATTCTACACTGTTGTTACTGTGCAGTGCCTTGCCTTCGTTATGGTTGCAAACAGACGGCAAACCACTCGAAACGATTCGACAACCTTGCGTCGTCGATGCTTTGAGATTGAAAAATAACGATGGTAGCCTCGTAGCGTGGGCGCACTCTCCAAAATGGCAAATACTTGAATCGCCTAATGCAGTCGATCACTCAACGTTCCTTCCGCCAAATCCGGAAACATTTCACTTCTTGCTGTCGCACGGTTGGGACTTGGCCTGGCTTGACATCCTGCGCGAACTGGAAAACGGGCAGATCCGGCCGTTTTCAGCTCGCGAGCTGGAACCCTATTTCTCACTAATGCAAATTGCTAAGAAAGCGCCCTTTGTGGCGGTCGATACCAGACTCGCAACGCTAAAAACCGCTCGGAAGATTCCTGAACTGATTGAGGCTTTTCGAAAGAAACAGGATGGGAATATGCCATGCATGGAACGAGTTGAGATGAACATGCGCATCATCCGAATTTCGCGTGTAAAAATAGATAATCCCGCTGAGGCCTCCGTATTGGGGAGTGATGGCTACTTCCAATTGGATGCCATGGCGGATATCGGCAATCGGACCTACGAAATCAAAGGGGAAAACGAGCCTATTTTGTACCACAGGGAGTATCCGATAACTTGTGTCGCGATCGAGCTACCAAGCTGGCTTAGAAATATTGACTCGAGTTCGAACAGCGATACCACTGCAAGTGAAGTGCAAGTGTGGTATCCGAGAATGAAATCATATGCATCTGGCTGGTTCTATCGCTTTTGGAGCTACAAGACTCAGGAGACATCGCAATCTCTCGGAGAAAACAAAAAGCAAATTGGTCCCCTCATTGTGCTGGACCATCTTGAATTGGGCTATGCATCGCTCGAAAAGGATCAAGGTATTACTGAACAAACAGCCAGCACGATTACTCTGCTCATTGGTGTTGTTGGCGCATTAAGTATCTGGTGGTTTGTACGCCAAGGTACCATTCGCAAGCTCAATCGCGGTTGATAAAAAACATTCCTGGCTTTGTACCTGGCCGGTGTTGCATTCGCAAAGAGGATGGCCGCGATTGAAGCGAGCCGCTCCCACCGCGATGCTCAGCCCTAGAATTCATTGAGGTTAAGCAAGGCAGAGGTCTGAATCCCGCTCAGTTCTGCCATCGGTGCTGATTTGACTGTACCCAGGAACTGATCTCCTGTGCGTCCATCCCACCTACTCTCTCATCGACGATCCTGCCCTTCCAAAACAAGAACGAGTGCGGGATGGAACGCACTCCGTAGTGTTGCGAGACGCTTGGGTTCGAGTCCACATCTAGGATAACTACTTTAACGGCTCCGGTCGAAGCGATTTCATACTCGGCAAGGGCCTTGTCGGTGGAGACACAAGGCGGGCACCACTTCGCTCCGAACTTGACCAACACAGGGCGCGTTTCTTGGGCTACAGTCGATTGAAACTGCGAATCGGTAGAAGGCTCGATATCTCGAACCGCACCCGGCTTGAAAACGAGCACGCAAACGACAATGAGTACAGCGAAGATAATCCAGTTGCTATAACGATTGACTAATGAAAAAAGTTCATTCACTTCAAAACTCCGATTGTGCGTTTGGTTCTCACCCTAGGAAGCACTCAATCTTAACACCCTCCTAGTACTTGGACTAAGTGCTTGCAGTATTTATTCGTTTTTCGACGATTTACGCAAACACGATACTAAAGAGTATTGAGAAATGCGATTAAATCGTCCAATTGTCGCTCGGAAAGAGTCTCTTCCAGCCGGTGCTTCTTGTCGACCAAGACCCCATAAAGTCCGACGGCTCGGCCGTCATGAAACATTTCAGGTCCCCGTTGGGATACACCGAGCAAACTTGGTGGATTGAAGAATTTTTGCCGATTCTCGTCTACCAATCCGACGTCGTACACATCATGAGATGTGTACTTTGAACCTGCATGGCAATCCGTGCATCCCTTGCTTTCGAAGAAAATTCTCCCCCTTGCTACTGACTCACCAACGCCCACGCCTCGCGCATGTGCAAGCGAAATGGCCGGCGGAAGCGATTCCATAAATGCAGCAACTTGATCGACCTCATCATCGTCGAGCTTTCGATAGCTATGCATCGTTTTTCGAACCGAGGATATGATCTGTCCCTTGAGTTGTTGTTCATGGCCAAGCCATGTGTACGGTGCCGTATCTTTGATGCCGAGCAAGCTTGGGACTCGCTTGGGCGCACCGTAGTTGCGATCTCCGAGATTGTCGGACAATTGACCATTTGTATGACCATCCACATGACAAGATGCGCACGTCAACCATCGATCGTGAGATAATGTCGCGCTATGGAAAAGCTGTTCGCCCAACTCTGCTGCGGTCAAATCTCGAATTGTACCTTGCGATATGACACTGGATACTTTGGCTCCGCGTACGTCAACAACGCTAATTGAGTCATCAAATTGATTCGCAACGTAAAGCGCATTCCCGTCGTTTGCCCAACAGACGGCTGAGGGGTATCGGCCGACTGGAACATACTGAAACGTATAACCATCGGTTCGTCCAATCGCTACGATATCAGTCCCACCCACCGCAACTGCAACTTTCCCAGTGCTGGCATGAACTTCCATACTTGTTGGTTCTGCGGATCCATTGCCAGGCACTCCTACCGGGTTAACGCGGCCACCGACATAAATCCGATCACCCCGTTCCTTCATTAGCAAATCGACGTCGATCAAACGAACGTCGTTTGCCATTAAAACGCCCCAGTGAATTTCATTTTGATCGGTTCGCGAAAACTCGTTTAGCATGGCATGAAGGGTCACTAAGTCATTACCGTAACGTTTCAGCCCGCGAATTGAGGTGCCAAAAAAATCATGAGCAACAATTACGTGCCCATCTTTTGGATCCAACACCAATAACTCACGTCCAAAATTATCCGCGACAACCAAACCTCGGCCCCCTTCCAGATTTACTATTTCCCTTGGAGCGATTGGGACATCCCAGATTTGGTTAGGTGTTATGGTGACGAGTTTAGTCGAATTCCCGCTTATCGACCAGTTCGCCAAGTGATCCGTCAAGTCGACATATTCCACTCGCCTTGACCACAAACATGCGACAAAAAGTGAACGGGACTGAGGGTCCCAATGCAAATTCACTGGCGAATGTGAGTTGGGAATGACCGCCATGGGACGCAGCAATTCAGCGGACCAATTTACAATATGTGTTCTGTGCGACTTCTTCGAACATGCTGCAATCCAGTGCTCACCAAGACTGGTTAACGAATCTAACGACTCATCCAGCTTCATCGACACAAGTTTTTTATTCGTTCCTGTATGGTACACCTCCAATTCGCCCGTGCCCGAACAGGCTACGAGCAAATGTTCATTCGAACCATCCAAGACCAGATCCACCGGTTGTCTATACTTGCTCTCGCTTTCGATCGTGTCAGCATACGACAACCTCCCTGTCGCTCCAATCAAGCAAACCAAACCCAAAACGATCCCAGAATACAATCCGTTTACAAGGGGTTTCACGGCAAGTTCCTTCTATTCAAGTTTTCTAGCTGCTTTTTGAAACTGCTCAAACCAACTTCTTTGCGATTCCGGTGGACGTACACGAGCACCCTCCTCTAGGAATCCACTCAAGTTGTCATTCACATCTTTGACTGACTGCTCTTTGCTTTGGAGTTGACGCTTGTTCAGTAATTGAAGAGTCTCTTCCAACTCTCGTTTTTTGTTTGGATCCGTCTTGGCAAGTTCCTTTGCTTCGGTCCACTTATCCATGAACTTCTTCATGTCGACCTTGGTCCACTGCAATCGTTTCAGAAGCTCAGGATCTGGCTGCTCCTTCTGTTGTTTCAAATAGTCTAGCGCCAAGTCCGTAACTTTTTCTGCATTCTCTTTGTTAGCAGGATCCGCTGAACCAGTAGATCGATCAATGCCACCTCTCGATGGTTCACTTGAGTTATTACTGGAACTATTCTGATTGACGCCCGACGAAGCACCACCGGGCTGGTCACCAGGCTTTTTGTCCCCTTGCTTTTTCTTGCCGGATAGTTGGTCTTCGGCTTGCTTCTCTCCAGCCTGCTTCTCGCCAGATTGCTTCTCACCGGATTGCTTCTCACCAGCTTGCTTCTCGCCAGCCTGCTTCTCGCCAGCCTGCTTCTCGCCAGCTTGTTTCTCGCCAGCTTGCTTCTCGCCAGATTGCTTCTCGCCGGCTTGCTTCTCTCCAGCTTGCTTCTCTCCAGCTTGCTTCTCTCCAGCTTGCTTCTCTCCAGCTTGCTTCTCTCCGGCTTGCTTCTCGCCAGCTTGCTTCTCGCCAGCTTGCTTCTCGCCAGCTTGCTTCTCGCCGATTTGCTTCTCTTGTTCTTTTCTCAGTTCATTGATTCGCGAGAACGCTTCAGCGTCATCCTGTGGCTTATTCCAATCCTGTTCGGAACTCTTCTGTGGGGTTCTTGAGGTAGTGTTTCTTTTGGATTTCGCAGATGTCGCTTTCTCATTGCCTGTTGAATCATCACCGTCTTGGCCGCTATCGTCGTTACTTGTTGAGGAACCATTTGAGTTTCTGGATGATTTCGATTTTGAATTTTCGCTATTTTGATTGTCTGAATTGTTTTCATCGTTGGATTCGGATGGATTGGCCGATTCCGTGCCTGCCCCGGTTCCACTTTGATCAGAGCCTTTTTTCTGCGACTTGCTTTTTTGATTGACGTCTTCGTTACCTCCTTGACTGTCTTTTTGTTTTTCGTTTTTCTTTTCTTGATTTCTGTTTTTTTGAGTTTCGTTTTCTTTGTTGTCTTCCGATGATTTTGGTTCGTTACTTGACTTCTGGTTGGCAGCATCGGTCTTGCTGGTGGTTTTGTTTTTATCCGTCTTGGGTTGTTCGTTTTTTTCGTTGGGTTTGTCGTCAGGGCTTGGCGAATTTGCGGATTTGCCGTTCGTTGGCTTTGTTAGGGATGCAACGATTCGGATCGACATGGGTTTGGAAGTTGTTCGATTTGGTTCAGGCGTATCTTCGCCGACTTTGCAGCGGTTGTCGGTCGCGATTGCACTAAATTCAAGTTGATCACCTACCTTTAAATCAAACTCCGAGGGGACAAACTGGAAATTCACTGACACTTGGTTATTTGTACCCTCCAATGACTCAAAGCATAGCCTCTCGAGGTTTCTCTGTTTGATTGTGTTGCCGTTGGTCAATTTGGCAGAGGCGGTGATGGAAGTAAGTCCAAAATCTGGATCGAAAGCCCTGATCTCAATTTCTTGGAGTCCGTCGGCTGGGACATCTAAATTCGAGGGCAGATCGCTTTGGAGCTTGATTTCAGGGGGCAAGTCACCAGTGATCTTGATCTTGTAGTTGACTGGGTCACTATTGGACTCGCTTAGCGCGTTCGTCGCTTTGACGCGATATGTCGAGAGAGTTGGGTTCGAACCTTTCTTATCAAGTTGAAGCAGCCATGAACCCGAAATTTGCGTTTCCGCAGTCTCGAGATCCAAAATTGTGCTTGGGTTGCGTTGCGTGCCGTTTCCAGCGATTGTTTCAAATTCGATTCGACTCTTTGCCATCGGCTGATTTGCGTGAGCGAAGAGTTTAACGCGAGTCCCTTCTATAGCGTCGATGGAACCATCTTGGTGAACTGACCGCGGTTTTTGTTTTGTGTACTTTGGGTATTCAAATTCGATTCGATCGATAGCAACGATTGGTACGACCTGAACACTTAACTCGAATGGTCCAGCGATTGCGTCTCCTGCCTCAATCCAGTACTTGAGGGGTTGATGAATACCACCGAAACTTTTGCCGAAATCCAGGCGGTAACTGACCCCCTCGATATCCTCGGTCATCTTGATCCTTTGTCCAACTTGCTGTGCATCGGAGAGATCGTATCGAACCCACACCTGGTCTCCTCGATGCATGCCTCGCAAAGTGACAGCTAAGGGCAAGCTAGTTCCTTGAGTAATCTTGGTCGTCCCGGGAACAACGTTGATGATACGAACGCGAGCCGCAGGAGCTATATCAGCCCATGGCATCAACATTCTTGCGATAGAAGTGATACCGCTTTTTGGCGATGCGAAGAAATAGACCGCACCGGTTAGCATGAAAGCGAATAGGACAGCAGCTAATCGCACAAGGTTTGCGGAGTCGATGATCGAATTTGAGTCTTGTCCATCCAAGTTTCTGACCGCATAGCGGCCGACAGTTGCCAAAACACCTCGGGGTGCGGAATGTTCTTTATGGGTGGAGAGCTGAAGCCAACTGATGAGGCTCTCTTTCATTTCCGGATGTTGTTTCTCGATTTTGCGAGCAGCGTGCTCGGGATGTATCGATTGGAAAAGCAATGGCAAAATTCGGAGGGGAATCCACCAAGCGGACCAGCCAGCGACAAAGGCGAGAACCGTGAATCTGGCAAACGTGTTGAGTGGCCACAGCCAATGGTCGACGAGTACGAATGTTAAGAGACTTACAACTAGCACACAAAGCCAACCTGTAATGCCGACACCTATTTCGACTCGGCGCATCTGTCTCGCTGCTTCTATCAAATAATTATGCAATCCTTCTCGGTTTACTTTTCCCGTTCCGTTGGTTCCCAAGCCGATTAGGTCAGGTTTTGGTGTGGTCGTCGATATCTGGGACATTTGGCGGTTTTGGCCTGAGCAAAGGATGCTTCGATTAACTGCTTCCTATTCTAAGGAATCGCTTTCATTCTAGTATATCTGTATAGACGGCGGATCCATCGATTTGATCCCAAATCGGACATGGGATTTTCGCAAAGCTCATTTTTGGGCGGGAACAGGTTATTTCTATGTGGTTTGGGTGGTTTGTAAGGAGCAGACATGTCTATAAATGATTCCAACCTAAAAAAGTTGTCCGCTTCTTTTCAAAATGAATGTGTTGGAAGTCAGTTGCCATTCCCATCAACCCAAGTCTGTCCACGCGATTGGGGTTTGAAATGCTATGAGTGGATCGCTTGGGCAAAGATGTAGCCATTGGTAGGCTTTCCATCAAAAAAAACTTGAGATGTTGCCTTATCAAAACGGAATGTATAAAGTTGCATCCGCAGTGGCGAGTCGAGGATTGGTTGACTGGTCGACCTTTTCGGAATATTTAACCGCTGCTGCATTTCTTGTGCAGGACGCATTAGTCGAACGTGAAAATCGAGGGATCACATCACTTGTCCCTACCATCCCCATTTGCGTCATATCGGGATCCATGCTTGCTGAACTTTCCGGTTACGGAAAAAGATCCGAGCACATTCTGACTCAGGTTTTTTGACCAACGCAATTGTGGTTGCATACTCTCTTAGCGTTTTGTTGGCGTCTACCACTATGCACCAATCCCAAATGTTTTCTATGCGAATTCTCACATTCCGAATAGCCCAACTGGCAATCGGACTTTGCGTGGTTTGGGCCGGATTCTCCGAGGATACCCTTGGGCAGTATGCTGCATCGTCAAGTAGCTTAATCGAGGGTATTCGATCGCCTAGCGCAGAAGGGAAACGACTAGAGCAAGAGAATCGTTGGCTAGAAGCGATAGTGCATTACGAGAAGGCTGTAAAGAAGGATGCACGGCTAAAGGATTGTGCCGAGCGTCTTCAAATCTGTCGCGTTCACTTTGATGTGACTCGCAGGTATTCAGACAGGTCGTTCATGCAGACGGTTGACAATGCCACGCCTGCTGATGCTCTCCAAGTGCTGACGGAGGTTTTATCCAAGCTAGAAGTCTACTATGTTGAGCAGGTTGATTACTACAAGCTTGCGTTGCACGGGACCGCATTCCTTGAGGTTGCGTTGACCGAGCAAGATTTTTTAGGCAAACATTTGAAAAATGCCGACGGTGCGAGCGTTGAGCAATTTCGCAAGACAGTCCACAAATCGGTTTTTGGCCGCAAGATTCAAAATGCTGAGGAGCTCAAAAGTGTCGTTGCCTACGTAGCAAACCAGGCTAGTCAGCAAATCGGATTGCCGCCATCTGCCGTAATCTATGAGTATATAGCAGGTTCAGTCGGCTTGCTGGATCCTTACTCGGCACTGCTGACTCCGGGTGAATATCGAGAGGTCATGTCACAAATTGAGGGTAATCTGATTGGGTTAGGCGTTGAGTTATGGGCAGAAGGAAACGAGTTAAAGATCGTTGATGTCTTTCGAGGCGGTCCGGCGCAACTAGCGGGTTTGGCAGCCAATCAGTTTATTCTGAATGTTGACGGTTCTTCTGTGCAACAAATCGGTGCCAAAAAGGCAGCAGATCTTCTTCGAGGTCCGGAGGGGAGCAGCGTACGCCTTGTATTGCGAAATGTGGACGACAGCACGTTGGATGTCAGTGTTGCGAGAAAGAAGGTAGAAGTCCCAAGTGTTTCGGTCGCGGAAATGGCAGAGCCAGGTGTGGGGTACATTCGCATCACCAACTTCCAAAAAACTACGGCCGGCGAAGTGACTCGAGCCATGATGGATTTGAGTCGCGATGGCATGCGTAGTATCATCATCGATCTTCGACGCAATCCAGGCGGGTTGTTGGACTCTGCCGTCGAACTGGCAGACTACTTTCTTACACGGGGGTCCATCGTCTCGACAAAGGGCAGAAACGGACAGGAGAATCACAACTTCACGGCTACAGCACCTGGTACGTGGGATATTCCTCTGGTTGTAATAATTGACGGGGATAGTGCGAGTGCCAGCGAGATTTTTGCAGGTGCGATCCATGATCATGATCGCGGTTTGGTGGTTGGCCAAACTTCCTACGGAAAGGGGAGCGTTCAAGGGGTGTTCCACAATGATCATGGCAATGGAGGATTGAGATTGACGGTGTCGAAATTCTTTTCACCTAAAGGAACTCCTATTAGTGCGCGTGGGGTAACGCCGCATATTGCGGTCGAAGAGGTCGAAACGTCCAGTGAAAGAGTCGACATCATCGCACTCAAGGCATTATCTTCGGATTCGAAAAGGTTTATCTCGAAATCCAATCCCAAACCGGACGTTGCCAAAGATCGAGCGGTCATGGAAGCCCGAAAGAAAATCAACTTTGCTAGGTAGATTCGGCACAATCCGCAGGTCACGCCATTACGGCATTTGTGCCAATCAAATCGGTGTCTAACCGCACTCAGCACGGTTTGACCTACAAGAATCTTGTCTTGAATTCCGAATACCATCATTGTCAGTATTTTCGTGAATCAGCCTCCAATACCAAACCGCTTCCCCGATGAGACATACTCGAAATTCAAACCGCATCGATTTTGTCCAATCGATGCGAGTCTGGACACTTACTCTCGCGATTCCCGCTATCGGGTGCATTATGGGACTTTGCGAATCCACAGCGTTCGCTCAGGCGAAGGGGTTTCCAAGACGTGGAACCGATCAGTTTCCGAGCGTTAGGACGGAAGAGTCGACAACCAATTCCAGGCAACGCGATGAGCAGTATGCACAGATCTCACAAGAAGTGGATTTGATTGAGCGACAATACTCGTTGCTGCGACGTATCGTTCGATTGGTAGGCCCAACGGTGGTTCATATCGAAGCGATCAAAGAGGAACCTTTTCCTGATCGGGGGAACACTGTTTCGAGGCCCGACTTGAGATCCCAAAAGACCGAGAATCGCAAGGTCGAAGAAGCAGGCTCGGGTGTTGTTGTTTTGATTGGAAACAGCAACTACGTCATCACCAATAGACACGTTGTACATGCTGCAACGCTTGCAAACATCAAAATCGAATCCGACGCGGGCGCGGCATTAAAGCCAATTCAGATTTGGGAAGATCGGTCCACCGACATCGCAGTCATCGATCTTGGCCGAAATAACTTGCCCGTTGCACGGATCGCAGACAGTCGCCAGATCGAAATGGGTGACTTTGTCTTTGCCGTCGGCAGCCCATTCGGACTGAACCACTCCGTAAGCTATGGCATTATTAGCGCCAAAGGCCGAAGGAATCTCGAACTTGGATCCAAAGAGATCATTTATCAGGACTTTATTCAAACCGACGCGGCAATCAATCCCGGCAACAGTGGAGGTCCACTGATGAACATGCGAGGTGAGGTCATTGGAATCAACACAGCTATCGCAAGCAATTCCGGTGGGAATGAAGGTATTGGGTTCTCGATTCCCATCAAATTGGCGATGACCGTCGCCAAGCAACTGGTTGAAAAAGGAGAACTTCAAAAATCCTATTTGGGAGTGAGTGTTGAGCGAGCCTTCAATTCGGACAACAGCGCTTCGACTGGCAATGCAAGGTCGCGGGGGGCATTTGTCAAGGTCATCAAACCGAACAGTCCTGCGGAACTGGCTGGCCTCCGCTACGGGGATGTCATTTTAGAATTTGATGGCTTGCCAGTCGAAAACGACGAACATCTAGTGCAACTCGTTGGACTGACGGCGATGGATAAGCCAGTCGATGTTCTTCTGATTCGCGAAGGCAGGCAAATTCTGATCCCAGTTCAATTGATCGCTGTCCCTAATGTCCACTAAAGGCTGCACGTGGTTGACTGCGCGTGATGGCAATGCAATTCGGAGGTGTGTGTCTGAATTCCAGCTCAATTTGGGTGTTTGATCGCCAGTCGTTTCTTAGAAGGCGGTCTCCAAAATCAATTGATTTGTAGCAAAACGCTAGGTGCCCTCCCGCTTCACTTTCGGGCCAATCGTATACCGTAAAACGGGCTGGCAAGTTATCATATCGGGGTCTGTTTCGTACTTCGAACACCTGCCGATTTGTATTATGCCATACTTGGACGCAATCACAGGCCCCGCGATGGGTCGCCGCTATCCTTTGGAAAACAGCCAGTATGTCATGGGGCGGCACCCTGACTGCGATATTGTTCTGGAAAGCGGGTCCGTTTCAAGACAACATGCGAAAGTTTCGAAGACGGGAGCGAGCTTTGTACTTGAGGACCTCAAGAGTCGAAACGGCACTTTTGTCAACGGTCGATTAATTGGCGAGGCAACCAAATTACTCGAGGGGGATACGATCCGAATCTGCGACATCGAATTGAACTATCATGAGGAGGCTGAGTCCTCAGCCCTGACAGCCAATCCGACTTCAGAAGGCTCAGCGCTAGGAATCATGATCGTCGACGACAACGATCAGGCTGGTTCATCTCGATCGGTCACGGCAAAGCTGGATGTTCGCGGCAGCCAATATGGATTGCAGTTGAGCGCCTCCCCTGAAGCCAAAATGTCCGCCATTCTGGAAATAATGAAGAACCTTGCGAGGACTGTTTCGTTAGATGAAGTCCTACCGAAAGTACTAGAGACGCTCTTCACCATTTTCATCCAAGCAGATCGCGGCTTTATTGTCCTGAATGACGATGAAGGGCAACTCAAACCGAAGTGGTTCAAGACCAGACGGCCCGACCAAGAAGAAAAAGTTCGCGTGTCCAGAACGGTTCTTCGCGAAGTGATGCAAACCAAGGAAGCCATCATCTCGCTAGATGCTGGCAGCGACACGCGATTCGAATTGAGCCAAAGTGTAGCCGACTTTCGCATCCGTTCGATGATCGTTGCCCCGCTCCTCAACGGCGAGGGCGAGCCAATCGGCGCAATTCAGATTGACACGATTCAACAAAAAGGTGGCTTTGAAAGTAAGGACCTTGAGATATTGGTCGGTGTCGCGAATTTTGCAGGTATTGCAATCGAGAATGCGCAACTGCATGAACAAGATGTCCAGAAGCGGCTCATTGAACAGGATTTGCAACTGGCAAGCCAGGTTCAATTGGCATTCCTGCCGAAGGCTGCACCTAAGATTCCAGGCTATTCGTTTTTCCAGTATTACAATCCTGCGCAACAAATCGGCGGCGATTACTTTGACTACATCGAGCTGGAAAACAACCGAATCGCGATCGTAATTGCTGACGTTGTAGGGCACGGCGTCGCCGCCGCAATGTTTATGGCAAAGCTGTCTGCCGAATGGCGTTTCGCTTTCGCGACAATTCCGGACTCGCGTATTGCGCTCGCAACTTTGAATGATCGCATCACTGCATTGGGAGTCGAAAAGTTCATCACCATGGCAGTTATTGTTTTAGATTACGTCGCTCACAAAGCTTCGATTGTGATTGCCGGACACATGCCACCGATCATGCGAATGAAAGATGCATCGATACAGGAGCCGGGTAGCGACGTGGGTGGGCCACCATTGGGTATCATGGCAGACATCCCATTCGACGTTCTGGAAATCGACATCGCAGTTGGCGAATCATTAACTCTATACACGGACGGTATTTTTGAGGCACCAAACGCACAAGGTGCGCAGTTTTCGATCGATCGTGTTCGACAGCAAGTTGCTGATTGTGCCGGTGACATTCAACGGACCGGCAATGAGATTATCGATCGGGTGACAAAGCACATTGTAGGATGCGACCAGGAAGATGACATGTGTTTAGTTATCGTCGGTAGGGGTGCTTAGACCTCAAACTTCCTACTTCACCTTTCTCCATTGGCCCTATTCATGCCTGCACCGCTTTTGGGATGTCTCACGGATGATTACACGGGAGCCAGCGACTTGGCGAGCAACCTCGCTGACGCAGGCCTCAACGTGATTCAGTATTTCGGCACTCCTAATTCTTTCGATCTAGTGGAAGGTGTCGATGCTGTTGTCGTCGCATTGAGAACGAGATCGGCGCAGCCTGAAAGTGCTGTGATTCAGTCGTTGGCCGCACTCAAGGCGATGCAATCCATCGGCACAAAGCGATTTATTTTCAAATACAGTTCTACCTTCGATTCGACTGAGAAGGGAAACATCGGCTGTGTTGCAGAAGCATTACTGAATAAAATAGGCGCGGAGCAAACCGTATTTTGCCCAGCGAATCCAGAGCACGGAAGAACCGTATATCAAGGACATCTCTTTGTCGGGAATAAGCTACTTGGGGAATCCGGGATGGAAAGCCATCCGCTCAATCCGATGATCGATTCGAATCTAAAACGACTTCTTTCAAAACAGACCACGATAGACGTGGGAGTTGTTCCAGTTGCAGTGATTCAAGAAGGATGCGCCAGACTCCAAGAGACATTGCAAATTCTTAATGCTTCCAATTGTCGATTTGTGATTGTGGATGCAATTTCCGATGAGCATATTCGAACAATCGCTTTGGCATGTGCAAACATGCCGTTGGTGACGGGCAGTTCGAGCCTGGCACGCGCGTTGCCCGACGCCTATCGAGCCATTGGATTGTTGCCCTTGGATCGCGTCCATCCCGGCTTGTCTGTCGCCCAAGGTCGAACGGCGATATTATCGGGAAGTTGCTCGAAAGCGACACAAGAGCAAGTGGCATACATGAAATCGCGTTGCCCGACTTTTTGGCTCGACATAAGAGCTGGTTACGACAATCCACACACAATCGTTGATGAAGCTGTGTCGTGGGCCAGTCATCAACTCCCAGAATTGCCAATTCTGTTCTATTCAACGGCGGATTCCCACGAAGTCGCTGTAGTGCAGGCGAAACTGGGGCGAGTGGGTGCTGCAAATGCAGCTGAATCCCTGTTCGGAGAAATTGCCTCTCGACTTGCTGGACAACTTGGAGTGCGCAAATTCATCGTTGCTGGCGGAGAAACATCCGGTGCTATCGTTTCTCGCCTCGGCATTCATGCGCTTCGAATTGGTCCACGAATTGCGCCCGGCGTACCATGGACAGAGTCGATCGATGAACCCAAATTTGCTTTAGCGCTCAAGTCGGGCAATTTTGGTGCAAAAGACTTTTTCCAAAGGGCACTGGATTTGCATATTTGAAATCGGTTTTACTTCCTGTTTTTTCCTCTCTTCAAAAGAAGCTATAAAATGCTAAGTCTCGTTCGGGGAAGTATCCTTCTTCAAGTGATAGCCATCTCCGTTTTCTTGAACGTCCCGGCGCGAGCACAATGGAAGCCAGCTGAGTCTAAAATGCTGACTCAATGGGGGCGAGATATTAAACCCGAATCGGCTTGGTCCGAGTATCCTCGTCCACAGTTCCAGCGTGAGACGTGGACCAATCTCAATGGCCTTTGGGAATACGCAGTGGCTCCCAAAGAATCCGTCAAGGCGAACAATTGGGATGGCCTGATCTTAGTACCATTCTGTCCCGAGTCGCCATTGTCGGGTGTAGGCCGCTTCATTGAACCGACCGAAGCCTTATGGTATCGACGCATGTTCCCCGCAATGCCCGCCCCTGGATTGAGAAATATTTTGACGTTCGAAGCGGTCGATTATGAAACCGTGGTATGGGTGAATGGAAAGCAGATCGGCTCGCACAAAGGTGGCCATACACCGTTTTCATTCGATATTACCGAGGCACTAAACAAGAACGGTCAGAACGAGCTTGTCGTTCGTGTAGACGATGCAACCGAGGGGTATCAGTTGCATGGCAAACAAAAGCTAAAAAACCAAGGAATTTGGTACACTCGCGTTACCGGTATCTGGCAGACCGTTTGGTTGGAACAAGTGCCTACGATGCACTTGCAAGATCTGGACTACGCTTGCGATATCACGGCTGGTTCTATCACGATTACGCCGAAAATTGCAAATCCTTTGGCAGGATCGAAACTTCGTATTACTGCTTCGTATCGCGGACAAGAAGCAGGAACTGGCCAAGGAACCGGTTCCGTCACGATTGCGTTGCGCAATCCCCAGTTATGGAGCCCCAGTACGCCGAATCTCTATGATCTTTCGATAGAACTTATCGACAGCACGGGAAACAGGATCGATAGCGTTAAGGCTTATACGGCGTTGCGTTCCTTTGGGAAATCTAAGGATGCGAACGGTCACTTGCAATTAACGCTCAATGGAAAGCCTATATTTCATTGGGGGCCGTTGGATCAGGGGTGGTGGCCCGACGGGTTGCTAACTCCGCCCTCAGACGCGGCCATGTCATCCGATATCGAATTCCTCAAAGCTTGTGGATTCAATATGATCCGAAAGCACATCAAGGTCGAGCCAAGACGTTATTACTACCACTGCGATCGGCTAGGGATGATAATGTGGCAAGATCAAGTCAGCAGCGGCTACGGACGAAACCGTAAGGAACAGTCCAGCAGTCCCGATTGGACACGATTGGATCCGAATCCAACGGATGCACAATGGCCTCAAGACGCACATGCGCAATGGCTCGTGGAGTACAAACGAATGGTTGACCATTTGCGCGATGCTCCCTGCATTGGAGTTTGGGTTCCGTTCAACGAAGCGTGGGGACAACATGCAACCATGGAGGTCGGCAAAATGGCGGTCGAGTATGACCGTACACGGTTGGTGAACATTGCAAGCGGCGGCAATTTCTGGCCTGTAGGGGACTTTGTTGACGAGCACCACTATCCTCATCCAACATTCCCTTTTCATCTGGGAAAAGATGGTCGATTCGACGGATTTATCAAAGTCGAAGGTGAATTTGGAGGGCATGGTTGGCCCGTCGAGGGACATCTTTGGAAGGCAGACGCCAAAAACTGGGGTTACGGCGGACTCCCCAAATCCAAAGAAGAATGGCAAGGACGATATAAGACGTCGATCGCCATCATGGCCGCGCTGCGGGCCGAAGGAATCGCTGCAGGGGTTTACACTCAGACAACGGATGTCGAGGAAGAAATCAATGGACTCTTGACTTACGATCGAATGACGAAGATCGATTCCGGTTGGTTGAAAGAACAGTCGGAGTTGCTCATGGCCGCTCCCACTTCCCTAACAAACCGGCGTGAATTGATGGCCACCGCCGAGATGCAGCCGCAGAACTGGCAATACACGACAACTGCCCCAAGTGAATCATGGATGAAACAAGAATTCGATAGCAAATCTTGGAGCGAGGGTAGAGCTGGATTTGGTGCAGGCAATCCAGCGCCACCAAATGCACGGATCCATACCGATTGGTCCACTCCAGAAATATGGGTCAGACGCACGTTTGAACTCAAGGAGACCTCCATAAGGAAGCTCTACTTACGACTTCATCACGACGAAGATTGTGTAGTCTATATCAACGGATCGGAAGTAGCCCGGCTCAATGGTTACGCCACTAGCTACTTCAACCTAGCGATTTCGAGCAAGGGGATTTTGTTTCCTGGCACCAATGTTATTGCAATCCAATGCCGTCAAACCGGCGGCGGGCAATATCTAGATGCTGGACTTTTTGAGGCCGATTAACTTCTTTTCCGTCGAACGCAATCCCTCCAACGACCTTGGTTCAATGGAATGATAGCCGAGCTTTGCTGGCAATCGCTTTGCTGGCAATCATTATCGTTTACAGAACCGAATGCTTTGTTCAAGATGCACAGTATCAACAATGAAACAGTATCAACATTGAAGGAGTGGAATGAACGATCGATGAAAACCATGTATTTCTTTATACTATTTCTTTGCCTATGGCAGCGTACAATTCAAGCGGAAGACACTCGCCCAAATTTCCTTCTGATCATTGCGGATGACCTATGTAGGCGAGACCTCGGTTATGAAGGGAACAGTGAGGTCAAGACGCCGCATCTCGATAGACTCAGGGCAGAATCCATGCACCTGCGCAAGATGTTCAATCCGGCCACAAGTTGCTCGCCAACGCGGCATGCACTTTACACAGGGTTGTATCCAATTCGAAGTGGCGCTTTCCCGAACCATACTCGAGTCTACGATGGGACCGAAAGTTTGTTTACGCAACTAAAGCGTGCCGGCTATCGCGTCGGTCTTCAGAACAAGCAGCACGTTGGACCGCCCGCCTCCTTTCCTTATGAGCATATTGCAGGCGCCGATGATTTCACAGAAACGGCCAAATTCTTCAATCGCGACCGCTCACAACCATGGTTTATGGTTTACGCATCCAATGATCCTCACGCACCATGGGACCGCGGGCCCAAATACGACCCAAGCAAGCTTACCGTTCCTCCATATCTTCATGACAATTTTGTGACACGAAATGAAATTGCATCTTACTATGGGGAGATCAGCAAACTGGACGAACAGGTGGGTGCTATTTTAAAGTTGCTGAGCGATTGCAAGCAGGATTCGAATACGCTTGTTCTGTTTGTCAGTGAGCAAGGCAGCAGCATGCCCTATGGTGGCAAATGGAGTGTTTACGATAATGGAATTCATTGTTCCGCACTCGTCCGTTGGCCCAACAAGGTCAAGAAAGGAAGCAGCGCCACGGCAATGATGCAGTATGTGGATGTCGCTCCCACATTTCTTGCAGCCGCTGGCATCGATCCATTGTCGATAGACGTTAATTGCCCAGATGCAGAAGGGCACAAGGGCTTTGACGGAAAAAGTTTTCTACCGGTTCTGTTGGGGGAGAGTGACAAATTGAGGGACCATGTTTTTGCACAGCACACGACGATCGGAACCATTGGAGCGATCGGCCCGTATCCGATTAGAGCAGTTCGCGATGTTCGGTACAAACTTATTCGCAACTTGGCCCACGATAAAACGTATACCATTGCCGGCATCCACAAAGGACAACCGATTCAATCTTGGCAAGAAGATGCGAGGGAGGATAACAAGCTTGCTTCTCGCATTGATTGGCTATTTCATCGTCCTGCCGAAGAGTTTTACGATCTTGAGAACGATCCCTTCGAAATGACGAACCTTGCCTCAGACCCACGTTACGCGATGATCAAGGCCGGACTCGACAAGCAGTTATCCCAGTGGATTGCACAGCAAGGCGATAAGGGTATGGACACCGAATTGTTGGCCAACACCCGTCAAGGTAAGAGCGATCTCGACGAGACGAAAGCAAAAAAAACAAAAAATGAATAACAAAAGTTGAATGGGTCTAGCTTTAGTCTTCTGGAACCTCTGCTATGAGACGCTGCATAGCTATGATCTTGTGGCCAACGAACAAAACGTTTTGAATATCGATTTGCTCGCGAGTTGCACCGGAGGTCATAACTTGCAGGTCTCCTGAGCCAAGTCCGAGCAACCAGTGTCGAAAAAGGTCATCTTGATGCTTCTCTAGGGTCATCCCTTGAGTGTTGTAACTCTTCGATCCCGACCCCAAGAGCGAATCTCGCGTCAATTGACCAGGGTCAATCTCCCAATAGCTGAAACGGTCTAATCCGAATACTACGATGCACCACATTACGAACATTACCGTTGAGATCCACAAGTAGGCACCTAAATTCAAATAGATCTTGTGGCTGAGGAACCATCCGAAAAAAGAATCCCAAATGTCAAAGTAAAGAAGCAAAACGAATGTAAGCACCAAAGCCATAATCACAATTCCTGATGCAAGGCCTCGAACCGAATAGTTCGTAACGAGGATGACAAGGAAAAGCACCACAAAAAAAATCAACCCTAAGTTGCTACTGGCATGGACCAACGTTTTGCCGACGCCTAGTTCGTGTTCTTTGCCCTGGTAGTAGGTTAGCGCTGCAAGGATGTACCCGACGACCCAAACCGGCCACCAGTATAGGAGAGCAGAATGGCTGTAGATACGAATTTTTTGAGGCCCACGAGAATCGCGCTTTGCAGTGGAACTATCGTTAGCTGGAAGGGACGAACTACTCATGAATTACTTTCTCGGCGGGTTAGAGCGACCAATTTCAAAGAAGGCATTGCAACAGAATTGGCAATCATTGTAACAACGAAGTGCCGTATGGTTCCATCGTGCCAAAAAAGCATAATCTAACCTTGAAACAGGGAATTGGCGTTTTAGGTAAACCTAGGCTTGGTAAATTGGGCATTCAGGCGGACAGACAGGAAGAATCGTTATTCTTGAATGTTGACACTTGCCCCGTCAGGGACAAACCCAAGGTTCGGTTGCATTGCTGCAATATTGGAAATAGGGTGCTACCATGGCTGAACCCGAAAAGTGAAGGAGGTAACTCGTCGTGGAGCCTGATCGCACCATTTCGTTGCGCGGTGCTAGGCAGCACAATTTAAAGGGGATCGATCTCGATTTCCCGATCGGGCAGCTATCGGTCATTTGTGGTGTAAGCGGCAGTGGAAAAACATCCTTGGCCCTGAACACTCTGTATGCAGAAGGTCAGCGGCGGTACATTGAGAGTTTTTCAGCATACAGTCGCCAATTCCTGCAGCGGGTTGAAAAGCCCATCTTTGATAGCCTGACCAATTTGCCCCCTTCGATTGCGATCACACGTGATACGCGATCGCGTAACAATCGAAGCACGGTTGGTACTGCCAGTGAAATGCTGGAGTATCTCCGAGTTTGGTTTGCATCCCATGCAGAGCTAACGTGTTTTCAGTGCAGTCGCCAAGTCGTTGAGCACAACCCGAATACGGTTTCCGATTTATTAGGACGATTGGAGGCTGGCAGAGCGCTATTCTGCTTCGAGATTCATTGGGAATCAAACAACGAATTGTCAGAGATTCTATTCGATTTGCAAACGACAGGCTTCATTCGCCTGGTTTCCAACAATCAAACCGTACACCTGGGGGATGAGGACCGCAAGAAAACGGCGAGTCGCTTCGACGGTGCAAAGCATGCATACGTTGTAGTGGATCGATTGACAGTTGGAATCGAGCAAGATTCCAGCCGCGTGTTGCAATCGATGACAACCGTGTTTCTGAATTCGGATGATACAGTGCGACGCGGTGCAGTCGTGTTGGTGCAAAGCTCGAGTTCGGACGGCTTGAATACGCAATCTCCGGCGAACGAACGCATTCAAGTGGATGGCGTCGAGTACTCAGTCCACCGTTTTTCGAGTTTGCTTCGTTGCCAACATTGCAGCATCGACTATCCATCGAGTGAGCCACGCTTATTTAATTTCAATAGTCCGATCGGAGCATGCGCTTCGTGTGAGGGTTTTGGCGAAGTGGTTGCGATCGACAAGAACAAGGTCGTTCCCGATCTATCGCTTAGCCTAAATGAAGGTGCCATCGCGGTTTGGCGAACACCGGCGTATAGCCATGAACTGGAAGAATTGCGAGGTATTGCCGGTGATTTCAATATCCCAATGGACGTACCCGTTTCTAAACTGACGCCCAAACAATGGGGTGTAATTCAGCAGGGGGTCTCCGAACGCAAGTTTGGCGGACTAAACGGATTCTTTGCATGGTTAGAACGCAAGAAATACAAGATGCATGTACGCGTTTTCTTGTCTAGATGGCGCACATATTCTACTTGCCCAACTTGCAACGGAAAGAGACTCAACCAAGGCGCGTTGGCATATCGGATTTTCGGTCGATCCTTTGCTGAACTATGCGAGTTACCCATCGATGATTTGCATCTCTTGATTGCAATTAATTGCCATAACGACAAGGACATTGTGCCCGAGTCAAATATGGATTCGTCCAACAAAATCCGATGCGAACCAAAAACAGTGGAGTCAAATCGATTTCTTCTGTTCGGCGAAGCGCGATTGAAGTACGTGGCGTCCGAACCACAACGGCAGTTGGTTGCGAGGCTAGAGTATTTGCGGTCAGTTGGCTTAGGCTATCTTTGCCTCGCCAGGCCGCTCCATTCGTTGAGCAGCGGCGAAGCGCAACGAGTCATGCTGACGACCCTATTGGGATCCAGCTTGGTTGATATGCTTTACGTGTTTGACGAGCCAACAGTCGGATTGCATCCGCAAGATACGGAGCGATTGGCAAACGCAATTCAGGGACTGAAAGAACGCGGCAACACAGTGATCTTAGTGGAACACGAACCATACTTGATGAAGATCGCGGATCGGATCATTGAGATTGGTCCGCAGGCAGGTGAGTTTGGAGGGAAAGTGATGTTCAACGGAACACCTAAGCAACTCATGATGAGCACTAGCGTCACCGGAGATTTTTTGACGGGTCGGCGTCACAGCATTCGAAGCCCTAGATCGATTGGGACCGACTACTTAGGCATTCGGGGTGCACGTGGCAGGAATTTACAAGTAGACGAAATTCGTATCCCACTCCATTGCCTGACTGTTGTGATCGGTCCAAGCGGATCTGGCAAAAGCAGCTTGATTTTGGATTCGCTTTGCCCGGCAATCCAAAGGTCATTTGATGATCAAGCCGAGTTGGGGCTCCCCTTTGAAAGCCTTTTTGGAGTGGAGCGAATTTCTGGTTGTTTGGCAATTGATCAGAGCCCAATTCCTCGTTCGATCCGAAGCAGTCCGGTCACGTATTCCAAGGCATTGGATGATATTCGACAGGCATATGCGGAGACTCCCGACGCAAAGTCGAGAGGATTTCTACCCTCGCATTTCAGTTTTAACAGCGAGGACGGCAGATGCCCAACTTGCGAAGGAATTGGATTCACCACCGTCGACATGCAATTCATGGCAGACGTTCAATTGACATGTGCAGACTGCGACGGCAAGCGATTTCGCCCGGAGGTCCTGGCCGTTCGTTTTCGAGACATGAGTATTGCGGAAGTATTGGAAATGTCCGTCGATCGCGCGCATGCGTTTTTTCGAGGCAGTTCCAAGGTGCAAGAGAAGCTGAAGCCACTGATTGAAATTGGATTGGGCTACCTGCCACTTGGACAAAGCTTGTCGACTTTGTCGGCAGGTGAATCGATGCGACTCAAACTTGCTAGCCAACTGAATTTGGGTCCAAAGCGCATCGAGCAGGGCAGTACCAAGGGTAAGCTCATCGTGTTGGACGAGCCAACTGCAGGTTTGCATTTTAGCGATGTACAAAAGCTCCTGATGTGCATCGACGCAATCATCGATTCGGGAAATAGCGTCCTGGTGATCGAGCACAATCAGCAGATAATTTGTTCTGCCGATCATTTGATCGAGATAGGACCAGGTGCCGGAACGCTCGGTGGCCGAATCATTGCTGAGGGAAATGTCGACTCGATTAGACGAAACCCAGCCTCGATCACTGGACCCTTCCTCGGCAACTAAATCAAATCAAGGATCCGTAGTATCAAAAGGATTAGGCAGGTCTGAAGCTCCTTCGCCGAACGGATTGGAATCCGCATCAGCAGATTTTGGCTTTTCTACTTCAGGCTTAGTCGCCTCCGGCAAAGCGTTAGCAACTGTTCCGGTGATATCTGTTGAAAAGCTAGGCGTTGTCGCATCTTCTTCGCGAAGGCAGGTAACTTGCCCTCGATTTGTTACAAAGAAGAGTCGATCCGAAATGGAGTTCGGGACGACGAGTGGCAATACGGAATTGGTTCGGCCAGCATCCAGTCCGGTGGCAAGATCGATTGCTAATAAAGTGTTGCGGGAGTCTTTAACGTAAATATTTCGCTTACCTATGGCAATGATATTCTGCACGTTTGCCGGCTGGTGTCCCCAAGCATCCGTTCCATCGGACATTCTCAGCGCGAAGAGAAATCCCTCGTCACTCACGACGAAGGCGAGCTCTTTGTTGACCACAGGAGATTGGGATACCCGAACGGCTAGTCTAGATTTCCAAAGAAATGTTCCCTCGCGTTCGGTGGAGCAGTGCAATACCGTTCCTTCGACAGTCGAAGCAAGAAATCCCTTTTGTGTAGCAACGGCAGAACTGAGAATCGGTTCGTTAAGGCTTGCAGAAGCCCATAATTTTGGAATGCTGCTGCTTGTCTTCGAGTTCTGATCGTTGCCAACTTTTTCCATTCGAGCCATCACCAACCTAACGCCAGTCGGCCATGCGAGGAACTGGCGATCTGCAGAAATGGTTGTTCCCAATCGATTCTCAATACCGCTGCGAATGATAGACGGTGCCGTCGTCTTGCTCTTGATGTCGTAAGCCACCAGCCTTCCATCAACGGAAGGAACAATTGCTTTCCCGAGTAACACCGATGGTGAAGAGGTCGGAGTGAAAGCGAGGTCTCGCGTGATGACCAAATTACCGGTTTCCAATTCGTATACGAACAAGACATTACCGTTGGTCACTGCAACAAAGTCGTCCGAAACCCCAGGCCCAAACATCGGAAGACTTGACTTACCCGCTTCCGTTCTCCAAAGCATTGTGCCAGTTTCCGCGTCTGTCGTTTCTAAGATGCCGTTTTGTGTTAGGGAAACGGCGTAGACGAGTCGCTGGCTATAGGGTTCCATTTCGACGTTTCGTCCTAGTGCTTTGTAGGTTGCGACAAGCTTTTTGGCTTTATTCGTTGCCCCCTCTAAACCAATCTTGGGCGACTTTGAGAGTTTTTCGCCTTTGGTAATGGCTTCTTCGATCGCTTTCAAATCAACTTCATCACCCTGAATGCGTTCGATGACTCGGTTGACGCTGCGAACGGTAACATACTCTCGTTTTTCGGTAGTATGTGGCCAGATAACGAAGCTTTTCGGTCCGTTTGCAAGCGGAGCTCCCCCAATATTGGCTTCCCAGTGTGTCACTAAACCGAGGGAGGCCAAGTCACCATGGTCTGCACCTCGGACCGCAGCGTCGTTGGCAACAATGCAGCTCAGCAAAAAAAGAAGACGGGAAAAGAGAGAGACGATTGGGGATTTCATGAATTGCGCTCTTTCGAAGACAAAAAACTTCCTTGGCTAATAGTAATTCAAACCGACGAAAGTTGCGAACAAGAAATCGGATTTCAAGGTCTTAGACGAGGATGACCTACAATCGTTATGATTCGAACAATCGGATCTCGACCGCGCTGCCGCAAAAACGAATGAGAAAGAATTGACGATAAATGAACTTGTTTGGAGGAATTTGGACGGAGCGAGTGGAGAATGTTTGACGGCTGTGCCGCAGGGATTTAGGATGCTTGTTGTAGGCGCGAGAACTTTACCGCTTTCATGGTATGTTTTCGCCGCGGTTTCCAAAATGCCGTGCCCAGTCTACGAATCCAATCGTTACAACTCTTCTTTGTTTTTGAGGTGTTTATGGCTCGCGATCGCAACGTTTATGTTTGGCAAGCCTACGTAACAGTGATGTCAATTGTCAGCCTCGCTTGCCTAGGCGCTTTAGCCTTTGTGATTTTCTCTTCAGGTACGAATGCGAAATCCGTTGATGCGGCACAAGAACGAGAACAAAAGGCTCAAGCCTCTTTGCGAGAAGAAAGCAATCGTAGACAGTTGCTGCAAGCTATGGTTGGCTCAGGAAAGCCTCAGACTGAGGCTGAGTTTAATCAAATGGTAAGCCAGGTGGCCAACGATGAGGAACTCAAAAACGCAATCAAAAAATACAATGACAATATGGCCCTCATGGGGGGCAACGCAACCGACAAGAATTACTCCAATCTCGTTGATCTTTTGGTCCAGGAATTGCGGTCGCGAAACATGCAACTGGCTTCGTCTGGTCAACGCGAAATAGCACTTAAGGATGAGTTTGATTCCAAGCTATTACAAGAGACAAAGACACGAGAAGAAGCAAAGCGATTTGCTGATGAAATGTCGAACAAACGGGAGAAAGAACTCGTCGATTACACTGAAAAACTAAAGGCCCAAGAAGACAGAATCACCAAGATCGAACAGGAAAAAAGGGGTGTAGTCGCGGCGTTAACCAAGAAAAACGCGGAAGTTACGTCAGATTTCGATAGAGCGAAAGAAGACATTGGGAAAATGCAAAAGCAATTGGAGTCCCTTTCCAGCAAATTGAATGATATTCAAGGCGAGGACTTTCAATACGTTCAGGGCAAGGTAACCACTGTCACGAGCGGATCCGAAGGGGACACGGTTTATATTAATCTTGGTAGCAAACATGGGCTTCGTCCAGGGGTCAAGTTTGGAGTCGTCGGTGCGGATGCGAGCCGAGTAGCGGACGAAAGACCAAAGGCGTTGATCCAGGTTGTTAAAGTGATCAATGAGCAATTGTCTTCTTGCAAAGTTGTATCCAACCGGGCCTCAATACTTTTAACCGGGGACTCTATTTACTCGCCAGCTTGGCAGCCAAATCGAAAGGTCGAATTTGCACTCGTAGGAAAGATGGATATTGATGGCGACGGTTCCGATGACCGCAGTACGATTAAGTCTTTGATCGAAGAAAATGGAGGAATCGTTACGGTCGATCTGCCGCCGGGCGGAAAAGCTACGGGAGCCTTGAGTGTTGATACTAGGTGGATGGTGATGGGTGAAGATTTCAAAATACGAGGTTCCGATCTTTCCGCTGCGGATCAAGCAACGGCGAATGCTAGGAGAATCTTAGAGTCTGAGGCAAAGTCCCTCGGCATTAGCCGCATCAATCTGGATAAGTTGATGGGATGGCTGAGAAGTTCTGGAAGCGATATCTCCGCGTTGGGCACAGGAATGAAGCCGAAGGTACTGGATTACAAGTCTGCGACACCACAGAGCGCGACCTCCGGACGTGTTTCGGAAATTTTCCAGAAAAGGGATGGGAGCCTAAATCGTGCTACGCAATCGGATACTAAATGAGGTAAACCGATCCTAATGGGCAAGATTTGCTGATTTTTATGAATTTTCGGGCTTTTCTATTTTGAAAAGCTTGTATTAATGGCTGCTGAAGGTTATCAAGTACGTAGAAGTTTTTTTTGGGGAGTCGTCTCTTTAGACAGGAATACACAACATGAGATTTGGATCGCGTTCAAAGGGCTTTGCTACCGCCTTGGCTTTGGTAATGTCAACAAGTTTGTCGTTCGCGACAGCCGCTAACCTAATGGCAGATGATAGCATTCCTGCGGTCGCACAATCCGCCCCAGCTTTGAATCAGCTATTCAGCAAGCAATGGGTACGACTGAATTCGGACGAGTCTATATCAGGCAGTTTGGTTCAATTAGCAGATAACGATTCCGTTGCACTTGCCGGTCTGCCAGTTTCGCTCGTACGTGACGGTGAAGTTGCATATTCTGCGATTGCTGATCAATCAGGATCCTTCAAGTTTGCGAACGTGAAAACAGGTTCATATTCCCTGGTGACTCGCACCAATGAGTCGATTGCTGCTTTCTCGCTTCAGGTTCTTGATTCCAGAAACACACATCTCAGTAGTGCAGTAGAAGTGCGAGTCGTTCGTCCGGCTGGCCTGAAGGTCAAAGAAATCCTTCGCTCGCAAACCCTGCCATTGGTTTCTATGCGGTCGGAATCAAAAGCAGTTATGACGGATCCGCTGGGCGATTCAAGATCGTTTAGCAAATCGCAGTTTGTTCGATTAGACGCGAGTGGTAAGCTCGTGGGACAATTGGGGTCAGTTGCTGCTCCGGCTAATTTGGGCGAAATGGTTGTCTACGTTCTTCGAAACGGTGAAGAAGTCGTGAGAACAAAAGCCGACAACGAAGGCAAATTTAGCTTTGACGGTTTGCGTCCGGGTGTATATGGGTTTGTAGCGGCTGGCGGTGCTGGTTTTGCTGCGACGTCATTCCAGCTTGTGAGCGGTTCGGTCGGATCGGACGGAAGCAAGTTGATCTCGTCCATGGCAGATGCATGCGGCCAGATGAATGTAGAAGTCGTTCAATGCTGCGAAGTAGCTGTTTGCGAGCAACCAGTTCAAACAGTTGTCGAGACCGTTGTTGCTCAGGCTCCCATTGCTGACGCGTGTGCAGTACCTGTTGACAACTGTGGTATGGCACCTTCCTGCGGTTGCGGCGGTGGATTCGGCGGTGGATTCGGCGGCGGCGGTGGCGGTGGATTCGGTGGCGGATTAGGTGGACTAGGCGGTATTGCTGCGATAGCTGGCCTTGCAACCGTTGCTGGTATCATTGCTGCAAATGACGACAATGACAATGCAGCAGTCATCGTTAGCCCAATCAGGTAGACAGATTGATCGAATGATTCATAAGGCCGTCGCAAAGCGACGGCCTTTTTTTATGGACGGAGAATAAATGTTAGGAACCCTTGAGCATGCGACGACGAGCGATGGAGTCAGACTGCATGGATTTTTGACCGATTCCGTTGACGCGGATCGGGTTTGGGTTTTTGTGCATGGCGTAAATAGCAATTTCTATAGTTCTGGTCTTCTGCTCGATTTGGCCGGACGGTTCGCTCGAGAAGACGAAGCTGTATTGCTAATCAACACTCGTGGCCACGATATTCTTAGTTTCAATTCCGGTCCTGCTCCAATGCGAACGGGCTCACAGGTTGAAAACCTATTATCGAGTCAGCTTGACTTGGATGCATGGTTCCAGCTTGTAAACAGAAAGGGCTTTGAACAAATTATGTTGTTGGGTCATAGTTTGGGAGCGATCAAATCGATTCTTTGGAGCGTAAAGGGGATAGGGGCGTTGCAAGGATTAGTCGCTGTATCGCCACCGAGGATGAATACAAATCTGCTAACCAGCGACGTCAACCGAGGGCAAGTTTTTTTGGAACACTTGAACGATGCGAAGCAAAAGTGCCTTGCTGGCGAAGCGGATTATGTCATGAAAGTTCGCTTTCCAGTGCCGATGTGGATCAGCGCTGGGGCATACCTGGACAAATACGGAAGTGGCGAGAAGTATGATTACTTGCAATTGATCGAGGACCTTGATATCCCAAGTCTATGGACATTTGGTCAATACGAGGTGGAGGAAGGATCTGCCAATTTCAAGGGTGCGGACTTGGCGTTGCGGAAACGCGTTTCAAGTAAAGAAAGCGGTTGCGAGAAACATTCTGTTTGCGTCGTCCCGAACGCCGACCATTCCTATCGCGGCGTGACTGCGCAGCTTGCCGACTGTATCACCGCTTGGGACCGAGAACGACGATTGGTTGGTTGATGCAAAGGCTAGCAAGTGTTTTGTAAAGGAAAAAATTCGGTTACAATGTTCCGCTTCAAAGCAGTTCACGAATAGTTCGTTAAGCCGAACTTCTCCCACTTCCCCTTTCTTACCCACCATCCTATGACCATCTCGTCACCCGCTTGGTTAGCGACCAGCGACCAAACCGCGCAGGCTAAGCAACTTCTTGACCAGCATACTTTCGAAACGGTCCAGTGGCACTTTCATGATTCGACCGGTTCACCATTCTGGCTTGCCAAGAAAGCCGAATTCAATTTTGATCCGCTGAAAGAAGTGAAGGTGTTTGACGATCTGAAGAAATTCCCCGAGTTTGAAGACGAGTGGTTGCGAGGTGGTCCAATCAATCGATGGATCCCTAAGGGAATGCTAGGAAAGCCTACATACGTTTTTGAAACCGGCGGAACGACAGGAATTCCGAAGAGCCGGATGGTCATCGATGACTTTCGAATTGACTATGAGAACTTCAGCGACACTTTGCCGGACCAGTATTTCCCCAAGGGTTCAAATTGGCTGATGCTCGGTCCTTCTGGACCACGTCGTCTTCGCCTGGCCATTGAGCACTTATGCCAATATCGTGGTGGAATCTGTTTCTGTATCGATTTGGATCCGCGGTGGGTAGTTAAATTGATCAAGAAGGGATGGATGGAGCACTTGGAAGAATACAAGCGACATTGCATCGATCAAGCGATAACGATTTTGTCTGCGAATCACGACATTAAGTGCATGTTCACAACCCCCAAGTTGCTTGAGTCGCTTGCAGCAGGTCTAGCAGAAAAGGACACCAGTATTCAAGAGATTGGCATTACTGGTATTTTCTCCGGCGGCACCGAGTTCACACCGCAGTGGACTCGATTTTGTGTTGAAGAGTTGCTGGGAGGGCCAGCTGAAGAAAGCGGTGTCTATATGACTCCCACTTACGGTAATACCCTCATGGGTTTAGCGTGCTCTAGGCCTGTAACCATTGACGACGGATATACAATCGCTTACTACGCCCCCCAACCTCGTGCAGTGGTGGAAGTAGTTGATTTCGACGATCACACGAAAGTAGTTGGTTATGGTGAAACTGGTCGCGTCAAATTGTACACGATGACCAAGGAGTTTTTTGTTCCTGGATTTTTGGAGCGTGACGAAGGGGAACGTGAGATGCCGTTTTCTAAGTACCCCTGGGATGGAGTCAGCGGCGTTAGGCCATATCGAGCTTTTGCATCGTCGACAACGGTTGGTGTTTACTAGTACGAACACATATTGCCAAAGAATTCCCCAATGCGTTTACAGCACCGTTGGGGACCGTGCCAAAACCACACCTAAAGGAGCCTTTTGAAAAGTGTTGACAATCAATCCAATCCGCTGGGGCAAGCAGTACAAATCGATGGATTTTCAAGAAGTGTTTCACTTCGATACGGGTGAGCCCATCGCAAAAATTGGGCAGGTCACTGGTGGCATGGTCGAAGTGGACATGAGGAAAGCGGCCAACGCAAGAAAGGCGTTGCGTTCGATACCTACGCCTGAATTGTTGGAAAAATGTAAGAAGGCAGCATATCTATTCGAGCACGAAACATTGCCACTCGGAGACGGGCGCCAAACAGTCGAAGATTTTATACATCAACAGTCTGCGAGCACTGGCCTGCCGGAACACATGTGTCGAAACAACATGCAAAAGAACTGTTTTGTCCTGAGCAACATCGACACCATTCTGGACGCGCTGACAAGAGGTTTGGATTTAGATATTTTCTCAAAAGGCTACGGAGAAGAGGGCCGAAACGTCACCGTAAGCTTCCAGTGCCAGACTCCCGTTTTGGGGGCTGTTTTACCAAATAATTCGCCGGGAGTGCATACATTATGGCTACCCGCAGTACCGTTGCAGGTCGGCTTGGTTCTCAAGCCTGGTTCACAGGAGCCTTGGACTCCGTACAGGATGATCAGTGCTTACATCGAAGCTGGCATACCAGCAGAAGCGTTTTGCCTCTACCCAGGTGGTCACGATGTCGGCTCGACGATTATGAGCAAATGTTCACGCAGCATGATCTTTGGAAGCTCGCATACGGTTGAACAGTATTCGGGTAATCCTCGCGTGCAGGCGCATGGACCGGGATTTTCAAAGATTCTACTAGGCGACGACGTTGTGGATCATTGGGAAGATTACCTCGATCTGATGGTTGAAAGCGTGCTAAGCAACTCCGGTCGAAGTTGTATCAATTGTTCTGGTATTTGGGCGTCGAGGCACATCAAATCGATCGGTGAAGCGCTTGCTGCAAGAATGGGGTCGATCGAAATTTTGCCACCATGCGACCCCAAAGCTGCACTTGCTGCATTTACAAATCCTCAAATGGCTAAAGGAACTTTTGCTATGGTTCAGCAGGATCTTGCCGAATCTGGCGTGAACGACATGACAGCCTCCTTCGGCCAGCGCCTAGTCGAGCGCGAACGATCAGCCTATTTACGACCGATGGTTGTCACAGCCGACTCGCCACAAAGAGCCGTTGCAATGAAGGAGTATATGTTCCCATTTGTGTCGGTTGTTCAATGCAACCAAAAGGACATGATTAAGTCCATTGGGCCAACGCTGGTTGGTACAGCCCTGACGGCTGACGAAGCTTGGATCGATGATTTGACCAACGCTACGAATATTGATCGTTTGAACATTGGGCCCATGCCCACGAGCCGTTTGAACTGGTTGCAACCGCACGAAGGTAACTTAATCGACTTTTTGTTTCGATCGAGGGCCGTTCAGATTGTCCCGATGCGTGTACCTCAATCTGTTTAATGATTCGTCACATCGTGGGATGTGTTGTTCGCAAAGATGTCGATAATTCGAGATTATGCAATTGTATAATCTGTATCACTGAAATTTACGCGCGTAACGCTTTGTGTTTCTTCTCTCAGACGCGATGGAGCAATCGCAGCTTACAACAAACTGTCGAGCAATAACCTTAGTTTTCGCAGTTCTTGTCGCATATCCATGCCATCCATAGGAGACATATCGACGCTCAAGGCCTGATCGTAGCCAACACCTTGTAGCAGGGTGATAATTCTGCCGTATTCAATTTCTCCTTGACCAACTCGAACCTGCAATTGGTCCTTTTTCGAATCACGCAATTGTACATGGTAAACGTACTTCAGGAGTTTTTCGTAATTTTTGTTTCGATTGTTGCTACAAAGGTAATGACTAGGGTCCAGAGTAAGTCCGATACCAGGGACATAGTCGCAAAGGTTTTTGACAGTATCCGGATCTTCGCTCAGTCGTCCAATTTGGCTTTTGAGTCCAATACGAACGCCCCGATCGCCAGCAATTCCTACTAGTTTTTGTAGATGTTCGACTTCCTGATTGAACGGAGTGCCGTGCTCTCCACTCGGGATTGTAAGCGACACGACTTTGGTCGCTTTAGCAAGATCACAGATTTTGGAGAATCGTTCGTAAAAAACCTCACCCTCTGCGTCAATCTTGACGCTATAACTGCAGATATCGAGCCGGTGCGTATCGCGTACTAAGCGAAGGCATTCCTCGTACTCCTCCACGATTCTGGCTGGTGGCATTTGCGTGCCGCTATCGTCAAAAACGATCTCCACACTTGTGAATTCAAGGTCGCTGAGTACCTCGATCACATCAAGAAACGGGAGATTTGGAAAACAACCAGTTGATGCTGCAACAAACACGACGTTTAACACTCCTTTGGAATAGTCAACTTTTTGAAATAGTCAACTTTGAGTCCCCATTATCCGCAGGATGGGCAACATGACAACCTCGCTTTCAAAACATGTCTCCAATTGATCCACTTCAATCCGCTTTGAGTCGCTTAAGCTCGCAAACGAAAGCCTCGCCGGGGCAAACGCGGGACCAGAACAAACTGGAACCACAATTGAATGCAAGCACGCCATTGCAATTTATCGCAGGGATCGGGCCGCAGCGAGTCGAACTATTTCATAAACTCGGTGTAAGGCGTGCGACGGACTTGCTATTCCTTTTTCCCCGGGGCTATCAAGACATTGCACCGTATCAATCCATAACGCAGCTGGAACCAGGTGTTCGTGCGAGCGTTGTCGGCCAAATTGTAGACATGGACCAACGGGTGAGTTTTGAAGGGCGGAGCAGTGTTGGAATTTTATTGGCCGTGGATGGTGGCGGCTACGTTCGATGCGTCTGGTACAACCAACCGTTTCGAAGGCAGCAATTTTCGCATGGAATGCGAGTTATAGCGACCGGGATCGCCAAATCAACAGGGATTGCGTTCGAAATGCGTCATCCAGAAACGACGATTCTTGCCGCAGATCAACTTCTGCCGGAAGCAAAGCCAATTCCTGTCTATCCACTAACCGAGGGGCTTCAGCAGCGACATGTAGCCAGTGCTGTCGCCGCGGCACTTGAGGATCTCACCGATACGATTGACGAAGCGTTGCCAGAATGGATCCGGCTGGCTGCGAATCATTCACTTGAACAAACCGCTGTCTCCGTCTCAGCTGACGCGGAAAGAAAACAACGCCCTTTATTTGGGATTTCGCGAGCATTGCGCTCGATTCATCAGCCAAACACGATTGAGGAGGCAAACGACGCAAGACATCGTTTTATTTTTCAGGAGCTATTTGTTTACCAACTTGCCTTAGCCATGCGTCGCCATCGGTTGCAGCACGACAAACCGGCTCCAAAGATCAATGCAAACCCGATGGTTCACGCACGTATCCTCAAGCGATTTGGATTCGAACTGACTCGTGATCAGCTTCGAGCAATCGACGACGTTCGAACTGACATGGCGCAAGATGTTCCGATGAACCGGCTCATTCAGGGAGACGTTGGAAGTGGAAAGACGGTTATCGCCCAATACGCGATGCTCAATGCGGTTGCAAGCAAACAGCAGGCAGCCTTGATGGCACCGACGGAGTTACTTGCCCGCCAGCATTTTGACAGACTGAGCAAACAGCTTGCAGGGAGTCAAGTCATGGTTGAATTGCTAGTTGGCTCAATTACTCAAAAAGAACGCACCGAACTTTTGCAACGCATCGCCATTGGAACCGTTGACTTGGTCGTAGGTACGCAGGCATTGCTGAGTGAACAAGTGCAATTTGAATCCTTAGGCCTTGTTGTAATCGACGAACAACACAAGTTTGGGGTTCAACAACGTGCGATACTGCGGGACTCTAGAATGGTACCACACTACTTAGTGCTATCCGCGACCCCGATCCCACGGACGATCGCAATGACGATTTTCGGCGACCTCGACGTCTCCGTTTTGCGAGACAAGCCGCCAGGCCGTGCAACGGTACACACTTATCTGGGCAATACAGCACAACAAGCAAAGTGGTGGGAATTTGTAGTAAAGCAGATCCAAAGTGGTCGCCAAGCCTATGTGGTAACGCCTCGAGTCGAATCCAACCCAGACGAAGAAATCGTAGGGGCCGAACAGGTATTTCAACAGTTGAAGTCGGGACCACTCTCGGGCATTCGAATGGAATTACTTCATGGCCGAATGGATGGAAATGAGAAGCAAGCGAAGCTCGACGCGTTTACCTCTGGGGAAACTCAACTGCTGGTTGCAACGACGGTGATAGAGGTTGGAATCGATGTCCCAAACGCAACAGTAATGACTATTCTCGATGCCGATCGAATGGGACTCGCTCAACTCCACCAGTTGCGTGGTCGCATTTCACGCGGCAGTTTCCCTGGCTACGTTTGCGTCTTTGCAAAACCAGGTGTTACACCAGAGGATAACGCCCGTTTGAGCGTTCTGGCTTCGACCGACGACGGGTTTCGATTGGCCGAACAGGATTTGCAAATGCGTGGCCCAGGGGACTTGCTGGGCACGAAGCAAATCGGATTGCCACCTTTACGAATTGCGGATCTGGTAAGAGATGCGGAAGTACTCGTTTGCGCACGACAAATCGCTCAAAAAATAATCGAACGGGATCCAAATCTTGAACTTGCCGAGCACGCCAAATTAAAGCGACAAGTGACGCAACGTCACGGCGCCGTTGTTGCCCTTGGTGACGTCGGTTAGGGCAGTTCACCTCCCCATAGAACGGTGGACTACTTGTTTCCGTCGTACCTTGTGGTTAGACTTCGTATTCCCTCAATACCTATGCATTTCGAGCATAGATGCCCCCACCTTTTTAGTTGCGAGAAACCTAATGGGCAATTCAACGCGTCGCGAGTTCATTCAAACCGCCGGGGCAAGCCTCGCAGCACCGTACATCATCACTTCAGCGGCGTTAGGAAACGCAAAAAGGCCGCCAGCGAGTGATCGAATTGTCGTTGCAGGGATTGGGATCGGCAATATGGGACGCGGTGATCAATCCGCGTTCCTTCGACACAGGGATGTGCAGTACGTTGGGTTTTGCGATGTGCGTAACTCCGTTCGTGAAACGGGAAAAGGTAAAGTGAATGAATACTACGGAAACAACGATTGCAAAGTGTATAACGACTTCCGTGAACTGCTTAGCGTCGACGGCATAGACGCTGTTCACATAGCCACTCCGGACCATTGGCACGCGATCATGGTTATTGAGGCGTGTAGACATGGCAAGGACGTTTACTGTCAGAAGCCAGAGACCCTCACGTTGCGAGAGGGACCGTTGATGATCCATGCGGCTCGCCGATATAGCCGAGTGGTTTCAGGCGGTAGTCAACGAGTTCTTGAAGACTACCGAGGCATTGTGAATCAGTGTTGGGGTGGAGAGTTAGGCAAAATCAAATCGATCAACGTCAATGTTGGTCCACTTTCGCAACTTTGCAATTTGCCAGCCGAAGAACTGTCGCCGGATATCGATTGGGATCTTTGGCTTGGGCCTGCTGCATGGGCTCCGTACAATGCAGCGCGATGCAGTGGAAGTTTCTCGACTGCTGGAAATAGTTGGCGTTCGTATTCCGACTATTCTGGCGGCGGAATGACAGATTGGGGAGCTCACCACTTTGGAGGAGCAACATATGCCGTGGATGTACGGGAACTTCAACCCGAATCCGTCACCTATCATGACGAGAAAGACGGTAAATACTTGACCTTGCGGTATCCTAATGGACTCTTGCTGACGCACAACAAGCCGAACACGGGAAACCTAGCGGTCGAAGGGACGCCTGACGCTCCGCGCGAACCAAAACCTGTCCCTAGTTACAAAGGTGTTGGGGGCATCTATGGTGATTTCATCGAATGCGTCAAGACTCGCGAAAGACCCTTCCGCGATATCGAGTTAGCAGTCAATACTGTCGCTGTTAGTCACCTTTGCATCCTTGCATACCAACTGCAACGGTCGCTCATGTGGAACTCTGCAAAACAGGAATTCATCGGCGATGCAGAAGCAAACAGACTAGTCGATCGCGCTCGACGAGAACCGTGGCAACTTTAATGTCTTTGCGAAGCTAAGCGATCAGATGCTTGCCACTTTGGAGCAGTTGTTGAGATCCGCACACGGAAATCACCACTTTTATGATTGCGACTCGCGCAGCTCAAGTTCAAAACAGATGCACTGCAGATACAACTTAACGAAAGGGTCAACAACATGTTAGACAAAGCATTCGAAGCCTTGAAATCGTACGACTGGGGCGTCGATCGAGCAGCCCTTGACCCCATCAATGATGCTGTTACCAAATCGCACGGAGATAACGCTGCGCGCAAGGAATTGGAATCCAGATTGACTGCAGCCCTTACATCCTCACTCTCACGCGATGCAAAAGACTTTGTTTGCCGGAAGCTGATGCAAATCGGTGCCGCCAGCTGCGTACCTGCTTTAGCAGCTATTTTGGGCGACAAGGAGCATTCCCATATGGCACGTTTTGCCCTGGAGCGAAATCCATCGCCAGAAGCAGCCAAGGCGTTACGTGATGCATTGCCCATCGTGTCTACAACGCTTCAATTGGGGATCATTAGTTCTTTAGGACAACGTAGAGATTCCGAATCGGTTGCTTTGCTTTCCAAGTTCTTGGTCGACTCTAACCCAAACATTGTTCGATCCGCAGCGCTAGCACTAGGCTTGATTCGGACCCCTGAGTCCGCAAAAGCGCTGGCCACTGCCAAGCCCACTTCGGCCGAAGCAAAACGAGCCGTAACGGACGCAATTCTGGCCTGTGCAGAATCTCTTTTGGCCTCTGGCAACACGAGCGAAGCGACTGCAATGTACAAGTCACTGCTGGAAGAGGGTAGTCCCAAACATGTTCGGTTGGCAGCCACACGCGGAATGTTGATTTGTTCTGAACGATAGGTGGGCACCATTTGCGAAACGCTGTGCGGAGCGGCGTGAGACCGGACTGTCGTGATTCATGCTATGACTTGAGGAGAGAAAAACATGAGATGTTTCAAATGGCTTGGAAGAGGAGGTTTGGGAATTCTTCTCTCGATAAGTGTGATGAACTGTTGCTCGTCGGCCCAAGAAAAAAACGGCCAGCTCCATCGAATGGTCGTTGAGCTATTGAATGACAAGGATAACCAAATGCGTTCGCTCGCTCTTGAGCAAATAAGCTTTGCCACCAAGGGAGCCGCATCGACCACGTTTTTCGCATCTCAGCTTCCAAAACTCGCACCTCCAGCACAAATCGGATTGCTCAATGCGTTGGCCACGCGAGGAGATCAAGTCGCTAAAGTCGACATCCTGTCTGTTCTAATCGCGAGTCCCCAAGCATCGGTACGTGTTGCCGCTATCGGTGCGTTGGGAGAACTTGGTGACGCATCGGATGCGCCACAATTACTAAAGTTACTAAATAGTGACTCGAGCGATATTCAGGCTGCGTCGAAAAACAGCCTGATTCGACTAAGGGGCTCAGCGGTAAACCAAAGCTTACTAACGGAACTTGACCAATCGAGCGCAGTCAAACGCGTTGGACTAATCGAAATCATAGTTACGCGCAGGGCATTCGATGCATTACCCGCGATCGCTTCTTGTTCGGTTGATAGCGATGCGGGTGTTCGGCGAGCCGCCATGAATGCTCTTTCCACCTTGGGTAGCGCCAAGCACATACCGGCAATGGTTCAAGGCGTTCTCAAAGCGACAAAAGGGGCGGAACGAGACGCCGCTGAAAAAGCCCTCGTAAACTTGTGCAATCGACTCTTCAGCTCGGAATCTCGTTCTGAAGCAGTGCTCTCTGCGTGTTCGTCATTGGATGATGAGTCCCAGCTAGAGTTGTTGTCGACCGTTGCAAGGATTGGTGGTGCAAAGGCACTCCAAGCGGTCGAAGCTACGATGGCAAGTACCAGGCCTGGACACCATGATGCTGGTTTAGTTGCGTTTTGCAATTGGCCCGAACCGAGCATAACAGACAAGCTAGCAAAGCTCGTTGCGAGTTCAAACAATCCGATCGAACGAAGCTTAGAGTTCAAGTCTCTTGTTCGCCTCGCAAGCATTCGTGATAAGCGAAATGATCTTGAACGACTTTCGCGATTCAAAGAAGCGATGACCTTAGCAAAAACGCCAGAAGAGCAAACATTAGTCATCGATAAGTGCCGTTCAGCCTATTCGCTTGAAACCGTCGATTTCGTAATGCCATTTGTCAGCCATGACAAATTCTCTGAAATTGCCTGCGAAACAATCGTCGAGATTGCTCACCATCGTGAAGTCAGAGAGCCAAATAAAGATGCATTTGACAAAGCGCTTGATCGAGTGATCGAGACGGCAAGCGATCCCGTCGTAAAAGATCGTGCACAGCGTTACAAAAGAGGCGAGACCTGGCAAAGGCCAGCAGGGAAGTAGCAATTTGGCAAATTCTTCTCTCCTGTTGAAACTGTTACGCTACCAAAAGAAACCAATGTTCGGATGAATTCAAGAGGAAACTGGCGAAAGATCCTCCAAGATCACAGTTGGCTTCCTTTTGTCCTGCCGATAGCGGTGTTTATGCTTATCGGTACGCTTGAGCCAAAGCCGAATTCCGATTCGTGGACGCAAATCCCATACGGAGCCTACCCATGGGTGTACGCTGCAAAAATGATTGGCACTCTGGCTTCTCTAATGCTAGTTTGGCCAAGCTACAAAGCAATGTGCCATACGATAGGCTGGAAAGGGATCGCGGTAGGTTTCTTAGGTGGCTTCCTCTGGATCGCATTGTGCAACTTACATTGGGAACAAAAAACGCTTCAACCATGGCTAAAGTCTTGGGGGATGGAGGGGGTGCTGAGTTCTGGGGTTCGGTCTGCCTTTAACCCATTCGATGAATGGAAAAATCAACCCCTGGCCACGTTTACTTATTTAGTAATGCGAGGGATTGGATTGATTTTGATCGTGCCCGTTATGGAAGAGTATTTCTTGCGTGGATTTGTGATGCGCTACTTTGCCAGCGAACATTGGACTCAGTTTCCCATTGGGGCAGTGACGGCAACATCAGCCATCGTTGGAACTTTGTTACCCATGCTTATGCATCCTGGGGAGTTGCTCGCAGCAGGAGTTTGGTTCTCGTTGATTTCGGTGCTCGCATGGCATACAAAAAATCTCTGGGAGTGTATTGCAGCCCATTGCACAACAAATTTGGTCCTCGGAGGCTATGTAATCACGTACGGAGCATGGTGGATGGTATAGTGAATTGAATTCGTTCCCGAACAATACATCAACATAGGTTTGGAGTCTTGAAATGAATGCATCCTTTCCCCGGCGCCATTTCATTGTTGGTTCTACGGCACTTTCCACTGCTTGCGTCGCTGGTGCCGGCAGATGGCTAGAAGCTTTGCCTGTCCCTGCAAGCAATTCCAAGGCAGATACCGTTGTCTTTTCTGAGGAAATTGAACGGTGGGTGAAGCTGATCGAGGTGACGGAACGAGAAAAGTTACTCGAAAAACTAGCGTTCGAAATCCGCGGTGGACGGCTTGGCTTCCAACAGTTATTGAGCTCATTATTTCTAGCCGGAATTCGAAATGTACAACCACGCCCGAACGTGGGCTTCAAGTTTCATGCCGTACTAGTTGTGAACTCTGCGAGACTTGCAAGTCTCGCGTGCTCGGATCAGGAACGTTGGCTACCGCTTTTGTGGGCTTCCGACACGTTTAAAGCAAGTCAGCAAAGGGATGCTACCGAGGGGGATTGGACGATGCCTGCGGTTTCAGATGCGAGACTCCCTGCAGCTCATCTTGCGGAACAGACCTTTCGAGAATCCATGGATAAATGGGATGAAGAAGGTGCAGATGCCGCGATCGCAGCTTGGTCACGCACGGCATCGGAATCGGAACTTTTTGAAGCCATGGCCCACTACGGTTCTCGCGACCTCCGCGACATTGGCCACAAAGCGATCTATGTTGCCAACGCGTTTCGAACTCTCTCCGCGATGAGTTGGGAGCATGCCGAGCCAGTTATGCGAAGTTTGGCCTTCGCTTTACTATGCCGAAATAATGATCCCAATCCTAGCCAAGCCGATTTGGAACCAGATAGGGCTATCAAAAACAATCGGCAACGGATTTCCAAGATGCGCAAGGATTGGCTCTATGGTAAAGCGGATCCACAAGCCACCACTGAGTTGATACGGCTGTTTCACAAAACGACGTCGGAAGACGCGGCAATAGTAGTCGCTAACATGCTGGAATCGGGCGTAAGCCCGCAATCGATTTGGGATGCTTTGTTCGTCAGTTCGAGCGAGTTGCTTATGCGGCAACCCGGAATAGTGGCGCTTCACGCCGTCACCACTACCAATGCTCTGGCATATAGTTATCGAAGAGTCGCTTTGCCAGAACTGCGACTTCAATTGCTTCTCCAAAACGCGTCTTTCCTGGGGATGTTTTGCCAACGCGTTGTGTCGGGCACACACCGTTCGGAAAGAGTTAGCGACTTCAGTCCGGCTGTGATCGACACAGACAACTCGAACGCACTTGCAAATGTGGTTCAGTCGATTTCGAAAGACAACGACCTGGCGGCTCGCCATCTGGTCGCTTTGCTCGATCGAGCCCCCCAGTTTGCAAGTGATTTTATCGATCAAACGCGAAAACTGGTGTTCCTAAAGGGAACGGATTCGCACGATTACAAATTTAGTGCTGCCATCATGGAAGATTACTTTCACCTGTCACCTGCCATGCGATCGAAGTATCTTTCCATGTCGCTCTTCAAGCTCAACGGCCCTTCTATGCCAGACACTCCTTTGATGCCAAGGCTACGCGCTTGTTTGCAAGCCTAGCCGACGACAAATGGTGAAATCCAACACAGATCATTTCTTAATGGGTATTCGTAAAAAGCCTAGAATCGCAGCATCATCGTTGGTGCCTTCGAGAAAATAGCCGCCAACTACGCCTTGCTGATTGATGGTTAATGCGGCACTAGTCACCGTTTTGGGAGACAGTTCAAGCGGTGCAACAACCCCATTTTCATAGATAAACGCCTGTGGACCTCCGGTTTCTCCACGCGGATCGTCGCTGAAGCCAACCACGACCCCTTCGTTCGTAATTCCAGACGCTTCCGAGGATTCGTCCCCTTTCAGCAGGTCGATCAGCTCAATTTTGCCTTTAAGGTCGACAATACATGCGCGTGTAATCTCCCCTTTCTTGATGGTGCCGACCATAGTGCCTTGGTTGTTCATGTCTCGAAGCTTGGGTTGCTCGTCCGAAATCCTCGTTCGTTCCCATTTGCCATCCACGGTCCGATCCCACACGAACAGGGAACTATTGAAAATGAACTCCGATATCTGCTCTTCTGTAATGGAAGCCGCCACACGTTTTCCATCCGGACTCATGATGACATGACCTGCTTGCAAAAATGGATTGTTTTGGAGAATGGATGGCAGTTCCTGGGGTATCCAATTCTTAGTGTCTTCTTTCCATTCCCAAACACAGGGTCGCATACGAGGTGGATCGTTGCCGATGGAATAGCCGGATACCCTGGTGCCATCAGCACTAATGTCCTGTGCGTGACACACGATATCTGTAGACAATGGGACCAAGTTAGATTGCACTTTCGTACGACTATCCCAAACAAACGCTTTGACACTGCCGCCGACCGCTCCGAACGTTCGACTCACGTAGCCAACAACCCGCCCACTATCACTCAATGCATAGGCCTCAACGTTGGTAAAGTCCTTCGGAATCGGTATGTCTATCTCCTCATCACCTCTTCGGAAAAAACTCTTTGTAGTACTGATATCTCCTTCGGTTTGTTCTCGGATCCCGATCATCTCCAGTGAAGAATTGACCGAATTCACTTGAGAAAAACTCTTGGAATTCGCGATCCTCCGCAGCTCATACTTGGGAGTTGGTTCCGCTTCATAATTTGAATTTGCGGAAACTTGAGTCAGCGTTAAACGAACTCTGGTAGGGAAAAATTTCTCGTGATCCGATCTCTTGTGCGCATGCCCGGATCCGCCGCTATCGTCTTTGATGACCAAGTCCATTTGTTTGATACCCTCAGACCAAATAATGGACTCGTTTTCCCAAAACGACTTCATCGAGATGTCTTTTTCATAGACTCCAACTTTTTTATATACATCCGTCCCGAGGCATCCGTATCCATTTTTTTGACCTTTGTTCGGTATATAGCAAATGCTCCAAGTCGTCGGTGCATCGCCTGCAGGCTTTTCGAGCACTTCTAAACGAACATGCACGCTTCCGTTGCGATAGTCAACGGGAGCAGTCCAGTCTGTTGGCCGTGCTTGATTCAATTGTTTGTCTTTTACATAAAAGTGGGACTTGCTGGGGGTCGAGCTGTCGGCATCCGCTTTCGTATAATCGAATGTCACGTCGAACAAGACGAACTGGTCCGCTACGCAGGCAAGTGGCGATTGAAAACTGCAAAGTAACATCACGGCGAAGAAAAGAGGAAGGGACTTAATTCTTCTTGGCATTTGAATTGATCGCATGGTGACCCCTGACAGTTGTTCGAAGCAATGACGCGGCGATTCTAAGTCGAATAGCGCAATCGTGCCAGTGATCGGACCAAGGGGACACCACACTTTGCAGTTGTTGGCTTGAAAGTCATTCCTCCTAGCCGATGAAATTCATGACCGATTTATTGTTGGCTTTTGCTGCCTATCAATTCCGAGTCGCGACACTAGAGATCCCGTCACGCCAATATTGCATCATTTTGGAAAAACACATACTCGTCGCCATCGTAATGCAAAAAACTGTAAACGAGTCGAGCGAATCCGCAGCTCGTCGTGCTGCGGATTCTGCTTGCAACAACGTGTTTGGAATTTGAGCTACGTAAAGCTGATGCAGCGAGCTATTGCATACATTGTTGCCGTATGGTTAAGAGCCGCCGCGTTCGTAATATCAGCGTTCCAAGTATCGAATCCTTGAGGACCATTAGTTGCAACATGAATCGCTTCTGGATTTGCGTTGGTTGCGACGTATCCGCCACCAACCACCACCGTTCCAGTCGGGCACGATGCGGCTACCGATCGAGTCTGGCCGGGCGGAATGGTAACTAGTTGTCCAAAAGCAGAAACAACGTTTAGCGACTGGGTGGACCAAACCGTGTTATAATTAGATCCGTCCACTTTTTTAAGGACTTGACCAGCAGCGCCACCTGATGGAACACCAGGCCCGCTTAGCCCTTGAGGGCCCATGTTTCCTTGGGGACCCTGAGGACCGACGGCACCTGTGGCACCCGTCGCTCCTTGGGGACCAACCAAGCCTTGAGGCCCTTGCGGTCCAATAAGACCCGTGGCTCCGACGGCACCTTGCGGCCCGATGGGTCCTACTGATCCTATGGGTCCCTGCGGGCCAACAAGACCTGTGGCTCCGAGGGCACCTTGCGGTCCTGTGGGTCCCTGCGGCCCAACATCACCTTGCGGACCTTGTGGCCCAATAGCACCTGTGCCACCCGTCGCTCCTGTAGCACCCTGCGGGCCGATGGGTCCAATGCTGCCCTGAGGCCCTTGTGGGCCAACAAGACCGGTTGCTCCGACGGCACCTTGCGGTCCTATGGGTCCTATGGGTCCCTGCGGCCCAACATCACCTTGCGGACCTTGTGGGCCAATAGCACCTGTGCCACCCGTCGCTCCTGTAGCACCCTGCGGGCCGATGGGTCCAATGCTGCCCTGAAGGCCTTGTGGGCCAATAGGACCTGCGGCTCCGTCGGCTCCTTGCGGGCCGTTGGGTCCGATAAATCCTTGCGGTCCTTGCGGGCCAGTAGCACCCGTCGCACCTGAAGCCCCTTGCGGACCGATTGGTCCAGTATTGCCTTGTGGTCCCTGCGGTCCAATGGGCCCCGTGGATCCGACGAGACCTTGTGGGCCGGTGGCACCCGTTGCACCTGTCGCACCCGTCGCTCCTTGGGGACCAACGGGACCAACCAATCCTTGTGGTCCGATCGCTCCAGTCGCACCAATTGGTCCTTGTGGACCAGCAGGCCCCGTAGGTCCTGCTGGACCGGTAGATCCGGGAGCTCCTTCGTACAAGAATCGTAAACCGACGACTTTTAGGTACTTAGCGTCAAACGACAGCGCTACGCTGTCGCGTCCAGCTTCGAGCGATGAAGGAAAAACGGACGAAACATTGATCTCAACTAACTTGTTGTCCAGGATGTTCACCTGACCACTCAGCGAATTTTGAAGGTCATTCTGGGTTTCACCGCTTTTAGCAGCAGAGATCGATACGGCAAAAGTGGTGGAAGCCGAATCCTTCGTACCAATGGCGACAATTTTGGCACTTGTAAACGCCGTCATGTTAGTGGGAAGTCCAAATGCAAAGCTTGTTGCCCCGGTATTTGCGACTGGCCAGCGATCTACATTCTGATTGGTAGCGTCGGGCGCAACCCACATCTCTTGCATTGAACTCGCGACAATATTACTTGTACTGAAATTTGTTGCGGTTGTTGTTTTTGGTTGACTCAAACTGGCCGATGAGTTTTGTGTCAAAGCTGATGAGTTTTGTGTCAAATTGGAAAGGTCTATACATGAAGTTTCCGTTTCTGCCCACAGTGGCTTCTGCCCCACGGAAATGGGTAAATCTGCTGCGTACAGCTTGCGGAACTCCAACCGTTCCACGTTGAGCCTCCTGGGCGAATTGGAAGTTGTTCGATCTGACGGCGATCGCTTATTTGTAAAAAAACTGATCATACTATCATCTTTCTGAAAGGCTGTACTGGGGCTGGAATGAAATGGACAACAACAATCTCGGTGTACTCCACGGATAAGCTATGCGTTCGAATGGCGTATAGGTTTGCTTCAACGACTCTCCGACGAGAAGGGGATTAGTTTGTTAGAATTCTCGACGTCGATTGCGTGTCGATTCAAGACGTCCACGCGCGGTGGCGTTGGGCGAGAAACTGAGGCCTGGTATGTTGTTCACCTTCCCTGGTGGAACTGCTTTTGCAAGCGGAAAGTGCAGACAACCAGCCAGCGTTTTCGTCATTTTGCGAATGTCTTATCTAATAGAGTATTCTTGGTCCGTGAGAGCGATTAATAAAAACGATTCGCTGTGAATTTGAACTACACCCACTTGAATTTCTTTCAGAGGCATCTCACCACGGCGGATCGTTTCGTATACTTCCTCCGCGATTGACAACAAGCACGTTGCTCCCCAACGCGTTAGGTTTCGACCATATGCAGACACGATTTGCCGTATGGCAGGATTAACTCATTCAAAGGATGCTTTAACAAGAGATAAAAACGCTTCTCAATCATAAGATTCTGAATCATATTAAGTAAAATCGTTGCCATACCTAAAACAACGATTTTTCAGTTTCAAACACTCGCGATTTTTCCGGAATTCGTAATTCTTCTAGTTCTACGTTCGCGACGGCTTCAATCGAGCAACTCCTTAAGCTTGGCCATTCCCCTATAAAGCAAGCCAGCTACCGATTTTTGACTCTTTTCTAAGATCTCACAGATTTCAGGTATGGGTCTTCGATTGATGTATCGCTCGACGATCACTTCTCGCTGGCCCGCGTCTAAGGAGCGTATGGCAACAGCCAACTTCGCGATCTCCTCATTTCGTACGGCAGCGCCACTCGGAGACGTTTGCAGGGCAGGTACCATGGCCTCGATTCCCAAAATGGATTGATCGATTGCTGCATCCACCGAGTTCTCCTGTTTCAAATCTCGTTTTTGAGAGTAGTACCGCCGCCGAAGGTCTTTGAGCTCGTTTTTTAGAATTGTGATCAGCCACATCAGAATCTCCTCGTTGTTCCCACTCTTTGGCATTGACTCGATTCCGATGTGCGCGGCCAAGAAAGTGTCCTGAACAACATCTTTTGCATCGATCTTCCTTCGTAGCTTCGGTTCAATCAAAGATTCTGCTAGGACCGCAAGAAAGGCTCGATTTGGCTCAAACTTGGAACTCCATTGATCGTTGGTCATGTTATTCTCTCCTACACTACAACGAGAATTCTTCGCCTTTTGCTCGGGAAAAAACGCCTTTCGTCCGTTTTTCCAAAAATGTCCATAAGCGAATATAACCCCACCTACTCGACCACGAGCCAGCAGCAATCTATGGTATTTCAAGGCCGACACCTTTGCCTATCGCAGATTCACTATCCGAGGCGTCTTACCCGCAGAAAACAATGCCGACCGATCCTCAATCCGTAAGCGATTCCCAGTTCGAAGAGATGTTTGCCAATTTCATCGCTGCTTCTGAACGATGTGACCAGCGTGAAATGGACGCGTTATTGGCCGCCAATTCAGCCTTTGCAGAACGCGTCAGGGGGTTTGCACAATTTGAGATCTCGCTGCAAGGCAATCTATTGCAAAACCCTGCTGAGTCCAACGATGTCGAATCGAACGACAACGATCAGATGTGTTCATCATACGATTACTTGGTTCAAGAATCCGAATCATTTTCGTTTCCCAGGCCCTACGGTAACTACGAGCTCATCGACGTCATCGGCGAGGGAGGCATGGGAATCGTCTATAAAGCGAAACAGCTTCGACTCCGCAATCGAATCGTAGCTTTGAAGGTATCGAGGATTGTCGAAGAATCGTGGCCCGGAAGGAATGCGGCTTCATCCGCTCGCTTTCAGACAGAAATTGACGTTGCTGCAAAACTGGATCATCCCAACATTGTTCCCGTTTTCGAAAGTGGTCGTTATAAGGGCCGTCATTTCATCTCGATGAAACTGATTGAGGGAACCAGTTTGCAAGCTGTCCCCCCCGCATCGCAGTTGGACGAGGTTCGGCGTCTGATTTTGATTGCGGATGCAGCGCAACACGCTCATGATCGAGGCGTTTTACATCGAGATTTGAAACCGCAGAATGTAATCGTTGATAACCGTGGCGTCCCCTATGTGTCCGACTTCGGCTTGGCCAAGTTGCTTGAGTCATCGCAAAGTGTAACTCGTACGGGTGTAGGTGCTGGAACTCCTCAGTACATGTCGCCAGAGCAGGCAAACGGGAGTGACTCGTTGACAGTCGCCACAGATATCTACTCGCTGGGTGTAATTCTGTTCGAGCGAATATGTGGCAGGCCGTTATACAATCCCGAGTCGGCTGTTGCGACTGTTAACAAAGTTCGATTCGGTGCAAGACCCAATCTCCGCTTGTTGAACGTCAAAGGCGATCGAGATCTGCGTGCGATCATTCTCAAGTGCCTTGAGTTTCTGCCGTCCGATCGTTACGAAAGTTGCAGGGCCTTAAAGCGTGATCTTGAACTTTGGCAACTTGGCGAGCCGCTAGAATCGCGATCCGTCAACTCGTGGCAACGAGTGATTCGTTGGGCTCGACGACATCCCGCGCGATCGATTGCAGGCGTGACTCTCATCGCATTGTCTCTCGCAACGCTTGCCTTGATGGGGATCGCAAGTCAAGCAAGGTGGCGGTACCGAGTAACGGAGTACGGACGCAATGTGCAGTTGATACGAGCTGAATTGAGCGAAAATCGCCCTGGTTGGAAAGAGCGAGTGTATCAATCGTTGAAAATTTCGAGGCCGTTGGCCAGTTCGAATGAGAACAGGGTTGAACTTTCCTCCTTGAAAGCGAATTGTGACATTGGGTTTGATATTGGAAAAACGCTGTTTTCAGTCGATCAGGAAGATACAGTTGCCATCAAGTTTCACCCCACTAAACCGTTGCTCTTCATTGCCAGGAAGTATGCGGACGAGCACTCAAAATCATGTCCAATATTAGTAGTAGATACGAAAACCGGCAAAACTATCCACCAAATTAACGTATCGGACCCAGATGCAACTATTCCATGCGAAGTTCGAGCTCTCGAGATTGTATCCGATGGCGATTGGTTAACCTTGATGACGACCGAGTCGAAGTTGATTGTGTATTCACTTGATGAATTGGAATCTGGGAGAGTTCATGTAATCGTTCCTTTCCCTCGTTTGAAATTCATGAACTTAGTTGCAGTTGATGGAACAGGTGCTCTTATCCTTGCCGGGCGAACGGTAGACAAGCAGGTTTGGCAGATTTCGTCGATTGACACGAAAACTTGGTCAGTGTTTCGAACTCGCGAATTGCCAGAGGGGCTCACTTCGATGGTGCAGGCTTCGGATTTAAAGCGATTAATCATCTGTGATTATGGCAACCGACTTCAGGTCATCGATCCTGTTATTCTGACGACGACATGGGGAACCATCGACGTTCAAACGGTCGGAAACATAGACTATCACAAAGGTCGAGTGGCCGTAAATTCGGGTGCAAGTGTCCGCATATACGATGTTCAGTCGACTGGGAAAATGTACGAATTGGCGGCTCCACCGGGAGGGTTTTCGCACAGTCATTCCGACTCAAGAATAGTCTTCTCCTCAGGCGGCGATTTCATCGCTTCCGGCGATAAAGAGCGAAACCAGGTCCACATATGGGCAGCCGACGGTACGTACCTCCAATCGATGACGGTTGATGCGCCTTTGTATCATGACGCGAAATTCGATTTTTCGTCTGATGGACTTTTCGCGTTAACCGGCAGATCAAAAACCATTGTCGTTCCGATTCGTCCATCAGCAATCACGCAATTGTTTTCTTCGCAAGGACCTTTGGTACGCATTATTTGGGCGAAAGATCGAGCTGAAGTCTTTGCTTTATCGAGACTCACTTCACGACTCACCACTGCGGACCTATTTCGTGTTCCAATTAATAGTGAAAACGGAACGCCGTCCAGCAGGATTCAACTGAAAAACATCCCTGAGTACTCATTGGCTTCATTGATGTTTTCACCAGATGAGCGGCGATTGGCGGTAGGAATTGCTGAAGGCAATTTGAGGATACGGATTCAAGTGATCGATACAAGTTCAATGGAAGTCCTCGGGACAACACCAGTGCTAAATGAATTTCGCAGTGCCGCATTCGACTGTTCGGGTAGGTTACTTGCCACTGCAAACTCTGGGATACTCTCATTTACGGACGATTTTTCGAAGATCCATCGATGTTGGATTCGACCGCAGCTCGGGGGCTCTTCGTCGAATCGAAGCGAACACCATCCTCTGTTGCAGCGAATCGACGACGAGCACCTTTTCGTCGGAGACGAGGACGGCTGGTTAACAAAACTCTATTGGTGCGATTCGCCAAAACCGATATCAAGCATTCGGCTAGGGCCATCTCCACTTCGAGCAGCTACAATTCACCCCACGCTTGGAATCATGGCCGTCGGAGATGGAAATGGTAATCTGTATTTGGTAAGTACAGAGAGTGGTCAACTGCTCTTGCAACAGTCGGCTGCCCATTGGTCTGGAGTATCTGATTTGGCTTGGACTCCATCAGGATATCTCATAAGCGCTGGACTGGACCAATCGTTGCAATTCTGGAAGTGGAACTCGGTCAAAAACAGACTGGAGGGGGCAGTACGCCTCCGACTTCGAGGTAATGCATGTCAAGTTATCCCAATCGGCTTAACGAATAGCAAAAAGAATTTAGAAGACATCCTAATTCTCCGCGAGGGTTCTAGATCGGTCGAACGCCTAACAGTGGACCTCAGCTGCACGCCAGATTGACCTAGGGCCAATTGGGTCTAGGCTGCGCCAAACACAAATCGCGAATTCCTTCGAGATAACTTGGCGGAGGCATTTGAGGAGGAGGCATTTGAGGAGGCATTTGAGGACAGGCATTGCATTTCGCCAGACTGCTTCGGAATTTGCTACAATCGAGTCCTAGAAGATTGGCTCTTTCTTTCAATAGTTCAGAGGCATGCCATGACCATCGCTCGCTCTCGAATCGTCGATCTCCATGCGATGCCTGTCCCTGTT
>JANMGH010000141.1:0-3641 GCA_031374515.1 Pirellula sp. | reverse complement strand
GGACGCTGGACTCGCGGATTTAAAGGAACTAAAGAACTTGCAATTGCTGAACCTCAGCTACACGAAGATTACCGATGTCGGTCTTAAGGAGTTGGAGGAAATGAAGAATTTGCGGTCGCTAGATTTCAGCGTAACCGCCGTGGTGCCTTTGGATCGGTGCCAGCCACTTGCGCCCCGCTTTTCTGCGAAAACTTCGCGAATGCAAAAATCGCGAAAGTCTTTAGGTGCGATGCTTGACGCCAGTTTCGCGTGCTGGTATACCTAATTTATTAGGTTAGGCGACGCCGGAAGCTCGCCGCGCAAGCGAGGGATGCGGCGAAATCAGTGTGTCTACGTCGATAACCCTTGCGTGCGCGAGGGGTTTGTATTTGAAGGAGTTGAAATTATATGACGTCGGATTCGAATCCAACAGATCGAGAAGTGGATATCCTCAAGGTGCTCTGGGAGATCGGTGAAGCTTCCGTGCGCGATGTCCACGCAAGGCTCGTCGATCTTTCGGGCCTCCACTTCAACACGATCCAGACGCAGTTGCGAATCATGGACGCAAAAGGTTTGGTTGAGAGTCGCCGCGATGGAAGAACGCTTTATTATCGTCCCTTGTGTACGCGTCAACAGGTCTCATCCAACTTCTTGCACAAGGTTTACGATGGAGCCATTAACCAACTTGTGCTTAACATGCTTTCTTCGAAAAAAGTCTCTACTAAGGAACTAGACGAATTGGAAGCGATCATAGCTAAGGCCCGTAAAACGAGAATGGGGAAATAAACATGAACTTGGAATTCATCGATCGTTGGATTGTCGGATCGGCCATCTTGGGAACCGTGGTTCTATTACTCGGATCCGTTTCCCTTTTGCTCGTAAGACATCCGTTGCTTCGCATACGCATCATTCAATCGGCGTTACTCGCCTGTTTGTTTGTTCCCCTTGCACATCAATTGGATCTGCTCCCCAGTTATGCGATTAAGGTCCTTCCAACGCTCCCAGAAGAGAATTTGCAAATCGCTATAAGCACTGAGGATGGACATGCGGATTGGGCTAACAAATCCTCCCATAATCCATCCGCCACACGCCCGATTTCAGCAGACTTCGCTTCTGCATCGACTCCGAGGGGTGGCTTCTCTTCGATTGAAACGAACAAAGCGAGTTCGCGTCGAGATGCATTTTCTCCATGGAGTCAATCGTTCGCGATGAAAACAGTTCGAGTCGTAAACTTGGTCGGCGCTGGAGCCCTTGCGATCTGGCTGGCCATTGGGCTGTTTTTTCGAAATCAATTGAAGCGATCCGCACGGCCCGCCGATCCGCTTGTTCTCGCGACCATGGAGGGTATCGCTGCCAACAGTTCTCGTCGCGCTCAAATACTGTTCTCAAGCAAGATCGATTCACCAAACATGTGGGGATGGTTCAAACCGGTGATTATTTTACCGGAGCCCTTTGCGGACGCTGAAAACAAGATGCAACTAGTGTATTGCTTGGCTCATGAATGGTCGCACATCAAACAAGCTGATTTTCTTTCCTTTTCATTGGCCAAAGTTGTCGGGCTCACCTGTTTCTACCAGCCCCTTTTCTGGTGGCTCAAGAAACAATTGGAACTGAGTCAAGATTTTTTGGCGGATGCCTTCGCGGCTTCGCATAACAACGATGTGATCCACTACGCCGATTTTTTGGTGTCCCTCGCCCGAAGTCGACGTCAAGTGTCAAACGTTGGAGCACTCTGCATGGTGAGCGGAAGGACGACATTGCTGTATCGAGTTCGGATGCTGGTGCAACGTTCAGCTCCGCTACCAATGCAGGCTAATCGATTTGCGATGTTGGGCGTGCTCGCATTGTCCATCGCAGTTGCGTTGGGACTTGGTTCAATTCGATTGACCGCCAACCCAGGGACAACTCCAACAACAACTTCACAAGAGATCAAGGCCTCCGACACCGCAAAAGAAAAAGCGTTGCCCGCACCTATTACCTACAAAGGAAAGGTTCTCGAACGCGGTACTAAAAAACCGATCGCGGGAGCCGTAGTCATCGTTTCCCACCAGTTGAGTCGCGATCCCAAAACCGATCAATGGATCGAATTGGAAATGACAGAACATACATCGGATGAACAAGGCAACTACAGTTTCACGTTGCCTCCCGAACAGGTGGCCGAGTCGTCCCTTTATCTGGAAGTAAATGCAAGACACCCCAACTATCAACCGAAAGGCGACAGCGGCTATTCGCATTCAATGATCCTCAAAAACATCGCGCAAGGTGACCCGCCCTTCTTTGAGACGATTGAATTGTATCCTGGCCATCCCGTTTCGATAAAAGTCATTGAGCCTGATGGTAAACTCTCTATCGGCACTCGGGTTCATGCGTATACCAAGGCACCGACTTCTAAATTGGATTTTGAATCAGGCGGATTTCAAGAGACAGTGACCGATTCCAACGGAAACGCTTCGATTATTGCGGCGACGCCAGGTGATGGAGTGATATGGGTTATGCCGAAACGATTCGCGCCGGTTGCAGTTCGTATTGGAAAGGACCGAGAGCCAAGAGAGGTCCGCCTTGCATACGGTAAAGTGTTAAGCGGAACAGTGCTGGATGCGAAAGGAAACCCAGTTTCCAACGTAGGCGTTTCGGCCGAGCGTGAAGGGGACGGTGAAGCAGCCGACGAGTTTCTGAATAGCAATTCAGTGTCAGGAAGCATCCAAGCTGGAGTAACCACCGACAAGGATGGTAAATTTACCCTATATCCCCTTCCGGCAGGCACCTATCGGATCACCGTCGAACGGTCTGCTCACGATTCTACGGAGCCTCCTACAAGAAACATCGTCCGAAGACCTCTTGAACATGTTTTTGTTCCATACAAAGCGATTATCAACGACACAGACCCAACTCCATTGGAATTACGAGCGGTGCCTCACGTTTTGATTCGCGGTCGATTCTTTGATAGCAAGGGCAATCCGCGAAGATCGCACGAACAACATTTGTGGGGCGAATACAATGGAACAAACACATTCCTAACCAGCACTCAACCGGATGCAGACGGTTGGTTCGAATTTCGAGTGCCTCATGGAATGACCGAAACAAAGGCTAACTGGACGACCAATGAACACAGCGCTCTTAGATGGCGATTGAAATCCGACGAACCCTTGAAACGCTCGCGCGAGGCAGTCTTTGGAACGGTTGACGAAGATATCAACTCGATCGAGATTATCCGTTATGAAGCACCGATTCTCTTGGTGAAAGTCCTGGACGAAAATGGAAATGCAACTACAGATGGAGTGCCCAATCTTAGCTACAAAGATGACGAACCAGCTGATCGATATACTTACGGAGGAGATGTCAATTTCGATAAACAAGCGGACAATCGCTGGCGTTCTGGGAGTTTGCTTCCAAACATCGAATTCAGTGTCACCGTGAAACGAGATGGCTACAGCGCCGAAACGCAGAACCTGACGCTCGCCGAAGGCGAAAGCAAAGAAATTACTATCCAGCTCAAAAAGAATTAGAATTCGACTCCCTTGCCTGGATTATTCAATAGCCGAAGGGCGGTAGCCCCCCGTTTTTTATGTTTGCAAAAAACTGGGGGAGCGCCCATCGGCTGGTCACAAAATTGCCCGGGTAAAAAACAGGCGAGCGGTAAAAGGAAAATATATTAATGTGTT
>JANMGH010000116.1:0-34446 GCA_031374515.1 Pirellula sp. | reverse complement strand
CGTATACGCTAAATCTTGGCCAACGAGAATTATACGATCAAAATCCATCAGGCGCATGAGATCGAAAATCGAAGTTGTCTCCCCAATACGACTCCAACCAAGGGTTCATACCTGGGAAAGGGTTTTTTTCGAATTGCATTGTATTGAGCACTCCTGCCACAGCCGCATTGAAATCCTCAGCCAATTATAACTTGTACCCGCGTTGCCGAAATGCTTTCGACAAAACAAAAGTCGCCACAAAAGCAGTAGCAAACGTGATCGAAAAACGAGCAGGAACAAGTCTCGCAACGAAGCCTTCTTTGATTCGGACATCGGGCCAGGTCCACACAAAATCCTTTCCCGCCGCTGGAAGAGTCTCGGAAGACGCTATTCGAGAATCGCAGTCACCGGGAAGTGATCCGATGGCGTGTGTCCATTGCGCTCCGTCCTGTCGATGCTGGCCGATTGGATTCGCCAATTGCGGGAGCAACCGATCCAATCAATCCGAGCCCCCGAAACTTGCGTTGCCTTGAACTCCGAAAAGGTTCCTTCGTTTGTGCCCTTATCCGGATTCACGACTCGAAATGTATCCACCAACGGCGATGCTGTTCCCTTCTCGGGCGCAAACAACGAGACATAGGGACCACTGCCTTCCTCTGCATTGAAGTCCCCCGTCACAATGAGATTGCAGTCTGCGCCCAGTTCTTGAATTTTTTGACGAATCAACCGAGCGGCCTCTTGTCTCGCCAATTTTCCACGATGATCAAAATGAGTATTCAAAAACAGGATCGGCTTTGCCTCCGTGTTCTTGCGATCTTTCAATTTGACCCAAGTCGCAATTCTCGGAAGCGCGGCATCCCATCCTTTGCTTCCAACGGTATCCGGAGTTTCGCTCAACCAGAAATTCCCACCTTCCATTTTTTCGAAACGAGCAGATCGATAGAAGAGCGCTGCCAACTCACCTTGATCCTTTCCATCGTCTCTGCCGACCCCAAACGCTTCGTAACCTGCTAATTTTGCCGAGAGGAAGTCGCGTTGATCCGCCAACGTTTCTTGCGTTCCCAATAAATCGGGGCCGAAGGCTGCAATCGTTTCAACCAAAAACTCCTTTCGCTTGCTCCAATGGTTTTCACCGTCATTGGCCGTTCCGTAGCGAATATTGAAGCTCATGACGCGGATGGACCTGTCATCCCCGCGATTTGTGTCCAAGGTCTGTGCATTGTTGCCAACATTGCCAACGGCCGCAATGAAGACAAGCAGAGATGAAATCAAGAGAACCATTGGTGCGTCCTATCTGAAAGTAGATCACTCTTGCCGAGAGTGACCATTGCGTCGCGGCTTGAAATCACACTCAACCTTCAAAGTCCCATCCGGCAGATGCGACCCACGGAAGTCCACTCTAGAACAATGGGGATTTACCCGTTGCACGCCGCCAAGCAGACAATTGACCCAAGTGCAGATTCGTGTGCGCAATCATCAGAAAGGTCGTCATGTCACCTACCGTCGGTAACTCTGTTTCGAAAAAACCAAGCTTTTGTGGTTGGTTCAGGTCGTTATCGCTTTTGCCCTCGTACAGGGTAGCGGCATTTCGAAACGCCGATTCGAATGTGTTGATCAGTTCCTCTTTTGTAGGATAGTCGCTTCGAGTCTGTGTGAGTGGCTTCTTGGTATCGGCCCTCGCATTCCAGTCAGCAGGGCAAACACCCTGTCCGCCCAAAAGAGTTGCAGCATAATCCGCTGCCGTCGAAAGATGCAACAGGAGCCAAGCGGGATGATTCAAGCCCATCGGTTGTTGGCACATGCTGCTATCATCAATATCCGCCAAGATCTGCTTTGCATACGCAATGGTCGCAATGGTGTTCGTACTAAGTGCACTCATGGAAGACTCTTTCGGTTGGAAGTAATCGATAGATTGATAAACAATTGTATCTTCATTCCGCTTGCTCAAACAGCCCGCACCAATCGACGACAAATCCAACGGTACGGGGCTGGTTCGCAGTCTGCGATTAGCGCGATAGCCGCGATTAGCCGCGATAGCGGCGGCAGAATTTAGCTGCGGGGCTGGCCCCGCAGACTCAATGGCTCCCGAACGAATCCGAGAGCCGTGAATCGGCGGCACCGATCAATGCCGCTGTTCTCTTGCTGCAATGAGACGGCCCTAAGCCCATACCACATACTACGATTGCTGAGCACCAGGCCGACCTGCTTCAACTGTGTACGACGCGCGCGTCAAACAACTACCACCCTCGGCTTTCACATCCTCAACGACCACATAGTCGCTGGTCCAGTTGTCTGGAGTAACGACACAGCGAACATAGCCACGTTCCTGATTGTGAAACTGGACACATGGGTTATCCGCCTTTAACTGTTCCAAGTTCTTAACATCCTTCGGTCCGTTGCCCCCGCTCGAGATGCTGGTTCCTACGAATTCAGTTGCAACCACAGGGCTATCCGCTTGCCGATCGTCGACTCGCAAGTTGTTCACCCAATTCGAGTGGATATCGCCAGTTAAAACAACCGGGTTTGGCACTTTCCGGTCAGCGATGAACTTCATCAATGCTAATCTCTCATAGGGCGCTCCTGGCCACTGGTCCATTGAATAGCCACTTCGTTCATTGGAGCTTCGGTGCACCATTGCAAACATGACTTGCTGGGCCAAGACGTTCCATGTCGACGTTGATTCGAGAAGACTGCGATCGAGCCAGCCACGCTGCTGCTTTCCCAACAACGAATTCTTTGGATTCCACGCTTCTTCACTAAGCGGCTTGAGGCCGTCTCCATTCGGTTGGTCTGATCGATACTGACGCGTATCCAATACGAAGAACTCTGCAAGACGCCCGAAAGATGCTTTGCGATAGATGGTCATGTCGGGACCCTGTGGCAATGTCTGTTTGCGAAGCGGCATCATCTCATAGTAGGCTTGATACGCAGCAGCGCGCTGGACCAAAAACTCGACTGGATCCGTTTTCGGCTTGTTGACCGCTTGTTCCTCCTGGATGTCATTTGCATAGTTGTTGTCAAACTCATGGTCATCCCATGTCACAAACCATGGACACTGCGCATGCATCCCATGAAGCAATGCATCCGAGCGATACTGCATATGACGCAATCGGTAATCATCTAACGTCTTGATTTTGCCATCGATTGGCCCACTATGCTTGCGCACACGATTGTCGATTCCAGCGTATTCGTAAATGTAGTCACCCAAATGAAATACCAAATCGAGATCGTCCTTGGCCATCTGTTCATACGCGGTAAATAACCCTTGCTCGTAGTTTTGGCAGGACGCGAATGCGAAACGCAACGAATGCGGATCTGAATTGACGTCAGGTAATGTACGTGTTCGCCCAATCGGGCTAACGGCGTCACCCGCCTTGAATCGATACCAATACCACCTCGCAGGTTTTAGACCATTGACCTCGACATGCACTGAGTGACCAAGTTGAGGAGAAGCGACCGAAGTACCGCTCGCGACTACTTTGGTCATCCTTTCGTCGTCGGCGATCTCCCAAGCGACAGAAACCAGACCCGGTTTCATTCCACCACTGGCGTGCGTTGGATCGGGAGCAAGCTTGGTCCACAGAACAACGCTGTTGGAATCAGGATCCCCCGATGCGACGCCAAGTGAAAATGGATTGCTCTCGAAAACCGTTTTGCGTTCAACGGCGGCTAAGCGAGAGGTAACAAATGGCAATCCAGCCAATGCGGCGCCATACGCGAGAGCGAGGCGTCGGGTGACACCGCCCTCGGACCGGACAGCCTCCGGAATTTTTTTAAGATCGAACATAGTGCTTTTCTATCGAGTACTGGAAAAAAGTATTGTAGGGATCGAACGGACACTTTCGAAGAAAAAAGAGAATACACATAATGGCCATTCCAAGAAACACAATGAAGGTTAATTCGCGGAGAAGGTGCCGTTTTTGAATCGTGACAGTATGATTTAGCATCTTTGACCGACCGACAATCCCGATTGATAGGGGCGATTCCATGCAAAACGTAATCCGATTTTGGCTATTCGTTTGTGTTCTAGCGTTGGGTGCGGACGCACAAGAACCTGAACGCGCGCAGAATATTATCTTAATCACACTCGACGGACTTCGCGGCGAAGAAGTTTTCGGCGGAGCTGACCAGCGACTAATGAGCAAGGATAACGGAGTCGATAAGCCCGACGAACTCAAGGCACAGTATTGGGCTCAAGACCGAGAAAAAAGGAGAGAGATCCTCTTGCCGTTTCTTTGGAGTCAATGCAAACAAGGGCAAGCTTGGATTGCAGGCGACCTGGAATTCGAAAGCATCGTGAGCGTAACGAATGGTCACTATTTTTCGTACCCAGGATACAATGAAATTCTAAGTGGATTTCCAGATCCAGCTGTCGACAGCAATGACAAAAAGTACAACCTCAATACGACAGTACTCGAATGGCTTCATGGAAAGCCAGAGTTTTCCGGCAAGATTGCAGCTTATGGTACCTGGGATGTATTCCCGTACATCATCAACGATCAACGCAGCAAAATCCCCGTCAATGCAGGCTGGCAACCGTTCCGAGTTGGCGACCCTAACAAGTTGCAGGTCTTGAATTTGGTATCGCAAAAACTATTCCATCAATGGGAAACCGATCGCTACGATGTGCTCACGGCCAGCGGAGCCATCGAAGAATTGAAGTCGAATCAACCGCGAGTTTTATTTGTCTCTTTCGGTGAAACCGATAGCTGGGCACACGCTGGGAAATATGACCGTTATTTGCTGACCGCGCAACAGAATGATTTTTTCATACGCGAACTTTGGAACACCGTGCAGTCTCTGCCATCTCACAAGGACAAAACCGTATTCGTAATCACTTCGGACCATGGTCGAGGAGACGGTCGCGATCGCGAGGGATGGAAGAACCACAGTAACAAGCTCCCAGGTTCCGAACGAACCTGGGTTGCGGCTATGGGGCCAGGACTGAGCCGTTTTGGGGTCGATCGCGGAGGCAAGTACGAACAAGCTCAAGTCGCTGCCACCGTTGCTGCATTCCTTGGCCAAGACTTTACGACGTTTCGGTCTGAAGTACGTCCAGCGTTGCCGATCGTCAAGTGATAGCGCCCCAATGGTTGTTTCTTGAGACATTTGCAAAGAATCATCCTCGGCCTATGGATGCTTTGCGAATGCTATTAGAGCCAAGGTGAAAAAGAGTAGAACAATTGTCTCAATTGTTCTCGCCCAGCAACGACTCTGGTAGGTTGATCGCACATCGTCTCGAGGCAACGTATTCTAGTTGCGTCTTCATTCCTAAAAAAATATTTTCGGGCTCAAAGAGCGGCTCGGCACGTGCAGAGTAAAACGGCACGGTATGCCGTTCTACTCTGGGCCATGAAAAACCCCCGAGTTCAACTCGGGAAATGTTTACCAACGCACTAGGGGGTTGTACAGCCTAGGAATCTCGGTTTTTGCGGGCACCCTGTAGGCACATGCTGCCTATGACTTCGTGTACGTTAGCACCTTGGTCGTTTTCGTGTGTTGTTTCAACTCCGTCGGGTCCCACCAACTAGGCTTCATCTTTCTTGGGCCGTAAAGACCCTCGCCTTGGTCCATATAGTGCGGTGAATCCGAATGCCCAGATTGCCCCCAGGGGGTGCATGTAAATGAGCTAACTCCATTCTTGTCAAAGAACATCAGGATCATTGCCATAGAGCCGCTATTGGCTACATAACGACCTGGTTTTTTGGGATCCTCATTCGAGCGGACGTCGAGTAGTGTCTCTGAAAAATTCGCTTCCTTGTCGCCGGAACTGAAGTCGGTGCCAGAAGCAGGGAAATACTTGCCTCCGCGACCGACAACATGAACGTCACCCCACTTTACGTCCCATTTGCCGTACCGAGTTTGCATTTCCTCGACCGACTCAGCGAGCAATTCGAGTGCTTTGGCTCGGGTTTCCGTGGTTAGTGGCTTGTCGTTAGCCATGCTCGTCAGATCGCACTTATCACCGCACTTGAGCCTCCAGAATTTGTAGAGATTGGTTGCTGTCGCTTCAGGTGTGAAGTGTCCATCCCAGGCAAGGATGGCCTCCACCGCTCTCTTTAACTCCGCGTTCTCAACAAGCGTTTTCGGGGCTTCGCCCCAAGCCAGACGCAGTTCGCTCTGCCAGCGTCCCGCAATGCGATCGAAAACGTCCATAGCATAGGACTTGGCCTCGTCGCGCGTCACCGACGCGTCATTGCGAAGAAGTTCAATGGTTCGACGGCCACGTGGATTATTGTGGTCCCAACTGACATTATAGATATACTTTCGATACTTGTCGGGCGTCAGTGGAGAATCGACCATCATGTTTGAGGGACTGATATTGCAATTCTGCATGTATCCTTGTGGCGGATTTACGATGTGTACCAGATCGCTCTGTGGGTGAATCCCCAACCACGCCGACTTGCTCGTCGTTCCGTCAACGGGACGACTCCAATCGAAACCGTCTGGACGTATGGGCGTTGCTCCATTGCGAACGTACGAAATGTTTCCTTCTATGTCCGCCGACATGATGTTTTGTTCGTTGAACTGGTGGAGCGCAATTGCTTCATTCACCTCATGCACATTCTTCGATTTGACCATGCGATAAAATTGATTATACAGCCCGGTTTGCTCCATGTAGGGTGATGCGCCTACAAACGCGACTCCATTCTTAACATCGGGCTCACCGATAACCGGGCCGAGATGGGTATGAAGAGCGGGCATCGAGACCGTTTTGGCTCCTTTGACCGGAATTGGAAAACTCTTGATCTCCATATTCCGCCACTCGCCGTCGTATTCGTACTGAGGTTGCGGTGTCATCCGAATCTTCATCCTATACACATCGGAGGTGTCTGGCCCTCCGGTAGTCAGTGCCCATCCCACCGATTGGTTGTGCCCAATGGCAAGCATGGGTGAGCCGATGAGATAGTATCCATTCATATGGATATCACCAGCGTGAACGCGAGCTTCATACAGAATCGCCAAACCTTCCCAAGTCAAGTGCGGGTCCGATAATAATATTGCTGAGCCATCCGCAGAACGTTTGGGAGACACAGCCCATTGATTCGAACCCATCGGCGGTTTGACTCGATGCTCGCCATTCTTCAAGTCATCCATAATGGTTCCGATGGGCCATCGGAGGATCATCGCTCTTCCAACGGCCAATGGATGCCATGGTTCAAGAGGAATCGCAACCTCTTTTGCCTCGTCAGGGTGCGTATTGATGTAGGATTGAATACCCGCTGCGAAAGCGGTGACCGCATTCTTAAGGTGAGCGGGGGCAGTCTCCAAGTACTTGCTGTGCTGTGTATCGTTGTGCGTTAGTCGCATCATGTAGTCTTGCTGAACAAATTCGGGCCCTTTGACTTCTGCCAATCGCCCCACTCCGGTACGAATAGCGAGGTAGATATCTTCGAGCCGATCTTCCGCTTGGGCATACCCAAGTGCAAAGAACCCAGCAGCCTCGTTGTCGGCGACAACGTGAGGGACTCCCCATGTGTCGCGATACAATGCGGCTTCGTCGGCGACTAGACCTAGCGCGGGACGCGACACAAAGGCGATCGCAGCGAGAGACAATGAGAGCATACAGGAAGAATTCATCAGGCTGTCCGTTTCGTTTTACCGAGCCGCGGGCGCTAGCCGCGAAAACAAATTTGAGGATTTCCACGCGGCTAGCGCTCGCGGTCGATCTATTGTAGCGGAATGGCGTAAGCCGTCTGGTGTCAACGCCGATTTCGCTGGTAGGTCAATCTTGGCAAGAATACGCCACGCAATCAATAGGATTTTCAAACCGATCACAACTCTGGATCGAATCGAACGCCCACCGTTTGCACGCGCAATCGAGGATCCTGCGACTTAACCGTCAATGAACGTCCTTCCATGACTTCGATGCACCTTGCCCAAGTCTCATCCTCCAATCGCTGCATTGCTTCTTGTGTATAGAAAGTAAGGTGCGGCCAAATGAGTACGTTGTCCATTGCATAAAGGGCGGAAAGCGGATGCCCGAATTTGGTAAGTGGTTCTTGACCATAGACATCCAACGCAGCACCAGCGATCCGGTGGGCCTGTAGCGCATTGAGCAATGCCATCTCGTTTATAATTTCGCCGCGCGAGACATTGATGAGGTAAGCAGTTCGCTTCATTCGAGAAAATTCTGATTCCCCAAGTAACCCTCGCGTCTGCTCATTCAGCACACAATGAACCGAAACAAAATCGCACTCTTCCAACATGCTTCCTAAGTCGGTGCACCGCTGGACTGGGATGCTCGATGCGGGTGGGTCGTACCCTAACACTCGCATGCGGAAAGCGCTGGCCATCCTTGCCATGCTACTGCCGATTCGTCCGACACCAATTAGTCCAAGCGTTTTGCCAGCGAGATCCCTTGCCAACCATCGTGACTCAGGCCAAATCCAGCCCTCGTGTTGCATGGCTTGCTGAATCGGCTTAAATCGCTTGGCCAGTCCCATCATCAATGCGAAAGCACCCTCGGCAACGGTTTCCTCGGCATAGTCTGGAATGTTGACAACGGGAATGCCACGCTCACGAGCCGCGACAATATCGATCGCATCGATCCCTACGCCATATTTGATGATCGCCTTGAGACTCGACGCGTTGTCAATCACGGAACGACTGATTTTGGTATAGCACATGAGAAGCAACTCGGCATCCGATACTTCTCGTATGAGCTCCTGTTCGGTCACTCCATCTGGCAATGTAATCAGTGTTGCCCCCAGTTCGCGAAGCCGAGCATCCACGAGCGGCATTTCGAGTTCGCGATCCGTTCGTACGATTTTTAATCTTTTCGACATTATTTCCCAAGACGAAACAACGACCCATCAACAAAAAGCACCGGTCGATAATGTAACGTCCTGACGCGCGGTATACGATGACCCTAAATCGTGAAATCCTACAATCGACTCATCCGAATGTATACGATTAAGAGCGAAGATGTCGATCCTGGATCCGCAACTCCAAAAACGACTCAGTCGGTACCCCCAGAGTTCTATCAAGTATGCAATCGATATTTCGTCTCACCAGCAATTGGTAAGCTTACGAATGTCTTCAAGCCAAGCCCGACACAAGGGAACCAACGCATGAAATCCTATCAGATAGCAGCATATCTCCGAGACGCAGAGTGTCCGCCTCGGAGATGCGGACCTGCATTAACTCGGCAAGATTACTGAATCGACGACATGCACAACTCCGTTGGTACAATGAATGTCGGCCGAGATGACGGTTGCTTCGTCGATCATAACTTTGCCTTCCTTGATCGAGATCTTGATCGGCTTGCTTGCGACGGTTGTGGCTGTTGTTAGCTTCATCACGTCGGCCGCAGTCACCTTCCCCGCAACTACATGATGCGTGAGGATGGCAACCAATTTCCCTTTGTTTTCGGGCAGGAGCAAACTCTCTACAGTCCCTTTCGGCAACTTTGCAAATGCATCATCCGTTGGAGCAAACACGGTAAATGGTCCTTCGCTTTTTAGCGTGTCCACCAAGCTCGCTGCGCCGAGTGCTGCAGCGAGAGTCTTGAAGGTGCCCGCGCCAACCGCTGTATCAACAATATCCAACATAGAACGTATCCTTGGCCTTACTTACTTTTCTCGCAACTCCAGAAATTCTGGTTTGGTTTACGGACAAAGACTCTGAGACCTCAAGACTTTAGAGCTGCGGTAACCCCTTAGCCACGATGTAGCTCTAACCCTGACAAATAGAACAAGCGAACATCTGTCTATTGCCGAGAAGCCAGGATTGAGTTTTAGATGAACACCTCGGACAATGGTCTTTCTTATAAATCCAAAGTCGCTCGTTCGAATTCAGTCGGCTAAAGGGTTTGTTTGTATCTACACGTCCCACGGTAATAATGCGGTTGTACTTCACCCCAACATTGAGCAACCGAACCGATGTTTTCCAGAGCTTATCGAAATCGTTACGCTTCAGGGAACAGCTGGGTCGCGAAGGATGAATTCCCAATAAGAAAAGAATTTCAGCGCGATAAATGTTTCCAATTCCTGCAATGATTGACTGATCGAGCAGCAGTTGTCCAATGGGCTTCTTGCTTCTGAGGAGTCGAGCCCAAACGCTGTCAGGATTCGCGTCCGATCGAAGGGGATCTTCGCCTAGCCTTGCCCTAGAGTCGATAGCCTCTTTCGTGCTGAGGATCTCGCATTGATTAGGACCGTTCAAGTCCAAGACGCGAGTTTTGCCAACGAATCGAACCCGAACGGCTCCACGAGGTTCTGGCGGAGGGAATTTGTGTATTCGAAACTTTCCATACAATCCAAGATGGATATGCAACACTTGATCACATGAAAAAGTGTAATACAAATGTTTCCCATGGGCTTCGACGGTCTTGAGCGTCTTGCCTGTAAGCAGTTGGGACTCTGCGTCGAATCGACCTTGGGGCGACGTGATTTTCAACCGTTGACCTGTTAGCCATTTGGAATGGTCGCGTGCGAGACGATGAACGGTGTGGCCTTCAGGCATAAGTTGAAAGGTTTCCGGTGAACAGTGTTTAGATTCTTGAATTTAGACGGTTACACAGTAGTGCGCACACCGCGAAGATTACTTACAGGATACGGAGCTGGAAAGGGCCTTTTAGTGGGAGGTTTTATTGTTTCTCTAGACTTACACTGTAAAGAAATCGTTCAAAAACGTTTTGGTGGGTAGACTCAATTGTGATTATGACAAATCGCTCGAAGACCAATTTCCCAAGCAAAGTATGTAGGGTTTGCAACCGTACTTTTTCTTGGCGGAAAAAGTGGGAGAAGGTGTGGGAGCAGGTGAAGTACTGCAGCGATCGATGCCGGCGCAACGGTAGCAAGAATCAAGCGTATGCACCGCAGGCATCGAGAAGAGAAAAGACCTAAGGTGCAGCGAACTCCTGTTCAATTAGTTTGGCTCAAGCGAGATCTGCGGCTAAACGATCATCGGCCGATCTGGGAAGTATCTCAATCTGGGCCTGCGGTGGTTCTATATGTTTTCGAACCCAAGTTGTGGGCCACGCCTGAAATGGATAGGTCGCATTTCGACTTTATTGTTCAATCCCTTCAAGATCTGTCGAGCAGCCTTGCAAAAATTGGAGGGCGATTGGCTATTCGCATCGGCGAGTTGCCGGACGTTTTCGTCGATATCGGCCTGCACTTCGATATCACTGGACTCTATTCGCACGAAGAGACCGGAAATGGATTTACCTACGTTCGAGATCGACGCGTGTCGAAATGGGCCCGACAAAGAGGAATTCCTTGGACTCAATATCCCCAAAATGGAGTCATAAGACCTCTGAAGAGTCGCAATGGATGGGCGGAACTCTGGCAGGAAAGAATGAATACGCCGATCGCACCCACTCCTGCTCGCATGCTTATTCCTAACGATTTCGATTGGGGAAAGTTACCCGATTCAGAAGCGCTCGGTCTAGCGCCAACTCGAAAGACAGACCTTCAAGTGGGTGGTGAAAACAAAGCGGGCGAGACCTTGACATCTTTTCTAAAGATTAGAAGTCGAAACTACAGCAAGGGGATGTCGAGTCCCGTGACTTCGCGTGAGAATTGCAGTCGCCTAAGTCCCTACCTTGCATGGGGATGTATTTCGGTGAAATCGGCATATCAACAGTTGGTAGCTCGGCAACGAGAGATTCGCGTAGTCCCGGTCGATTCGGTCGACTCGCGTTGGTTGAGTTCACTCAATGCGTTTTCATCAAGGTTGGCTTGGCATTGCCACTTTATGCAAAAGTTAGAGGATGAACCAAAGCTCGAATTTGAAAACATAAGTCGTGTGTACGACGGCTTGCGGGAGAATGATTTCAGTCAAGAACGATTCGAAGCATGGAAAACAGGTAAGACCGGCTATCCGTTGGTCGATGCATGCATGAGGGCACTTCACGAAACCAGCTGGATCAATTTTCGAATGCGAGCGATGTTGATGTCGTTCGCGTCCAATCATCTTTGGTTGCATTGGCGCCCAACTGCAGTTCACCTTGCGAGGAATTTTTTAGACTTCGAACCGGGTATCCACTTTTCACAATGCCAGATGCAATCTGGAACCACCGGTATCAATACGATTCGAATCTATTCACCAGCGAAACAAGTGATCGATCACGACCCCACAGGGGTGTTCATTCGGCAATACGTCCCCGAACTGGCACACATTCCGAATGAGTACTTACCCGAACCGCATCGTATGCCGCTGGATGTCCAGTCTCGAGTCGGTTGCATAGTTGGACGCGACTACCCGTTTCCAATCGTTGAGCATCGAATTGCTTACAAGTTGGCTCAAGAAAAGATCTTTGCGATTCGTCAAACGGTGGCTGCAATCGAAGAATCGAAACAGGTTTTTGTAAAGCATGGTTCTCGTAAAAAACGGGATCCAATGCCCAAGCCAAAAAAGGGATCGGACCTGAGGCAGTTGTCCCTCTTTGATGATATCGATAATCCCTGCTGATCTGCTCTAGAGCAGATCTCGAAGTGATCTAGCTTTGTATTCCAGGTTTGTGGCGTATTGCGTTTCGCCAATGGAGGTCTTGAAATGCGAGCGGTTTCAATGGGCATGAGAATTTGTATTCTCGATGCATGCGATTCCCGGATAGATACAGGCCCGGATTGCTCCGGCGACCCTCATGCCAGCAACCAGCCCTTTTGGATTGACGGCTAAGAGACACCCTTTGGGCTCCCAAATCACCTGGTATGCGGTCCGCACCAGGCGGTTCAGTTCTTGGAGCGTTTCTTTCGCCAGATCTCAGAAAGACTCAAAAAGCAATTCTCGGCGAAATAGTTGGTTGTCAGTGCGAGTTCTACGCTCCGTCGTTGTGTTGAACTCGGGTGCTGTACGAAAAGACGCATAGGACACCTAAGCCATAGAGAATTGCGGTAAGGCCGACCACCAAATCGTAGGGCTTGGGGGTCGAAAGCGAAAATCGAAGTAATACAGTCGATATGACAAAGCCCGCATTGCGAACTACGTACTCGTATCGTTCGAAGAACGGAATAGACACGATTAACAGGAAGATGTCGGTAAAGATCATGAATTCGAAAAACATCGGAAAGAAGAAATAGTCGAGATCTTTGGCGGTATGGAATGGGTCGATGCTCGGCATCCAAACTTCGATGAGCCATTGAACGACGTTGTAGGCCGCCAAGGATAGCAGGGTAGCGTAAAGCAAAAGTGCCACCGACTTCTTGATCGCAACGAACTGCTCCAGATGGGGGTGTTCTGAGCTATGCTTCACAGTACGACGTACTCGGCGAAAAACAGCAATGAGTACGAACATGACCAAGGCCGCGAGCATATCGAGAACCACTATCAACGCCGCGTCGGTCTGCTCAAGCCAAGTTGTAGGATCGCGGAACGCGCCGATGTCCTTAAAAACTCGCCGGATCACAATCAATGAGAGTATTTCGTACTGCATGGCGATCGAACTGGTATGTGAACGCGGCAAAGCAAAAACCAATATCAGGACTTCGTAGAACAAAATAAAACTGAACGGAGTGTAAACCGCATGAAGATAGTTGCGATCCATATCAGACAGCAAACCCATGCGTAGACTGGGCAGAGAACTCACCAACGCGATCAGAGTTAAGTGGATCAAAAATCCAGAAACCGCCAACCAAAGCGTCCAAGTTTCAATTCGTCGTCTTTGCAGGTCAGAACTGACACAATCGTAGAGCGTGGCGAGACTGCGTAGAAGCCTAGGAATCGGTGCAGCGTTCATATCCTTCTGTTACTCTGGTCGATTGAGCACCGAATTACGTGTTACCAGCGGATTATACGGACGCGACAAGTGATCGTCTCAATTCAATTGCAAAAACTCCTGAATATGGAATTGCCGCTGAGTGACCAGCACGCCCATCATTCAATGAGATAGCCGTCCGAAAGAACCTTTCCCCTTGCCGTGGTGCTAAGGTCTGTTAATCCATCCTTTCTTCTTACGGATGAAGAAAAAACGTGGCAGCAGCAAGCCGAAAATGTCGTTCAACCCTCTATGGAGCATTTCAATGTTTCAGTCCATTTCCGTTTTCTTGGGCACTATGCCCGACCTCTCTGTCTTTCAGTTCAATGCCGTCGATAATATCTTTTCGATGACTGTAGCAACGATGGGAGCAGCAGCGCTGTTCCTGTTTTTGTCGAGGTCGTCGGTCGACGACGAGTATCGACCCGCATTGTTGATTTCTGGCTTGGTCGTTTCCATCGCCTGTTACCACTACTTTATGATTCGGCACTCATGGCAGGATGCCTACACGCTGACTGGAGGGAGTTACAAAGGGAGTGGGGCTGCCTTCAATGACTTCTATCGCTATGCAGATTGGATCCTCACTGTACCGCTTTTGATGGTGGAACTGGTGTCGGTGCTGAGATTGGAAAAGAGGAAAGCAACTTCTCTGCTAACTCGACTAGTGGTAGCCGCAGCTCTCATGATCGCCTTGGGCTACCCCGGTGAAGTCATTTCTACTCCTGAGGGTTGGTCGATGCGAGTTGTCTGGGGCGTACTCTCGTCGATACCCTTCTTGTACATCCTCTTCGTTCTGTGGGGTGAGCTGACAAAATCATTGGAAACGCAGCCTGTCGCCGCGCGTCGTTTGATCGAAATTGCGAGACTTGTTCTTCTGATCACTTGGGCCGTTTATCCAATTGCGTACGCCATGGGCGGAACGGTAGAAGCATTGACGGCCAAGGCTGGTGGTGCGGTCGATGGAGGTGGCATCGTAGCATTGCAAGTTGGGTACGCAATTGCGGATATGACCGCGAAAGCAGGCTTTGGCGTTTTAATCTACTTCATTGCTCGAGCGAAAAGCACACGTGCTGCCGACGCGGGTCGTCAGTCGATGGCAACGGCATAACGGTCTCCCATTTCCCGATGGGCCTCCCATCGGGAGTAGCGGTCCGCATTTACATTCAACAGTGTCCAGCTAGTCTCGACTAGCCAAACTCTCCCAGTCTCGAAGGTGTTGGATTTACGATTAGGTTGATAGCTTGCTCGCAAAGTGTTTGGGGGGCTAAAAACCGAACGGTCGACAAAGAAATGTGTAATTCGGAAATATCGCATACTCCCACAGCTGGCTTGTTCAGCAACTAGTGAATGCAGGCAAGCAATGCACAACAACATTTTTTTGGCGAGTTGCATTTCCATTTTGACACTGGTATGGCTTGGAGTCTCGCTCAATTCCACAACGATGATGGTTGCGATTCTGTCGGCTGTTTGTTTGATTGGCGTACCTCATGGTGGGCTTGACCACCTTTCAGGTCGACAATGGCTCTCCATTCGTTTCGGCCACTTTTGGTTTGTTCCGTTTTTCGCGGGGTACGTCGGAATCGCCCTGGTGGCCATTTACGGTTGGCTAACATTTCCGTTAGGGACTGCTCTAGGCTTTTTTATGATTTCCGCAAATCATTTTGGACGCGATGAACAGTCAGGTTTTTCAACATGTTTTTGGAGCTCGCTGGCTGCAGTCGGTTCGGGCGGATTGGTAATTTGGATCCCCGCGCTCACAAGACCGATGGAAATGCAGATGGTCTTGCAGGCCATCATCCCGGCTGAGATTCGTTCGTCGAGTGAGTCGATTCTTTTTTGGACCCAAGGTTTGGCGATTATGTTTGTGCCGATCGCTGGGGCAGATATCGTTTATTCGGTAGCTTCGCCGGTTGCGAGAGCTCGCGTCGGATTCCAGCGCGCGAGCCGCCTATTGATCTCGACCTGTATTTTTGCAACAACTCCGATTCCTCTTTCCTTTGCCATCTTCTTTTGTGGTTGGCATTCGATCCGCGGGCTGAGTCGGTTGATGGCCGATCACCGCATGACGCTGAACGAATTGACAGTGGCTGCGATGCCGATGTCCTTGGGAGCCATTTGCCTGTGTGGACTGGGTATGTGGTTGTGGAATAGCGAACGCGAGTTGAGTAAGGAACTGACGCGGACTTTGTTCCTTGGGCTTTCCGGAATGGCTGTACCGCATCTAGTCTTGCACGATGCTATCCCGATGCTGAATCGTCGTACAAAGTACAGAACCAATTTTCTGGTGCGGAGTGCCGCATGATTACCAAGCGATTCGACTACATCATGGTTGGAGGCGGTTTGCAGAGTGGGCTTATTGCATTGGCACTCTCACACTATCAGCCGCATGCTCGGGTGCTCATCGTGGAACGTCGGGATCGGCTCGGTGGTAACCATACCTGGTCCTTTCATCCCGAAGATGTATCAGAAACGGCCAACGATTGGCTGAATTCAGCCGTCGAGTATCGATGGCCAAGCTACCAAGTGCGATTGAATCGGTTTGAGAAAGAAATCAAACTCTCGTACGCGACTATCTCATCCGAGCATTTTGCAGCCGCGGTCATGGAATCGATAGGAAGCGGCGAGATTGGAGTCGTTCTGACCGAAACGGAAGTGACAGAGATTAGCGAGAGCGAAATCACGACCGCCAAGGGTGAAATTTATTCGGGGCGTTTGGTGCTCGACTGTCGAGGTCCCAGTCCGTACAGTGCCCTCCCGTATGCCCAATGCGGTTTCCAGAAATTTTGGGGCTTTGAAATCGCATTGGAATCCGACTGGCCATTTGCTGTTCCCGTCGTGATGGATGATTGCATCGATCAATCGGATGGATTTCGGTTTATCTACAGCCTCCCATTCGAGCCCCGGCGGGTGTTGGTCGAGGACACAAGATTTGCTAACGAACCTGGAATTGACAGAGACGAGTGTCTAAGTCAAGTCCGAGCATATCTCGCAGCAATCGGTGTCGAGGACTGGTCGGTCGTACGTGAGGAAAATGGAGTATTGCCCATGCCAATCAGCTCAGAACTGTTTCCCGGCGAGAGTCTGCGACCGCGAAGCGGGTCGATTGTGGGACCGGTATGCGGAGGTTATGCGGGTGGATGGTTTCACGCAGCCACCGGCTACTCCTTTCCTCTTGCAATCGCGTTCGCAGAAGCGATTGCAAAAGCAACACCGGAATCAGCAGTATCGGAAATCGCGAAACTCGCGGATAGGCATCGCACTCGTTCGCTGTTCGGACGATTTTTGAATCGGTTATTGTTCCGGCTAGTGAAACCCGCGACCCGATATCAGATCTTTCATCGCTTTTACCGGGTCCTTTCGAACCATGCGATCGCTCGATTCTATTCGCATCGATTTACCTGGCGTGATGCGTTCCGCATCGTTGTTGGCTGGCCCCCTGGGGGACTTCAGCCCATTCGATTCCTTTGCTCATTCCTACCGCTCCGAGACAGGGAATCCACTCGAATCCACCCGACGACCGTAAGGAATTCTCTTGAGGAGGTTGGCATATGAGTATCGTTGATTGGTTGAACGTTGCTATCCCTCATCGGAATCGATCTGAAGTTTGCAACGCATTGGTGCGGAGGGATCTAATTCAACCGGCAGAACAGTTTTTGGAACGATCTGGCAAACGTATTCGCAAGTCGGTTGTCGAACTGGTCTTTGCAATGGCAGGTGGTACAGGGCCACTACCGTCGTGCCTGGCGGAAGCGATCGAATGGTTGCACGCAGGCTCGTTGGTCATCGACGACATTCAGGACGATTCGCCAATACGTCGAGGGCAACCATCATTGCATATGCAGATCGGAGTTCCTCTCGGGCTGAACGCCGGCAATTGGATGTACTTCCAAGCTCTTGAAAGACTCTTCGATGACTCGCTGAATCGCACCATTCAAAATCGTTTGGTGCATCATCTTGTTCGAACGGCATCGAGATGCCATCGCGGTCAGTCGCTTGATCTAGGAACGCGTGTCGACTTGATCGCGGCCGTAGATTATCACCACATACACACCATAGTCGCAGAGATCAGTCGATTGAAAACAGGGAGTCTCGTTTCTATGGCTGCGTCGTTTGGTGCCGTAGCTGCGGGAGCAGCCCGACCACTGCGAGAGGCTTTGTCCCGATTTGGGATGCACATCGGTATCGCATTGCAAATGCGAAACGATCTCGAGGAGCTTAGGTCGATGACAAACGATAGCAAAGAATTTCGTACGATGCGAACAGACGATCTGCGCAACGCTCGGATTACTTGGCCATGGGCTTGGGCGAGTGCGGACTGCACTTCTGACGAGTTTGCAGCTCTGGTGCGGCAACTACCTGAAACCGGTGAAGATCCGCTGGCCCTGTCGCGGCTGGCAACCCAACTACTGTCTCACACCGTTCGAATGGGTGAGGACTCGATTCGAAAAAGGCTCAACCGATCCTATCGCCAACTGGCGGCACACAAAGTGGATAAACGGGCTCTTGAGGAGATGGGGCAAGTGCTTGATCGCATTTCCCGCTCCGGTCGAAACACAAAAGAGGATTCTCATGCAAAACTTGCGTAATGATATCTTCCATTCGGAGGGAAATCATGAATTGCCTGCAGGGTTAATAAACTCGATAGGGCACTGCGATGATGGAACGGACTCAAATAGACTCCACAGATCTGGACGAACCCGAGTCGGGGCGCTAGGTCGTGCTGCGGTGATCGGTAGCGGTTTTGGCGGATTAGCGGCCGCGATACGGTTGCAATCGATGGGATTTGAAACCGTTTGTTTCGAGGGGCGCGACCAACCCGGTGGTCGTGCCTACGTATATCGGGACGCAGGCTTCACGTTTGACGCGGGGCCAACCGTCATCACCGCGCCACATTGCATCGAGGAGTTGTTCGAGCTATCCGGGCGCTCCATGCACGACTACGTGCGGTTGATGCCGGTCGACCCGATGTATCGACTCCGATGGATGGATGGTACGAGCTTCGACTATGTTTCGGACGAGGCGAGATTGATTGAGCAGATTCGTAACTTAGAGCCTGCGGATGTCGAAGGCTACAGGCGTTTCGCCGAATACTCTAAACGCGTATTCCATAAAGGCTACGAGGAACTTGGGGCCGTCCCGTTTCTAAATTTCAGAGATATGTTGCGAGTCGCTCCGGACTTGATGAAGCTGCGGGCGGACCGAAGCGTTTACGGTGCGGTCTCGCGATTCCTCAAGAATGAGCATCTTCGCCAGGCCTTCAGCTTCCATCCGTTGCTAGTGGGTGGAAATCCTTACAGTACCAGCGCGATCTATACATTGATCCACTGGATCGAACGGCAATGGGGTGTGTTCTTTCCCAAGGGTGGCACTGGAGCTTTGGTGCAAAGTCTTGTTTTGCTGTACGAGGAACTAGGTGGAGAATTGCGATTGAACTCGCCTGTGGAACTGATCGACGTCGAATCATCGGGGTCTGACTACAGACATTGGGTGTCGACCAAGGGGCAAGCTCGTGAGCGGTTTGACTTAGTTGTCTCCAACGCGGATATCCACCACACCTATTCACACCTATACCGAAACCATGATGCTTCCGGCAAATCGAGTCGGCGATTGGAGCGGATGGAATGGTCGATGTCTCTCTTCGTCATGTACTTTGGGACCAACCGTCGCTTTGACCAGCTCGCCCACCACACCATCCTTTTTGGGAATCGGTACGAAGGGTTGCTTCGGGACATTTTTCGTGGTCATACGCTACCCTCCGACTTTAGTTTGTATCTGCATGCTCCCACCATCACCGATCCTTCATTGGCACCAACTGGCTGTGAAGCGTTTTATGTGCTGAGCCCAGTGCCTCACCTTGGTCGAGCGAACATCGATTGGGGCTCGGTGGCGCAGAGTTATGGCGATTCCATTCTGGCGTCTCTTGAAAGTCATCTTCCGGGTTTGAAGGATTCGATTGTTACACGACGGCATTTCACGCCAGCCAATTTTCAACAGGAACTCAATGCGTACCAAGGATCTGCTTTTTCCGTTGCACCAAATTTGACCCAAAGCGCTTATTTTCGTCCACACAACAAATCTGAGTCAATACCCGGACTCTATATCGTAGGTAGCGGGACCCACCCCGGGGCTGGCGTGCCTGGGGTTATCAATACTGCCAAGGCAACATGCGGTTTGGTGGCTCGAGATTTCGGAGTCGTCGTCAAATGATCACGGATCACAAGTGTACACTTCCTAACGAAGCATTCGATTCAAACAATGCGTTGCAAGACGCATTCACCTGGATTCCACTCGACGAAACTTCCGTCATTCGCAAGCATAGTCGTTCCTTTTCCATGGCAGCGCGATGGTTACCTGCGGATGTTCGAGGAGATGTTGAAAAGCTATACGCATGGTGCCGCTGGTGTGATGAGGCGGTTGATAGCGCACGCGATCCGCGGGATGCAACAGGACGACTCGCGGTCCTTCGCGAAGACGTACAGCGGGTATTCAACGGACAAGCAGTTGGACATCCCGCGTCAAAATGGCTCGCGGACCTCGTCCAATCCAAGGGGATTCTTGAGTCGGAAGCCATGGACCTGCTTACCGGTATGGAAATGGATTTGCATCTGGGGCAAGTCGAAGATGACGAGGCCTTGCTCCGCTATTGTTATTGCGTTGCGGGAGTCGTCGGATTGATGATGTGCCGGGTGATGGGAGTTCAAGATAGAACCGCCGAAAGGCATGCGATCGATCTGGGGATCGCGATGCAGTTAACCAACATTGCAAGGGATGTGGCGGAGGATTGGAGACGAGGGCGAAGCTATCTTCCGAAGACTTGGATACATGTCATGTTACGGGGCCCGTGTTCGGATGCGTCGATTCGTGTCGATGATCCAATCGAGCCCCCCTCGAATGCAGCCGTCCGCGAAAGCATCCAACGGTTGTTGGCGATGGCTGAGGTTCGATATACGAGTGGCCTGATGGGAATAGCATTTCTACCGCGAGGCTGTCGGCCCGCGATCGATTTGTCTGCGAAATTGTATCGAGAAATTGGCCGAGAGATTCTGCGGCAAGAGGCTCGAGTGATGGATGGGCGGATCGCTGTCCCGGGTCTGCGCATCGCATCGCTGGCATGCACGGCTTTTTTATTTCATCTGTTGGACGTTGCAACAGGTTTAAAATCCGGGATTTGTACATTTTTGGCAAATAACAAGGTAATCAAAATGATGGTTTCAAGAGAACAAAAAATGAATGACGCACGCTACTTGGCCTATTTGGGGGTATCTCTAACATCGTTCATGGCAAGTGCGCTATTTTTAATGGTGTCGGTCAACCCAAAAGATCCATCTTACGCCGGGTTGCCGATGGTTTACGCCGCAGTATCGGTGGTCATAGGCGTGACAACGAACTACTTGGCTCGGAAAGCTGCCGTGAGATAGGCAATAAATACACGCCTTCATGCAATCGCAATCGATACAAATCGTGATCGCAACTGGGGAATGACCATCGTATCGGAAGTTGCCAAGACTTGCTTGGCGAACGTCCCATGTTGGCATTTCGACTCTGAAGGCACTTAGGACAATTTCGGTAGTCTGGGCGCCGTATTTGCGTGCAAGCTCGCCCGTCATCTTTTTTTCTTTAACAACTTCTTGGCCCACCGTTCGACTTACACTACGCCGCTTTCAGGCCCAAATACACGGTGCAGCGAGTGAAGAGGTCTGAGTATGTACGTGGCGAAAGTCGTCAATACGTTCGGCGAATAAGGGCGTTGCCGAAACTCTTGACGAGTTTCGCTGCCCTAAAAGCTATGTTGGACAAAGGACTAGTCCTAGTCGATTTTTTGCAGCGTTGAACGGCTAGCGCCTCTGGCTCAACTGGTAGATTTCATCCAGCAGCTTACTTTACTTCGATGGCGATGCTCGAAGGATCGATGTATCAAAGCTAGCTTGAAATTCGAGCGACTTCCCAAACACTTTTTCTTGGGCAGTCGTTTTCGAGGTTCCTCGAATTCGTCCCCCTTCGCTTTGCACGGACGATTGAATGCTGTCGTTTCCGCTCCAGTTCACGGAAGCTCCGTCACACCACAACGACATTGAGCTCAAAATATCATTCTCATCTATCGCAAAGTCGATATGCGTCTGAAAGCCAACAACGCTCATCGCTACTTCGCCCGATTGCTTGAGGGATGCGAGAATCTTTGAAGAGTCAATCGGCTTCTCCGTCAACACAACGTGAATTACCGATCGACTGTCTTTTCGCTCTTCGTACGCGGTAACGTAGGGGAGCGAAAAGGTTTTTCCTGCCATGATTATTTTCCCAGCGTTTTCCAATTTTGGCGCGTTCTCAAGCAACTTGCGAGGGACTGACTTTGGGTTGAGCAACGGCTGATCAAATGTGATTTCCGCTTCGTAGCTATGTTCGAAGAATTTCTGTGGTTTCAACTTTGCATGACCTCTCGCTCTCCCATCTTCGACCACGGCTTCGCCCGTTACGGCCGTGGATGAACCCGGCACTTTATCGGCATAGAGATGGACAGACCATAGGCTATCATCGTCATCCAAAATCAGCACGACATTCGGAGCGGGTAGTTTCCACTGATCTCCCCACTTTTCCTCAGGAACATTGGCTTGAAGCAACTTAAGGAGAGCGTCCTGCTTTACGGGTTGTGCGGTTGCGACAACGTGAGTTCTCCACTTACCATACGCGATCAACTCGTAGGCGAAAATTTCGGTCAGCGGAGTCTTCTTGCCATCGATAGTGACGCTGGCAATGGAGGGGAGTTTTTCCAGCTTCTCAATTCCTCTTATCGGTTTGTTGATTCGATTCGGCGCATTGGCATTGCGATCCGTAGTATTCGTAGCCTCTTTCGTTGTCTTCTTGGCTTCTGCATTGGCAAGTTTGATTTTGTCCCACGACATACCCTTGGTTTTGATCCTGACGTTGCTCTTACCTTTCTCGACATCGACGTAAATAGCGATGGATGCGGTACCACTGGTTCTTTGGAGAACACCAGACCTCTCGCTCGATTGAGCCACAGACGAATTACTCCAAGTTTTCGAATCGAGCTTCGATGCGTAGAAGTCGATCAATTGTTTGGGAGAGTCATCATGTTGAAATTCAATTGAGGTAAAAAAATCGTCGTACTTTAGTTGCTGTGTATTGTCTGGAATAGGAATGTCTTCCGGACGTGGTGCAAAATCTTCATCCCAGAGAAAGCCTTTCGGAGTCAGCCGAATCTCGCATCCCCCGTCGGTATTGTTGGAGGTCCGCACCACTAGCTCGAGGTTCTGTTTCTTAAACGTCTGGACCCAGAAACTTTTTTGTATATTATCCTTGGTGGATTTCGTCCATTGCTTTTGTGACAGTTCCGACTGGTAAAATTCACCCGCCTTTTTCATGTCGCCCGGAAACGTCATTCGGATATCACCGCGACTCTTCATGTAACTTATTTCTTTCGCGTCCTTGGGGAGTGGGATTTCCTGGACGCGAGGTTCTTGGGCGTACGCTCCTGCCCTGAGAAGGAACCAAAGAGTTAATGCGATGATGCGAAATGAGTTGGGTGTCATGGAGCGGATGCCTTGTGAAAAACGATTGGATCGAAGAGGGAATCGATCATTATGGGGTCCAGCGAGGCCAAGCCAAAGAGATGATCTGCCAAAGACTCGTAATCGTTTGCCAAACCATGTCGCTCGCCCGCCTCTAACACTGGGGCCATAACACCCTCGTCGGAGTGATCATGTCCCGAATAATGGCCCAATTCATGCATGACAACGGTGAAAAGATCCATGCGATCTTGCTCTCCTTGATGCCCTCTCCGATGGAATTCAGAATCCTCCATAGGTGTGGGGTCGATTAACCAGCCCCAACCAGCCGCATTGGTGTCCAGGTAAATCGTGTTCCCCGACGCGAAGCCTAAGGTGTCGCCCGGCAAATCGCGGATCTCCCACATAAGAGTTGGCGTTTGATTAGGCACTACCGTTCCTGGCAAGCTCAAATCCAATGCTGCGAACGCTTGGGTTGCAAACACCTGCAATGTTCTGGGGGTGAGATTCGACGTTGCACCCCTACTGGCAGATGTCGGAGCGATGCGAGCAGCCACCATGGCTCCATAAGAAATGGGAGCGGACGTACCTCCGGCCGTTGTGACTGTAAATACCCCGCTGGCTCCCACCGCAACCGTTATATTCGCTCTATCGTTGTTGTTCGAGTCGACCTTGACACCTGCAATGGACGGCGATCCATCTAATACTTCGATGCTGCCGAACTGGTAGAGCGTTCCTCCTTCGATGAGACCTTTACCGTTGACTCTCACCGTGTTCGTGCTTGGAACAATCGATGTGACAACAGGAACTACTTGCAGGACTAGGCTCGTCGCTTGTGGGTCGCCCATAATTCCAACCGGTCCTGTGACCGCATTGTTCGGGACCACAACGGTCATGCTGGTACCATCTGAACTTGCTGTTGTCGGTGCAACCGCGAGTTCCCCTCGAACGCCCGCTGCGTCGATGGTTTGAAAGAGAAGCGACGACGGATAAACACTATTGCCCTGAGCAACCTTCAGCCGATTGCCATTCACCACAATGGTTTGGCCAGGATTGGCGGACGGGAGCAGTGGATTTGCAGGTACGCCCAATGTTGCACTTGACGCAATGGAAACCATGTCAGCAGCGGACGAAAGCAAGAAGGTTCCACCCACGGTGGTCACGGAAATGGGGCCAAGCGGCAGTCCCGCCAAGTTGTGACCGGCGTCATCGCCTGTTGCAAAGGATTGGTCGCCGACTTGCCAGATAGCTGGATAGTCAAAGCCACTGCCGAACAACGTCACGAAGCGCAGGAAACTAGCTCCTAATTGTTCTACCGTTGGAACAACTTGCAAATACAGTCCGACCGTATCTGAAACAAGTTGTACGATACCACTATTTACCTTGGAATCGGCATTGCCCGCCGCATCATATCTGCCATCCGATGGTACTTGTACGGTCAAACTTGTACCGTCCGATGCAACGCTAAGCGGTGCGACCACATACCCCCTGGTATCGTCGACTAGTCCTTTGTTGAAAACGATACGGTCATTGATGCGCAACCCGTTTCCAAAAAGCGTGATGACTTGGCCTACATTGACGGAGGCGATTCCGCTGTGAAGCGGTGTACCCTTTTCTGCTGTGGCTGCAATTCCTGTAAGCACCGTAGAATGAGCATCCAGACGACGAATATAGACTTGATAATTCTCTGCAAGCAAACCTACGTTTCGGTCGAATGCCTTAAGAAAATAGTTGCCTGACCTCGGCACTGTGTATTCAAGCCGAACCTCTGAGTTACTTGACGTGGCCGTGTTCAGTAGAATGATCCCGCCTGCGTCTTGCAACTGCATGTTTACCCGTTTTGAACTGGAAGTGGACGATGCAGATGCCAGATCGAACACAATCCGTTCGCCGGATTCGAATGAGAACTGATAGAAGTCCTCGTCTATATTAGGGGCTGGTCGAGACTCTAGAGCCGATGCGATCGTCAATCGACCGTTCGTCGTCGTGGTTACTTGCAAGGCATTGCCGAGTGTATCACCGACATCTGCATTGGGCGTGAGGGGCGGACCAGAGACTGCAGCCACACCAGTCCGAAGCATGGCGGTGCCTCCCGAGGTAACGGCCTTGATTGCCCCAGATGTGACACCGGTAGGAACGGTAAACGTCACTATTTGACGATCATTTAAGAAACTATTCACACGGCCTTGTTTATCATTTTCATCTCGGATGGTTTGAACGGTATAGTTTTCGACTGGCTGACCATCGACACTGAGCGATAGGTCACCCTGCAACAAACCGGTCCCTTCCAGTACCGTCACCATTCCTGGAGTGACTGGACCAACATCACGTAACGTAGGTACTACTTGCAGGAAAAACTCGATGGATGTACCGAGAACACGTACCATGCCGGAACGAGCCAACTCAGGCACCGCGATTTCCCACTCGCGACCGTAATTTTCGTTGCCTGTTGGACGGAAATCGCGCGTTACCGTTCCTACTTTTCCCTTATCGTCAATGGCTTGGAATTCAAGCTGAACCGTTTTGGATCCGGCGAGAGAAAATGCACCGTTAAGCCTGATGTATTGACCTGTGTTTGCAGACGGCAGATTGGGATCGTGTGGTTTGCCTTCTTCGGCCACCGCATCAACTTTGTTCACACTCGCTGTATTGGCGATTTGCCGATTAGGTCCGGCAATTTCATAGTGTCCGCCTGCCGTGGTGACGCGAATTGGACCGTCCAAAGTAAATAGTTCAATTCGAGTACCATATTGCTTGTTCTTGCTGGCATAAAAGACAACCGGATCCAACCCACTATCTTGCAATGGATTGAGGCTAACGTCAGCCGTGTCCGGTTTGATTCGGTCATGTACCTCAACACCTCCGATCGCGATGGTGCTAGCTCCCTCCATGAAACCGGATCCAAAAATCTGCAAGCCTACGCCACCATCATAACCATCCCCCTCCTGATGAATGGTCCTTGTAATGGTCGGTACGATCTGCAACGCAAGTCCTTGCCCTCGAACATACGTTTGTGTCTTTGCTGGATCGTTGCTGAAGGCCTCGTCGAAGATTGCTTCGTCATCTGCTCGCACAATGAATCGGTCCGGACCAAAGCCTGCCATCAGACCATCCCACGTGTCGAGAACGTAGAGATCGAATCGCAAAGTATGCAGGGCACCGGTCGTTAGTCCGGTCAACGTGAGTTTTTGGACTGCCGAACTATACGGACCACTAAAGCGACTGAGACCTGGCGTAGTCGTAGAGGTCGATCGCGACCATTCCGGTCTGTCGCTGCTTTGGAAGTCATCGGTAAAAAGGACAGTCGCACCGAGCGAGACTTGCACATTATCGATCCCCCAACCTTCTTCGGCCAATCCAGAAAGTCCGCCATCGGCGAACCTCAATTCGGTCGTCGCGTTTTTCGGTGTGAAGGAGAGTTCGATACTGCGGTGGATGGCATCATAAGCCGAGTTCAACCCTACGTTCCGACTCCCAATCCTGGTGACATTCACTGATCCAGTCGTTGCTAAATCGGGAACGCGAACTTGGGCTAATGTTCCAGCATCGTTCACGGCAAGCGGTGTAACACCCTCGACACCCTCGATCCCACTCTCGTTGCGAGTTGGAAAGACTACTTGCACGGAGTCCAGTCGGAAGTTGGTCCCCTTTACGGTGATGACTTGGCCAGTATTGGCCGAGTCGATCGCTACGTTTGCAGGAATGCCATCCAAAGCTGTCGATACGATGCCTGAAATGGTTGGAACAGGTAATTCGATGGGGACGGGAACTCTGACAACCATGGGAGCCGATGTTCCGCCCGGAGTAGTGATGGTCAAGGAGGTGTTTTCCGGTATCGATCGGACCAATTCTGCTGAGCCATTTCCTACAACGTCCCCTCCTACTTCTGCGGTATTGTCCAATTCGCTATCAAAAACTAGTGGTCCGCCAAAGTCGTAGGTACTGTCATCTTCATAGAAGCCTCGTCCCAGAATTCTGATGAAACTCGGCTCGGGTGAAGGTCGAAACACCATGTTGCCTTGATGTACTACCGGTACAATTTGGATCGAGTAAATCGAGGACGCACCAAATATTCGCAATCGAATGACACCGTTCGCGAAATTCGGCAATAGGACTTGGGCCGAGGTGCCGTCGAAGTCATCGCGGCGAGATCGTCGACAAACGCATCTCGCTCTTCATCGGTATCCAATAGCGCGCGTTCAGAAGGAGTGAAGAGAATCGGACTTACATCGCTTCCCGCAGTCGTCGCATCACTAATGTTCTGCTCCAACCGAGCTTTGAGCTGCGCTTTGTTGATATCCAACTTGATTCTCGGCGTGCCATCGCCTCTCAATTCAAGTGTTCCTGCGATATCGCCCTCAGGAGTGAGTATGTCAGCCGTCCCAGTGAGAGCATTGCCGACGGCTTGAGGGTCGAACAGAAGATTTCCAGACTCGTCGGCATCAAAATAAAGATTATTTATTGAGAACTCAGGCTTCACCGATTGTGGAGCAAAGTACTCAACGACACGCTTGCGTTGGATTCCGCCCAGCCCGTCAACTAGGGTATCCGGAAACACAACAATCCCATCTTCGGCCCTTTCTTTCGTGACGGCGTCGGCTGCGTCGACAAAGCGGTAAACGTAGAACCTCTCGTCAATTAGCTTTTGTTCTGGCACGCCAAATTTGTAAGCTCTGACTTCAACACCCAAGCCAAACATTCGATCCTGTTCTATGTCGCGAAGATCATCAAGGAAACCCACTAAATCGACTCGAATCTGCTTGCCTTGACCAGGTAACAGATCAAATTTTTGTGCATTGAGTCCATTCAAGAACAAATGGGAGTTACCCTGAAGTTCGATCTCTACGACGAGAGGAGTCGCTTGATTATTAGGGGAGGCACACGGTCCAAGACCCGCTGCAATCGGCGAGGCGCGATTTCCAATTGCAAGCGTGAAGCTTCCTTTGTCATCCTTGAAAAAATAGTTGTTGAGACCCTGTGTTACCGCGATTGGAGTTATATCCACACTGGATTGCGTTGGTGGGCATCCTCCTGACCCTGTATCCGAGCCTGGTGGGATCAGTCCGTGCCAGCCCGGATGCGTTATGCCCGTGCCCGGATCGGTACTTGCAGTAAAACCATCCGCAGATACGGTAGCAGTTCCCTCGATTACAAGCCGACCTGTTGCGTGATCGAACGACAAGAAATTGAGTTGGCTGCCCGGCGATGCACCCATCAAGTTCGGGAAAGTCATCGGAACAGGCGTCGTGAACCGATCGATGCCGGGAGCTTGGATCGTTATGTCAAACGTGTGTTGCAATAGTCCCGGTGGCAGCATCTCGCGGACCAACTCCGGTGGTACTGTACTTATACCTACTTGACCACCGATTATAGGCTGGCCATCGTGGCCAATCGCTCGGCCCGGTGGAATGGACATCGTCAATCGCGAACGCTGCTCCTCAGTCAAACCGGGTGAATTCTCTGGTGCTACCGACAACGTTGTGGTCTCGGTTTCGCTAATCGGTTGCAAGATACTTGTGCGCAGACGTGGCAAGTAAACCTCATACCGATCGGCATTGGCCAATTGCTGGTCGAGTGTCCCCATCGTCCCCATCACCGTGTTGGCCACACCGGCTCGCAAGGTCAGGTCCATTACCATCTCGGGAAAGAAAATTCCTGCCGGTAAGCTGGTTGACGCGCGGCCATCAATGGCCAACTTGATATTTCCGGCTGGAACCGAATCGAACTGGAAATTACCAGCTGCATCCGTCACCGCAACTTGGCTCTCCAAACCCAAGATGAATACTCGCACACCAGAGAGTGGTCCCAAGAACACATCGTCAACCGAGTGCAATATCCCATCGGCCCCAGCCCGAATATCGTCAAACGACATGGGCGATAAATCGGGTCCTGGATCAACAATCTTTCCAGATAGCGATGTTTCTAACAGCGGCATCAGGCTCACCGTGCGATAGGTCGTTGTGAACATCCCACCTGCTACGCCATCTTGATTGGCATCGAGTGGTACGCCATCAGTCGCTGCCAGGATCGTTGCGCCATCCACGTGCAGCGTGATCAACGCCCCGCCCGGCATAGGCCCAGCGAAGAACAACCAAGCAAACGATCCATCGGCAGCAGGTACAATCTTGGCCGGCAATTTTTCGCCGTCCGGACCCGTCGCGAAGAAATTGGTTGCATTGAGACTGCTCGCATTGACCGGTCGCGAAAAGAACACTTGAGGACGAATCGTCGTACCAACGTCGCTTGCCCCCGCCAGTGGATTGGTCGACTCGATCACGAACGGTATCGCATTGGCTAACTGCACGTTAAGGCTTTGCGTGCCAACGAGTCCGGCCGCATCACTTGCAACCACTGTTAATGTATGAGCACCGACCGCAACCTTTGACAGATCCAGCTTTTGACTAAAACGGCCAGTGCTACGATCGAATGCAACCGGCATCATCGGCCCAGCATCGATCCGATAGGCAAGCGAAGTGATCGATGAGCCCGTTCCGTTGGCGGTCCCGGCAAGAACTGTGCTTGCACTGATCGTAGCCCCTGCGGTTAGTCCCTCGATCACTACCGTAGGAATCAAGGTGTCGAGTGTGAACTGAAAATCGGAAACTGGCGAAATCAAACCCGCGTGATCGATGGCCCTAAAATGCACAACATGCAATCCGTCCTGGCTGCCGTTCAAGGCCAGTTGCGTTTGCAACGAGAATCGACCATCGCTGTCCCAATTAATCGTTGCATAGCTACCGCCGTCGATCCCCGCTTGCAAGCCTCGAACACCGGAAAGATTGTCGATTGCCCAACCGGCAATTCGGGGATTGGTACTCGTAACGAGCCCCGGTCTGGGTGAAGTGAACACAATTCTAGGCGGTAACACATCCGTGGTATTGGAAAGTCGATTCAGCACTTCGTTGGCGACGGCTCTGCCAGCAGACTGTCCATCGCGATTGGAAAATTCGAAATGGATACCACCATAGACTCGACTGCGTCCCGCTTCTTCGGCCGCAGAATCGAAACTCGTGAACGATCGTTGAACGTTGGGTATCCCAGGTGAAGCAGTCGTAAATGCAAACGACGAACCAAATCGTTCAGTCAGGATTTTCGATGCCGCCCCGCTAAAAGTACTATGGCCGGAAACATATTCAGGAAATGGAGGTGAGATAAGCAATGGCGACCAATTAGCATCGGCAATCGTTTGCGAGTTTTCGTCGCGGTCCGCTTGTTGGATGGCCGTGATCGGGCGCCAAAACTCGTGGTTGTACTTCGCCCGCCAAGCCACAATCGCTGCATCGCCCAGCGCCAGGTTGAGTTCCGCGAACAGTCTCGCGTTTTCGCCCCAACTGTTCCCAACCGTATTTGCTGCTTGGCTGGCAATGGAGTTCCAGTGCCCTACGGGTGTTGTGGTTCCAGGTCCATCGGCCCAGAACCGAGCGATCTGCATTTGATCTGCAGTGCGGCTCGTGCTACCGGCCCGGCCTAGAGCTGCGACCTCTTTCAGATCGCGAGTATACTCGGCGCTGGTCAGTTCCGGAGGGCCTTCTGGAACGAGTGCATCGGCACTCGCTATTACAAAGGTCTGCAAGTTTTCCCACTGGGGCAAGAGAGCTGGGGCAAACATGGGTGAAGTCGTTCGCCATTGGCCAACGATCTCTCTGGGAACATAGTCGACAAACGTATCCCAACCGTCGCTCTCGCGCAGGGCAATGATGATCCTCGCAATCGATTGTCCGAAAGCGACGCCGCTCGATTTGCCAGAGCCATTCGCAATTCCCGACAATGCCGTGCTCAGTACGGTCGATAACGATACTTGTTGTGCAGGGTAAGCGTACTTGAGGACCTCGAACGCAGCCGAGGAGATAGCCGCTTCTGTCGACATTCCAATGGGGACGGGCTGGTTGACGACTAAGCCCGGATTTCCGTCGACAGCATTGGCAACATCGAACACCGCCTGACCAAGCATCGCGAGAATGCGCGATGCCATCGGTGGATCCGTCGCGTCGAGTCGAATTGCGTCCAAAGCAGCATGGTTCCAAAGCAACACAGGATCGACGCCACCCGTTTCGACGACGCGAGTGATGGTTGTTTGCGTGCTGGGACCGACATTCCCGGCCAAGTCAACGATGCGGCTCGTCAGGGTGTTTGCACCATTGGCGAGGGCTATATTGGGAAACTGAAACTTGCCGTTGTTGGCGGCTTTGGCAGATGGAACGATGCCGTCAAGCGAAACGATGGCGTTGCGTTCTGTCGACCCAACAAGCGTGACGCGGGCAGCGCCCGTTTCACGATCTCCCTTGACGCCGGTGTCCGAGGTAGCCGCCAAATCGATCGGGGTTGCGGGCGGTGATACCGTGTCGATGGTGAGGATGACCGGGAAGTCTGTTTGACTCACATTTCCCGCGATGTCGGTCGCTGAGGCCGTGACCTCATAGTCACCATCGACCAAGGAATTCAACCGCGTTTCCCACGATCCTGCGGAAGAGAGATCTGCTAGAGTCTGTCCGCCAAACTGCACTATAAGATGGCTGCCGGTCTCCGCCTCAACTCTGAGACGGGGACTGGTATTCTTAGTCACATTGTCCGCATTGCTTAGTCCGGTGTCATCCGCGGCCAAGAGTCTTGGCGCGACAAACGTAGGTGCCGTTGCATCATAAGTGAAGTGGAGGTGCCTGAGTCCTGTTCCGCCGCCTGCCAACTTGACGGCAACAGCAATCCTTTTTTCCCCGTCAATGAGGTTTGGCAATGATCGCGGATCGAATTGCAGCTTGCCACTTGAATCAAACGGCAGAGGCACTACTTTTTCTCGGTTCACACGAACTCTGGCGGACTCGATTTGCAATCCACCCGTTACAGCCGTAGCGTTAATCCTTGGGTCATTGGTTATCAAGTCGCTGCTCGAAAACCCGTTATCCGAGTGGAGGCCTAAGTCGATGGTTGGTGATGGAAGTGCTGCGTTTATGGCGTTGATAATAACCAATACGTCGATGGGAGCAACGTAGCCATCTCCATCGCAATCCAAATAGTTCGCGTTGCTCTCGCCGCGAAACGGCAAGAGCCGACTACCCAGACTATTGATATCATTGATCACCTCAAGGACGTCGAGTGGATTGACGTCACCATCGTCGTTTACGTCCAAGTTGAATAGTGGATTTTGCCAGTCCGAGGCGAGCATGTGTCGAGACTCGAGCGATTCGATCAGCAGTCGGCGCCTGAATTGCCGCCTCGCTAAATAACGCATATTTCGTCCAGAGCCTGCAAATTTGTTCATCATCATGGCCAGTGCAAATTCTAGACGTGAAGAATCGTGTGCATTCTGGTCATCGAGAACCAGCGACAATTACCAATGCCACACGGCAGGTCTTTTGTTACAAAGAATTGAAGAAATCCTAAGAATGTTCGACCGACGAGAGCGGCACATCTCAAAGAACAGTTGTATGCATCTCAGCGCCGCACGGACAAAGAATCGTTGTGTTTGAGTCAGGGCGCGAACGAACTTACCTGCATTTGTGCACGGTTAAAAGTATTAAACTGTTGTAAGATCGGAAAATACAAGGTATCGCCGCCAATCAGCCTTCCCAATTGACTTTGGGCATGCGTTCCGAGCACAAGGTCGGCATTTCCGATGAAGATTTCAGGGACCTTCGTATTCATTTTCAGTATGCGATTGTTTCCCTTAAACCACCAGTTGGCTTCGAATGTGCCGGCTGACGTGTTGGATTCCGTAACAACACCGTTTAGCATCAAGGAAGGTCGGCCCGGCAATGGAACCGCAACGTGGAATAGCCCGCCAACTCGAAGAAAATCATAGTCGATCGTTGGAACAAACTGAGCATTGACTCCGATCTGGGACAGACGGACAGCCAATTCAACATTTGAAGTGTAGTACCAAAGCGTATAATTGTTGATGTTGCCCGTAAAGTCCGGAGGAACAATGACCGCTCCGATTTGGATGATGGCTCCAGATCTTGGGCGACGACCATCCACCGAGATGAAGCCGCATCGGGCTGTTCGCACGACGATCGGAGTGACGGGTGCACCCTGGCTCGCCAATAGAAATTCCGTTGGAACCAACGATCGAACTTGCTCCGTTGGAAGTAACCCGACACCAATACTCTCGATGCAGTCGGAAAACTCGACGTCGAACCCTTGTCTCCGATCACTTTGGGCCACTGCAAAAGAAGCGATGAGTGTTCCCGAGATCGTGGCAGTCACCATCGTAAGGACTCGAAAGAACGAAAAATATTTGTAATAGCTGATCATAGAACACCTTCTGAAATGGAGGATAGAAATAACAGTTTGAAAAAATGTGTTTATGTGAGGTTCCTTCCGCTGAAAAGCGGATTCACTTGAGCCTGAGGCGCTAGCCGATTTGAATCGCCAAATACAATCGGCTATCGCCTCAGGCTCAAGTTGGAACAAAAGATGAACGTCATTTTGCGTTGCCGTCATTTGATTTCGTTGACGACGACTATCTTGGTTGTATTAAGGCGTTTGGATTCGATCGTCAGTGATTTCTTGTTGTGATGCGAGTACGTTACTTTGAGTTCCTTGGCTTCGATTCCAGTTGGTGTATTGTTGAAACTGTACCCTTGAGCCGAATATGCTTTGTCATAGAACGCGCGCAGGTCATGCGGGGGAAGCAGTGAATGTTTGGGCCTCGCCGCGGTCGCAGGTGACCCTGATGCCACCCTCGAGGGTATATTGGCAATGGCGATGTGGTTGGCTCCGTGTTCGCCCCGAATGGTTATTGTGTCGCCCGTTTTAAAGACCGTGCAGCTTAGGAGATTGCGTCTCTCGAGGCGTTCCAACCGAGGACGGAAAAGGGTCGGGAAACGATGTTTCAAGGGAAGTTGCCAATTCATGTTGGACGCCTTTTGCAAAAAAGAGCATGGATACAGAAACTTCCATCCTCTAATGCCGCGAAGGAGTCGATTTGTTACAGAAAAAGAAAAAGAAAAAGAAAAAGAAAATTGCCACGTCTCGCACAAAAGAATCCATGTAAGTCCCGGGTTTGGGGCGGGAGTCATTTGAATAAAATCTGGCGACTCTGACCGGTGATCTTGTTCTGCGGTTGCACGCAGAAACGTCACAAAATTCCAGCCCCAAACCCATGGGCCAAAGAAATTTACGACCGCATCTGCGGCAAGCAGAAGACACGCAAGAAAAAGGCCGCTATCGCATTGGGACGCAAGATCGCCGTGTTGGCTTGGGCCTTGCTCCGCGATGGAAAAGACTGGGATCCAAAGAAGATGC
>JANMGH010000109.1:0-84123 GCA_031374515.1 Pirellula sp. | reverse complement strand
TGTCTCATCGGCAACGCTCTTCTCCTTAGCAAGATTGTTCAAGGTGGATGCAATGTCGATATTCACCCAAGTCGGTACAGCTGCTGTTACGAGGGTCGCGGCCAGCTGGGTCGCTTGAATCCCTAGATTGCACAGAAAAGTTGAATCTATTGCTCTTGCCTGTAACAGTTTTGCAGCCTTTGACGAATGCGCAAGTGTTCGAAGTCTATGACCAAAATTTATTGGAACTATCACCCCTCTCGAAGGAAAAAAAGCTAGAGTTCCAAAAGCCAACCTTTAATTGGGGAAACCCACATTGATATCAGCTTGATGTAAACAACGAGGAGAGACCATGAAACTAGCTTGGACAAGAACTTTATCTTTGGGTGTTGCAGTGATGGCAGCGACTGCTTCCATTGCTGGAACTCCTGCATCCCCGCAAGCCACACCGGTACCATTAAACCTTCCCGTCGCGGGCAATGTTCAAGTGAGTGGGTCCGATTCGCGGGCATCGACCTTTAACAGTCAGTGGTTACCGCAGTTTCAAACGATCATCAACGACAATTTGTCTGAGAGCGTCGTTTTCACGAATGCAACCGGGTTCAAATTGGACTCATCGAAGTTGTTCCTTCGGCAAGAATGCGTTGAGACTATCCGAGTCTACTTCCTGGCTGAAGGAGCTGGATATCGCAATACGCTTGGATTTGCTTTCACACCGGCTGGCAGTTCAACACCTGGGTCCCCCAAAGTAATCTTTCCAAACGCCTCCATCGGTTCAGGAAAGAGAACGGTCAATGAACCTATTCGCGTCGGTGACTTTGTGGAAATTGGCAAAGGGGGGAACGGATGGCAATTGGATTTTTTCTTGATTTCAGATGGGTACAACAAATGGAAGAACTCCGGGCAGACGAATACAAACCTGTCGTGGTTGTGGAACGACATTTCCAAGAACAGTGATGCTCTGCAGCACGTCGTTGCATTTGCGATGCCCAATTCACCTTACATTTTGGTTGGTTTCGAAGACATCGTAGGCGGAGGTGACTTGGACTATAACGATGCGTTGTTCGTCGTAGACATTGGTATGGTCAATGCCACGTCGCTTTCCGATGATCCATCGAGTTTGCCTCAGTAGGCGTTGCCTAGAGAATTTCTATCATGTGTCATTCAGCCACCTTTAGAAGAGACTCGAGAAGTGCGTCGCATCGAAGCGGACTAGCTACGGTAGAGCTTGCGTTCGTACTGCCTGTGATGCTCATTTTGGTGCTTGGGACGATCGAAGTCTGTCAGAGAATTTTCTTGAGGCAGTCTGCGGTTATTGTGGCATACGAAGGGGCAAGGATGGCGGTTCGCAGCACCAGCAGCAATGCAGATGTCACTGCGAGATGTCAAAGCATGCTACTCCAGCGAAACGTAAAGGGAGCGGTCGTAACGGTAACACCAAGCAACTTGCTCACACAACTTTCAGGCACGCAAATCCAAGTTCGGGTTGAAGTGCCATGGGCGTCCAATTCGCCAACGCGGTTTGTACTCCAAGACCAAGGAACCATTGCAGTCGACGCTTTCATGCTCCGAGAGTAAAAGGTAACTTTCATGAGATTTTTCTGGCACAGTATTCATCCAAAGAGACTGTATGCTAATCGAAAAGCCAAATCGCAGAAGCGATTGCGACGTGGATCGATTCTCATACTCTCCGGTGCAGCCTTTTTTGTGCTTGTGGCACTAGCTGGACTAAGTATTAACATCGCTTACATGGAGTTGGTACGAACCGAACAGAGGCTTGCAACGGATGCAGCTGCCAAAGGTGCTTTGGTCATGCTCGGTCAATCGCAGTCACCGGCACAAGCTCGGTCCGCGGCCAAATCACTCGCTGCGTTACATCGCGTCGCAGGTCGCCCAGTCGTCTTGACCGATAGCGACATTGAGGTTGGAGCTTCGACAGGAAACCCGAACGGCACCTATTCATTTACTCAAACTGCTTCCACATCGAGTATCGTAACGAATTCGGTGCGAGTCAACTCCAATCTGAGCAAGATGCCTGGTGGCGGAATACCGACAATTCTGCTTCCACAATTGATGGGACTAGCCACCTTCACATCGGAGCAGTCGGCTGTATCAACGAGAATCGACATGGACGTTTGTCTGGTCGTTGACCGATCGGGTTCGATGTCTTGGAATCTAGGCGCCACTCCATTCACTTACCCAGGTGATCTTGCGGGCAAATCTCCAATCCAAAACTACTTTCAATTGCCCCATCCGACCCTCAGCCGGTGGGCGTCGTTGAAATCGTCGGTGAACATTTTCACCAACGTTTTGAATGAAGCGCCCATCAAGACACGCGTTGCGCTCGCATCGTACTCCAGCAATTTTACTTTCGGAATTTGGACTTCTGTGGTTGCATCGATTGATCAGCCTTTGACCACAAATTACTCCCAGATAACCAACAAAATGAACGCCATCGCAACGCAGCCACTCATCGGAAACACCAATATCGCGGCTGGGTTGCGTGAGGGGGTCAATGCTCTAATAGATGCAAATCTGACGAAAGTTACGTCCTGCAAGACGATTGTCCTTCTTACAGACGGGATATTGACCCAAGGAGACAATCCAGTCGCGCTTGCAACTGCGGCAAGAGAGATGAACATTCGAATACATACCATTGCTTTTAGCGCTCAAGCGGACGTAGCGCTCATGACACAAGTTGCGCAAGCAGGTGGTGGGCAGTGTTACGTAGCGCCAGATGCAGCGTCGCTCGAAGCTGCATTTCGAACCATTGCAGTAACGCTTCCAAACATGCTAACCCAGTAGATAAAAATGCGAACAAAGAAACATGCCCAACGTCAGTCTTGTGCCTTGCAGTCCCGAAAGGGCGCCTTCACCGTTGAGTTTGCCATTTGTGCAGGCCTCTTTTTCTCGGTGCTCTTGGCTGGCTTCGAATTTGCGAGATTCATGTATGCGCGGCACTCAGTCGAACAAGCTGCCTACGAAGCGGCTAGGGTGGGGATTATCCCTGGCAAGAAGCCTGCCGATGTAAGCGCCAAAGCCATGCAGATTCTGTCTGCGACGGGGATTCGCAATGCGACCGTTACCGTCACTCCCAATGTTTTTACCACTTCAACGCCTACCGTCATGGTCGAGATTCGGTGTAAGTATTCTGACAACTCATGGCTCAAACCTGTGTTTCTCTCGAACACCGATTTCTATTCTGCGATCACTCTGGATCATGAAAATAAAGCGTACTTGGTCAATGCTGGCAGCGTAGGAAACAACGACGACGAACCCATCGATCATTGAACGCAAACCGCCTGGACGACCCGCCTTAATCGTCAAGCGGCTTGCGATCTGCTGTGGACTCGTCGGCGCGATGGAAGTCGACAATGTCCTGTTGTTCCATTTGCCAGGTGAAGAAAGCGGGCATGTCTTCGATTATGGTTGGAAAGTCGACGATGCCGTCATGAGCAGATCGCAGGATCACACCTAGCTGTTCTAATTCACTAACGTAGTCCTCGAGATGAGCAGTTTCGCTTTTCAGGTCTTCTTGGATCTCGATGATTTCGGCATCGTAGAGCTGAAACCGCGCCTTGCCCTCGTGCCGGCGTAGCATTCTACGCAAGTTCGACTTTCGCTCCGTCAATTCGCGATGCGATAGAGATATATCTGTCACAATGAGCCGAAGCAACGGGAGCATCGCTCTCGCTTGATCGATTGTGAAAACGTGAGTTGTCTTGGTAGTCATAACTGGCGGACGCCTTCTTCTTGTTCTCAAACAGCGTTTACCGATTGAGGATGTGTCAAGACAATACCGACAACTCAGGATTTAGGAAAGTTCACTTGCGAGTGTCGGTTTGTCAGGGACACTGACCATGCAGCAAAAGAAGCCAAAGTTCCGGTTTAGGGCGAACTGATTTTCCATTGCGGCTTGACAGGTCAATTCAATTCTTGCTCGAATTATTCAGCATTCAATGACTGACCACCCCAGAATGAGCGGTTTTCCCGGCGAAGGGCACAGTTAATTCGTCGCAGACCTGATCGACAAGCTCCGAAGTGACCTTGGAGGACATGCGGACTGCGCCCGCAACCAGCGCTAATTCCGCAATTTGAACCATTTTTTTGGGGATACCCTCGCCAAGCTCTTGAATTCTTGTGATCGCTTGGCCATTGAAAACGGCACTTTCGCTGCCTACTTGTTCAAACGCAAAATCAAAAAAATCTGCGGTTTGTCCCAAATCCCAACGCGGCAAGTCGATTTTGAGATCCGTTTGGTCGAGAATCCAACGGGGTGCATCCACAATGGAATCGTCTCCGACGCTTAGCAACATGCTCCACCGGTTTTGGGAACACCAAAGTTGCGAGATGGCTTGAAAAACCTCGTCATTGCTCCCTTCGACATGGTCCAAGAGTAAGACAGTTCGATGACCAATCGCTGCTTCTGCATACAGATGATCATGGATTCTTTCCCAACTGTCCTGTATGGCGTTGGTTCCTTCTTGACCGGCAGACAAGCCGCTTAAGATACGTGCGGGCACAGTTTCCCTGTCCGCGCATCGAAGGTTGATCATCACAATTTTTTCCAGGGGTTGCTGAGCGTTTCGGACCTTGGAAAAGTGTTTCAGGAACGTGGATTTCCCGACTCCGGAGGGCCCCAACACCAGCCCAAGTCGCTTTTCTTGAGCGACCAGAAAATCGCTTCGAGCAAGAGCCTCTTCAACTGTCCCACCCGTAAAAACGCCTCGACCCGACGCGCCGATGGAGAACGGAGATCGCGGAAGCTTCCAGTATCGCAAGTAACTCATCTTCAATCCTTCCCGATTTCCTTGCCGTCCCGCCGCAGCGGAGTCGGCTGCGAAAAATAGACACAACCTTCTTGCTTCTCGGCACGTAGCGCATGCTGTCTCCATCAAATCCGGAACTGCATTTCCAATTTCAATGGTATTTTGCAATTTTCCCTTAAGAATTTGACGGCTAATGGTCAGCAATCGGAATCCACATTAAACTCGGTCACATGACAGGTCCCATATTCCAACGAGAGATAGTAACTTTGCCTCGTCGAGGCAGGCATTTTGCCAGCAGAGTCATCTTTGCAATGATGCTTTTCGCAATCATTTGTACGACTTGGCTGCTGTTAGCGGGTATTCAGCCAGTCCAAAATCCGGGCGATTTGGCTCGTTTTGGAGTTCTCATATTCCAGTTGATTGCACCGTTTCAGCTAATTGTTCTTCTTTTTATGGCTGCGTTGGCAGGAACCATTGCCGTTAGCCATGAAAAAGACAAGCAGACGCTCATCCTTTTGTTGATGACGTCGCTTTCGAATACGGAGTTGGTGCTGGGGAAAATTGGTGCTGGCTTGCTGGCAACGATGAACGCGTTCCTTGCTTCGATCCCCATCGTGTATTCGGTAAGTTTGCTCGGTGGCGTATCGTTGGAACAAGTTTTTTGTTGTACGTGGGTAACGTTTTGCGCCCTTATCGCTAGCGCCACCCTTGGGGCGACCATTGCGTTTTGGCGAGAAAAGACCTTTCAATCGCTCACCGTCACCATGCTAATCATCGCGTTGTGGCTCTCGATGGGAGAAGTGATCGCAAGTGGCAATGCACGCTTTGTTTCACCTGAGATTGCTAAAATGCTAAGTCCCCTGAGGGCAATTTTTGACGTCACTCAACCTATTGCCTCCGACTCCATTCTCCCGTTCGGGTTACCAGGTGGAAACGCAGCCTTGTCTGGACTATCGCTTTTGTTGGTGTCGTTAGGCATGACGCTGCTTTCGATTCGAATGCTTCGTATTTGGAATCCGTCGCGTGAACGGCGTGGGGGCATTCCCGACGTTGAGGAAACGACCGCTATCGATACCAGCGCAGTCCATCCCCAATCGGCAAAGAGGCAGGTAAAGGCATGGAAGAGCCGTGCACCGCGGCGGGTTTGGAACAATCCGGTCGTTTGGAGAGAGATGAGAACCTGGGCCTATGGTCGCAAGGTGCTTTTGATCCGACTGGCTTATTTAGCGTTTGCACTGATGGTTGCTTTTGGTGTGCGGCAATTCTTTGCAAACGGATTGGCAATTCAAGAATCGACGTACCAAGAAGAGCTTGTTCCGACCACGGTATCGCTGCTTGCCCCGTTTTTTGTTTTGTCATTAATCATCATTAACGCATTGGCTGTCAATTCCATCACGAATGAACGCGATGGCGGCGCTTTGGACTTGCTATTGGTTACCGAGATTACTCCCAGTCAATTTGTCTTCGGTAAGATTTGCGGTGTTTTGTATGTCACAAAGGAGATGGTAGTCGCCCCTTTATTGCTATGCATTTACCTTTGGGCGCAGTCGGCGATGACCACTGAGAATCTTGTCTTTACATGGATTACATTGTTAGTCATGGATATGTTCGTAACCATGCTTGGAATCCATTGCGGCATGATCTACTCTCAGAGTCGAGCTGCCATTGGAACGAGCCTTGGGACGGTCTTTTTTCTGTTCCTCGGCGTTGCAACGTGCATGTTGATCATGCTTATGTTTCGTGGTTCCTTTGGAAGGCAATTGGCACCCTTTTTGTTTATTATATTGGGGGGCGGGATTGGTCTTTATGTGGCTTTGGGGAGCCGCAATCCATCACCCGCTATTACCATCAGTTCGTTTCTGCTTCCATTTTTGACCTTTTTCGCGATTACTAGTTTTATCCTACGTGATCAGGAGTTGGCGGTATTTAGTGTTGTATCGCTGTCCTATGCTTTTGCAACGGCTGCTATGATGGTACCGGCGTTAAGCGAGTTTGACTTTGCATTCGGGAGATCCAGAACTGCCGACGACGAGTGACCGCCGTCCGAAGAGATGGAAAGGAGTGCAGAGTTGCCGTTTGAATCAACCAGCAATGAATTGAGTTCGGCCATATGGTTTATGGTGCCTGCAGCGTTGGTAGGGATGCTATTTCTTTCGGCGCTGTTCTCTGCGAGTGAAGCGGCATTGTTCTCTCTTACGCCTGCTCAACGTCTAAAGCTCGTCCCAACCCGGCGCGCCGACAGAGCCATTCTGCGACTGCTCAGCAATGCATCGCACTTGCTAACGTGTATCCTTTTGTGCAATTTGGCAATCAACATTACCTTTTTCGCGTGCGCGAATGTACTGTCGACATCGGTATCGGGACCAGATGTTAGTCCCGGTTGGTCTTTCTTTTTTGCGTTTGTGACGGTAGCGAGCGTGATTCTTTTTGGAGAGCTGTTGCCAAAGAGTGTTGGCGTTTTGGCTCCTCTCAAAATTAGCCGATTTATTTCAATGCCCATGCTGGGCATCATGCGGTTGGTGCTCCCTATCGGGAAAGCCATGCATACCATCAATGACGTCTGCAGACGACTCATTTGGCCCGGACTTATCCCTGAATCAGTACTGGAAATATCGGACCTCGAACGTGCGATAGAGCTGAGCGAAACCGATTCGAAGATGATCGATCTAGAAAAGGGGATCCTGCAAAACACACTCCAACTTTCCAATATTCAAGCTCAAGAGTGGATGCATCCCAAGAGTCAATTCGCGTCCATCTCGTTGCCCGCTTCGCCTGAACAAATGGAGGAGTGGATCCAGGAACAAGGAGAAGAACGGGTTGATGAAAGCAGACGTAAAATCGCGTTAATTCTATCGCATTCCGACCATGAAGTCGTTGCAACGACCACGGTCGCTCAACTCCGCAAAGCCATCGCTTTGCGCACGAACCCTACTTCACAACCGGCACACTTTGTTCCGTGGTGTGCAAATCTCGCAAGTGTGCTGCAGCAACTCCTGAAGTTAGAGCTCAAGGTTGCGGTAGTTGTCAACGAACGCGGGGACACGATTGGAGTCTTGTTCTTCGAGGACATTATCGAAGCCATTTTTGCGAGTCCGTCGGCTGCAATAAATACAATGGGACGCCCGTTGTTTGCCATGACCGGGGAAGCGAAATGGGAGGTGACCGGCGCAACTCGGCTCAAACAGTTGGAGCGGTCGCTTGGCATCAAATTGCCGGAAACTCGCGACGCCACAATCGCGGGTGTACTTCAAAGCCAATTAAGACGGCTGGCTCAAGTGGGGGACAAAGTGGCTTGGGGAACATTCACGCTTCAAGTGACTGAAATCCATCGTCGGGGCGAGATGTATGTCCAAATAACCAGCTCCGAGATTGATATCTCCAATGACGAATCTGGAGGGATTGAATGATCTTTGCGATCCTGGTCATTGCGTGTGCCTGTTTACTGAGCGCATTTTGCAGCGGAGTCGAGACCGGGCTCTACCGGGTTCCTAGAGTAAGATTGGTCCTCGATGCAGTGGATGGCTCGCGGGTCGCTCGCGGCTTACTCTGGCTCACCAACCACCCCGGTCTGTTCGTGTCAACGTTACTCGTTGGCAATACCGTCGCAAACTATGCCGTTCCCGTAGGAATCGCGTGGTTCGTGATTGAGCTATTTGGTTACGACGACCCTCGTATCAATATTTTGGTTAGTCTTCTTACGACGCCGCTCCTCTTCATTTTCTGCGAATTGTTGCCCAAGAGTCTATTTCACCAGATACCGAATCGTCTGCTCCGAACCGCTGGCTGGCCATTATTTGTGTTGACCGTTCTTGCCTTGCCGCTCACCTGGGGGCTTTACTTCTTGAGCCGTTGGTTGCAACATGTTTTGGGTGAAGAGCCGCTCAAGATTCGCCCTGCATTGGCACGTAGAGAGTTACGACAAGTTCTCGAAGAGGGGGAACAAGCGGGCTTGCTCGAATCCGTCCAACGCGATCTGGTTCAAAACATGTTTGCCTATGGCAGCGATCCTATTTCGCGGTACTGCATGCCACTAAGAGGATTTCGAAGCGTGCAAATGGACTTTTCCATCGAGGAAGCCAAACAGATTTTGCTTAAGTCAAATCAGTCCATCTTGCCTGTTTTGCATTCTCGCGACAAACGCCTCGTGGGTTACTACGAAGCGACCGACTTGCTGTATGCACAAGAAAGGCCTAAGTTACGTGCCGTATCTACGTTTGGCGAAAATGATGGTCAAATTGCTGTGCTGAACAAAATGGTTTCTCAGGACATCAAACTGGGTAGGATTGTGAATTCAGCAGGGCAATTGGTAGGTGTTGTCCTCAGAGACCGACTGATCGCGCAGATGATACAACGAAGCTAGAAACCGCCCGCAAACGATCGTTTGCATTGCGAACAAAAATATTGAAACGGGGAATTACGATGCCAATTTACGTCTATGAATTGATTCGTGCCGACGGCCAAGAAGGAGAGACTTTCGAAGTTCTGCAGAGTATGAGTGAACCCCCGTTGACCCAACACCCTGAAACGGGTAACCCGGTTCGCCGATGCATTTCCTTGCCATCGATTGCTGGCTCATGGTCGGATATGAAAACAAGTTCCAATCTCAGCGACAAGAATCTGGACGCAAAGGGATTCACAAAATACGTCAAGATGGGGGACGGTATGTACGAAAAGCGAGCAGGACAAGGGCCTGACGTCATTTCTGCAAACGACTGACTCGCAAAATGCGGATCGAGCCTTAGCCTCGCGTTTGTAGCCCCGGCGAAACGAATCGACGTTCGACGATCGAGAATCCATACTGCACGACAAGCGCTAACACCGCAGCGGGCACTGCCCCTTGTAGAATCAAAGGTATGCTCGAAAGCCGAATGCCGGTAAGAATCGGAGCGCCATACCCGCCTGCACCAATAAATGCGCCGATCGTCGCCGTTCCCACGTTGATAACCGCTGCGGTTTTGATTCCCGATAGGATCGAAGGAAGTGCCAACGGTAATTCCACGAGTCGCAGTCTAGCTCGAGTCCCCAGTCCCAGCACGTCCGCTGATTCAATGGTTGCCTTGGGAATCTGCGTCAAACCGGCGTACGTGTTTCGTACAATGGGCAATAGACTATAGAAAAACAAAGCCGCAATCGCCGGATACGCGCCCAAGCCGAAAACCGGAATCATGAACACCAAAATGGCCATCGATGGCAAGGTCTGGATCACGCCGACAACTCCCAGAATTGTCTGTCCAAACGCTTCGTTGCGGGCTGACAAAATGCCTAATGGAATGGCCGTCGCAATGGCAAGGGTCAAGGATACTGCTACAAGAAAAAGATGTTCCAACGTCGTTTTAACAAACCGTCTCCCGAATCGTCTCCATTCCTCCATAGGACCAATTCCTTGGAACGGAATACTCAGGTGCATCTTTTCGTTCAAGAATGCAGCGGCGACGTTTGTTTCAAGTTGTCGATCCAGTCTTACCTTGGCCGTCATGCCCGTCATCGTTTTTGAATCGATGGCATTTTCTAACTTCAAGTAGGCAGTGGCCACTTGAGGCGCTCGCTTCGCTAAATCCTTTCGCATGAGGATGACGGAATAGTACGTTGGGAAAAAACCTTTGTCATCTTCGAGAACGCGTAACTTGTAAAATTCGATTTCGGCGTCCGTCGTATAAAGATCCGTTACTTGTATGGAGTTGTGTTCCAGGCCGCGGTAAGCCAAATTGTGATCCATGGTCCGAACTTCCTTGTGCGGCAATCGATACTTGGCCGGCAATTGACGCCAGCAGTCGTTTCGCTCCATGAATTCATCGCTGATTCCAAACTTCAATTCGGGATGTCCCCGAAGATCACTAATATTGGTGATCCCTAACTTCTCGGCGATGTCTTCACGCATCCCGAGAGCATAGGTATTGTTGAATCCGATCCGCTCTGTCATGGTGATGCCCAATCCGTCCATTGCAGAACGCATGTCTGATTCCGTTCGGATTTCGACACCCGGTTCGACCAGTTTGGACAAAAGTTCTTGAATGGTCCCGGTATAGTCGACGTACGCGTCAATATCCCCTTTGACCAGCGCTTTCCAAAGTACCTGTGTCCCCCCCAATTCTGATAAGTGTTCTACATCCGCTCCCGATTGAGTTGCCAAATGTGCCAAAAGATCCCCTAAGACTACCGATTCCGTAAAACTCTTGGAGCCAACACGGACTTTCGGTTTCGCTTGAGCATGCGCTATGGAGCTGACCGAGAGGACACAAATGAAGACGATACCATGGCAAAGATAGTTTTTCATGATTGTGGGATTCGCTGGGCGTTAATGAATCGTGCGACATATTCGTTGGCGGGATTTTGGATCAATTCTTCGAGGCGTCCTTCTTGGACGACTTCCCCTTCGCCTAACATCATGACGCGGTCACCGAAGAAGGCCGCTTCGCCCATGTCGTGCGTTACCATAATTGAAGTTTTGCCGAGCGTTTTAAAAATCTTGCGAAGGTCCTCTTGAAGATCAAAACGAACCAACGGGTCCAGCGCGCCCATGGGTTCATCCAGCAACATCACGGAGGGGTCTAGCATTAATGCTCGCATAATCCCAACGCGTTGACGTTGGCCACCTGAGATCTGCGTCGGAAAGCGATCCAGCGCCACTCTCGGTAATCGGGTAAGCTCCGCAAGTTCATCGACTCTTGATCGCACTTTTTCTTGGCTCCATCCTAGATGCGACGCTAGCAGGCCAACGTTTTGTCGGGCGGTCAAGTGAGGGAACAGGCCACCATCCTGAATCACATACCCCATTCGTTGTCGAAGCTGTTGGATGTTTTTTGAGTTGATTGGGATGCCATCGAAGTCGATTGTACCGGAGTCCGCGGCGATCAATCCCACCAGAATTCTTAGCAACGTGCTTTTGCCGCATCCGCTTGGCCCGATCAGAACGGTCGATTCACCCGTGCGGAAGTCAACGGTGGTCGGCTTGAGCACTTGGTGCGATCCAAAAGATTTGGAAACATTTTTCAAAGAAAACATGCGTCAAGCTTTCTGCAATTGCCGTTGGGCGTTCATGTCATCGAGCATCATTTGAACCCGTTGTTCCAATCGATCAGTAAGTTCTGCTGGGACCATCCGTTTTTCTTTTCCGATAGGTAATTCGATCGGCTGATCGAAACGAACCAGCACTTCGCGGTCCGCATGTGCGGTCGGATACGTTGCACCCAATGCGTCCTCCTCAAGTTTATCGAGTGTTTCCGCCATCCGTTCGATGCTGGGGCTCTCTTCCATATAATCGCCCGGATAACTGTACAGCTGCGTGACAAGAAACATGTTGTCCATATCAGCTGACCACTGTGATTCTTGTTCACTGGGAGCGGTCCCGGCAGCGGCCTCGCGCGCCTCGATGATGGCTCGCCGAACTTCTTTGACTCGTTCGGGAATCAGTGTATTCTTGGTCTGACGAAAGTACCGCTTTTCGCTTGCATTCAATAAGGCTGCCGAAAGATTTTGAACTCGCTCAATCAAGGTGCCGTTCTGAGTCCCACGCATATGTTCGATTTCCTTTAGTGAAATAAGCCCGCGGGCGACATGCAAGATACGTTCTGCGAGCGACAGTTCGGATTGCGGACGCCAATAGAGTCTTCTCTCCAATCGCTCGACGGTCAACAAGAGGCTTGGAGTCGGATCCTCGACATACCATCGTTTGATGGCAACGGGGAGAACCGAAATCGGCCTGGTCGATTTCCTTGCGGCCAGTATGGCGATCGCGGCCGCACCATCTCGAAACGGTGTGACGCGATCATTCATGTGGTAGACGTCCCCTTCTGGGAAGATCAAAAGAGGATGCCTTTGATTTTGCAATACGTCCACTGCGGTTTTCAAGGCCTGGACGTCAGACCCTTCGCGATCCACGCTAAAGCAACCGCAACGTTGCATCGAATGCCGTTCAAACCAATTGCTCATCGCAAAGACCTGCCAAGCGGTCATGATGAAAAAAGGTTGGCGAAGCTCTTCGGCCGCAGAGATCAGGCAGTAGGAGTCCCAATGAAACGAGTGATTCGGGGTCAGCAACACTCCGTGATTGGCTGCGACCGCTCCCTTTAGGTTGTCTATACCTTGCACCTCGACGCGAACCAATTTTTGCTTCCGAAGTGCCTTTCGGCGGATTGGACCTGTGAGTCTAAACCACCAAGGCGTCATGCGTGGCGGCCACTGTCCTTGTGGGATTCCGTATGGTTGAATATTCATTTCAATGAATTTAGGCCTTAGCGGTTGTGAAATGTGACGATCCGGTTTCGATCCCTACAGGACTAATTTCCCAAACAACATGGCTTCGTTTCCAGCGTCCTGTTCAATGCCGGAGAATCCTAGTCTGCGGTAGAGTTTCAAAGCCATTTCATTGTCTTTTCGAACTTCCAAGGTGACGGCGCAATGATGATGTTCTTTTGCATATGCCAAAACATGCATCAAAAGAGAGCTGCCGATTCCTTTGCCTTGATAGTTGGGATGGACCGCCAAATCGTGTACGTTGATAAGGGGGCAGGCACGGAAAGTCGAATAGTTCTCGAAACAAACGGCCATCCCAACTGCATGTCTGGTTCCCTCAAGGCCTGCATTGGTTTCGACGGCTAAAAAGATACGGTGATTGTTGCAGGCGAGCAATCCATCCACAACGGTCTCTCGAACGTGGTCCGGTAGTGGGCTATTGTTTCCCATGATGGACTCATGATAAAAAGCCAGGATATCCAGCAAGGCTTTCGCATCAAAAGCATGACGCAGGTCCGCGCGATAAATTTGAATGGACATAATTCGTTTCTACTAAGAGGTGATGCAACATTCTATCGAAAAATTGCAGCGTGTTGATCTAGGACCCAGAGTAAGGCCCAGTGGATCGGTGGATTTCTGATAGAAATTCGCCAAATGCGTATCGCGCGCGAACCTCGGTCGGTTCCTTTGCAGTCGCTGACAATCCGTTCATTCAACAAGAATCCAATGATGAGGAGCCAAAATGCCAGCTGTTTTATTTGTTGTTGACGCCTTTACGCATATTCCTTTCGCCGGCAATCCGGCTGCAGTTTGTGTGTTGAAAATGCCTGCGGATGACACATGGATGCAAAAAGTTGCGAGAGAGATGAATCTTGCCGAGACTGCGTTTCTCTGGCCCATCGCCGGCGGCTATTCACTGAGATGGTTTACGCCGACAGTTGAAGTGGACCTTTGTGGACATGCCACACTGGCCTCCGCGTTCACGCTCTGGCATACCGATCAACTGCAAACCGCAATCGAAGCAAAATTTAAGACACGAAGCGGTTGGCTATCGTGTCGACAACGCGATGAGTGGATTGATATGGACTTCCCATCGCTGGCCACAACGCCTTGCCACATTCCGGATTCGCTTGGGGATGCTCTTGGCTGGGAACCCAGGGATTTATTCAAGTCGTCTATGGACTACTTAGTCGAAGTCCCGACGGAAAAAGTGCTTCGAGGAATGAGCGTCCAAATGAATTTGCTCGCGAAGTTGCCTGCTCGCGGAGTCATTGTCACCTGCAAAAGCGAATCCGCAGATTTTGATTTTCTCTCGCGATTCTTCGCGCCGGCGGCAGGAGTTAATGAAGACCCTGTTACGGGATCGGCACATTGTGCCTTGGGCCCGTATTGGAAGACCAAGCTCCTGAAGAATGATTTTAAGGCGTTTCAAGTGAGCGAGCGGGGGGGAGTTATCCACCTTTCCGTGCAAGGCGATCGAGTCATTTTAAGCGGTCAAGCGGTGCTGATGAGCCGGATCGAATTGTTTCATTGAGTTTCTTTGAGAAGGAAGCCACTGCTACTTGGTTCTGGGCTTCTTGTTTAGCGAGAAAGGTTGAATAAACCGCCCGGCAAGGCCTGTGGAATTCCAGAATACCGTAGGTTCGACTCGTTGCATTAAGCTCGCCGAGTGCAATTATCGGTGCAATTATCGAGAAATTGTTGTGTCCACATTTGGGTGATTTTTGAGCTATCATGGCATGCATGACTGCCTCAAAACAATCCCTCACGTTTTCCACCGAACCATGGCTTGTCGCCCTTTCCATTGCGGTCTGTGCGGCGACGATGGTCCTCGCCTATTTTGCATGGCGCCGAAGCGGGTATTTGAAATCCGTTTTTTGGCTCGAAGTGCTTCGCTGTATCATTGTGGTCATCGGTGGGGTACTGCTCAATCAGCCTGAATGGGTTCAAGAGTTCCGGTCCGAAGAGAAGCCAGCACTCTTGGTACTTTCAGATGGGTCGCAGAGCATGCAGACCAAAGATGTTTTAACAAAAAATGAAAACGGTCAAACAGAGGCATTATCCAGAGCATCCGCAATTGCACCTCTGTTAAATGTCGACGCTTGGACTTCTTTCGCGTCGCGTATGGATGTTAGGATAAGCGAGTTCCCAACCGACGGAAAGTTGGATGGAACCGATCTCAACAAAGCGCTCAATCAAGCGATCGAGTCGAGCCCGCGGATTCTCGGAGTCGTTTTGCTCTCCGATGGAGACTGGAACGCAGGCCAATCTCCGATGAATGCTGCGATGCGGTATCGTGCTCAAGGAATTCCGATCATTTCCATTCCCGTCGGGTCGGCGACTCGCTTGCCCGACATCGAGCTGCTCAGTGTGGACACTCCAACTTTTGGAATCACCAACAAAGCGGTGCGAATCCCATTTTCGATAGAGTCTTCGTTGCCCCGCGATCACGTTGCTAACGTTGTCATGACCAGTTCGGATGGAGAGAAGGTCACCAAAGAGGTCCGAATAAACGCCATGTCCCGAACTACCGATGCGGTTCTATGGACACCAAAAACAGAAGGGGATTTTACATTGACGGTCGAGGTACCTCAACATCCCGATGAAGTGATCGCAAACAACAATTCGATGTCGACACCGATTGCAATCCGACAAGAGAAGCTCAAAGTCCTGGTTATCGATAGTTATCCTCGATGGGAATATCGATATTTGCGCAATGCGCTTTCACGTGACCCCGGCGTCGATGTGGCATGTTTGCTGTTTCATCCCGGACTTGGCAAGGTAGGGGGCGGGAATAAGGATTACATCAAAGAGTTCCCCAATGGAATGGATGAGCTATCGAAATTCGATGTCGTGTTTTTAGGTGACGTTGGACTGGATCAAGGCCATTTGACCGAGGAACAATGCAAACTGCTGCGAGGGTTAGTAGAGTTTCAAGCGAGCGGACTCGTTTTCATGCCAGGCTGGCAAGGTCGTGAGCATAGTCTAGTCGAGACAGCCCTTGAGCCGCTTATGCCAGTAACACTCGATCCGGCGCAACCCTATGGATTCGGTGCGAAAACTCCAATGCGTTTTGAATTGACCGAAGCTGGGCGAAGAAGTCTATTAACCAAGCTAGCAGATACACAGGACGAGAATCTTGAGGCTTGGAGCAATCTGCCAGGCTTTCAATGGTACGCTCCTGTGATCCGCGCCAAAGCTGGGAGCGAAGTGCTCAGTGTCCATCAAGACATGAGCAACGAATTCGGCCGTATTCCCTTGCTGGTCACTAAGACTTTTGGCGCAGGCAAGGTCTTGTTCATGGGTACCGATGGAGCTTGGCGGTGGCGACGCGGGGTCGAGGACAAGTACCACTATCGTTTTTGGGGACAAGTCGTTCGATGGATGGCTTACCAACGCAACATGGCCGAAGGTGAGACGATGCGGTTTTATTTTTCACCCGACCAGCCTATGCTTGGACAAACGCTGGCACTCCGAGCGAACGTCATGGAGGCGAATGGAGAACCGTTGGCTGCAGGCGATGTCAATGTTCGCATCGAAGCCCCTTCAGGGAAGTTTCAGGTCATACGGCTGACCAGCGGAGGTGTGGATAGCTGGGGTTCCTTTGAAGGGCGGTACGAAGTCGCTGAGCCAGGATCGCACAAAGTCATTCTTACGTGCAAACAAACTGGGGCGACTTTGGATACCACCTTCTTTGTCCAGGGCGCAACCCGTGAACGCGTCGGATTGGCGGCACGTCCGAAAGTGCTCGAGGAACTGTCGAAAGTAACCAACGGAAAGGTGTTTTCCATCGCGGACCGCGAGCAACTACTGACTGCGATCGGAAATATCCCCGATCCACCCTCGACTTTGAAGCGATTACAGCCCTGGGCACACTGGCTAACTGTCGCACTGTTGCTTGGGGCCCTCGCAACATTTTGGATCGGTCGCAAATGGGTTGGGTTAATTTAGTTACGGCATTACCTGTCGGTGCATTGCATTGATCCACGGCTTCCATTTCACGCCGCGGTTTTCTCGTATGATCGCCAAACTTTATGACGCCGGCATTGTCCGATGCGAAGTAGTCCCATTGCGGCTGACGCGGAAACGGATCACAATTCCTTCCCGTAACTTGATCTGTTCTGACTGCTGAGTCTCTGCGAGGAAAAACCATGTCGACCAAATCGGATTCACCTGATGGCAATGCGGTTCAGCCTTACATTTCACCAAATGACAATTCGGTGCCGGAGTTTACGCTCAAGGCGATTACATTAGGGTCGATTTTTGGGGTCTTGTTTGGTGCTTCGACTGTCTATTTAGCCCTCAAGGCTGGACTTACTGTATCTGCATCGATACCGATTGCGGTCTTGGCAATCTCGATAGGAAAACGCTTTTTAGGAACAAGCATTTTAGAGAACAACATCATTCAAACATGCGGCTCAGCCGGCGAAAGCGTCGCCGCTGGCGTCGTGTTTACACTTCCTGCTTTTATTTTTCTGAGTGGAGATGTTGGTAAGGGATATTTCGAGGTTGGAACGATCATGATGATCGCGATTCTGGGAGGCATTCTTGGAACTCTTATGATGATCCCGCTGCGTAGACCGCTGATTGTGAAGGAACATGATTCGTTGCCTTACCCAGAAGGGACCGCTTGTGCTCAGGTTCTCATCGCCGGTGAGAAAGGTGGTAGCCTTGCTGCGACAGCATTCCTCGGACTTGGCTTCGCCATTTTGTATGCGTTGCTGCAAAAAGTCGTTCACGTGATTGCGGAAACGCCTCGATACGTGACTGGTCTCACCAATAAGTTCTTGCCGTCCGCATCGGTCGCAGGCGAAATCACACCGGAGTATCTTGGGGTCGGTTATATCATCGGTCCAAAGATAAGTGGGATCCTTGTCGCTGGCGGAGTCTTTGCTGCGTTTGCTCTGACCCCTTTGCTTGCGACGCTCGTCCCTCAAGAGACGATCGTCGTGCAGTTAGAAAAACTCGGGATTAAGCCAGCGAAGTTTGGGTGGGATGCGGGAACGAAGCAGTTCGCGGACTCTGCCGAAGCAATCTATCGAGCTTATATTCGACAGATCGGCGCGGGGGCCGTTGCTGCTGCAGGTTTTATTACACTGCTGAAAACGTTTCCTACTATAGTCGCTTCCTTCCTCGAGGCCTTTCGATCGTTAACTGGTGGCAGCAAGACAACGGTTGTCCGAACGGAGCGAGACCTTTCTATATTGGTGGTTGTTCTTGGTAGCATTGCATTGGTCGCGCTGATGGGGATCCTGCCTGGTATACCGGGGGACACGGTCCTCAATAAATTGATGATAGGTGGGCTGGTTATCATCTTTGGCTTTTTCTTTGTGACAGTCGCCAGTCGAATCGTTGGAATCATTGGATCGTCCAATAGTCCGATTTCAGGCATGACGATCGCAACTATCATGGGTACGGCACTTGTTTTTATCGGTATTGGTTGGACGGGAACTTTCTACGAACCCATGGCGCTAGTCGTCGGTAGCATTGTTTGCATCGCCGCCGCGAACGCAGGAGCAACGAGTCAGGATTTAAAAACAGGGTATCTGGTTGGCGCTACTCCGATGTACCAGCAATTGGCGCTATTCATTGGAGTTGTGGTTTCGTCCTTGGTGATAGGCTTTACCGTGAAGTATCTCGACACGCCGACCCAACTAATGCTCGACAATGGAATCACGCATGCGATTGGAGAAAAATACAACGCACCGCAAGCGACTTTAATGGCCACTCTCATCAAAGGGCTACTTTCCTTTAACCTGGATTGGCAATTTGTTCTCGCAGGTTGTTTTGTTTCTATCACGATGGAGCTCTGCGGAATCAAATCGCTCTCTTTCGCCGTCGGGCTCTATTTGCCGTTGGCAACAACGTTGCCGATATGGATTGGCGGCCTAATTCGCGGTCTTGCGGACAAGCTGAAGAACAGAGGTAAGAAGCCGAGTGCGGAACACAACGAAGCGGAAGATGAGCTGGGAAAAGGCAATTTGTTTGCAACGGGATTGGTTGCAGGTGGTGCTCTCGCGGGCGTCGTAATTGCATTGCTTTCAGTCAATGAGGACGTCGCTGGCTTCCTGAAAAACTGGAGCGCGGAAAAGGGGTTGGGGGGTGCTTTATCAGGTATTGTTCAATTGTTTGGAGTCGATCCGACGCACGCCGGCGAAGTAGGCTACCAGTTGTTCGGAGTATTGTGCTTTGCGTTTATGGGGTCGGTGCTCTTTACATTCGCCAGGCGAAAATAGATCGCTCAAGCAGGTGGGATTCCCGCTTCGCTCGACCCTCCCTCGCGCGTGAGGGAGGGGAAATCGGGCTGGGAAATTGGTTCCCGAGTGGCTCGCATGATATTCCATTTGGGCCAATTTGGCAGTGGTAGTTCCATCTGGACGGACCAATGCTGCTCCAATGCCGACCCGATGTTTTCATCGTTCCAGCTTCGGTCCGACATCCAAAGTTCATTTGGCAAAGATCGATGCAACAGTTCTTCTAGATATTGAGGAGTCTCTCCGAAATAGTCCAAACGATCATTGATGGTTGCAACAATCGCGGACCCTTGATGGATGGCCTGACGAATAGATACATCCCATTCTAAGGATAGCTTAGAAATCTGAGTTGCCGCTGCGATGGCATGGCTTGTGTTTGGAAACACAGTGTTCAAACCATCATTCATCGTCTTAATGACACAGCCACTGTTTGCGGACACGATATTAGCCATGTTTTGCAAATGCTTGAGGATATGCGAGCATGCCGCTTGATCGGAAAGAGCCGAATAGAGCTCAGCAGCGCTCGCTATTTGACATCCGAGCAAGGTAACCGTAGTAAGGCTTACCATTTGACCAGGCGATAGCACTTCGTCAGGAAACCACTCGCGAAACGCAGGCAATCGAGCCGCGTCGGCTGCGGTCAACGCATCGGCTCGCGATGCGAGTCGTTCGATTCTTACTTGGCGAGGATCGGCGTTCGAATTGAATAGCGAGAGCACTTGCTCGCCACTTCGAAGAGTGGGAATATCTTGCTTGGCAACCGGGCGCGCGAGATCAACGTCCCAGCGGCCGACCTGTCCACTAGGCGCGACCCGAAAATCGACAACGTACGGCAGCTGTGGACCACGGAGCCGATACTGACCATCGTTCATGCAAAGCTGGACGTTGAGACGCTCGTCTGCTTGCAAACGAACCTGAGCAACAACGTGCGACGAGAATGCAGGGCCACCCACACAATAGGTCCTCGTCTCCGCAGCACGAACCTCCGGATGCGCTCGGAAGATCAACTCGATGCTCTTTGCAAAATCCAGCTCGTAGTCCGCATTGCAAGCCTCACAATGCCCGTGGTCTGCAAGGCCCTTTAGGGTTTCTTTTACGTCCGATGGGATTCGGCACGTAGGGCATAGGATATCCCATAACAAAATAAGTGCGCCCTCGCGTGCAGCCAATAAACATGCTTCGACGACTTCATCCGATTTCAATCCAAATCGTTCCGCGAATGCCAGTGGACGTAAGCGGGCGACGTCCAAGTCGCTAGCAAACTCGAGATACTGCTCAAGGGTATCCAGCACTTTCGGATCGATGGTATTGTCTATGGATCGGATGCGGACGAATCGTTCGTTTAGCCTGCGTCTTTGCTCGCGGGTAATCGTTTTGGACGCTGTAAATGCGTTGGACACAGTACTTCGCGATTGCGATTGAAGGTATTCGTCAATCTTCTCGTAAACACGACCAAAGTTGCGTTCGGACTTGTTTCCAATTTGAAACTTGGCGAATAGTTTACCCAGGAAATTGCGAGGCACCATCTGCAACGTTTGAACGACCAGAGCACCGCCATCGGATTGCGGATGAAGTTCTACAACATTGGTAAACCAGTAGAACGGGCCGGCAGGGAATTGCCGCAATACGCTCAATCGGCGGCCCTCGATCCACTCAAACGGATGCTCTTCCCACTCCATAGTCATGCCCATCGCCCGAACGGTTGCCATCCGGCGCATTCCCATTTTTGGATCTTGGATGGTTTTGTATTGAACAGCGGGCAAGCCCACTGCTTGATTGACTCGATCCGTATTGGAAACATAGGGCCAGAGTGACTCCGCGGAAGAACGGAGTCTCCATTGAAACTGGTATTGCAATAGACCTTTGGCATTGGCGTCTGGGACGGCGGGATGCAACAAGATCGACGTCCGATTGCCAGTCAAGAGCCCTTCGAGATCCAGTAGTAGTTCACCTGCGTTTTGATAGCGACTGTTTGGGTTCTTTGCCAGGCATTTTTCGACCACGGACTGAATCGCTTCGCTGGCGGTGCCAATGATCGACCGCAACTTGGGGATCGCGGCATCGCAGTGCATTCGAAAGATCTCAACGGGCGATTGAGCATCATAAGGGAGTTTTCCAGTCAAGCATTGGAATAGAGTTACGCCGAGAGCATAAACGTCTGTCGCCGGCCCAACCTCGAGGCCGCGACATTGTTCTGGCGCCATGTAATAGGGAGTACCCATGATCATGCCGGTTTGAGTCATCGCCATCGACTCTGCGGAATCGATGTTCTTTGCCAGGCCAAAGTCAGCCACCTTGATCAGCGGTTCGCTGTTGGTTGTGTCAAGCTCACCTATTTGAAAGGAGCGTTCGCCACGCGCACTGAGCAATAGGTTTGCCGGCTTGATATCGCGGTGCACCATCCCAAGCTGATGGGCCACATTCAGCCCGCGCGCGGCGTCGGCTATGGCAGCGATTACAAGTGATTCGTTTAACGGTTGTAGCGTGCGAGTGAAATCAACCAGGCTTCCTCCGGGGACATATTCCATGGCAAGATACATGGTTTCGCCTGCACGATTGAACTCGATCAACCTCGCGATTGCAGGGTGATCGATTGTGGACATCAATCGCGCTTCTTTGGCGAATCGACGGGATGCTAAGTCATTTTTGGACATTCGTTCCGAGAGGACTTTGATCGCAACTAGTTCCTCGTTGCTGCGATCGCGTCCTAAAAACACGGAACCCATTCCCCCTTCGCCCAATGATCGCTCGATTGCAAATCTTCCGATTTCAGGCATGTGCAAAGGGATCATTCGTTGTTTGGCAACTGATTCCAATGCAACCGCCGAAATCTCTTGCGTCGCGTCGCTGGGGGAGGCATCGTTCCTTGAGATGCTTGATAGATCGAGCGAGCCGTGGAAATCGATACTCCGATTTGGAAGGAACTCGGAAGAATCGCCGGGCAACTGGGAAATGCACTCGTTTAGTCGTTCTACGACCTCTTCCATGGTTGGTCGATCATTCCAGTCCGATAAATGCATGTCTGCAACAAGTGACTTAAAAATTCCCCAATTGTTCATCGACGATAGGCGAACCCATTGGTCTTGGATCAATGTGCCAAAGGCATAAACATCCCTTGCAAGCGATTGAGTACCAATTCGCGAATCAGCGTCCGAGTCATGCAGGGCACCGTCCAAAAGATCGATGCTGCAACTGACCATACGCGTTGTTGGAGCGAGGGGATTTGTACCGCTCCAATAAATGCGAGATGGAACCAAATGACCGTGCGCGATTCCGAATCGGTGCGATGCCGCGATTGCTGCTGCTGCCGTGAATAGAATGCGAGGCAACTCGCTGGCCAAAGCCGGGCGGTTATCCCAATGTTGTGCATGCAAAAACGGAGTCGCAGTAACCAGAACGTCGTCTGCGTCGTCGACGATGGAACAGGGTAGCACATTTGGGTGTGAAACTAATGTTGCACGCCGTATGCTCTCAAACGAATCCATGCCGGACTTTAGAAAACGCACAAGCCGAAACGATTGGTTCTCTTTATTCGCATAAAAAGCCTGGAAGTGGTTACTACTTGCGAGAGGCCTCACCAATTCAAAGTCATCGTTTGGCACAAGGGACCTGCGTGAAAATATCGAAAACCAGTTCTGAATCTTGACTCGAATGGAGTATATTCGAATTGCCAAGCGGCGAGTTTTTGACTCCAAGATAGAGGACATCAAAATCGCCCAATAATCTGATTTTTTACGCAAATCTTCTAGTGCACACACGCCGGCAGGAGGTCCCAAGCGGGCTTTGGCAGATTTGTCCGATCCGATTCGCAGCCGTCGCGAGCATCCAGCCGCCGTTTTGGTTTCGCCCCGCGGACACAGCCGACAAAAGTCAAAATAGCAGGCACATTTCATGTGCCGTCCGCCTGAAAACCCAGCCAATATTCGCAAGCATACGGCACGGCGGAGCGTGCCTGCTACTTTGGTCGGCTGTGTCCCTGTGGACAACCGACTTGGTGTATGGTGCAGCGACTAATGCGAATACGCACTCTCCTCGTGCTCGGATAAGTCCAATCCAAGTTGCTCTGCGGATCCTTGAACGCGCAATCCTATTGCAAACTGAATAGCTTTCAAAATGACGATAGATGCAAAAATGGAGTACGTGGCTGTTATGACCACAGCGCCCAACTGTGCCAACATTTGACGTCCTATATCGAGATCGGCTTTCACACCACCATAGGTGCTCGATGCCAACACTCCTACCATTAGAGTTCCTACAATCCCGCCGACCCCATGCACTCCGAAGACGTCCAGAGAATCGTCATAACCGAAACGTTTCTTCAGCGTTGTAGAGCAAACGAAACAAGCTACGGAAGACACTGCACCAATAGCTATTGCACCAAGCGGTCCAACGTAGCCCGATGCTGGAGTGATTGCTGCCAAGCCTGCGATCGCCCCCGTCGCGGCGCCCAGCACGCCCGGCTTTCCTAGCTTGACCCATTCAATTGCCATCCAAACGACAGTAGCCGAGCAAGCCGAAATGTGTGTTACAAGCAGCGCTGAGGCTGCTGTCCCGTTCGCGGCCAAAGCGCTGCCGGCGTTAAATCCAAACCAGCCGACCCAGAGCATGGCAGTCCCTGTGAAAGTCATCGCCATATTGTGTGGAGGTACTCGCGACGCAGGGTAACCGGAGCGAGGACCGACCAAGATACAAGCGACCAGTGCCGAACAACCCGCAGTGATATGCACCACGATGCCTCCCGCAAAATCCATTACGCCCCAATCTGCGAATAGACCTCCGTCGCCAGCCCAAGTCATATGGCAAATCGGTACGTAAACCACCAGCAACCAAAGGGATGAAAACCAAAGGACTGCGGAGAATCGCATCCGTTCCGCAAACGCTCCAATCATCAAAGCAGGCGTGATGACCGCGAATGTCATTTGGTAACTTACAAAGAGCATTTCTGGAATCGAGCCTTTGAGCGTGTCCGGCGATATCGATGCAAGTCCAAACCTTGAAAATCCACCGATAAACGACGCCAAATTCAAACTCCCTTTGCTCATGCCGGTGGAATCAAAAGCCAAACTATAGCCGCATACGACCCATACCAAACTAAGAACCGCAGTTAGCGACAAGCACTGCATCAAAAGACTGAGCACATTTCTAGATCGAACCAAGCCGCCATAAAATAGTGCCAGACCAGGTATCGTCATAAACAAGACGAGCGCAGTCGACGTCAATACCCAGGCAGTATCACCTGCGCTTAGCGAAGCTTCTTGTGCAAATGCAGCCTCGGGTGCCAGCATCAATGATGCCCCAAAAGTGAAAAGCATCGCTGGCAAAAGTACGAACTTACGAAAACCAGTCATAGAGATCTCGAGAGGAATGAGTCTACGGATTTGATAAAGGCCGATTGAAAGTTACTTTTATGCGTTTTTTCCGAAGTCGCAGGGAGAACTTCCGTCTATTGCATCAATGATTCGCGAAATCGCGTTCGTACTTACTTTTGGGGTTGATGGTTTTGGCAGGTAGCGAAAGTCGTCGAGACTTTCGGCGGTTAGCGGACTTTCCGATACTCTTGGCCAGTTTCGCTACATCAAAGTTAAATTGGGACGCTAGCCACGAATTTTAGTTGCAACAGCGTTTTTTAGGGTGTACTGCCGTTACTTGCAAGCAGTGGATTTTCATTAGTTCGGGTGATGCAAGCCCTTTTTTCCCTAAGTTGAGTTCAATCGACGATCCCTGAACCCCGTGCTATACTTCAAGCTCATTGTTTGCACTGGGAGTCCACTTAAGACCAGTCATTTTCGGCTTTAGTCGATGGACCAAATCAAGAAAACCACATTTTCAGACTGTTAGAATACAGTTTCAGGGGAAAAAGCGAATGGCTTCCGTATCCAACCGCCAAGCAACCACAGTAATGACCGGCGCCGAAATTGTGGTGAAATCCCTGGTGGATCATGGCGTTGAAGTCATTTTCGCGTACCCTGGCGGATGCAGTATGCCTATGCATCAAGCGTTGACTCGGTACGAAGATCGGCTCCGCACGATCTTGCCTCGGCACGAACAAGGTGGGGCATTTGCGGCACAAGGATACGCCCGATCGACCGGAAAAATTGGTGTGGTTATGGCGACTAGTGGACCTGGGGCTACTAATTTGGTGACGAGTATCGCCGATGCCAAGCTGGATAGTATTCCTCTTTTGGCGATTACTGGACAGGTGCCTACCAAGGTGATCGGTACCGACGCTTTTCAAGAAACGCCAATCGTCGAAGTCTGCCGCGGGATTACGAAACACCATTACCTTGTTACCAAAGTAGAGGATGTTCCTCGAGTGATGAAAGAAGCGTTCCACATTGCGACCACTGGTCGTCCAGGACCGGTTTTAGTGGATATGCCCAAGGACGTTCAGCAGAGCAAATTTGAAGTTGATTGGGATGTCCCAATGAATTTACCGGGTTATCAGCCATCCAAGCATCCGAACGCCAAAGCCGAGCAAATCCGCCAAATTGCAGCGGCGATCAAACATAGTAAGCGGCCGATCCTTTACTGCGGTGGTGGGCTTGTAACCGGTGAAGCACATGTGGAGCTCCGCGAGCTGATTGCGAAGACCGGGATTCCGATCACCATGACCGTGATGGGGCTTGGGCTCTATCCAGCCGACGGACCTCTTTCGCTTGATATGCTCGGAATGCATGGTAGTGCTTACGCAAATTACTCCGTACGCGATTGCGATCTGTTGATAGCGTTGGGTGTTCGCTTCGATGACAGAGTGACTGGACATTTAGCCTCCTTTGCCAAGAACGCAAAGATAATCCATGTGGATATCGATGCTTCGGAGCTGAACAAGAACAAGGTAGCGCACATCTCCGTGCGCAGCGACGTCAAGTATGCGTTGACAGAGCTCAACAAGATCGTTGAAAAACCGGATGAAATCTCAGCTTGGGTTTCAACATGCAATGGGTTGAAGGCCAAGCATCCCTTTACTTACGACCAAGAATTTGACGGAATCCTCCAGCAACATGCGATTCGAACTTTGTCCAACATGACCAAGAATCGTGAGACTTACGTATCGGTCGGTGTTGGACAGCATCAAATGTGGGCGGCCCAATTCTTTCAGTTTCGCAAGCCGCGAACTTGGATGAGCAGTAGCGGACTTGGGACCATGGGCTTTGGTTTGCCTGCTGCAATGGGTATTCAGGCAGCTCATCCCGGTGCATTGGTCATCGACATCGATGGCGACGGATCTTTTCAAATGAATATTCAAGAATTGGCAACTTTGCATTGTGAAAAGCTGCCGGTGAAAGTCTTGTTGCTTAACAATCAGCACTTGGGCATGGTCGTTCAATGGGAAGATCGATTCGAAGGATCGAACCGAGCGCATACATACTTAGGTCCAATCGATGACGAGGAAGCCCGTGGCCCCGGTTCCACGGTTGCCCACTCTTATGCATCGAAACGGTATCCCGATTTTGTACAAATTGCCAAGGGTTATGGTTGCGGTGCGGCCACGGTTAGTAAAAAGAGAGATTTGGATGCGGCATTGCAAGAAATGATCAGTTATCCAGGTCCGTTTGTATTGGATGTCGAGGTCCCATTCCAAGAACACGTTTTGCCGATGATTCCCGGTGGCAAAACGGTAGAAGATATGATTTTGAAGTAATCTACCGTAACTGTGTTTGTTCTGCTGAATAGCTCAAGCGATGCTTTTGATTGCCATACTACTGTTCATCGCCGCGATGGTGATTTTTGCGATCGACTTGATGATCCCGAGCGGTGGCGTGTTGATTGGAGTGACTGCCTGTTTTGCTTTTGCAGCGGTATTGGTCGCTTTTCGACACAGTTTCAATACGGGTATATGGATGCTTATTGCGACATTGGGTGCAGCCCCAATGATGATGTGGGCTTTCCTGCATATTTGGCCGAATACTCCGATCGGGCGTCGGATGACAAGTCCGCCAGCACCCGCCGGGGAATTTCTTTGGTCCGATGCTGGTAGAGCGAAGGACGCTCATTCATTGGTCGGAGCCGAAGGCATCGCTGTCGCAGAAATGATTCCGAGTGGGCTAGTCCAAATTGGCGACCAATCGTATGAAGCTTTTAGCGAGAGCGGTCCGATCGACGCAGGCAGGAAGGTACGCGTCGTCCGGCTGGATATTGGTCGTCTAGTTGTTGCGGCAATCCGAGAAGTAAAACACAAAGATGCGCCGATGTCAGATGGAACCGGACTGGACAGGCCAATGACCGACTTTGATCTTGAATCGATTGATTCGTAGTGCACTGCTCAGGTAATGTCGGTTCATCCGCAAAGGGATCTGTACGCAAGAGAGTCGTTCCGATTTTCGGAACGCGAGGATGATTGAATCGACTTGTTTCAATTGCGAGTATTCAGCTTGCTTGATACGAATTCAACGATAGGTCTTTCGCTGCGATCGAGTGCATACAGCCTCGCTAGTTCGGAATCGATCACTCCCCGATTCGCAGCTTCGTCGAGCGACGATAAGGCTTCGCAATCGCATTGTTTCAGCAGAATTACTCGATCCGCGTCAATAATCTTGGCGAGCAACCAAGCGAGAGCATCGGTGGTCGTATTCCAGCTTGACTCGGGACGCCACCAATCTGGAAAGCCTTCTCGTTCGAATCGATTGTAAAAAGATTGGACACGAACCCAATAGACTTCGGGCAATTCGCGAAATTGCTTGCATCGATCCAGATTCTCGCGATTTGCGATCGCGACCCCAGGAGTGAAAATATCTCTGGCCATATTCCAAGTGTAATCCAGCAGTTCCACGCACCGCCAATGCATCTCCTCATGGTCGAGAACAGGATATATTTTGTGTGCGGTCCGCATCGCTTCTACCAAATCACCTCCGCCAACTAAGATCCAAATTTGGGTGTTCTCATAATTGGCGAGAAGTGAACGCAACTCGGCTTCGAAGCCACTTGTTTGAAATAAGGTTGCACCACCGATTTTGATCACAACACGTTCGATCAAAATTTTAGCCCTCATGCAAGTTTTCGGAAGCGAGTACGGCGATCGCATAGGCTGGAGCACAACGAGCCAGTTCAGGCCCAATCAGTTCTCCCAGTCGAATGCGTTCCCCATCCCATCCGCAGACCGCTAAAGCAGCTTCTATCAGAAAATCGCCGTGTCCGCTGATTGCCACACATTCGAATGCGTGACTGTCCTGCAAATTTGATTCGGAATGTGTGCTCGTACGCTTGAATGCTGTCCTCTTTTTTTTCTTGTTGCTAGAGGTTGTCACTTTCATTATCGAACTCGCCAAGCGTTTGGTTTGGTTTGCAGCGATCTGTTCTGCAATTCGATCGATATCCGTGTCGGCCAATGTCGAACCATCTTCTCCAACGATACGAGCAAGTCGGTACCTCGCCGCATTTCGAGTCGCGGGTTTTCCATCTGCGGTTTCGAGGTCGTTTGGTTCTTCATTCAATTCGCGGAGCCATAGGTAAACATCTCGCATCGTGGCAAACTGTTCGTTCATCACTGGGCACATGGAACCGAAAAGAGAAACTTCCGAAACAATCCCAACTATGTTGGAACGTTCCACGCCGGTATACACCAATGCACCCGACAGGAGGCGTTGAGAGTCTGTTTTGGCATCGATGCCAATCATCCCATCGCGAAGAGGAATCAAGTCCGTGGTTGTCGAACCCGTATCGATCAGTAAACAGGACTTGGTCCCAACGAATCGCAACGAATAGGTGGCTAACGCGTGCCAGTTTGATGCGGCAACGCTCCAGGGGTCGCGAGCCGATTGCGAGACGGTTTTCCAAGCTCCGTCGACACTGTAAACTCGCACCATAGAAGCGGGCAAAATGGAAGTAAGCTGTTCCAATATGACTGCGACACCTTCGGCTCTGGTTGCAAAGCAGTCCGCAAGTTCGCCCGTCATGGTGACGGCAACTCCCACGAACGCCGGGCACTCCTGTAGTAGCTTTGCGACCGACATCGCAAGCGTGCGCCATTCCTTCCACATAGCGAAACCAATGCTTCGCGACCAGCCGGATGTATGGGCCGCTTTTAGGTTCGCACCTCCAATGTCCAGCCCTACCCACGGATCGCGAGCCGTGCATGGGATGGGTAATTCGGTACAGGAAAGTTGGGAGGTCACGTCGAAATGCGGAACAGATTTTTGGAACGATAGAAGAGAACTGATTCGATTTTAGAGAATGAGCATGCAATCGCCGTAACTATAGAAACGGTACCCTTGCTCGATCGCTTGTCGATAGGCTTCCATGATCAGTTCTCGAGTGGCAAAAGCGCTTACCAGCACTAAAAGGCTGCTGCGAGGAAGATGGAAATTCGTCAGTAATACATCAACCGCTTTGAATGCGTGGCCAGGTCGAAGGAAAATATCCGTTTGTCCACTCCAGGGCTGCAATGAACCATTGGCTGCCATGGCTGCGGTTTCAAGTGTTCTTGCGGTGGTCGTGCCAACCGCGATAATGCGCCCCCCTTCGGATCGGCAACTGACTAATCGCTTAACGACGGGCTCCGTAATTTGGGCTGCTTCGCTATGCATTTTGTGCTCTGAAAGCTTGGTGGTTTGAATAGGACGAAATGTACCCAAGCCGACATGCAACGTAACCGAAACCACCGCAACGCCAGCGCTGCGAATACGCTGAATCAACTCCTGAGTTATATGGAGTCCCGCCGTTGGGGCAGCGACGGAACCCGGATTTCTTGCGTAGACGGTCTGATATCGCTCCTTGTCGACCGACGTCATCTGTCCATCACGAATGTAGGGGGGTAAAGGAACCCGACCGTTCGCGTTTAATAGATCCATCCATGGAATATTGGGCTCGGGTTTGAGCAGCATATGGCCTCGTTCCGATCCAGCTACCACGACTAGTTTCTGAGTCTCCCTCCCGTCCGGATCGCGGATAACAATCTCCTCACCAGGCTGCAAATAACCTCGGGTCTTACAAATGAGTTCGGCAATGCCATTTTCTTCTCGCAGGAAAAGGCCTTCCCAACGTCCTCGAGTCTGTGCTCGAAACCCTATCAGTCTTGCTGGAATCACTTTCGAATCATTGACAACCATCGCATCACCCGCCCGCAGAAACGAGGGAAGATCCCGGACCGAGACGTGATCGATTTGCCCAGTTGAACGATGGATCACCATCATCCGTGAATCGGTTCGATGCGTCGAAGGCTCCTGCGCAATCAATTCACGAGGAAGTTCAAAATCGTACTTATCCAGTTCATTTGGAATATTGGTCCCAGTTGATCGATCAGCCACGAAGCGTTACCCATTGAGCAGTTTTAGGGGGCACACCACAGTTTGCGATAACACCCACGAAAGATTCCTAACTCAAGCATTCTACCCACCAATCCCTAAATCAGCAGGGGGATTTTTTAAGCGATTCGCGGTCCTGGATCGCGTCCATTTGATGGCGAGCACAAATTGACTTCCAGGGGCTTTGGCAAGTCCTATGTCTCCGATACAATTCGAGTTGAATCCATCCCTTGTAACAGAAAGCGGTCCGAGCATGAAAAGCCTATTCGACGTCTTACGCGGATCCATTCAAACTTATTTGGCTGGCGGTGTAACAATACTTTCAGTCTTGTTTTTCTGCGAAATCGCTTACTCCCAACAATCCCAAATGCGCATAGAAAAAGCTTCCTTCGGCAAAACAACCGACGGCCAAATTGTCACTCGTTTTACATTGACGAACGCCAGTGGAAACTCCGTTGAGATGATCGATTATGGCGCGATTGTGGTCGCGATCAATGTGCCAGACAGAAATGGTAAAAAGACAAATGTTACTGCTGGGTTTTCGTCCTTAGACGGATACCTTTTGAGCCATCCCTACTTTGGCGCAACGGTCGGTCGTTTCTGCAACCGAATTGCCAAGGGTAGTTTTTCGATCGATGGAAAAGCTTATCCACTTGCAGTCAATAATGGACCTAATCATCTTCATGGCGGCAAAATTGGCTTTGACAAGTTGATGTGGAAGGCAACGGAGATCACCTCGGAATCCAGCGTAGGACTCAAATTCGTTTTGGTGAGTCCCGATGGGCAAGAAGGATATCCTGGACAGCTGACGGTAACAGCAGAGTACAACTGGGACAATGAAAATCGGCTTTCAATCCGTTTTACTGCAACAACGGACAAGCCAACCCACCTTAACTTGACGAACCACGCATACTTTAATCTTTCCGGAGCTGGGAGCGGACCTGTTTACAAACATGAACTGATGTTGTCGTGCGCGAAGTACTTGCCGGTAGATGCCGATATGATTCCAAGTGGACAGCTGGCATCGGTCACCAACACTCCTCTCGACTTCACAGTGAAAAAAGCCATAGGTGAACGGATTGCTGAACTGAAGCAAACGAATGGTTATGATCACTGCTTCGTAGTTGATGGTCCTGCGGGGAAGCTTCGACCCGCTGCAATTGTTGTGGACGCATCGAGCGGCCGCACGATGGAGGTCATGACGACTCAGCCAGGAATCCAGCTATACACCGGAAATTTCTTGGGTGGTGGAGCCGACAATGCGGGCTTTAAGCAGCACGAGGCTTTTTGCTTGGAAACCCAGCATTTTCCAGATTCGCCGAACCAGTCCAGTTTCCCCTCCACACTATTAAAGCCAGGTCAGACATTTGTCGAAATGACAACGTACAAGTTTGGGATCGCTAAATAGGCATTTTTGAACGACCTTGCGACTTCCGACGACACCGGCACGTTGATGAAAATGCTGTTATTTATTTGGTAAACGATGTACTTGTGACGCGTAATTGGATAGATTTAGGCATAGCACACACACAGACTGACTCTCGACTGTTTCCGAGATTGGGTTAGACCTACATCGGAAATTCCTTCTCCTATGCGCCCGAAAACAATAGACGAGTTGGCAAATGACGGCTCAAGATCCTTCAAACTCGCATTCTTTACGACGCGTGAGACATCTCGTCTTTGACGTTTTGGAGGACAGGCGTTTACTTGCAGGATTAGATGTTTACGTTTTTGACGATGCAGATGTCTCAAGAACGTTTGATTCGTTAAGAGATGGGCCGGTTTCGGATAGAGCGGTTTACATCGATTTAAACAATGACGGTAAATTCAGTTCGCCTGAACCTTGGGCGGTCAGTAACGATCGAGGGATGGCGAGTTTTACAAGCCTCGAACCAGGTTCATATTCTGTTCGGCTATTGGGTAGTAACAAATCAATCCAGCAAACGTTTCCAACGAGACCTTCCGACGAAGGATTTTGGGCGGATGGTCTAAATGTTTCGAAAGTCGTTCGTGTCGAGACCAATGGGCAGGTCTGGGGGATTGCAGGCAATTCGATTTCGCTGATCAACATTTCCACAAACCAAATAATTAAATCAATTCGATTTGGCTCGACTGCGGTTATTGATGCTGTGCTAAAGCCGTCCGTTGAGGGAGAACTTTCTGGTTACGTTCTCACGCAGAGCCAGGACCAGCTGCAAGTATTGTGGCAAGTATCGACGGTTGGCAACGGAACTAAACGAGCAGTCAACGTGGATTTGCTAGCCGGAAGTCAGCTATTTACTGTTGGGGACAGGTTGCTTCTTGTGCACGGTATCGCATCCAAGGAGATTTCGTCCTTCGACCTTGCAAGTGGTAGCAACGCTTTTGTACTCCAAAGCACGGGGGTCAAAGGTCTCTCCGCGGATTCAATGGTTAAGCCATCAGGCGATAATGGCTTTATCGTATATTCAACGTTTACTTCTGAAGAAGAAAACGCTGGCGAGACAGTCGAAAGCAAGCTCTCGCTCTACAAACTCGATGGCGGCACCGGGATGATGGTAGGCGAGCGCAGTTTTTCCTCAGAAGTGACGGAATGGGAAGCTTCGAACGACGGTGCGAGCATTGCTGTTTCTACTCCAGACGGTTTTTTTGTTTTGCGAACAGAGTCCGGTTTGCCAATTCGAAAAATACTGAGCGGTGCAGCTGCCCCAATCGCTTTTGATCCTGTCCGCAATTTGCTGCTATCGGGGGCAACATCCTCCCGAACTAAGGTAATCGGATGGAATACTGCGGATTGGTCCGAAAGGCTTTCGGTACCGATTTCCGAGGCTAGAGTGTTATTGGAGGGAACTTCGAAGCTAAGCTTGGATGCATCCGGTTCGCAGCTTGTTGCCTCTCAAAATGGGGCGTTGTACCAACACAATATTGCTGCAGCAGCATCGACATCATTAACGATTACTGGTAACGAGCAAAAACAGATTCAAATCGGTGTTCGTTCAACAGGTGCAAATCTGAAGCCATCACTTGGCAAACTGGACAACTTCGATGTCAATGAAGATGGACAGTTGATTTTCGACTCTTCCACGGTTCAAGCCAGGACAAAGGATTCCGATGGCGACGAAGTCGTATACGTGGTGCGTTCGGGACCTGCGCATGGTGCATTGACATGGAATCAAGATGCGTCTGGTTCCTATCAGCCGATAGCAGATCTTAACGGGCAAGATGCAATCTCCATTCAGGCTTATGATGGTCGCGATTGGTCGACCGTTCAAGTTTTGGGAATCGCCATACATGCGGTCAACGACTTGCCCACTGACATCGTATTTTCGGATGATTTGATTCCTGAGAACCCGAAGTTGCAAACGTCGCTTTCGACTTTTGCCGTTGTGGATGTGGACACCGATGCAAAGTATTATTTTGTCGTCGACGATGATCGTTTCGGAATTGCCGATGGAGTTCTTCGATTGCTCAAAGGTACTTTAAACTTTGAAGAACAACCTCTGATCGTCTTGGCCGTAACGGGATTTGAACGATCAAGACCACAGGATTCGATTACTAGGAAGGTAACGCTCCGCATTCAAGATGTTAATGATGCGCCCACTGGAATCTCAGCGCCAGGCAGCATCTCGGTTCCCGAATTGACCGAAGACTTGAAATTGGGCCATTTCAGCATTGTCGATCAGGATGTGGGAGAGGTCTACGAGTGGTCGGTAAGCGATAGTCGGTTTAGCGTGAAATCTGGAGTGCTTCAATTGGCACCCGACCAAATGCTCGACTTCGAAAGTGAACCGTCCATTGACCTGGTCGTGAGAGCCAGAGACAGTCGAGGGGAGTTTGCCATCGAGAAGTCAGTGACGGTATTTGTGACAGACCAGGACGATGAACCGACAGGAGTTGTCATCAATAGTTCATCCAACATACGTGAGAACGAGTCTGGGGTTACGGTTGGAAGGGTATCTGTTCTTGATCCAGATCAAGGTGAACTTTACGCATTTTCAGTCAATGACAATCGATTCGAAGTTTTAAGCGGCGGGGCCGTAAGGTTAAGGCCGGGCGCAAGTGTTAGTTACGTGGAACCTGGGTTCATTGACTTGACGATTTTCGCATCATCGCTTCGTTCAGGCAGCCGAATCTCGGGCAGTTTGCGATTGTTCGTTGAAAAAGATCCGACTCCGCACCATAACGACAGAAATCCATACGATGTTGATGGCGATGGTGTTTTGACTCCACTCGATCCTCTAATCATCATCAATCACATTAATAATAATGGGGTTGGACCGATCGAAGAGCCTGGCGAGGGGGAAGATTCTTTGCCAGATTTAGATGTAGATGGGGACGGTGAAGTTACACCTATCGACATTTTGATCTTGATCAACAAGCTGAATCAGGAAACCGACGACCAACCCCTTTATGCTTTTGGAAAAGGTGAAGGAGAAGGAATGCTCGTTGAAGAGACTTTGCTTATTCCGCAAATGGATGTAGCGCTAACACCGTCCGCCCGCAAAGAAGTTCAGGCACCTGGCAACTTAAGGGACGTTTCGTTAGCGAGTTATTTATCCGAGCTTTCCGACGACATCGGACCACGGAAACTACGACGACGATAGCAAGGGTAGGGCTCTTGCGGACCGATTCTGCCAGTCCTTGTCTCATTTTGTCGCACATCGCTTTTCCAAATACAAGGAAAGCGATCGATTTTTCCGCTCAAGCAATGATGGGTAGGAGCCGCAAAAACATTGAGGAAAAGGCCGATGTCGGCCTTCAGAATTGTTGATGCAAATTGCTAATTCACTGTAGCAGACGGCGGTTATAGGCGCGAGCACAAGGAATTGGTTTAGAGGATCCTCTTAGGGCCTATTGCATTCCCGTATGGCTTGGTCTAAACCTGGAGGTAGTTTATTGTCAGAATTCCATCACTTAATGAATCTTCCATGAACAACTCAGCCTCGACTGGTGCCACTCACGCCCCTTCATTAACGGACCATGACGTTCAGGCTATTGATAAATTGCGAACGGCGTACTTCCAGTTCGCAGCCGAGCTGGGGAAAGTGATCGTTGGTCAAAAGAGTGTCATTGAACAGTTGGCGATTTGCCTTTTCGCGAGAAGGCACGCATTGCTAATGGGTGTACCTGGGCTTGCGAAGACACTTTTGGTGAGCAAGATTGCAGAGACCATGTCACTTGGTTTCAGCCGAATTCAGTTCACTCCCGATTTGATGCCGATGGACATCACAGGGACCGATATCCTCCAGGAAACGCAGGATGGTCGGCGTGAGTTCCAATTCATCAAAGGTCCCATTTTCTCGAATATCATCTTAGCGGACGAAATCAATCGTGCTCCGCCAAAAACGCAAGCCGCTTTACTTGAGGCGATGCAGGAGCAAAGAGTCACCGTTCTCGGCAAGTCCTTTGAACTCACTTCTCCGTTTATGGTTTTGGCCACACAAAACCCGGTGGAGCAAGAGGGGACGTATCCTCTTCCGGAAGCTCAACTGGACCGATTCATGTTTTTGGTCGAACTCGACTATCCGAACGAAGAAGAAGAGATCCAAATCGCTCGGACAACGACCGGTGACGACTTCGTGACCCTCAATGCATTGATGGGCGGAGATGAGATCATCGCCCACCAAAGACTAGTTCGAAGGATACCGGTGCCGGATCATATTTACAGTTTCGCAGCTAAATTGGTTCGAAAGACGCGACCACAGGGCGAGACAGCTCCTGCGTGGCTCAAGCCGTATGTCAGTTGGGGGGCCGGACCGCGTGCTGTGCAGAATTTAATCTTGGGCGCAAAGAGTCGTGCCGCGTTATTGGGAAGTTATATGGTTCGTATGGAAGATATTCATGCGGTTGCAAAGCCGGTTCTGACGCACCGAATTATTACTACATTTGCGGCACAGGCCGAAGGCATGTCCGCCAAACAGATCGTGCACCGTCTGGTTGAGGAAATGGAATAGGCCAAACCTAGACTTATGCTACCTATCGCCCGTTCGTTTCTTGATCCTAAGATTCTTGCTCGGTTGTCCGCCGTACCCTTGTTGTCGCGGCACGCCATGCAAGGAAATATCTCTGGCCGGCATTCCTCCCCGCATCGCGGCTCCAGTGTTGAATTCGCTGAGTATCGCAAATACGTTCCCGGGGACGACCTGAGACGCCTCGATTGGCGTGCGTTTGGGAGAACGGATCGGTACTACGTGAAGGAATTCGAAGCGGATACAAACTTGCGATGCTGTGTCGTTGTCGACACCAGCGGGTCTATGGCTTATGCCTCCAAAGGGAATACAACCAAGATTGAGTACGCTAGGCAAATAGCCGCTTCGATGTCCTACTTGGCAGCCCAACAAGGGGATGCAGTCGGATTGGCCTGCGTTGCTCAAACGATTGTTCAAAACATTCCGCCGCGACGGTCTGCATCACACTTGAAAGTGGTGCTCGACACCCTTGAGAACGCGAAACCCAATGGTGAAACACAGCTTCCTGCGATTCTAGATGAAATTGCGGAGACCATTCGGCAAAGAGCGTTGGTGATTATTGTCTCCGATTTTTTTGTTGACCCGGCTGTATTGAAGGGTTGTTTTGAGCACTTGCGTTTTCGGAAGCACGACGTGGCCGCATTCCACTTGCTCGATCCACTAGAAATGGAGTTCTCGTTCCAGCGTCCAGTCAGGTTTACAGATATGGAGGGTGGACAACCGTTATTTGTAGAACCGACCGAAATTGCGGATCGCTACCATCGTGCGTTGAAAACGTATTTGACCGACTTACAGCGAATAGTGCTCGAGACAGCTGTGGACTATCACCGGGTTATTACGAGCGAAGCGTACGAACATCCCATGATGCGATTCTTGGTGGGAAGAACGCGTGGGCGGGGTGTTCGATGAATTTTATTCAGCCCTGGATCTTGATGGCTTTGCCATTGATTGCTGTTCCAATCATTATTCACCTGGTGAATCAAAGACGATTTCAGACCGTCCCATGGGCGGCTATGATGTTTTTGATGCAGGCGAGTCGTATGTCGGCTGGTTACACCAAGCTTCGGCAGTGGTTGATCCTGTTGATGCGAACGTTGGCCGTAGCATGTCTGATTTTCTTTACTTCTCGGCCACTTGCAAGCGGTCTACTCGGACTTCTAGGAAGCCGTTCAAGCGACGTAGCAATTGTAATTCTAGACCGATCTCCAAGCATGCAGGAAACACAAGCTGGCACGGGAATGTCTAAGCTGCAAGCAGCACTAGCGCAACTTTCCAACACACTCAAGACATTGGGCGTGCAGCGAGTTGTGCTTTTCGATTCCGCTCGAGAAAAGCCGATTGAGTTTGAATCACCTATGTCAATGATTTCGGATCCTTCGCTTGTTTCCAACGGAATCACTAGCGATATCCCGGGGATGCTAGAGCGGGCTTTATTATACGTAAAGAACAATCAAACCGGAAACGTGAATGTCTGGATTTGTTCGGACATGCGGGAGAGCGATTGGCGAAGTCGGGATGGCAGATGGGTGGCGGACCGAGAGGGATTCATGGGGCTGGCTCAGGATGTTCGCTTTCAAGTATTGGACGTTGGCGCACCGTCTAACGAGAACCGTTCGATTCGCGTGTCTTCGGCCAAGCGAGTTCAAGGGGCACAGGGAGTTGAGCTGTCGCTAAGCTTCAAGATTGAAAGAATCCTTGGCTCGAACGCACCGACAACCTTACAAATCCCGGTAGAGGTTGAAGTGGGGGGAGCGAGGACTGTCGTAAGTGTCGATTTGCAATCTGAGTCCGCAGAAGTAAATGATTACCGAATCGCTTTGTCATCCGGAAATGACAACGCAAGCCTCGACAAAGGCTGGGGGTTAGTGCGAATACCTGGTGATACCAATATTGCGGACAATTCAAGCTATTTCGTTTACGAAAAACCAGCCGCTAGACGAACCGTAATCGTTAGTGATAACCCTCGCGTCATTGAGGCGATCGAGTTGTGCACGAACATCTCGCCGGAGCTCGCGATCGAGTGCCAGACAGAAACAGTAGCCTCCTCTCAACTGGATTCAATTGACTGGAATGCGATCGCTTTGGTTGTATGGCATGAACAACTTCCCGAGGGCCGCTCACTGGAACTAATCAATCAATTCATCGCTCAAGGAGGACAAGTGTTGCTCTTTCCTCCAGAAACGCCGAACGACACCATGGCTTTAGGTGTCCAATGGACAGGTTGGCAGAGCTTGGACTCGGCGATCAAGCCAAACACGGAATCCGCCGAAACAGACCCGTCCCTTGCAAGGGTCCAACAATGGCGAAACGACTCTGAGTTGTTGGGTAATACTCTTAATGGGGCCCCTCTCCCTGTAGGACAGCTCGGAATAAAACGGATTTGCAAACTTCAAGCCGAAGGATCTGTTTTGGCAGCAATGAGCGACGACCTGCCACTCCTGATGCGCATCGATGTTGCTGGCTCGGCAAAGAATGGAGTGTATGTTTGTACAACGACGCCATCCTTGCGCGATTCGACATTTGCATCCGATGGCATTGTCATGTACATCGCAATCCAACGCGTGCTGGCTGCGGGTTCCGTTCGAATTGGCTCCACTCGAATGGTGACAGTGGGCCAAATCGCTGCGGCAGATGTTGATAATGCAACGCAATCGGCAGGCGACTCGAGCGTGTTGTCCAATCAGTTTTCACAACATCCTGGTGTGTACCGCAAAGACGAATTGTTGATTGCCCAGAATCGACCTGTCGAAGAGGACAGTGGCAAACTTGTGAGTGCCGAGGGGCTTTCGAGTATCTTCGGTGCGCTTAATTGGTCGCGGATCGACGTTGGGTCCTCGGCAAGAAGTTTGGTCCAAGAAATCTGGCGATGGTTTTTGATCCTCATGCTCGCCGCGATGGTGGTGGAAGCGATTCTTTGCATGCCAAAAAAACGTCCGTTAGTGCTCGCTCGATCGAAATGAACCGATGACAGCACCTAGATTCAATGTCGTGTTGTATCAGCCTGAAATTCCACAAAACACCGGGAACATAGGTAGAACATGTGTTGCTCTCAGTGCCAAGTTATGGATCGTTAGGCCAACGGGCTTCCGATTGGATGATAAGCGTCTGCAACGAGCAGGCTTGGATTACTGGCCCCATCTGGATTGGGAGTGCGTTGATTCGTGGGTGCTAATGAACTCTCGATTGCCGTTGGGTCGCACCTGGTTCTTTACCAAGTTTGCAACACAGTTTTATTCAGACGTTGCTTACCAAGCCGGTGACTGGCTAGTGTTTGGTAGTGAGACAAGTGGCCTGCCGGACTCGGTTCGAGCGCAAAACGAATCGCAATGTGTTTCGTTACCGATGATTGGCCCCGTAAGGAGTTTAAATCTCTCGGTTGCGGTAGGAGTTGGCTTATTTGAAGCGAATCGACAACTGAGTTCTTTGCATTGATGGTCCATCCAGCGTCAAGAATGCTCTTCTGGAATTCTGATGCTTTTTGCGAAATCAATGTCCGCCCCTGTAGGAATAGGATATCCGTAGCGGGAACAGTTGAGCGACAACTGTTCGACTCTACGTTTAGGAGGGATTGTGCAATATGCTAGGTTGCTAGTGCTCTGTCCACACCAGATTTTTGGGTAGCGAAACTCGTCAAGAGTTTCGGCAAGTGCAAATCGTCGAAAGTCTTGACGACTTTCGCTACGAGATAAACTCACCAACCCCAATATTAAATTGTGCTGAAGCACTAGGTTGCTAGCTTTTTGTAACGGAAGCGGTGTGGTTCATCCGCTTGCATTCCAACGCGATCGCGCCTCTGCGTTTCATAGGTTTGAAAGTTCCCTTCGCACCAGTGAACATACCCATCTCCTTCGAAAGCAAGGATGTGGGTAGCAATCCGGTCCAAGAACCATCGATCGTGCGAAATGACGACAACGCAACCAACAAACCCTAAAATCGCTTCCTCAAGTGCTCGCAGTGTATCGATATCCAAATCGTTTGTCGGTTCGTCAAGCAACAAGACGTTACAACCACGGCGAAGGAGTTTGGCTAAGTGAACACGGTTCCGTTCGCCGCCGGAAAGATTGCCAACCTTCTTCTCTTGATCGGTTCCTTTAAAATTGAACTTCGAAACATATGACCTTGAGTTCATTTTCTTGCCACCCAAGTCGATCCAATCATGGCCTCCGGAAATCTCTTGGTAGACTGAGTTGGTATCTGTAAGCGAATCCCTCGACTGATCGACATATCCCAGTTCGACTGTCTCCCCGATCCTTAGTGTTCCAGCATCAGGCTTATCTTGGCCTGTGATCATTCGGAACAAAGTCGTCTTACCTGCTCCGTTCGGTCCAATAACCCCGACAATACCTCCAGCGGGCAATCGAAACGTTAGATTTTCGATTAGAACTCGTTCATCGTAGGCTTTCGTAACCGCTTCGGCGTGAACAACCACTTCACCCAAATGCTTACCGGGTGGAATCTGGAATTCCAGCTCGTCCGGTCGCTCTTCAAACTGCTGTGCAGCCAGCTGTTCATAGGAACTGATGCGAGCCTTGTTCTTCGCTTGACGGGCACGCGGCGACATGCGAATCCACTCGAGTTCTTTGTCGAGTGTTTTCTGTCGCGCCTGTGCAGACTTTTGTTCGATGATGAGCCGTTTCTGCTTTTGCTCGAGCCAAGAAGTATAGTTGCCTTCGAATGGGTAGCCTGAGCCTCGGTCCAATTCGAGAATCCACTGCGCAACGTTATCCAAGAAGTAACGATCGTGTGTCACTGCAACGACGGTTCCTGCGTATTGAGCCAAATGCTGTTCGAGCCAGTTGACCGCTTCGGCATCGAGGTGATTGGTCGGTTCGTCGAGCAGGAGCAAGTCGGGCTGTTGGATAAGCAATTTGCACAAAGCGACTCGGCGAAGCTCTCCACCTGAAAGCTTGGCGACATCGGCATCACCGGGTGGCAGATTCATAACGGCCATCGACATCTCCACTTGCCGATCTAGATCCCACAGGTTTTGTGCATCGATGACGTCCTGCAGTTTGGCCATTTCATCGCACAGCTTCTCCATTTTTTTGTCGTCGGTCACCTCGCCGAGCAAGTTGGAGATTTCGTTGAATCGATCGATAATTGCGCGGCGTGGGGCAACGGCTTCTTCGACATTCCCTTGAACGTCTTTTGCCGGATTAAGCTGAGGTTCTTGCGATAGATATCCCGCAGTAAAGCCGTTCGCAAGTCGAGCCGTGCCGTCAAAGTTCTTGTCGGTACCCGCCATGATTCGGAGCAGGGTACTCTTTCCTGCGCCATTGGAACCGAGAACGCCGATCTTTGCGCCGGGATAGAAAGCAAGGAAAATGTCCTTAAGGACCTCTTTTTGCCCATGACGTTTTGTTAGGTTTTCAATCTGAAATATGTAGGAACGACTCATGTCTATTTTTTATTCCCATTCAATTGTTGCTGGTGGTTTTGAGCTGATATCATAGCAAACTCGATTGACTCCCCTAACTTCATTGATGATGCGAGTGGAGATGCGTGCGAGTAAATCGTACGGCAGGTGGCTCCAATCCGCCGTCATAAAATCGTCGGTATTGACGCAACGGACCGCGACCGCGTTTTCGTATGTACGAGCGTCCCCCATGACACCAACGCTTTGCGATTCCAGAAGAACGGCGAAGGCTTGCGAGGTTTGTCGATATAAGTTTGCATTTTTAATTTCACTGACAACGATAGCGTCTGCTTCACGCAGTACGTCCAGTTTTTCTTTGGTAATATCACCCAGGCAGCGGACAGCGAGTCCTGGACCTGGGAATGGATGTCGCCACACTAAGTGCTCGGGCAACCCAAGCTCCACACCCAGCTTACGCACTTCGTCTTTGAACAGATCTCGTAGAGGTTCGATCAATTCGAACCCGAGTTCCTCGGGGAGTCCGCCAACGTTGTGATGCAATTTGATCGTAGCCGATGGTCCATCTGCTGCAGCGCCGCTTTCAATCACGTCGGGATATAAAGTTCCTTGAGCTAAGTACTTGGCTCCATTGATTTTCGCCGCTTCTTCTTTGAAGCTATCAATAAATGCATGACCGATCCGGCGACGTTTTTCTTGGGGCTCACGTATTCCCGACAGAGTCGATAGAAATCGTTCGCTCGCGTCAACAACTCGCAGATCTGCTTTGAAGTGGTTGGTAAACTCGGAGATCACTGCCGACTGTTCATCTTTTCTGAGAAGTCCGTTGTCAATGAGTATGCAGGTCAATTGAGGCCCAATGGCTTTGTAAATCAGAGCGGCGGTCACAGCCGAGTCAACGCCACCGGACAAGCCACAAATAACACGATCTTGTCCCACCACACTGCGAATTTGTTCGATCGAGCGCTGGGCGAAATCGCTCAGATGCCATTTACCCTCGCAATTGGCGATGTTGTAAAGGAAATTGTGGATGAGTGTCCCGCCCAAAGCTGTATGGGAAACTTCGGGATGGAACTGCAAACCATAAATTGGTTTGGTCTTGTGTTTTACAGCAGCGAACGGGCAGGTCGATGTCGAAGCTAGAGTTTCAAAGTCAGCTGGCAATGCATGCACTTGATCCCCGTGGCTCATCCACACGTCAATTTCATGGGGAAAGCCCGCAAAAAGCTTTTCCATCGATCCTATATTCAGCCGAGAGCGTCCGAATTCGCGTGCCGGACATTTTTCGACTGCACCGCCCAACGCTTGCGATACTAACTGCATCCCGTAGCAAATACCAAGAATCGGTATCCCGAGCGAAAAAATCCTCGGATCGCATTTCGGGGCCTTGTCTTCATAGACGCTTGCCGGTCCACCCGACAGAATAATGGCAGAGGGCTTTCGCGCCATGATCACTTCTGCGGAAACGTCATGGCGAATGAGCTCGCAATAGACATTCTGATCGCGCACACGCCTCGCGATAAGCTGTGCGTATTGGGCGCCGAAATCAAGTACGAGGACGCGCTCACTGAGCAGATCGGCGGCGCCGTTTGCAGTGGTTTCGGGACTTAATATCCCTGTCGAACGGTTATTCATGGATGAGAATGCCAGAGGTGCCGGACTCAATGTTCCAGGCATCAAATAATGGAAAACCCAAGAGTATAGCGACTTTTCGATCTGCTGCTACCCAAATAAGGCTTTCGCGATCTCCGAAACGTCATTGGATTCGGGTCGTGAGCATGAGGCTAGTTGTTTGGATCAACGACTTATGTTTCTTTTACAACCATACGCGGACACCTAGACGCCGTGCGCTTGGTAGAATGTCGTCCCGGAGCGTGTCGCCTTTCGACCAATCGAAAGGCTCAATGCGCACAGTAAGCCACTGCCGACAAAAGTCAACGTAGCAGGCACATTCCATGTGTCGTCCGCCTGAAAACCCAGCCAATATACGCAAGCATACGGCACGGCGGAGCGTGCCTGCTACTTTTGTCGGCTGTGTCCAGTAAGAAACGAACATGAATTAGCATGCTGAAACAGCTGGGACAGCTGTTTTGCAATGGAATAGAAGACCCAGGCGCGACCCCAGGAGCATATCGCATGAGATTTAAACTTTTGTCGTTATTTGCGTTGCTTATCTCGTTTCCTTGTGCGACCGGGTTTGCCGAACGACCAAACTCCATTGCGCTTTGGGCTAACGGTGCACCCGGCTCCGCCGAAAGAAAGTTGGAAGCGGAAAAAGAAGAAGTCGGGCCAGGGAAGTGCAACGTGACCAATATCCACAACCCGTCCATTACGCCTTATCTGGTGACGAAGAATAAAACAGACGGCGCAAACCTACCCACCGCCGCTATCCTCATCTGCCCGGGTGGTGGACACCGCATGCTTTGCCTAGGTCATGAAGGGTATGACCTTGGGCAGTGGTTTGCAGACCATGGCATCGCCGCCTTTGTTCTCAAAAACCGATTGGCGAAGGAGCCCGGATCTAATTATACGGTCGACGAACATGCGATGGCAGATACGAGACGCGGACTGCGAATGATTCGAAGCAGAGCAGCGGAATGGAATTTGGACAGTTCAAAAATTGGCGTGCTAGGCTTCTCGGCCGGCGGCGAGCTTGCAGCGTTAGCAGCAATGAACTCAGACAATGGCAAGAGTGACGCCGCGGACCCAATCGATCGCTTTGGTTGTCGGCCAGATTTCCAGGTTCTTATTTATCCAGGTAACTCAAGCCGTTTTACTGTCCAAAAAGGAATGCCGCCTGTCTTTATCGCCTTGGGAGCAAAGGATCGCGATGACATCGCACTTGGAATGCCTCAGCTCTATCTCAAATGCAAAGCGGAAGGGGTACCTGCCGAATTGCACATTTACTCCAATGCAGGGCACGGGTTCGGCTATCGCGCCGGCAGCAAAGACGCAGCGGGAGATTGGCCCCTTCGACTACGCGAATGGATGGTCGATAGTTCCATCGTGCCGAAAAACTGAAAGTAAGGATTGCCTGTGCATTGTGAGAATGCACGCATTTTCCAGACTCCCTTCCCTTGCTTCCGATTTCCTCTGTTCGTTGGAAAGTGACGTTGCAACGCATACGCTTGTACGGGCAGAATCAACCACCTACATATGTACTTGGACGACATGAGAGCGCAGGGAGAGACGTAATGTTCGAGCGAGTAGTGCTTTCAAAAAAGGAAATTAAGGTCGCGGATCTCTTGTGGGAGATGGTTCCTGCGTCGGTACGGCAGATCCACGAGGCGTTGTCCACAGAACGGCAGATGGATCTCGCGACCGATCAGACATATTTGAGACGGTTGGAAACGAAAGGCGACGCGAAGTCGACCGTACAAGGTCGAGTTCGGATCGAGGTTATGCGTTGCGTACGAGTTGCCACGTTCTATGTAGATCAGGAAAAGAGCTCAATGGTGAAACAACGCGAGTGCTATTGGGCTGGCGGCTCAACCCAAGGAAACAAACAGATACACTGACTTGGAGGGTTAAGCTATGAATCGTAACCATGCGTTGAAGTTGCTGAGTGAATGCACTGGGGACGATATTTGGTCGATCGAGTATTGTCGAAACATGAAGATCCCAGGAGGGTGGATTCGTGAATTGGAGGACGCGTACGAAAGCGGCTTCCAATCCCCCGATCAAACCATTTTCTATCGCAATGCGCTGGTCAACCAATTCGAAGGTATACGAGATGTTGACCTCGCCTGCAAAATTGGACAATTGCTTGGCGTCGACGTTTCTCGCATCGTTCGACAACATCTCACAAGAGCTAACGTGGTTCGTGCCATCTGTGAAGCGATCGAAGAAGGGTAGCAACAGGTTTCACCCATTGTGTGTCGATACCGATACTCCCTTGATCAAGGTTTGGTAAATGACGCAATATCGCTCGGTCAAACTGATTAGCTTGTCGATGACTGTTGCATCTGACGATGAGTCAATTTTGAACCGCAATCGAATTGCGGTCAAACCAACCGGTGCAGTTCGGTCGACGCCCAAAGTGCCTCGAAAGTCCATGTCTCCCTCTGCTTCGATTTGGCAAGAGTCGATGGCAATACCCATGTTGGTCGCGACTGCAGAGAGTGTCACCCCTGCGCAAGCAACGAGCGATTCCAGTAGCAATTCGGCAGAGCAAGCGTCGGCGGAAGTTCCGCCAGCGGCAGGATGCAGACCGGCTCTCACGGTACCCGAATGAGATTGAATCGAACAGTGTTGATTCGCAGTGTCCACGATCCCATTGGCCCGAAGAGTTGCGAGGGCTGACGATGCATCCGTTTTGTACTTGTCTTTGATGGGTGCCTGCACTGCCCTGAGTTGGTCGAGATTCATCGTTGTCTCCAGTTTTGGATTATGGAAGAGCCGTTTGTCTGGGTCAAAATCTCGACCGGCTACGGCGATCGGGACCCTGAACACAATCTAACAACCCTATTTGAGCTTAGGAATTCAAAAACTCGGAAGTCTACCTGAGGTCGTTTTATGCAAGTTCTCTGCCAAAAAAAGTGATGCAGCATTGATCTCGGCACAGTCGTCTTAGGTTAAGAATGCGATTACGAAAGCTACCTGGCCGAGTTTTGCAACATTTTCACGGCTTTCAACCAGATTGAGAGTCAAACAGCGTGTTTTTGCCTTGTGTAGGGTGCATCGGGTCGCTAAAATCTGCGACCTGCCATCACAAAACTAGATTAGGTCGTCCTTAGGAGTATACGTTTTTATGACTCTCGATAAGAGCTTGAAAGTCCGCGCTGGGGCGATCAAGAGCCGGAACGTAATGACCCGTGCAGAACGGATCAAACGATTGCAGGACCTCGATAAGTGGTCCGATAGTAGCGTCGTTTTAGGCATGGCCAAAGTTCGAGTCCCCAAGATCTCTTTGAAGAAGAAGAAGAAGGTCAAGAAAGAGGACGAAGCAGACGACAAGAAGAAAAAGAAGAAGTAGAAATATCTACTCGATCTACCTTCGAATTCATCGATGGAATCACAAAAGCGGGCCAAAAGGTCCGCTTTTTTTGTTGGCTTGCAACTTTTCCCTACGTTAAGGCAAGCGACGTTGATTATCTTTCAAGCGTCGCAGCTCGTTGGGCCGCCACCCTTTTCTGCTAGCAAGCCACAACTATCGTGCATCCCGAATCGATCCTGGCGAATCGATCTCGAAAAATTTACTTATCAAAGACGGGATGCTATTTCTAGATCTTGCGCAGATTTGTCATGCTCAGTTTAATGCTCTGCACAGGGTCCGGTGATTGATCTTGCTCGACATGGCATTGATCAACACCGATCTTTTTGGAAACGGCGAGAACGGACTTCATATCGATTCCGCCCTCACCTACTTCCTTAAATGCGTCCTTGGGAACCATTCCTTCATCGAAAGCAATCGGCGTCTTACGCAACAAGTCTTTCAAATGAACTTGTGCAACTCTCCCCGCGAGTTTTTCCAATGTTTGGATTGGGTCCCATCCGCCGATCGCTGCCCAGAAGACGTCGATTTCAAACTTGACGAGCTCCTTGTCAAAATGTTCGATAAAGATGTCCATGCCTGTCTTTCCACCATCGAGCATTTGAAACTCAAACGAGTGATGATGGTAGCAAAGCTGGATACCAGCCTTCTTGCACTTTTCGCCTGCCAGGTTCGTTCGTTCTGCAGTAGCCTTGAGTTGTGACGCGGTTTCGCGGTTCCCTTTGCCAATGTACCCGAACACCAAGTACTTGATATTGTGCTTATGCGCTTGTTCAATCGACTGCTCCAATGCCGCAACGTCGGGAGCCGGTTTTGCCTCACCTAGAATGTTCCATTTGAGGAATGCAGACGTTGCATAAAGTCCTTTTTCCTTGGCGATCGGCATGAGTTGGGTGGCATCCATTATGTCCATCAATTCGATTTGCTTGTATCCGGCGTCTGCGACCGCACCGAGCGTTTTGACAGGGTCCTTGCTCATTTCATTGCGGAGGGTATAGAGTTGAAGCCCCATCTTTGACAAATAGGAATCATTTTCGGGCATAGCCCATGCCCAGGAATTGGCAGAACGAAGAGACAACGAAGACAACGCGGCTGCAGAAGTTACGCCAATAAAATCGCGACGAGTAAACATAGTTTGACTCCGAGGGGAGAGTTCAATAAGGAAATCGACACAGTGACTCCTATCATATCGACCAATGCGGGTTGGCAAATCGGTGGCGGTTATGTTTTGGGGGTGCTGCGGCTATAATTTTGGATTAGACCTTGCAATCGCGGTTCGCAACTGCGCATGGCTTGCGATCCAATGAATCTCGAATGAAATACGACTTCAAAATGCCAAACGAATTGCCTGGGAACTTAATCAGCATTGGGACAGACATCATCGAATGCGTGCGAATTGCCCAAATGATCGAAAAGCACGGCGAAGTCTTCTTGCAACGCGTTTTTACGCAAAAGGAAATCGTCTATTGTTCGTCGCGCAAAGCCGCGACTCAGCATTACGCTGGGAGGTGGGCAGCCAAAGAAGCTGTATTAAAAGTTCTGGGAACAGGTTGGGCAAAAGGGATTCAATGGACCGACGTCGAAGTAGTAAATGAAGTGTCTGGCGCGCCGATTATCAAAATTACGGGCAAAGCGGCAGAGATTGCAAGGGACCGAGGAATACGCGAAGTCATGATCACGATCTCCCATTGCCGCGGCTATGCTACGGCTTTCGCAACGGGAATCTCATAGCTCACTTCGTGAAATTGCCGGCATACAACGCACAGTCATGCAATTCTGATATCAGTTGCAGCACTGCAGGGAGAAGCCATGTATATGAAGAACTAAATGTCGGAGGCGCATACGTGCTCAATACCGATCCAAATGTCTCTTTGACAGGAACCGCTTCCTTCGGTTTCGATTGAGCGAGGAAGGCGTCAATCGACACAGCCGACGCGCCCAATTGCAGACAACGGAACATCTGTTGTCCATCGACGAGGTTCCCCGAAACAAGCAATTTGGTCTTTGCTCCCGAATCCTTGATCGCTTTGACCGATTGTTCAATAGTAGAGTCCAACGGTGCAAGCGAAATACAGTTGGAAATGGACCATCCGAATTGTACCTGGCAAAGCAAAGTGATGAAATCGACTCCACTGTCAACCAAAAATCGAACGTCCTCGTATACCGCACCCGGTGCCATTGCTGCCCCAATCGGACATTTCTTTCCGGTAAGACTTCGAAGCATCTCGATCTTTTTAGCGAGTTGTTCGAACTCCAAAATCTCGATCGGCAGTGAGGGCATCCAACGGGATCGTCTGGAATTGTGGAGTGTTTCGAATGGAACTCCAAACATCTGAAGTTCGATTGCTGCGGAATTCCGAATCGCGTCGATGTCGACGGGTTGGTCAACATGAATGGACGCGATTCTATTGGGAGCGTTCTCGACATTGGGCTCGAGCGGCTTGGCGTCGATTGGGTCTAACGGATCTCCGATCCACGCCAAATCGAGGCTCGCAAGTTCCGCCAAGAATAGTCTTTTTTGCTGTTGAGATAGACCAGCTTCCGCGACCAATCGTGTAAAGAATGGCGGGGCTAGAACTAGCTCCGAGGATGATCCCGCACATCCGATCCTGCATTCGATCGAAGGGACCGCTTGCCTGCCTTTGAGCAATGGGTTGATTCGAGCAAGCAACGTTTCGCAACGCAGGGGCGTGGCTCTGTTTGCTAATTTCGGATCGGAGTAATCGGAATTGGAATTAGGGGGCATTTCAAGAAGCCTCGCGAACAGGTCGAAACACGCGAAACTCTTTGCCTGACGACTTAATGTTGGATTTCAGCATGAGCATTCCAATTTTCAATCGATCGGGCTCTCGTAGTCTTTGTTCCTCAACGTCATTGCTGACCGATTCCGGTTCGCCTCGAATGTATATAGTGCCGCCCGCCATGGCCTGGCCCAAATGTAGACCCGCAGATCCTCCAATGATTAGCGTTCCGCTTTGCATACCCATACCTGCGTAGTTGGCTACCGAGCCTCGAACGATGATATCTGTTCCTTGCATTCCAACCGCAACTCGGTCTTGCGCGTTCCCGTAAATAGCAATCAACCCCCCCGATCCCAATGCTCCCAATGCGTGCTTAGAATGCCCTCGCACCACTAGCATCCCGGAAGCAATCGAGTGACCGAAAAAATTTCCAGCGTTGCCTTCGATCACAACTTGACCGTCACCAAAGGAACAGAAAGCGAAGTCGCCAACAGAACCCACCACAGTCACTTCGCCAATATCCCTCAATCCGGCACCAATGAAATCCTGCCCGCGGGCATTCGTCAATTTCAACCCTAAATAGGGACTAGTTTCATCCACTTTTTGCGATGGGTGTGCAGTCGATCTGGTCATCTGCAGAGCACTCAGCAACTCATAGGCAGAAGTTTTCTCTAAGTCAAAACTCAGTGCGGATTCCGACGGATTTTCCATGAACAAAACGACTAGAAAAGGAACGGGACTGAGGTGAAACTGCCCGAAAATAGTCTAATCTAGATGGCTCGATTGTACGAATCCATTTTGAACTCCAAGCCAGACCAACAAGCTTTTTTGGAGATGCATTCGGTTAGCCGCCTGCTCAAAGACGATACTACTTGCAGAATCCATAACTTCGTCAGTAATCTCTAGCCCGCGTCGAGCGGGCAAGCAATGTAGAACCTTCGAATGTGAGGGTGCAAGTCTTGTCATTGCAGCATTGAGCTGGAAGGGTTCAAAATCGGCGGTGCGGGATTTGGCTTCTGCCTCTTGCCCCATACTTGTCCATACATCGGTGTATAGAAAGTCAGCATCGCGAACTAGGGCTGCGATATCGGTGCCTTGTTCGAAATCCAGTGTCCCAAAATGCATGCGGATGCGATCAACGAGTTTTGAATCGATATGGTATTTTGACGGTCCAACGAGCCGGAATTTCATCCCGCAAATAGCCGCACTTTTTAGGAGTGAGCGAGCAACATTATTCCCGTCGCCGACGAATGTGAGCTGTTTTCCTTTCAGACTACCATCTGAAAACTCTCGCATCGTCATCATATCCGCCATCGCTTGGCATGGATGCGACTGGTCGGTTAATCCGTTGATAACAGGAAGGGCATTGAGGGAAGCAAGTTCATCAACCGTGGACTGCGAGATTGCGCGACAAACGACAAAATCACAGTAGCCAGCGAGAACACGAACAAAGTCGGCGATGGTCTCTCTTTCTCGCCAACCTACATCATTAGTCAAATAGATAGCCGCTCCACCTAATTGGATCATGCCAGCTTCAAAGCTCACGCGTGTTCGCAAACTTGCTTTCTCGAACAGGAGTGCTAAGCTGCGATTCTTGAGAATCTCTGGCCGTTCACCCATGCCAAGCTTTCGTTTCAAGGAATCGGCGATGTCGAGGATTTCGTGGTATTCGTCGGCCGCAAGGTCGAACAGTGAGCGAAGATGTTTCATATTAGGTTGCACTGATTCGGATGGCCGAAGACTGCCTGCTCTGAATAATCTCAGTACCGATGCCGGCGGTTGTATAAATTTCCAGGAGAAGCGAGTGTCTCACTTGACCGTCGATGATGTGCACTTTGCCGACGCCACGGTCCAGCGTTGACAAGCAAGCTTCTACTTTAGGAATCATGCCACCCGCAATAACACCTTGTTCTATTAGCTCGCGAGCTTCATTTGCCGTGAGCGAGTGTATCACGCTGTCCGGATCCGATTTGTCGCGACGAACGCCATTGACATCACTGATAAAAATCAATTTCTCAGCGCCCAACGCCTCTGCTACCGCCATGGCAGCAGTATCTCCATTCACGTTGTACTTCTGTCCGTTCGCGTCCATGCACATCGATGGTATTATGGGTATTTGTTCCGTGTAGGTAAGATTCTCAATCGTTTGCCGATCGACCCTGGTTACTTGACCAACAAATCCAAGGTCGAGTGGCTCGGATCCCGGTTCTTCGAGGAGCAGTTTTTCTCCGAACAAAACGTTGGTTGTGCGAAAATTGAGATTCATCGCGCGACCGCCTAATCGCTCGATCTCTTGAGTCAATTGTTCGTTGAGTTCGCAAGCAAGTGTGTTCTCAACAATGGCAAGTGTCTTTGCGTCGGTCACTCGACGCCCCTTAATCCAAACCGGTTCAATCGCCGCTGCCTCCATCGCTTTGTTGATGGACGGTCCTCCGCCATGAACCACAACTGGTCGCATCCCGACCGACTCCATAAAAATGATATCCAAAAGAGTGTGACGCATTGCATCCGGATTCGACATCAAGGATCCTCCAAGCTTGATCACGGTCGTTTTGCCACGGAACTTTCGGATCCATCCCATCGCCTCGATGAGCGTATCGGCTTTCGCAATCGCTTCCTTTGGTGAGTTCAATTCACTTCCTATTCGTTTCTGTGAATATTGCTGCAGCGAAATTTGTGCAGACCAATAAATAAACGCCGACGCGAATCGGATCGAGCCGGCGAAGCAATTTTTAAGTACGACTTTGAAGAGTGCGACAAAATGCCGTCAATCAAGCCCTTTAGTGTACTGCCCAACCGGTCTTTGTGTCAACAATTGCCCATTCGGGCCCTTTGTGAAAATAAGGCTGCAGACCTCAGCCTTAGGCCATTCCCAGATTCTTTGCAGCAATTCTCCAGCCTCAATAACTGGGAGGGGTCGGGAAAAATAATATCCTTGCACCATTTCGCAACCAAGAACCTGTAGCTGTTGTAACTGCTCAACCGTTTCGACCCCTTCGGCGATCACTTTTAGTTGCAAGCTCGACGCCAATGCGAGGATTGCCCTGATAATGGCCAGATGCTTTCCCGATTCAAACATTCCATTGACAAACGAACGATCGACCTTTAACACATCCAAGGGCATTTGATGAAGGTAAGAGAGCGATGAGTAGCCTGTTCCGAAATCGTCGATTGAAATCATGACTCCAGCTTGCCTTAGTTCATGGAGTTTGGAAAGAGACTCGCCTGGTTGCTGCATCAACAGGCTCTCCGTCACTTCGAGTTTGAGACAATGCGATGGCAATTGAGTGGCTTGCAATGCGTCGACCACCGTCTCAACAAATCTCTTAGAGGCCAATTGCCGCATAGAAACATTTACGCTCATGACGATGTCTCGGTTGACCTTTGTCCGCCACTGCGCCGCTTGATAGCATGCCTTTCGCAATACCAGTTCACCAATTTCAACGATTAAGCCTTTCGATTCGGCGATCGGAATAAAGACGTTGGGTGGGACGTTTCCATGGGAAGGGTGCTGCCAGCGCACAAGCGCTTCAAATCCAATCGTCGTTGCGGACTCCAGATCGATGATGGGTTGATAGTTTAGGCTTAGCTCTTCGCGTTCTACAGCATGCTTCAATTCGCTGGCCATCTCCAAACGAGTTGTCGAATCGGTGATCATCTTGCTTCTGAAAACACAATACGGGCAGTCCTTTTGCGATTTTGCTTGGTACATTGCGGTATCGGCAAACGCCAAAAGTCGCTCGGCTGTTACCCGTTGATCCAGAGAACCATGAAGGCTGTAGTCGGAAAGCACTATTCCCATACTTGCTCTTGTCTGGATTTCGCGCTCGGCGACAACTATGGGCGCCTCCAGCGTCTCTTGAATTCGTTTTGCGATCTTGATTGCATCCTCTTCGTTGCGAACCGATTCGAGCAATATCCCAAACTCATCTCCGCCGAGTCTTGCGATCACCGCATCGGATTTCCTAAGAGCGCCGGCGATCCTTTGGGTAACACTGACCAAAAATGCATCGCCTGCTTCGTGACCAAACTGATCGTTAATCAATTTAAAGTCGTCGACATCCGCATAGATCAATGCAAATGTCTCGCTATTGTTGCCATTCATTTGATCGATACATCGGTTGATCCGATCTTGAAACAGTGTGCGGTTGGGGAGCCCGGTCAGCGAGTCAGCTACTTTGCCCTCGGTGATGTCTGTTAATGAGCCTGCAATTCGACAGGCAAGACCAGAACTATCCTTGACCGCCAAACCCCGGCATAGCATCCATCGGAATTGATGATTCCGATCTTGCATTCGCAGCTCTGTTTCAAAATGGCTTGCGGTTCCATAGAGGTGCGACTGCAAATCGCTCAAAACGCGTTTGCGGTCCTCGTGGTAAACCAATTCAATCCAGTCCGCACCTCGAGGATTCCAGTCGGGATCCTCCATGCCCACCATGGATCTCCAGCGCGCGGACAAGTAAAGTTCCCCGGTGAGCAAGTTCCAGTCCCAAATGCCATCATTCGTTCCGCGTGAGACCAGTGCATAACGCTCTTCAATAATGCGCAGCGCTTTTTGAGTTCGCTTGAGTATCAACTGACTTGCAATGCGTGCAGTCAGTACTTTTCTGTCGACTTTTTTGTTGACATACTCGTCTGCGCCGCACGCAAAGGCCTCGGACACGTGCCCAGCACTATCTGTCGGTGTCATCAAGACAATTAACGGCTGAGGTCGGTTTTGCAATTGACGCAAGGTCCGACATGTCGCGAATCCATCCATGCCGGCCATCTGCACGTCGAGCAAAATAAGGTCGATAGACTCGCGTTGCGATTTTTCAATGCATTCGTGGCCGCTGCTCGCTTCAATGACATTGTAGCCTTCAAGCATCAGCAACCGTTTCAGCGACTCCCTTTCAACGCGCTGGTCACCAACAATGAGAATCGTCGAATTCCTGTTCGGATTTCCTGTTGGTGCAACTAAGGCGTAGGGGGCTACGAGTTCCTGCAGTGGCAAAACAGTGGCGTTGGCGATTGCGGTAGTTGGTGGGCTGTGCATGAATAGGTCTCTCGCTGAAAACGAAGCTGCGTTTCGCTACTGCAAGTATCCCCCTACTTAGAACGACTTCTGGAAGTCGACTCGAACGTAGACCAGCAAATTGCCAACACTAGCCTTAGACGATAGGACTAGCATTGGGAGTATTGCAGCACTTTTTCATTGAAGTGAGCGAAAACTGAAAGAAGTTTGCATGCCAAGCTTTACCAACCGGAAAAGACGTCACCACCGAACTTATCGAAACAAGGCTCAATAATTCAGACTTGTCAAATCACTGAATTCGTTTTTCCAGCTACTCTATTTGGAATTGCCTAACTGATACCCGTTTTCTACGAGTTGGACGTGCGATCATTTGAACGCACTGCATGACTCATGTTGAGACGGAAAGCGACATTTGTGGTCGGTTAGAAGATGGAAAAAAACCGTGTACAATAGTAGTTGCAAGTGTTCGTGGTGGGAGGCACATTGAATCGAATGAATCCGAAGTACTCGAAGTTGTTGACATTCATATTTGCCTATTTGCTGTGTTTCCCAATTCGCGTTGAGGCTCAGAATATTCAATTCGTTGACAGCGCAACACCAGCAGGGCTTACTGCAGCGCATTTTGATGGGGGACACGCAAAGGAGTATTTACCGCAATTGATGATGACGGGATTAGCGCTCTTCGATTTTGACGGTGACGGCTGGACCGACATCTATCTACTCAATGGCTTCAGACTATCTTCGGCAACTCTATCAGGTAGACTACCAAGATCCCGGGGACAACCGATAGATGGCGAGGCTGGAGGGGGGAATACGCTCTACCGTAACAATCGCGATGGCACTTTCTGTGACGTAACCAATAAGGCTGGAGTTGCTAGCTACGCCTTTGCGATGGGGGTTGTTGCTGGTGATTTCGATAATGATGGGGACCAAGACTTAGTGACCAGCAACTACGGTTCCATCGAGTTCTATCTGAACAACGGGGACGGGACATTTATTCAAGTAACAAAGTCCCTAGGAATTGATACCGACAAAACTTGCTTTGGTTCTGGAATCGCCTTTTTAGATATTGATTGCGATGGGCTTCTAGACCTATTCGCCAGTAACTACGTTGAGTTTTCCCTTGATCAGTACGGTGATGCACCGAGGTCTTCTCCTTACCCCCCCGGTCCTAAAGACTTCCTGCCTGCGGCGGATTGCTTGTACCATAACAGCGGTGATGGAACATTTGAAAACTGGAGTGTTGCATCTGGGATTGCTGCGGCCGCTGGTCCAAGCATGGGTGTTGTATGTGGGGATTTTGACGGGGACAATGACGCGGACATTTTCGTTTGTAGCGATGCTGCTCCGAACCAGCTTTTTGTGAACGATGGCAATGGGCATTTTGTAGATCAAGCATTATTGTCCGGTGTTGCCTTCGACTTGAGCGGCAATGCAAATGGTAGCATGGGGGTGGATGCCGGTGATTTTGACAACGACGGGCGAATCGATCTGCTGATAACGAATTACACCGGACAAATGCCCGTGCTCTATCGAAACCTAGGAAATGGACTTTTTGAAGATGTTAGTAGAGTGACACGCGTCGGCAGAACGGTTCTATCTCAAACCAATTGGGGCGTTGGGCTAGTCGATTTCGACAACGATCGTGACTTGGATGTCTTTTTTGCCAATGGGCACTTTCTGAAAAACATCGCAAGTATCGACGACCGAGCGACGTATCGAGCCACCAACACGGTCATGCTCAACGACGGAAATGGCATTTTTCGAGATATTTCAAAGTCTAGCGGCGCGGGACTTGAGATTTTGGAAAGCAGTCGAGGTGCTGGCTTTGAGGACATGGACCGAGATGGTGACATTGACTGCGTGGTTCTCAACGCCAACTCCACTCCAAGTTTCTTGGAGAATCGTACAACCGGGAAAGGCAACTGGGTCGGTATACGTTTGTATGGGACATCGACAAACCGCGATGGCATAGGCGCTACCGTTGCATTCTCGGCCGATGGACAACGGCAAACGGCAATGGTTCACGCTGGACGCGGCTACCAGAGCCACTATGGCTCAGAAATCCACTTTGGTCTTGGCCGTGTAGAAAAGGTTGACGAATTCCTTATTACATGGCCTGGCGGGCAAAAGGAAGTGTTTTCATGCCCGAAAATTGGTTTGACACTTCGCTTAGTACAAGGGAGCGGAAAACAAGTCAACGACTAGATCGACACAGCCGACAAAAGTAGCAGGCACGCTCCGCCGTGCCGTATGCTTGCGTATATTGGCTGGGTTTTCAGGCGGACGGCACATGGAATGTGCCTGCTACGTTGACTTTTGTCGGCTGTGTCTAGATCGTTGCACTGTCTGCACAACTCGACGCTATTTCGTTGCCGTGAGTTGCTCCATAGCCTCTTTGAGCTTTGCGACCGCCTCTGGATTTTCGGGCAACGGCTTGTCGGAGAATGCGGACAACAAATTGTCCCAAACGATGTTTAGTTCCGCTTGCATGTTGCTGGTATTTGCTGTGATGGCGATAACTGCGTCTTGGTCAGGCAAGACGATACAAAACTGGCCGTCTTTGCCATCTCCTCGAAAGGCATTATGTCGGCATCGCCAAAACTGAAAACCGTAGCCTTGGTCCCAATCTTTCGTCGGGTCGCTGCCATTGGATACTTGCTTGGCAGTCGCTTGCTCGATCCAAGCGGCAGGCACAATCTGCTTTCCCTGCCATACCCCTTTTTGAAGATAGAGTTGACCGAACTTGGCGATGTCTTCTGTTTTTAAGTACAGACCATATCCGCCGATCGAAATCCCTTGAGGATTGGAATCCCATTTCGGAGGCTCGATTCCCAACGGTCCGAATAATCGCGGTTGCAAATACTCGAGAACTGTTTTGCCAGTAACTTTCTGCACAATGGCGGACTGCATGAATGTAGCAGGCGTGTTGTACTTAAAATGAGTGCCCGGTTTATGTGGAACGGGATGCGACAGGAAAGCTTTGATCCAGTTGGATTCATCCTTTAACTTAACCTCGTCTTGGTGCCCAGTCGACATTGTGAGCAGGTCGCGAACTCGCATTGCTTGTAAGTTTGCGGACGGATCGGTGGGTGCATCTTCGGGGAAAAACTTGAGGACTGGATCGTCAATAGATACCTTGCCTTCCGCTACGGCCAACCCGACAGCCGTAGAAGTGAAGCTCTTGCTCAGAGACCAAAGGACATGCGGTTTGCTTGCAGACTCCGGCTTCCACCACGCTTCTGCCACAATGTTCCCATGTCTGACCAACATAAAGCTGTGCATCGAGTTGACTTCTCGGTTCGCCTTTTCGACGAACTCAAGTAACTTTGCCGAGTCCACTCCTTGTAACTCGGGCAGGCTGCGCGTCATTGAAGTGTTCTTTGCAGCTTCTTGTGCCAGTCCAAGACTCGCAATTGCCAGAATGATGTAAGCAAAAGTGACCCGAGATAAAAGCGTTTTCATGATTGCTGTATGGCCTTAGGGTGGGATGTGCACTGAGGGATGTTTTTGCAACGACAATGTGGCTTAGAGGCCCGAATCAATGGACTACTCGAGCAGCTTGATGGAATCGTTTTCGCCAGCGGTCAACAGACCTGCATTGCGATAGACATTCAATTTGTCTCGCGAGTCGGCAATATCCAGGTTGCGCATCGTCAATTGGCCTATTCGATCGGTGGGGGTAAATTCACCTTGGCCACTTTCCATCGTCAATCGTTCCGGCTTGTAGGTAAGGTTTGGGCTACGAGTGTCCAAAATTGAATAGTCGTTGCCCCGTCTCAGTTCGAGGATCACTTCGCCGGTGACGGCTTTGGCGACCCAGTGTTGCAGCGCTTCGCGGAGCATCAGCGACTGCGAGTCGAACCAGCGTCCTTCATAGAGTAGTCTGCCCAATCGACGCCCCATTTCGCGATACTGTTCCATCGTTCCTTCGTTATGGATGCCGGTGATCAGCCGTTCGTATGCTATGAAAAGCAATGCCATACCAGGAGCCTCATAAATACCGCGACTTTTTGCTTCGATGATTCTGTTTTCTATTTGGTCAGACATACCTAGCCCGTGTCTCCCACCGATAGCATTCGCTTCGAGTACCAAATCGACCTTGGACTCAAATGACTGGCCATTGAGTGCAACTGGGTTGCCCGCTTCAAAGCGAACCGAAACAGTTTCAGCAGGTACGAGGAAATCGGGCTTCCAAAATGGAACACCCATGATTGGTGCTACGATCTTGATTCCGGAATCCAACATTTCGAGATCTTTCGCTTCGTGCGTTGCTCCCCAAATGTTGGAATCTGTTGAGTAGGCTTTTTCTTTGCTCATGTGATAAGCGAGGCCTGCTTTCTCAAGCAGTTCGGACATTTCTTTGCGCCCACCCAGTTCGCGGTTGAATTGCTCGTCCAGCCAAGGTTTGTAGACTTGTAGATGGGGGTTAGCGAGCAAGCCGTAACGATAGAAGCGTTCGATGTCGTTCCCTTTGTACGTGCTCCCATCACCCCATATATTGACGCCGTCTTCCTTCATCGCTTGTACCAACATTGTTCCTGTTACAGCCCTGCCGATGGGCGTAGTATTGAAGTATGGTACTCCCGCGGTTGTAATGTGGAATGCGCCGCATTGCAATGCAGCCAGTCCTTCGTGCACCAGCTGTTCGCGGCAGTCGATCAAGCGCGCCATCTCTGCACCGCAAGCGAGCGCTCGCTTTGGGATGTCATCATAGTTGGTTTCATCCGGCTGCCCTAGGTTGGCCGTGTAGCAATAGGGGATAGCACCCTTTTGACGCATCCAGTAAATTGCAGCACTTGTGTCGAGCCCACCAGAAAACGCAATGCCGACATTCTTGCCAACAGGGAGTGACTGCAGTATTGTTGCCATAAATTAGAGCGCAGGTTTAAATGGAACGGAGGAGTCGATTGGCCGCATGGCCTTGTTTCGCGAAAAAACTTGTTTCGCGAAAAGAGTAGTGTAACTCAAACTCCGAAGAAACAAACTGGACGCAGATCTACTCTTTACAGACTGGAAAATGGTCCCATTCTGCGGCCTGTTTTTGTTCTGGCGGCCGCCATGGTGAACTAAACCTGTGAGATCCCGGATTCAATCGCTTAGAATCGCTGCCGCAGTCCTAAATTAGAATTTGCGACTGGCGCTGAGGAACATCCAATGCGCTGCGGTATGGAATGAACTCGTTGAAAAATCTCCGCCGGCTAAATCGCTCGTTGCAACGTTTAGTGTGGGACGGAAAGAATACTGGTACGCACCATCGTATTCCCAGCCACTCTTTTTCAGCCCAAAACCCGCAGTGAAATAATGGGACAAGATCGTTGGTATGTAGGTAGTCATTGTGCCGCTTCGGACCGCGTCGTTGTTGTAGCTGTACCCTAACCTTACTGTCTTGTCGGTACCGATATCTTGCTCAATACCGGTCTTTACCACCACCGTATCGCCCCAGGCCAAAGGAATCGCGTCCCTGAGCACCGGACCAGCGACCTGCTGGAAGACAGGATTGCTGGGACTGCTAAACACAAAATCCAATCGGTTCACAGCATGCGACCACTGTTGCCAATCCAAATCCAGCCCCAATCGTCTCGACTCGCTCAGTTTGTATTGCACGCCTCCCCCGAGAGATCTTGGCCAAACAATGTCCAATGTCATGTCGTATGCAGAAGTCCCCAATCCCGGAATGCTTACTCTCGCATTTCCACTGTTCGTGAATCGATTTTGACTTTGGTAACGAGCACCCAAAGTTAGACTGTCGGTGGCCTCGTATTGCATTCCCGCAGACCAGGTAATCGCAGCCCCCGTCGCCTGAAGATCGATAAGCGTTGGCGTTCCTGCCAACGGAGCGCTATTGATGAAATAAGGGCCCTCAAGTTCGATATGGCTCGCTGCCAATCCAAATGTCCCACCGACTCGCAGCCGTTCGGTTGCTTGAACGGAAATGCCTGGTAGAAATCGCACAAGCATGCCAAGTGATTTGTAGAATTGTGGTCCTGAAAGCGGACCAGGAGGGCCATTCATGTTCCATCTCGCGCCAAACCCGGCCGGAGTATAAACACCAAACCCTACTGCTACGTCCTCGTTGACGCGATGTGCAATCGTCAGCGCTCCTAAGCCGAATGGGTCATTGCTCGCACTCAGACCTGGGTTCTGCGGATCGGAGTATTGCAGACTAGGAAACAACATCGCCCCACTGATCTCCAGAAGGTCGGAGGTCTTCCCACAATCGCAATTCGTTGCACCCAGCAGGCCAGCAGGATTGTCGTGCAACACAAAACCATTATCGCTAAACGCAAAATTCGTTCCGCCTCGCCCTGCGGATTTTGCACCCAACGCTGGAATGAGCGTTTCACCGATCGTATGGGTCGCGCACGAAAGGCTAGCTATCGCAGCCGCGACGTAACAAAAGCCAAGATATGATCTGCGCATGATTTCTTGACCCAGCATGAGGCGTGCGGTGAATTTTGAATCGCAAACTGCGAATAAATGGTTTGCTTAATACAGTCGTCAAAGTCCTCGTGATTTGGTGAATAGTATCTGCAACATTGCGACAAAACACAATTTTTTTGCGGGGAGCTTTGCAGGAAGCTTTGCAGGAAGCAGGGAGAGGCTCCTGTCGAACCAAAGTGAACATACCGCGAGGGAGAGGCGGCGAGGCTCTTGCCGAACTAAAGCCAAGCTCGGCCGGAGCCTCGCTCTCACACTAGAACCCTTGCCCAGCCAGACGCTCATCTAACGATGCGATCGGAACCACCGTAGACGAAGGTTTCGGTCTCGTCCACTTGTTCTCGCTGATGCCTTTTGTGGAATGGCTTGCTGGCAAACCACTACTTCACAAGGTTTGGGACCCAATGAGCGATTGCGATTGGTAGTTCGCAAATCGCTATCTCATTTCAACGCGATCCTCTTTCTACGAAACAGTTGCCCACTGTCGATTTTTAGCACTCGCCAAAACGGCGTCGCAAACCTTCTGAGTTTCGAGGGCGTCTCGGAATGACGGATGAGCTTGCTCGCCTGTCTCCAGGCTTTTCAGGAAGTCAGCGACTTGATGTATAAAGCTGTGCTCATATCCGATTTGCAGCCCAGGCACCCACCAATTGCCCATGTAGGGCTGATTGCCATCTGACACGTGGATGCTTCTCCATCCGCGAACTGTCGATTCGTCCGCGTAATCGAAAAACTTTAGCCGATGCAAATCATGGAGATCCCAAGCGATACTGGCGTTCTCACCATTGATCTCAAGCGTGTAGAGAGCTTTATGTCCGCGTGCATACCGCGTCGACTCGAAAAGCCCGAGTGAACCGTTTCCGAAATGGCAAAGAAACGAACATGCATCGTCAATTCCTACAGGTTGTTTAGCTCCTGTCTCCGAGTGAACACGCTCCTTGACGAATGTCTCGGTGACTGCCGACACATCTCGGATCGATCCGTTTAGCCAAATGGCGGTATCGATGCAATGGGCAAGCAAATCGCCGGTGACGCCGCTACCAGCGGCTTCGACGTCCAGTCGCCAAGTGCCTGCGCCACCTTGTGGCACATCGGCATTGATGGTCCAGTCTTGCAGAAAGTTAGCGCGATAATGGAAGATGCGACCCAGTTTGCCCGAGTTGATGATCTGCTTTGCGAGCGTGACTGCTGGGACGCGGCGGTAATTGTACCAAACCATATTGGCGACGCCCGCCTTCTCAACGGCCTCGCACATTTCTTCCCCTTCGGCCGCATTCATTGCCAACGGCTTCTCACAAAGAATCATCTTTCCAGCTTTTGCGGCAGCGATTGCAATTTCTTTGTGGATGTTGTTGGGGGTACAAATATCTATAGCGTCGATATCACTGCGTGCGATCAGTTTGCGCCAATCGGTTTCGATCGATTCGTAACCCCAAGTCGCTGCGAACGACTTTGCTTTTTCGGCATTGCGTGCGCACAAAGCCTTCATCACTGGCTTGTACTCGCTTGGGAAAAAATGATTCGATTGAGCGTACGCATTGGAATGCGCTTTGCCCATGAACCCATATCCTATCATGCCAATTCGTAATTCTTTCATCGGAAGCTTGTCGTCTTGTTTTGAGAGTTGTTGAGGAAATCAGAGTTTGGTCGGAGTTCTTCCAACCGTCTTGTCGATTGTCTCGACTAACGAAAAATTCGCGATTCGCTACACCTGGGCGTCTCGAACACGGATCATCGTGTCGAGAATGCAAGTCCATGTGGAGGGGTTTTCCAGCATTGCGTTCGGAAACATACAACCGTCCCAACAAATGTGTTGAATCCCACGCGAAGCAGCATCCTTCAGCCAATAATTCGAACAACGAACGATATCCAACTTGCCATTGGGATCGTCGGCCGGACAGTGTTTGCCCGTTTTGTCGTGCGCGCCTGCACCGTGCACCTGTCCATCGTTTTGGGCTACGTGAAAATCGATCGTCCATGGCCTAAGTTTGTCTGTCATCTTCTCATAGGCTGCGTAGAACTCTGCTTCGCTGTATCCTGGTTGCAACAATGCATGCTCAGGTGCGTTGTAGCCCATTAGGTAGAGATACGTGTGTGCCAGGTCGGCTTGAAAGCCCAGTGACTCAGGCATTCCAACCCCCTCCAGGACATCAAGCATGTCTCTCCAACTGTGCATCCCTGCCCAACAGATTTCGCCTTCGGCGGCCAATCGCTGCCCATGATCTTTGGCGATCTTGGCCGCTTCTTTGAATGTGTCAACAATCGCTTGAGTATTCGCTTTTTTGTCTTGACGCCATTTTTCGATTCCAAACTCGGCGCTATCGATTCGGATAACACCGCATTTGCGAACGCCATGTTTCTCAAAGACGCCAGCGATCCGGCAAGCGATTCGGACGGCAGACAAGAACTTTTCTTTTGCTACAGAATCACCCATTGCAGAATCCCCGACCGTACCCGGCCATACGGGCGCAACGAGAGAGCCTACGGAAAAGGAGTGGCTTGCGATCAAATCCGCAATTCGATTCAGCTCTAAATCGCTCGCGTTCGGATCTGTATGGGGAAAAAACAAGAAGTAGTCGATGCCATCAAACTTCTGTCCTCGAACAGTTGCTGCGGCTGTCAACTCCAGCATGTGCTCTAGACTGATGGGTGGTTCCTGTCCTTCGCCGTCCCCCTTTCCCACCAAACCAGGCCACATGGCATTATGAATCTTTAGTAACGGCGAACTAGGCATACTAACTCCGGTGCAGTTGGTTGTTTAATTTTGGATTGTTTGCGGGATCTAATTTTACGATTGGGTTTTCCACGCGCCATTGAGCGGCATATTCGCGTGCGCGTCTGGGCCGAAGTACCGCAGTCCAACTAATGGTTCACTGCCTGTGTTTTCTATTTCGACTCCGCGCGATGCTGCATCGTGACTGATGAACACTTCGTCTTCGGTGTTTTGTCCAAAACGGATCATTGCCGGTGTTTGCAGTGCAAGCTTGCCGATGCGACCTTTGCCTTGGACCGTGATCCAGCCGCTCGCTGCATTGTCCCTGAGAACACAGCGCGCGCCTGGTTCAATGGTCAGTTCCTTGGCGCTGAAAAGCTGTTGGCTATCGATCGTACCGTACACAACCCATTTGTCGGTGTATCCAGTGCCGGTGTTCTGTTTGTCAGTCACAGGTTCAATATAGTTGCTATCTTTAAAATGCGTGTCGACATTCTTATCCCAGTCAAGCTGACCAATGATAAAATCGAGGTCCTGGTGTTTTTCCGCTGGCATATCTTTGACCAGCAACGACCAAGGGACATAGCGTCCCTCAACAATCGATTGGTACATGCCAAAGACATCGCTACCCCATTGTGGTTCGTAAGTGCATAATGATCCCGGAGCATGCAATACACCTGGCGGAATCAACCAGCCCGTCCCTCGCTTTAAGCGGTAAGCACGCGATAGATCGAGGATTCCATTATCTCCCTTGTTCCAGTTCTCCAAGCAACGCCTTAAATCTTGCTTGGTTGTTCCAGGCTCCAACCCCATAAAGGTGTAGGAGAAGTTGTTGTCAACGTTGTTGTACTGGGGCGGAAAATAGTAGCTCTCAGGCTTGCCTTCCTGACCAACGAGTGCCGCATCCTTTTGCGATTGATGCATATGATGTGGGATCGGCCCCATGTTGTCGAAGAATTTCGAATAAACCGGCCAACGCTTGTACTTCTTATAAATGGAGTGTCCTACCAACTTGGTACCCAGTTCTGATACCGCATCCCGGAGCAAAAACTTCTTTCCTTCGAACAAACAAAAACTCAATCCTTCGTGCCAAACGCGTCCTTCGTTGGCGGCTTCCGTCGTGCTTGAGAACCAACGCTCATCAATACCACCTCGGTTGGCACCGTATGCGTACAAGTCGCCAGGAAACAATTTGATTCGACGCCCCGGATGCAAAAAACTTCTTGGAACCCAAGCTGGAGTTAATCGAAGCAATCCATCACCTGCATCGAGCGCTAGCGCCAAGATCTTAGCGACATTGTCCGATGCAACCAAACCATCATCTAAACCAGTTCCAGCCATTCAAAGACTCTTGTTTCGATTTTTCGGGGATTGAGGTAGGTCGGATTCTGCGACAGCGACATGGTTTTTGGGCGATGGTCGTTCCGCAAGCCGAGATTTAGCGTGATGTTGTATTCCGAAAAGATGGTATTTTCAAGATGCCCTAAATCCTTCGCCGTTTAGCTCAAAACGGCTTTCTACGAAAATCCGCAGGTTGAAATTCTTAGCAGAAAACCGAATCCGCAAATTGTGACGCCAGAATGGCTCTAGAAAGTTGTAGGCAAACCCGATAGCTTACCTCCGAGGTAGCGCATGTCGGAATATTCGGAAAAGTCATACTGGACGGGTCTTTTTCAAAGTTGGACGTGGACAATATGGACTAATTGCTTGGTGTTTTGTTTCTCCGGAATTGCGTTTGGGCAACAGGAGGAATTTCGTATGCCCAGCTTCGACTTGCCGGACGCGACGAGTTCTGAACCGTCGTTTGAAGTCCAAGCCTTCGAACAAACTTCGGTTTTGCCACGTATGAAGAGTTTCGGCAAACTCGTCTCGATCGAAGGCAAGGCAGGCGATCGAGGATCGCTTCGCGAGTTTCGCGAGCCCACCGATGGCAAATCCGATGCAGGCGCAGAACTGGAATTCGATCCAGATTCGAACGCAGGTCTCAGACTGCCGAAACTATCTTACTTTGCTTCTGAACCTTACCTAAACTACCGCGCCGATGAAGAGTCCCTAAGCTACCTGCCGGGGGATGGAGATAATTTTGGTTGGCTTTCATTTGAGTCTTCTCCTTACGTCGCCCGTGGTTATCGATCGGGCTTGACTACGGCCTTCAATATGCATTTGCTGTCAGGTCCAAACGCATTTCCGTTGCCACCTCGTTTGTACGATTTTTCTCTTGGCTATCAGAGAAGGGCACGACCGCTAGATATCTTGAGTTACGACCTAGCTTTCAGTGTCGGCGTGTTCAGTGATTTCGAAGATAGCGCTCGAGATGGTATCCGATTTCCTGGGCATGCGGTGGGAATGCTCCATCTTAAACCAGAGTTGGATATGGTGTTCGGGATTGACTATCTTAGTCGCGACGATGTAAAGCTGCTCCCTGTCGGCGGCCTCTCCTGGCGGCCGCAGGCGATGCCCGACATGCGATTCGATCTGATCTTCCCCAGACCAAGAATCGATTACTCGATCGACAACCAATCGCGACTTTACCTGGCAGGGCGACTTGGTGGCGGTACATGGGACATCGAGTTTCCCACAAACGACAATGACGTGATGACTTACCGCGATTTGCAATTGTTGCTCGGCTTTGAACGCAAAACTCTCGATGGAGATATCTCTTCGATTGAGTTTGGCTTCGTGTTTGACAGACGAGTCGGCTTTCGAACGCTGACCCAATCTTCGGAGTTTGATGACGCGTTCGTCTTGCGGTTTACGACACGAAAGTAGCGAAGGGTTGCGATTTGACGCTCACGGCTCCCGCAAATCGGTTCGACGCAGGTACCATGGGGCAAGCCCCACGGCTACAAACGAACGCCGTTTCACGGCTCAAACGCAAGTGTCCGGACCTCACACCCTGAGCCGTGTAACGGCGCCAGTTCATAGCTGCGGGGCTAGCCCCGCAGACGCAAGGAAAAAAACGAATCGGCGAGCCGTGAAACGGCGGCACCGATCCCAGTTCAAATCCCACGCAGAATTTGCAACCGAATTCCAACATGCCGATTCAATCGTCAAACTATTGCATTGCCGTCCATGGACGGACCTCACAGATGATTCGGTGTTGAGCCGTGCGACAGGTACCATGGGGCAAGCCCCACGGCTACCAACGAACGCCGTTATCACGGCTCAAACTAACGCCGTTTTCACGGCTCAAACGCAAGTGTCCGGAGCTCACACCCTGAGCCGTGTAACGGCGCCAGTTCATAGCTGCGGGGCTAGCCCCGCAGACGCAAGGAAAAAAACGAATCGGCGAGCCGTGAAACGGCGGCACCGATCCCAGTCCAAATCCCACGCAGAATTTGCAACCGAATTCCATCATGCCGATTCAATCGTCAAACTATTGCATTGCCGTCCATGGACGGACCTCACAGATGATTCGGTGTTGAGCCGTGAGACAGTGCCATACAGTAGCGCCGTTTCACGGCTCCTGCATATCGGCTCGACGCAGGAACCAGGGGGAAGATCATGGCTTTATGTGGAAGCCAATCAATCCAGCGATCGATGACCTCGCAACGCGCGTTCCTGATTGAGAAGTGAAAACGCAGGTGCATACTTTTTTAATAGTTTTACCAATTGCGAAGAGCTTGTATGTAGCAGAATGGCAGCGTTGCTCAAATTCCAATCGCAATCCGTCAACGCTCGCATCAGCTCGGTCAGAATCGCGGGCCATGCGACGTTGGTATCAGACACATCGATTTTTCCATTGTGACAATATTCTTGCCATATTGCAGACGGGATAAATGAGCTTGCAACGGGCTCATTCACAACCCCACTCGATCTCAATTCGACAGCCAGCTTGCACCGCAATCTCTGCAGTGCGACTTTGCGATTCTCATTCTGTGTTCTGCGTTCACTTGCGGAGGCAATTATCTTGGCAGGAAGGTATTCGATGACAACACTCGTTTCAACCTTGTTTCGATTTTGACCGCCCGGTCCACTTGACCTTGAAAATGAGAGAAGACAGTGTGCGAGTAATCGCTCTTCGGGCCAAGTGGCGGGATGCGAATTACCCCAATCGCTTTTTCGATGAACTGGGATTGGATCGGTCATGTAAGGAAATGCAAGGAGGCTATTTTTGCGAAGCATCTCTTGAGTTTGCGGTTTGCTCGTGCCTGCACACTCGGCGCGGTAAATCGATGCATCACTTGTATGCTCGACACCCTAGGATTGCAAGCTGTCTAGCCCAATCAAGCACCGATCGATGCGTTTAAGCGTTTCTTCTTTTCCCAAGATCTCAAAATAGTCGAAAATACCCAGGCCATTCGATTTGCCTGTAATAGCGATTCGCAGGGCGTTGATGCACACTCCCAACTTGACGCCTCGCTGCTCAACAAATTGCTTTAGTTGCGGTTCGAATGCATCGTGCGAAAGTGATCCTGCAGAAGCGATAACGGTACGGAAATCGCGAAGGGTAGAGATAGCCACGGGATCGTTTGCTAGTCTCTTTTGAAACGCATCTCGATCGACAACCAAATTTTCAGCGGATACAAAAAGTTCGTCGAACTGCAAAATGTCGCCAGCAACTTTGATCCGGTCACCTGCTGCCTGAACTATTTTGCTTAACCGATCGGCTATGTCGCACGGAGTCGGTTCGGCGACCAAGCCCGCTTTTTGCAAATAGGGAAGCACCATGGCTACTTTTTTCTTCAACTCGAGACCGTTCATCCAACGTGCCTGAAAGGAGACCAACTTTTGAGGGTCAAACGAGGCTGGGGCTTTGTTGACTCGCTCAAGCGTAAAATGCTTAATAGCATCCTCCATTGTGAAATGCTCAGTGCTATCGTCGAGCGACCAGCCCAGAAGCAGTAGGTAGTTTAGGATGGCTCCAGGTAGAAAACCGGTTTCACGATAAAAATCGACCACGACTGGATTGAATGTCTCTGGAGTCACCTGCAATTTTGCACGCTGTGCAATCGTCTCACCCATTTGGCAGAGAGCAGCGAAGTCCTTTTGTTTTAGGTACTTATCTAGTTTGCGTTTGCTTAGTTTCGCTGTACCACCCGGTTCAGCCACATAAGGCAGGTGCGCAAAAACAGGTAGCTGGTAACCCAAGCTCTGTGCGATGAAGATCTGTCGTGGCGTGTTCGGCAGATGCTCCACGGCACGCACAACGTGCGTGATTTTGAAATCAAAATCATCGACTACGCTCGCCAAGTGGTACAGACAGGTTCCATCACCTCGCTGGACCACGTGATCTTGTTCGTCAGCCCACTCGAAGGAACAGTCCCCACGAACGATATCATGAAACCGACATTGACCCGTTCGCGGCATCTTCAATCGAACTGCCGCTTGGCGTCCTTCGGCTACATACGCGGCTTTCTTCTCCGGTGTATCGGCCATAAAGCGTCGATCGTAAATGTATGCCTTTCCGTCTTTCCTTGCCTGCTCTTTTTGCTCATCCAGTTCTTCGGCACGAGCATAGTCGACATAAGCGTGTCCAGACTCCAAGAGCTTGGCTGCTGCCGCTTGATAACTTGTAGAACGTTGCGATTGAAAGTAGGGAACAAAGGGCCCCCCAATCTCAGGGCCTTCATCCCAATTTAAGCCAAGCCATTTGAAACCGTCCAAGATGGGTTGAAGTGCTGCCTGAACATTGCGGTTTTGGTCGGTATCGTCAATACGCAGTAAGAATTGCCCTCCCGCTTGTTTTGCTAGCAGATAATTGAATAGCGCTGTGCGAACGCCTCCAATATGGAGGTATCCAGTTGGACTTGGGGCAAAACGGGTACGAATCGTCATCTGGAATCGGCTTGCAAAGTAGGTTAAGGGCTGGTTTGACCGAACAAGCTGTCAGGTTAACATGGGGGCACAAATTCGTCACGCGTCATTGCCCCCTGAGCAATACGCGTAAAGTGGTCTGTTTTCCATCAATAGGGATCGTTCATGACACGAAGAGCACTCGCTGCGCTATCGCTTTTGCTGATAGGGCTTTGTATCGGATGGGGATTGCAAGGAGTTTCTCTCGATCACAATGTCAACGCGGAGCCCCAACGAGGAGGTTCCGCGCCGGTCGGTACGGCTCAAGGCAGTGCGATTCAGGGCAATTCGAACTTTGCTCCAGGACCACAAGCGAGCGGCGTGCAACAAGTTCAACCCATCAATATACCTGGAGTCATAGCGCCTCCGGCAGGGTTGCAATTTCCGGATGGCTTTGTTGCCATGACGAGTGAGGAAGCAGTCAATGTCTCCGTTTATGAGCGAGCCAATCGCAGCGTCGTCAATATTTCAACGAACTCCATTCGTCCCGAATCACTTTTCGTGGTGACGGAGGTGGAGGGAAGTGGCAGCGGAAGCGTCATCGATCAACAAGGTCATATTCTTACGAATTACCACGTAATAGAAGGAGCGAAACAGATCAGCGTGATGCTTTACAACACGGACTCGTTCCCCGCCGATGTGGTAGGACACGATGCAGACAACGATATCGCAATTCTGAAGATTCAAGCTCCCGATAGTTTGTTGTTTCCTGTTCAATGGGGTGACTCCTCCAATTTGAGAGTTGGGCAGCATATCATCGCAATCGGTAATCCGTTTGGATATGAGCGGACGATGAGTACTGGAATTATTTCAAGCTTGAATCGACAAATCCAACCCAAGAACAAACGTCCTATTCGCTCCTTGATCCAAATCGATGCAGCACTCAACCAAGGAAACTCGGGCGGCCCACTTCTCAATTCACGAGGAGAACTTATCGGCATGAATATGGCCATCGCGACACGCAGTGGTGACAACGCCGGCGTCGGTTTCGCAATTCCAATCAACACCATCCGCCGCGTCGTCCCCCAGCTCTTGGCCACAGGTCGTGTACAGCGGCCGACTATTGGCATCATGCAAGTGTTTGAAACGGATCGCGGTCTCTTGGTTGTAAACCTAACTCCCAATGGCCCAGCTGAGAAGGCGGGTATCAAGGGCTCTCGAATAGAACGAAAAAAGGTTCGACGTGGCGTTTTGATTTTTGAACACGATGCGATCGACCACAGCCAATCCGATCTGATCATAGGGATTGATGGCCAAAAAGTGAAACAGTCTGATGATTTCTTGAGCGTAATTGAAACGAAAAAGTCCGGCGATCAAGTTGTGCTCAGCGTGGTCCGAAACGGACAGATCCTCCAAGTACCTGTCATCCTTGGCAACAGCGAATAATCCTTTTTCCGCTCTTTTCGGACGGAGGGAAATGAGTACAACTTCGCATCGAACCGCCCTCACTTTCAGTTGGCGGTTGGACGGAGTTACGCAACGCAACGCGACGCCAAGTGTCGTGCAGAACATGTTTCAAGTCGAAGACTATCGCTGGCTTACATCTCAAATTGCTCAGCCATATTGGTTAGAACTACTTCAAAATACTACAAGCAAAACGGGGTCGTTGTTGAAAGGACTTCGTTCGCATTTGCCGGCGAATTACGCTTCGATTTTGCTAGAGCAATTTGAGCTTCAAGTTCTAGCGAAGCGAAAAGTGCCTGACCCACAGCGTTGGTTTTGGACGCGACAGCTCCTGGAACAGTCGTCCGACTCCGAAACGGCGTTGGAAACCGCACTCGATTTCCCATTGGACGGATTGGTTATCGACGTATGTTGCGGGGCAGGGGCCGACGCCATCGCTCTTGCCAATCGAGGACTCTCGGTCTCGGCCATCGATCGCTGTTCCATCGCCTGCGAGTTGACTCGCCACAATGCGCGTTCCCAAGGACTCGTTTTCGAGGTCCTCAACGTTGCCGCTGAAGTTGCAGAGGTAGAGATGGGCAGCTTTATTCACATCGATCCGGACCGTCGTGCGGAAGGCACTCGCACAAGTAGCCTTGAAAAGTTGTCACCGACTTGGGAAACAATCATGCGATTGCTCAAACGCTGTCGAGGTATGTCGCTCAAGCTCGCTCCGGGTACGCGTAGCGATTACAACGGTCTGAAACATCACGTTGATCGCCCTCCTCAAGCTATTCGATTTCTTTCGAGGGACGGGTCGGTACGACAGCAGCGTTGGTATTGGGGGCTTGCTCGATGGCCTGAACAATCAATAACAGCTAGCATGCACCTAAACGAACCGTCCTCACGAAGAGCGTTACAGTTCGCGACTGGTCATGAAGACTCGCTAGAACCCAGCGAATCGACTTCAGGCAAGACGAAGATGTTCAAGGATTGGTTTCACGAGACATTTCAATACTCTGATCTTGCTAGGAGCGACGCGACCGTTACTGTAAAGCCAAGCGACTTTGTAGCTGACTACGATCCTTCGATTCGGGCTGCAGACTTGAGTTGGTGTTTTGCGAATCGCTATGGCTGTCAGCTAATCGACTCAAAAAATGGGTACTTCACCGCGAGTCAGCCCTCGATTCATCCAATGGTACGCTGGTTTAAAGTTGTCGATATTCTGCCGCTTGATTCAAAGCGAATGAAATCCTACGCCAAAGACGCTAGAGTCCAGACCTGGGAACTAAAGAGTCGTGGACTTGATGTAGACTTGAACGCCCTGAGAAAAATCCTGTCTTGCGATTGCAAAAGTTCGAAGAAGATGACTATTCTTTGCACCCAACTTGGGAATAGCCATCGAGCAATTTTTTGCACGGAATGCGATTAAACGTCTTGCGACTTTTTCGGTTCGGATGGACTCAAGAATAGCGAATGAATTCCTAACATCACTGCTCCAATGACCAACAGTGAATCTGCGATATTGAAGTTTGGCCACACGAACTCTTGGTACTTAAACAGAATCCAATCTCGAACACCACCCCGCAACTCACCCGGCAATGCAGGTATCCCCAACCGATCGTACAGATTTCCTATAATCCCACCGGTCACCAATCCCATCGCGACCAATAACCATTTTGATTCCGCCGCCCTAAACTTGAAAAGCCATACGAAAATTCCAACCAAGGCGATGAGGGACAAAATGGCGAACAACCACCCTTTTCCTTGGCCCAAGCCGAATAACGCACCTTGGTTTACCGCTGTCTCGATGCCAACAAACGGCTCAATTAACCACCAAGGGGGCATTTGCTGAGGAAGCCCTCGCCAAGCAAAAACCCACTGTTTCGAGATCAAATCGGATGCAGTGCCTAAAACCATCAAGATCGCGAATACAGTGAATTGGCGTTTGGTGCTCCACGGTCGAGAGGGTGGAATTATTTTAGAATCCATATGGGAATCGTCCATGAAATTGGCCGCTGGTGAATAGGTTGAGGTTTGTTTGGCTCGTATTTTGCGAGGATCTTTTCGAAATCCACTATTACGGGGTAAACTATACAGTTTCCGTAAGCTGGGAAGAATATTCGTAGGGTGACCTTAACGGATATTCCGAAAATGAAGGGGTTGCTAAACCCAAATGCCGATTTTCATTTCCAGCGTTGGATTGATCCCCAAGACCTATAGCCACTCCGAAACAACATGGCAATCGCACTCTCGCCGGTACACGTCACTTCGAAATCGGACCTGGCCTTCCAGAAGTGCATCAATTCAGACTGCGGTGCCACTTACGGGACCGATGAGGCTCTGACTAGTTGCAAGCAATGCGGCGATCTTTTGGACATCGCTTACAATTGGGAACGCATCCCTGTTCCGACTCGAATGAGTGATTTCGAGCAGATGTGGACTCGTCGGCATGAACCATTGCGATTTAGCGGTGTTTGGCGGTTCCACGAATTGCTTCAGTTTGCTCCAGCCGAGCGAGTCATTACTGTCGGAGAAGGACAGACTCTGCTTCAGCAGGCGAACTCGGTGGCTCGTTATGTCGGGATCCGGCAAGGGCAATTGTATCTTCAGTACGAGGGTATGAATCCATCCGGTTCCTTCAAAGATAATGGCATGAGCGCCGCATTCACGCATGCCCACATGGTCGGAGCAAAACGCGCAGCATGCGCATCGACTGGAAATACAAGCGCTTCACTTGCGATGTACTGTTCTGTCACGCAACTAATGAAAGCTGTCATTTTCATAGGCTCAGGCAAAATCTCCTACGGGAAGCTATCTCAAGCCTTGGAATACGGCGCGCTAACGGTTCAGATTTCCGGGGATTTCGATGATGCGATGGCGCGTGTCAAAGAGGTGTCGAAGGAACTCGGGATCTATTTAGTAAACAGTATCAATCCGTTTCGGCTCGAAGGTCAAAAGACAATCATGTACCGCGTGTTGGAGTCACTTCGATGGGAAGTGCCCGACTGGATCGTGGTTCCTGGCGGTAACTTAGGAAATAGCAGCGCATTTGGAAAAGCTTTCATCGAGTTAAAGCAATTAGGTCTCATCGATAGAGTCCCTCGCCTAGCTGTTATCAATGCGGCTGGAGCGGATACCTTGGACGTCGTTTACAACCATCGCAATCTTCGTTGGAGCCGTGGACGACCGAGAATGGAAATTGCTTGCTGGTACTACGATGAAATGGATAAAGCCAAGCAAAAAGCGGATACGATAGCGAGTGCGATTGAAATCAACCGCCCAGTCAATCTCAAAAAGTGTTTGCGCGCGTTGGAGTTTTGCGATGGCGTTGTCCGGAAAGTCACGGACCAAGAGATTTTGGACGCTAAAGCACAAGTAGGAGCTGGAGGAATCGGTTGTGAACCGGCAAGCGCGGCGAGTGTGGCGGGCGCGAAATTACTTCGACAACAAGGGGTAATCGGAATGGATGACCGAGTCGTATGTATTTTAACCGGACACCAACTCAAGGATCCGACGGCGACCGTTGCTTACCATACAACCGACCAAGACAAATTCAACGAAGTGCTTGGTTCACGTGGCGTTTCCCGGGCCTCATTCGCAAACCGAGCGATCGCAGTACCCAATGACATCGACGCGATCGTCAAAGCAATCCAGCTATACTCATAGTCGAAAAGGTGTCCGGTACCGATATCATAGCAACGGAATGAACTCTTTTGTTTTCGGGTGAGAACGAACGCGGTACAAGGCATTCATCGATTCAATAATCGCCGGTCAGCCTTACGCATGAACTCCGAAGCGGATCGCCTTGTGGCGAGAGCATCGAATTCAAGAAAAGAAAGTGTTTGCGTCAATGTATTTCGCACCTAGTCCCTGTGCGAAACTAGCATCGCTATCCATGTCTCCTACCATGACTAGTTGCTCCAAATCGAGTCCATATTTACGAATCAAATAGACGCCCAGACCAGGCAAAGGTTTTCGGCAGAAACAACCAACAGGGAAAGCTGGGTGCGGACAATAAGCTATTTCGGATATGGGAAGCGCTAGTAAGTCTGCTGTTCGTTGGAATGCGTTCTCGGCATCGCTTTGGGTCAATTTGCCGGAGGAAAGCCCGCTTTGATTCGAAACAAAAAACAACAAATAGCCATCGTCTATCCAAGGCAGCAAGGTTTCACGTCGATTGGGTAACAAGACTACATCGTCTGCATGACGAGGATAGATTTCGCCGCTCTTGGTTGTTCGCAGCGTACCATCCACATCGAGCAAAAGCCCCTTCCGTGTATGGTTTTTCGCTGGCCGCCGAACAAAAGGTATATGATCGATTGCCGAGAATCCTTCATCCCATTCAGGTTTCTCAAGTGAGTCCTGCCAACGCTGCAACGCTATCGGTGGTGGCAAATTGGGATCTTGCTTTGCTAGTTCTTTCAGATCTGCCGGTCCAAGTAAGCGTTCATACCGATCTAGGAACCTATTGACTACGTTGATTCGAGCATCCTCGATCGAAGTTTCCAGAAATCGACAACGGACAGGGAGTCCTGCGGCATGCGCGACGCGAATCACCGCAGCCCTTGAGATCCGCGTTGGGTAGGTATTGTCTAGAACAACTCTGGTCTTTCCTGCATTTAGTAATTGTTGCAAATGCCCGATCAAGTCGTCGACTTTACCACCCATTAAATCGCGATTGAGTCGCTCGTATCCGTGATCTACATAAAACCGAACCAAATCCGATTTGCCTGCTCCTTGAATTCCCATTAACAAGACGATTTCGGCGGAATTCATGGGCCCTTGATCGGGCAAGAGAGTAGGAAGACACTGAGGTGGTTTCGGGGGTAGCACGGCGGATGCGGCGTCCGGGTGTGCGTCGAATGAATACTTGATGCTCAGCGCGGTCCTATCGCTAATGTCGAGTGGAATTGATGTGGCACGCACCGATGAAAGCAAACTCAAATTGCGAGTCGCGCCCACCAAAGGAATCACGTTTGGGCTGGCGTTCTGAACTGCAGCCAAAGCAATTTCGAACGGCGTGGCATTGTGACGTACTGCTAAAGGCACAAGTACGCGGTTCTTTTCCAGTTTCTCAACTTTTGCATGGCCACCCAATGGCCGGTATGCCAAAAACGGAATCTCCAGTTCTTGGGTGAGCAAGAGCATCCCGTCTACGGCCGATTTGCGAGCCAATACGCTGAGTTCGCACTGAACCGACGCAACCTTAAAATGCCGCATCGCTTGGCGTACTTCCGCTGGTCCTACGTTGCAAAGTCCAAGATGCAAAACTTTGCCGGATTTCTGCAACTCTGATAGTGCCCCTAAGGTTTCTTCGAATGGAACGCGTGTGTCTTTGGCATGCAGTTGCAACAAGAACAACTGATCTGTCTCAAGCGCGAGCAGACTGTCGTCCACCGAATTGCAAATGTGCTTGGGAGATCCGTTTGGAATCCACTTGCCAGCAGGACGGACCAATCCCACCTTCGTAATAATTCGAACATCCTCATGAGGTCCATGCCAACTGGCAACAGCTTGTTTGGCAAGCTTTTCACCGTAATGAAAGTCCGCGTTATCGAGACAATAACTGTCCGCAGTATCGAGTAATCGAACGCCGCAATCAAACGCGTCATGCAGTAGCTTGGTCGATTCGTCGTGCGAGGGCCTACCATCCGTAGACAGACGCAAAAGTCCTAGGCCGAGTGGGACAGGCAAAGAGCCAAAAATTCCGAAATCTGTTTTTGAAGAAGCTGTCATGGAGACAGTTTAGCAGATTCAGAGTCTTTTTTTCTAGCTTGCTACGGCGTCGATTCTGAGCCTTCATTAAGACAGGTCAATCAGCGCGGTCGAACTCTTCGCGTGGGACTATTTCACTAACGCGCGAAGCGAGGGCACTTTAGAGGCCGCGCACACCGATTTCGACGGTGAGGTTTCCGTGCGGAGATGAGAATTGAAGTATTTCTACGTGTGCGCTGTTGGCAAAGGAAACCGTGTGCCCTTTGCCGGTGATTACGGTTGGCAGACCGAGCGAAATACCTGCAATCCCTAATCGATCCTTGCTCGCACCAGCGATCATGTTCGTCAATTCACCGACTAGGTCAATGACTTCCGAATTAATTGTTGTAGGACGCGTGCCTAAGAACGATTCTGCGGCTGCAAACGCCATATCTTGATCCACGCTAACCACGATAGATCCTTGCAATGCGCCTGAAACGCCGATAAATCCACTGCAGTCGTATTTAGACAGGAACCCATCGTTGGTGTGAATGCCAATCAACTCCGCTTCCCAGTTGAGCATCATCGAGAACACATCCTTGGTGCAATTAGCGAACGGCTGGATTAACCTCGCTCGCTTTTCGGAAATATTCAGATTGCTTAAGAGTGTCTGCGTTGCCATATGGCAGGTTCCATTGGAGAATCGCGGGAGGGAGAAATTTTGAGTTCGCGACTAGACAGCTACAAACTTATCAAGCTTCGCACGCAGATCGTCTGCTTCGAAAGGCTTGGTTAGATAGTCGTTTACTCCAGCTTGAATCGCAGCGATGACTTGCCCTTTTTGTGCTTCCGTCGTCACCATGATGATAGGGACTTTTGAACCCGTGGCACGAATCTCTACAACGACGTCTAAGCCGCTTTTTTCAGGCATGTTCCAATCTGTGAGGATGAGGTCCACCGGTGTCTCTTTGTACTTATCAATCGCTTCTTGACCGTTGGCGGCTTCGACAATGTCGGTTACCCCTACCGAATTCAAGGAGCGGATAATGATCTTGCGCATGATACCGGAATCGTCTGCTACTAATACTTTCATAGTATCTGTCTCGTCGTTTTCTTGCTTTGGCGAACTGATGGGCCTTGGGTAACTTGAACCAAAACCGATATTATTTTGGACGGACAAATGTTGGTTACAGATTGGAACAGTCAAATCGAGAATGACGATTTCGAAGAATTATTTGACACTCGGTAGGGTGTAAAACACCCTTGAGGGTAACTATCGCGATAACCCTGGAAAGAGGCGCAATTACTCTCCCCTCGCGTTCGTATTGTTTCGCACTCTCTCATACCTACGTCGCTTCCGCCAAAAGGAGATTGCGACAACCTCCCGGAGGAAAATGAGAAGAATTTACGAAATACGGGAATTATTTAAGACGCGGATTGCACAGCGCGTTTTTGCGGTAATAGTTCTGCGACATAAAAATGTGAGGTTCACGCAATATTGTCCTCGCAATTCAAGTTTAGCGATGAATTGGATTATTCCAGTTCCATCTAACGGGTCCATAGCAGAGCATTTGCTCGCGGAATGATTGTATGAGTATCGAAGACACAGAGTTGCTGAAGGAATTCGCAGTTGAGTCCCAGGAGCACCTCTCTGACATCGAAAGCCAATTGCTAACGCTCGAGTCCCAAGGGGACAACATGGACGTTGCGCTGGTCAATACTGTTTTTCGTGCCATTCATTCGATAAAGGGTGCGGCCGGCTTTATGGGACTGGAGACGCTTGGCGGTCTTGCTCATAGAGCCGAAGAGGTTCTCAATCGATTACGAAACAAGGAGATACGCCCGACCTCCCTTGTTATCAACACTCTTCTGAAAGCTGCTGACCGACTTAAGGATCTTATCGATCAAATTGAGACGTCTAATGATGCGGATGTGAACGAACATCTCGTCGCTCTTGAAAGAATATTAACAGGCCAAATTGACGATTCGATCGTAGCCGAAGCGTTACCCGTTGCAGCGTCAACGGATGCTCCTTACAAACCTGAACCACAGATCCTTTCCGCCGAAGCCCTTCGCGAATTCTTGGTTGAGTGTTTTGACAATTTGGAGGCGGTGGAACGCGATTTACTGAACCTTGAACGCGATCCAACGTCGGCAGTTGTTTTGAATAGCGTCTTCAGAAATATTCATACGATTAAAGGGTCAGCAGGTTTTCTTGCCTACGCGACGCTTGAAAGTGTTTCGCACGCGACGGAAAACCTCTTGGGTAGTGTTCGTGCCGGACAAATTGCAATGGACACGGAAGTTAGCGAGTCGATGTTTAAATCCATCGATGCGATTCGAAAAATATTGAAATCGATCGAAACGGATGGTAGCGATGGTAGCGATTCCTTTGCTTCGCTTATTTCCGATATCGAATTGCTGCACATCAAGAAATTGACCAACGCCAACTCGTCTCGCGGTGCGGCCGAAACGTCGATACTTGATCCAACTCCTTCACCCTTGGTTTCTAGTACTGGGCATACAAACACCCCGACTCCAGTCGCAGATGTGCAAACTCCGGTGAAACCCTTGTCAGCGCCTATTGTCCCGGCAGCAACTAGTTCGCAGGCAAAAGCAAACAGCACAACCGGTCCGTCGAACACCGCTGCTGCCAACGGAGAGAGTTCGGCAGCCGACAGCACGATTCGAGTCGATGTCGCACTTCTCGATAAACTTATGACTCGAGTAGGTGAACTCGTACTTGCTCGCAATCAAATTCTTCAATTTAACTCTACGGTCAATGATAGTGCTCTGTACAGTGCGACGCAACGATTGAACTTAATCACGACGGAACTGCAAGAGGGGGTTATGAAGACGCGTATGCAGCCGATTGGGACCGTTTGGAGCAAGTTCCCGCGTTTGGTTCGTGATTTGGCCGCGATCTGCGAAAAAGAAGTTCGCATCGAAATGGAAGGGAAGGAGACCGAGCTCGATAAAACCATTATTGAGGCCATCAAGGACCCTCTGACGCATCTCGTTCGCAATACCGTAGATCACGGGATCGAACGACCTGCAGTGCGCAAGGAAAATGGAAAGGCGGCCGAAGGAATTCTAACTTTGCGTGCTTATCACGAAGGTGGGCAAGTCAATATTGAGATCTGCGATGACGGAGCAGGACTGAACCTGGAGCGAATTAAAGCGAAGGCCGTTGAACGCGGGCTGATGACACAAGAGACGGCATCCCGAATGGCGGATCGCGATGTAGGAAATCTAATTTTCTTACCTGGCTTCTCCACAGCGGAGAAAGTCTCCAACGTTTCTGGACGCGGAGTTGGAATGGACGTAGTCAAAACAAACATAGAAAAGATTGGTGGCACAGTGGACCTCCAAAGCAAGGTTGGCCTAGGTACCACCATCAAAATAAAAATCCCGTTAACACTCGCAATTATCCCAGCCTTAATTGTCACCAGTGATAGTGATCGTTACGCGATTCCCCAAGTAAACCTTCTCGAACTTGTAAGGCTCGAAGGCGAGCAGACTCGGAAGGAGATCGAATGGATTCAAGGTGCACCGGTCTACCGTTTACGCGGTCGACTTCTGCCGCTAGTTTACTTGCGGCATGAACTGGGGATGCCAAAGGCAAATCAGGAACTGGGCGACGATATAACCAACATCGTCGTTCTCCGCGCCGACGATCGTCATTTTGGATTGGTAGTAGATCGCATCAATGACTCCGAAGAAATCGTCGTCAAGCCACTTAGCAAACAACTCAAAAATGTTTCGGTCTATTCTGGAACAACCATCATGGGCGACGGACGCGTTGCATTGATTCTGGATGTCATGGGCTTAGCTCATTCGGCCCATGTCATTTCGGGAGTACGCGATCGCACGATGACTGATTCGAGCGATCGAAACAACGGCAATGAATCGCAGTTGCAGACACTCCTGGTTCTAGGTGTTGGCCCTGATCGACGATTTGCGTTGCCTATTGGCCAAGTAACTCGACTTGAGAAGATCGCTATCAACACCGTTGAACGAGCGGACCATCAAGAAGTTGTTCAGTATCGCGGCGAAATCCTTCCGCTGATTCGTTTGTCCGACACGCTTGGAGTGGAATGCAGAGGCGATCAAGAGACCTTGATGGACGTCGTGGTCTACACCGAAGAAGGCCGGAGCGTCGGATTAGTTGTCGATCAGATTGTGGATATCGTCGAAACCGAACTCGTCAATACTCGACCTGCACACCGAGCAGGTTTGATTCAGTCCGCAGTGATCCAAGGACACGTTACCGATCTACTTGATTTGCCAGCCGTCATACGGATGGTCGATCCCTCGTTTTTTCAAGACCAAATCAGCGTATAGAAAGTCGTTTTAAGAGATGATCGCATCCAGACAACTCTGCACATTCTTTTTAGATGGCCATCTGTACGGCGTTGACGCCCAGACGGTGCAAGAAGTCATTCGTTATCAAGAAATGACGCGAGTGCCGATGGCTCCACCAGCCGTGAGCGGATTGATCAATCTTCGTGGGCAGATCGTGACTGCGATTGATCTCCGAACGCGTTTAGGACTGACGCCGCGTCCCGCAGACAAACTACCCATGAACGTGGTCGTGTGCAGCGATGATGGTGCCGTTAGTCTTCTCGTCGATCAAATTGGCGACGTCATCGAAGTCGACGCGGATAATTTTGAAACACCGCCAGATACCTTGCATGGACCTGCTCGTGAGCTGGTCCAAGGTGCCTATAAACTCGACGGCCGATTGTTGCTTCTGCTTCAATGCGAAGCAGCCGTACAGCTGGTCGCCGATTGACAAGTCATTTTAAGTAACTCCGTCGCTCCCCCATTTTTCTCATTCTTAAGGTAACTCGCAATGTCCAAACTGTTCCGTCTTAGTATGAAAGCCAAGGTCGTATGCTTGGCCGTTGTTTTTTTAGCCGGTTTCCTAACCTTTGGTGCTTACACGTACACGACGATCCAAAAGGTCCGGATCGGTGGGGAACAGTACAACGAAGTTGTTACGGACAAAGATCTTTTGGCGGACATTCTACCACCGCTATTGTACGTAATAGAGAGCTACTTGAGCACGCACTTAATGCAAGATTGCGATGACATTAATGAGCGTGCCAAGGCTATCGGGACCTATCGCGATTTCAAGAAGTCCTACGAAACCAGCATGACTGCCTGGACGGAAAGGCTTCCTGCGGGAGAAGTAAAGTCGAAGATGCTAGGCGACGTAAAGCAGACGGCTGACGAGATTTTCGCGACCGTAGATCGTGACCTTATTCCCGCAATTGTGAAGGAAGATGATGCCGCGAAAGATGCTGTCAGCAGCAAATTAGAGAACCTTTTCTTTGCACACAAAAAGCCGATCGTTGAACTTGTGGATTTAGTCACGGTCAAGATGAATGCAGATCAAAAAGCTGGTGAGGAGGCCGCTTCCAGCGGGATTTGGACATTGCTCTTCATCGGCCTTGGAGCGATCAGCGTAGTCCTTGGGATTTCGTTTGCACTCAGCCGTTCGATTTCCAAAACCGAGCTTGTCCTTCTCGATAATTCTGGAAAGATCTCCGCAATCGATCGCGCACAGGCCATGATCGAATTCAAGATGGATGGAACGATTCTCAGTGCTAACGAAAACTTCGTTAGTGTTATGGGATACAAGCTGGACGAAATCCAAGGTAGGCATCATTCCATGTTTGCACTACCAGGCACGGCCAACACACCTGAGTACCGAGCTCTTTGGGAGAAACTCAATCGAGGCGAATTCGTCGCCGGAGACGTTCAACGCATTCGTAAGGGTGGAGCAGAGGTTTGGTTGCGAGCGACTTACAATCCGATCATTAAAGATGGCAAGCCAATCAAAGTCGTAAAGTTTGCGTCAGACGTAACGGAAGAGTTGAACATCTCGAATGACTTCAAAGGTCAGATCAATGCGGTTAACAAATCACAAGCCGTTGTTGAATTTAACTTGGACGGAACAGTTCTTTCCGCAAACACAAACTTCCTGCAAGCGGTGGGTTACAGTCTTGAAGAAATCAAAGGCCGTCACCACCGAATGTTTGTTTGCGATAGCGAACGATCGACCCCGGAGTACGCTGAGTTTTGGAATCGCCTCGCCAAGGGCGAGAGCGTAAGCCGTGAATTCAAGCGAATTGGCAAGAGCGGCAAAGAAGTCTACATCCAAGCATCCTACAACCCGATCTTCGATTTGAATGGCAGACCGAACAAGGTAGTCAAGTACGCAACCGATGTCACCGTTGCAGCCCAGGCACGCGAAGACCTCAAGATCAAAGTGAGTCAAATTCTATCGGTCGTCAGCGCCGCTGCCTCTGGCGATTTGACTCAACCGATCACCGTTTCCGGAGCTGACCCGATCGGTCAGCTTGGAGAAGGTTTGGATCGATTCTTCTCGGATCTTCGAGGTAGCATCTCCTCCATAGGCGACAACGCAACGGCTTTGGCTGGTGCCTCGGAAGAATTGTCTGCGGTTAGTGCAGAAATGAGCACCAACGCCGACGAGACTTCTTCGCAGGCCAACGTGGTATCCGCCGCGTCGGAGCAAGTCAGTGCCAATGTCCAGACGGTTGCGACTGGTGTTGATGAAATGAACATGGCAATCCGCGAAATTGCTAAGAACGCATCGGAAGCAGCTCGTGTCTCGCAACAGGCTGTTACCGTGGCCAACAACACGAACAGCACCATTGCGAAGCTTGGCGAAAGCAGTATCGAAATTGGAAAGGTCGTGAAGGTGATTACGTCGATCGCTGAACAGACAAACCTGCTCGCTCTGAACGCAACGATCGAAGCCGCTCGTGCCGGTGAAGCGGGTAAAGGCTTCGCAGTGGTAGCGAACGAAGTCAAGGAACTTGCTAAGGAAACCGCAAAGGCAACCGAAGACATCAGTCACAAGATCGAAACGATCCAGACCGATACTCAAGGTGCTGTCGAGGCGATTCGTCAGATCAGCGACGTGATCAATCAGATCAACGACATCTCGAATACGATTGCCAGTGCTGTGGAAGAACAGACGGCAACTGCAAACGAAATGGGCCGCAATGTAGCGGAAGCATCAAAAGGGTCCGGCGAGATCGCTCAGAACATTACCGCCGTTGCGACTGCTGCTCAGAGCACAACGCAGGGGGCGAGCAATACTCAACAAGCCGCTGGAGAACTGAGCCGCATGGCTGCTGATCTTCAGAGGTTGGTCGGACAATTCAAGTATCAACAAAATACTTTGGAGAGCCATGCACCAACGCGACGACCTGTTGTAGTGCCAAACCAAGGTGCGACGATTGGAAACTATCAAAACGTTTAGGTACAACCCTCGCCGTCGTCGGCCCCTTCAGGGCATCTACGGTGTGTTTGTAATTCACCCAGGGCGGCGCTGCGCTCTGCCCTGGGCTAAGAGGTCAAAGCCCGTTGGGCTAAATTCACGGGACATACGACTAGAAGACGATTAAGACCTCCGCGCCTGCGGGGCTTTGCACAAAGAACTTATTTTTTTAGCACAGGACAATCCCATGCGAGCACTAGTCATCGACGATTCCCGAGCCGTCCGCCGAAT
>JANMGH010000093.1:0-19562 GCA_031374515.1 Pirellula sp. | reverse complement strand
TTCGTGGGTCTCGTCAGGGATGCAGGGCGGGAACGGTTGAGACAACCGTTCTACTCTGGGCTGCAAACAGTTGAGACAACTGTTTTCGCCCTGCGTCACAGAGTCCGAAACGTCCGAATCATCTTTGGCGACTCGATCTGCGTTGCGTCGACATCGTGTACTCGAAACTGCATTCGGCTTCCATCGGTGTGGTATTACACATCGATTTCTTGAGCTTCTTCCGCGCGGTCCATGATGAATCGAAAACGGGCGGATGCATCGCGGCCCATGAGATCGTTCATGATCCGATCGGTCTCCAACTGGTCATCAATCTGAACTCGCAACACTCGCCGAGTAGCCGGATTGAGGGTCGTATCCCAAAGGTCTTTTTGCATCATTTCCCCCAGCCCTTTAAAGCGTGTTATCTCAGGCTTGCCACGTTTGCCGTGCAACGAAAGAATGCGTTCGCGGTCTTGCTCGTCCGCCGCCCAATAGCGATCCTTGCCTATATCAATTCGAAACAAGGGCGGTACCGAAATGTAGACTCGGCCGTCATTGATAAGAGGTAGCATATGTCGATAAAAGAACGTCAAAAGCAATGTCGTAATGTGGTGGCCGTCCGAATCCGCATCTGCAAGAAGTATGATTCGCTCATAGCGCACTCTGCCAATATCCATGTCTTTCCCGATACCGCAACCCAGCGCGGTCACAAGATCTTGGATCTCTTTGTTTTCTAAAACCTTTGAGAGAGCGAGCGACTCTGTATTGAGCACCTTGCCTCGAAGCGGTAAGACCGCTTGGAAATTTCGGTCGCGTCCTTGTTTTGCTGTCCCACCCGCCGAGTCCCCTTCGACAATAAAAAGTTCCGATTTGCCTCGTCCTGACGAAAGGCAATCACTGAGCTTGCCCGGTAACATTGCGCGTGAAGTGCTTGTTTTGCGAGACACCGATTCCGAAGCGGCCCGCGAGGCGGCTCGAGCTCGTGCAGAAGCGATGATTCGGGCCACTATCGACTCTGCGACACTACGATTGCTATTGAGCCATTGTTCTAAAACCGGTCGAATTGCGCTATCCACTGAGGATTGCATGTCGGGATTGTTGAGCCGTTCCTTGGTCTGTCCTTGAAATTGTGGGTCCGCAATAAAGACCGAAAGGATGGCAACCAATCCTTCTCGAATATCCTCGTGTCCCACTTTGACGCCACGCGGAATCAGGTTGTGTGTCTCGAAGAAGTTCCGCACCGCCTTACCAAGTCCCGCACGAAAGCCGTTTTCATGTGTTCCACCATTTGCCGTCGGGATCCCGTTGCAATAGGAACGCACATGTTCGTCCGTTGACTCGGTCCACTGCAGCACGATCTCGATCCGCTCGTCACCTTCTTTGCGAACGGTAAAAGGGGTTTCATGAATCGAGCGCGCATTCCGCTGCACGAGGACTTTGGCTAAATAATCGACGATGCCCTGCTCATGAAAATAGTTGTCTTTCTTTCCCGTCGTCTCGTCTGCAAATTGAATTCGAACGCCACGGTGCAAGAAGCTCGTGATCTCGAGCCGCTGCCGTATAGTCTCGGCATCGAAGTCTGTCTTTGGAAAGATCGTCGGGTCGGGTGTAAACGTGATCGTTGTGCCAGTGCCGCGCACAGCCACGGTCCCTTTTTGAAGCTTCGTTGTAGGCTTCCCCTGAGCAAATTCCATCTTGTATTGAACTCCATCACGCCGTACGACTGCGATTAGTTCTTTGGAAAGCGCGTTGACAACCGAGGCTCCAACGCCGTGCAAGCCACCAGACGTTTTGTAGTTTTTTCCCTCAAATTTGCCACCTGCGTGGAGAATGGTCAAAACCACTTCGAGCGCGCTCTTACCGGTTTTGGCGTGTTTATCGACGGGGATTCCGCGACCATTGTCGGACACGGTAACCGTATGGCCATTCTTATGGAGCGTGACGACAATTTCGCTGGCATGGCCGTTCATGGCTTCGTCCACCGAATTGTCAAGGATTTCCCAAACCAGGTGATGTAGCCCCGAGGAGCCAACACTACCTATGTACATTCCCGGTCTTTTTCGAACGGGTTCAAGCCCTTCGAGAGAAACGATATCGGACGCGTTGTAGGTTGGTGAAGCGGTGCTCATGATTCGATTTGGTTAAGTGATGTTGAACATCGTAGCTCGGCATTCCTTGCCGTGATTTCCGACACAGGGTGTCGAGGCTAATAATTAGGCGGGTTCAAGTGGATCCGGTGCTTTGATCGGTTCACTGATGATGGCCGATATCTTGCCGTTCTTTTGGATTTCCAAACCGCGGCCGCCGCGAGCCGTTACTCGGTACTTTGCTGTCGAAATGGTTTTTTGAGCGCCGCGATTGGTTTCCACGACTAGCAAATCGCGATCGGCCGCCGACGCCTTGAAGCCGAGGACTTTGTCTGTCTTGGCGATTTTGATCAGCGTCACCCCCTTGCCCGCGCCGGATAGATAGTTGACTTCTACGGCCGGGCAAACCATCGCGCGGCAGTCTGCCGTGATTGCGAGAATAGTCTCGGTTCCATGAACTGCAACGACGCCAATGACCTCGTGCTCCGGCGCGACTCGAGCGAACTTGCGCCCGCTTCGAGTTGATGGTTCGACAAATTGATCGAGTCCAAAACGCATGGCGAACCCATTGCTTGTAGCGGCAAAACCATGGACTTCAGGGCTGTCGTTTGGACGCTTAGGATTCTCTTTGATGTTGCCTATGACACGTGGGTCGAGCGATAGGACCGACACAATCCGTTCGCCATCTTTCATCTTGAAGAGTTTCTGAACGGGCTCACCGTACCCTGTCGAGGCTGGTACATCGATCAATCGGGACGTATAGCAAACGCCAAACGAAGAGAAGAATGCGAGGGTGGCTCGCGTTGAGCCAGCGACCACATCTAGGACTGTGTCCCCTTCGCGCAAACGGCTTTTTCCGGGGTCAGCAATTTGCTTTTGCCGTTTGACCCAGCCTTCTGTTGTCACCATAACATGGCAATCCTCGTCGATGATGAAGTCCTTCTCGTCGAATTCAGGCTCCTCTTCGATGGTGATAATCTCGGTGCGACGGGCACCTTCCTTTGTCTTCGCATACTTGCCAATAATGGCTTCAATTTCTTCCCTCACAATTCGCCAGCGGCCTGAATGATTCGTATCGTCGGTGCTTTCCTTTAGCAGTTTTTGAATGTCACGGGCGCGCTTCTGTTTTGCTTTGAGTTCTTCTTGTATCAAATTGATTTCCAGGCGAGCCAATCGATATAGTTTTAATTCAAGAATGGCATCGGTCTGCTCGGCATCCAGGCCCCCTTTGTTGGCAGGGAATCGCAGCATGATCTTTTCTGCCGCATCCGACTTCCCCTCCGATTTTCGAATGATTCGAATGATCTCATCCAACGCATCATAGATGAGCACAAAGCCTTCGAGCAGATGGATTCGGCGCAGCAATGCGGCCAATTCGTGCTCGAGTCTGCGGGTGACAATCTCCAGTCGGAATTTGAGAAAGAACCATAGGATTTCTTTGAGCCCCAATCGACTTGGAGCTCCGACTTCGGGATTCTCGGTTGGAATCAAGCAGGTCATATTTACTGCAAAGTTGGTTTGCAACGGAGTGTGCTTGTACAAATACGCAAGCACCTTTGCTTCGTCTGCGTCCTTGCGTAGTTGCAGGTCTATTCGGATATCTTCGGTGGAGAGGTCTCTAACGTCTTCCAGCAACGGCATCTTGCCTCCGATCACGATATCGGCGATGCGCTCCACGAGAACCGACTTATTGACTCCATAGGGGATGGATGTGATGTGCAAGAGCTTACCGTTCTTGGAATCGCCACCTGCGCGTGTCGTACCGCGGATTTTGAGGGTCCCCTGACCGGTTCTGTAGATTTCTCGAAGCTCTTCTTTGGAGTTAATCAACTGCCCGCCCGTTGGGAAGTCAGGGCCAGTAACTGCGTCGTTGGCCACCAGTTGATAGTCTTTGATTTCCGGATCGGCAAGCAGCTTTAAAAGCGCTCGACATACCTCGCCGAGATTGTGCGGCGGAATGTTGGTAGCCATGCCAACAGCGATGCCCGTCGCGCCGTTGACAAGCAGGTTGGGCACACGACTTGGGAGCACCACTGGTTCCTGTCGAGTACCGTCATAGTTTGCTTTGAAGTGAACCGTACCGCTGCTGAGGTCGGTAAGTACCTCGGTCGCAACTGCAGATAATCGGCATTCGGTATAACGCATGGCGGCGGCATTGTCGCCATCGATCGAGCCAAAGTTTCCGCTTCCGTCCACGAGTGGCATTCTTAGCGAGAATGACTGCGCCATGCGCACCAACGCGTCATAGATTGAGGAGTCGCCGTGTGGGTGATAGTTACCCATAACGTCCCCAACTACCTTGGCGCACTTGCGGTGCTTGCTGGTGAAGTCCAGCCCTTGCTGGTCCATCGTGTACATGATTCGACGTTGTACCGGCTTAAGACCGTCGCGTACATCAGGCAAGGCACGGCTGGTAATAACGGATAACGAGTAATTGAGATATCGGACCTGCGCGGCATCGCGAAGCGAAACACCCGAAATTCCATTCTGTTGGTCGTCGAATGATAATTCCTGCTGCACGGATCGCTTCCGTTTCGGCTTTTCGCCGTCCGGCAAATCATCGTTTGAGGCGTCCTCAATGCTCTCCGGTATACGGCGCTTAGCCATCCTTGCGGTCCCTCCCTGATTCTAGTAGTAAATAGCTCGATGACTGGAAAAGTTAAACTATAACGGCTGGTAGGTCTACGCGAATTTTGAGCGCATTGTCTGATTCGATATCGCGAGGTCAACGTCGGCTCATTGCGGGTTCGCTCGGCACTTTATGAGGATTCGACGGCAGGATTAGAACTTTCGTTATGTTTGTTGTCGCCGGTCTTACAGGACGACAGATTTCGAATCGTGACCGTGTGAGCCCGTTTACTTGTTTTTATTCGGTGCCGTTTGCCGACTGATGACCGGGGAGAAGTTTTGCAGCTATTGATCATCGCGTCGTGAGACGTGCGAATCAGAGCGCAAAATCACTCCGATCGAATCGTCCTCCGCGGTTGATCGCGAATGATTCAGGATAGAAAATTCGCTAAGGAGTGCGATATGCGACAGCTACGGAAATACAAAACAGCGTTCTTGATGACCTTGGGATTGGGGATTGCGGCTGCGAGTGGCAGTGAGCTTCTTGCTCAATGCGCAAGCGGTTCGTGCGGCGGTGGAGCTCCGATGGCGGGCTCTTACGTACCGGCAAGTATGGGTTCGGGCGGAATGGACAGCTATGCCAACCTTCTAGGAAAGGGGACGCAACCTTTGTTCGACAATTACTTCACTCGAGGCTATGCCAACTCTGCCGAAGCGGCATTGTACATTTCACCGATTGGCGTTCCCGGATGGGTTGGGCATACTTACAACACCTACCAGCCACTTTATCCACATCAGTTCCTGTACCAACACCATGACCGATATCATTCATATTACGATGAAGGTCGCGGTTTAAATCGTACGCATGCCAGTTACTACGCACCTCCGGTTCGTACAGCTGCCAAGCGAGCGTACAAGATGATCGAGATTCCTCGATAGTCTTTGCGAATAAACTAGGCTGAGTCGGAGACCAGTCGAACCAAACTACGAGCTGTGCTGGGGATGGATCGTCCAACATTGGCTTTAGCCTCACTGGATTTAAGGACTCAAGTTTATGGTTAGACGCGTTTCTACACTAGCGATCGCTATTGCGGTCGCTCTCACACTCAGTTCGATCGCAGAAGCACAGCATGGCTTTGGCGGTCGAGTCTCGCGCGGCGGTTTCAGCTCGCCTAACACAGAAGGGATCGGAAATCGGCTCGGCTGGGCTTCGATGGCTTCAGCTGGCGACTACTGGGCTCGTAATCAGTCAATGCAAACTCCTTGGCACGGGGAATATTATTACCTTCGAACCGGCCAACCCACCGCATTGATTGTGCCTCCAACAGTCACCATGCAATCCAACCACTCATGGGGCGTTTCGCAAAACACCATGACCCCCATCTATCACCAATTTGGGGGTAACGCTCCGTCAGGAGGTGGCGGTGGAATATTCAAGGCGACGCCATATGCACCAAGCCACAGCAACCAATTCGGAGTGTATCCCGTTCGTGGACCTTGGAACTGAGTGCTCTGCGAACAGTTGGGGTTGGGTCAGTGCACTCAGCTGAACTGTCATTTTAGAAATCTGCTCGAATCAGCCGTACAGCACATGTCTGCGGCTGATTGGCTATTGGTCTGCTGGGGAGCAACTAAACAACATAGGGTTGAAGAAGTTCGCGAATAGGAACGGGGATTGCAACACCAACGAGCGAGCCCCTTTCGTGAGTGCAGCAAACATTCGTCATCGTGCCGGAGGCAATTTGCTTGTCGCCGATCGTCAAACGATGTTGGAAGGTGACGCTTTTGGTTCCGAGTTTTGCAATGGATGTTTGGACAGAAACAATGTCCTCAAACTTGGCAGATGACTGAAAATCACATTCGACTTTCACTCTTGGCCAAGTAAAGATAGTCGCGGGATTGCTGACCGGGTTTGATGTCGTCAAGCCTGCAACGCTTAATCCCAGAGAGCGGAGAAGCGCATGTTCGGCTTGCTCCATATAGACGATCAATGACGAGAAGTGGGCTATTCCGGCAGCGTCGGTCTCACAGAATTCGACAAGACGCTCAAACGGGAATACCTTGGACATTACTCTCCAACGTAGGGCATCAGTGCCATGAATCGTGCTCGCTTGACCGCTTGGCTAACGGCGTGTTGGCTAGCTGCAGAGCAACCGGATTTTCGGCGGCTAACAATTCGGCCATGGCGGTTTACCAACTTCGTGAGGAGCTCGACGTCCTTGTAGTCCACGTACATCGGTCGAGGTCGTTTACCTTCGACAAGTAGAGGATCTCGTTTTTTAATTTTGGTCCGTAGACGCGCCCTTTTTCGGGGAACTCTTTTTCCATTTGGGGGGCGACGTGAATTGAACATAGCCAGCAAGTTTAGTGAAAACGAAAGGAAGTAATCAAACGCAGCGCGTTTCGGGCCTCGTATGGTAGCCGCTGATCGTAACTCGTTCAATAGCCAATTACCGGCCGAATTCCTGCGGGAGGCGATTTATCCACTACAACCCGCGAAACCAAGGGCATCACACTGCCAAGCCGTGCACTCCAAGATCAATCAGCTCAGTATTTTGGCTGGGATTCCGATTACCTACATCGGGAACAATACTTTTTTAGGGGATAGAAGCTTGCCAGTTAACAGCCCGCAGATTTCGAAACTACAAGAGACTTTTCGAGCTTTGGGTCTACGTTCGAATCTGGCTAGCATCAGCGTATTAGGCCACGCGATAACGAGCTCCTTCGAACAGGTTCGCCTGAGTGCATTGAATACCCTGATCCTTCGTGGCGGCCAGGCCGAAATGTCGGCCGTGTTGGAACGGATTGATTTCTGCAATGAAGCGGAACTCCCGTTGTTAGCCAACCAGATACCTCTTTTGATGATCCCAATCGAGGCAGGACTTGCGGATCGTGATCCGGTCAAGCGACAACGATCGCTTTGCGCTATCGCCAAACTCCAAATTGCGCCACTCTTCCATCATCTGGTTGAAACGGCCCAGGCACCTGATGATCCACAGCAAATCGTCGCTGCCGAACTCCTCATTCATTTGGCGTCCAATTTGGGGGACTGGGCGAGGCGAGCAAAGGGGCGAGCTAAAGACGCAGTCAGAGCGCAATTGCTTGCGGACATTTGGCAATCCCTGCTTCGGTTCAATGATCATCGTATTTCTGATATTGTCGACGCATGGCTATGCGCATCGCATTGGGATGACAAATTATTTAAAGAGATCTTTACTCCGGCGTGCGGTGAAACGATTCATAAAATTGCAATGCGACAATTGAGGCATTCGCATCGAGCGCAGATCATCGAACTGATGGCGGGAATTGTCTGGAGCAACAATCCAAGTCCAGAGTCGATAAAGGAGCTTGGAGAACGGCAAGACCCTGTGATGACCTCTCAACTGGCGATGCTGGTTGAGAGGTTTGGTATTACCCAGATGGTATCCAAGAATTTGAATTCACACGTTTCCATCCAGTGCGTAGAACAGGTCGATTTTTCGAACACATCGAATTCAATCAAACGTCGCTGTTCGCTTCTAAATTTGCTTTCAGCCTCCAACGCATCGCCGGACAAAGTCTTGAAGGCCATCACACAAATGCTCGAATCGCAGGATCCGGATGCGGAGAGTTCCTGCGCCAATGCAATACGCAATTTGCGATCGTTGAACCCCGAAATTGTCGTGATGGTTCTCAGCGACTGCTTCGAGGTCCCCGGCATGGAGTCGTACGAGGCTCCACCCTGGAAAACCAGTCTAAGAACGGCGCTAGAGCGACTCATTGAACTGTACCCGCATCAGTCGGAAGTTGTCCGAAGCAGCATCCAGTACGTGTTTTCCGATTTTCGTTGCGAAGAGCTCATCAAACATTTAGAGGATTGGCCCGAATCGCATTTGAACGCATATGCGAAAATCGTTCGTATTGCTGAAGTGGGGTACGTCGAATTCATCGAAAGAGATGCTCTCTCGCAATCGGCGGTCAAGCGTAGCAGAGCAATTCAAGCCGTTCGTTTTTTGGGTACTGAAAACGGACTCGAGGATGTCGTCATCGAAGCCATTTCTGACAAAAATGCAAAAGTGCGAACGGAAGCAATTTTCGCCATTGCTTCTGGGCGCAATCGTCAAGAATCGATCGACATACTTCGGCCACTGATGCAAGACGAAGATCAATCCGTAATCACAGCCGCCAATTTCGCAATATCACGACTCGAAGGTTAGCCGTCTATGGATTCGCATTTCCAATTTTTCTGGGCTGAAATCCTGCGAATCGAAGGGTACGACCGGTTGGTCGTCAAATCGTGGTGGATTTGTTTGCCTATTGTCGCCTTGATGGTGCTCCTGGCCTGCTGGCGATTGGTTGTATTGTTGGTCCTTTGGTGGCAAAAACCGCGATCAAACCCAAACGGACTCTTTCGACAACTAGCGCGTATTCATGGCTTGACACCCTTCGAGAGGTGTTTGGTGAGCAAGCTCCAGCCCACACTTCCACCCGGAGCCCCACTTGCAATCCTTTTTGCCGATCCCTCAAGTTGGGCTTGGAAAAAAGTTACGGACCCCAAAGTCCTCGAGCCGCTAGAAAAATTGTATCTTAAGATCTTTGGGTTTCCCCGTGAACACGAAGGGAATTGATGGTATAAACTCGAGAATTCGACCTGTTCGATCGATTCTTGAGGAGAGTGTTCCGTGTCCGAAATTGATAGTAAGCTTGCTCAGCTAGGCTTGTCGCTGCCCCCTGCGCCCAAACCTGTGGGACTTTATAAGCCTATGTTGGTAGTAGGAAACTTAGCGTACCTATCTGGTCACGGCCCGCTTCAGTCTGACGGAAAGATAATTCTGGGTCGAGTCGGAGCGGACATGAGCATGGAACAGGGGCAAGTAGCGGCTCGTCAAACTGGATTGGCGATGCTTGCGACTTTAAAGGCTGGATTAGGTTCTTTGGATCGAATTGTGCGAGTGGTGAAGATTCTCGGTCTCGTGCGCTGCACCGATGACTTCGGGCAAAGCCCTGCGGTGATTAATGGATGCAGCCAACTTTTTGTCGACCTTTGGGGTGATGATTTGGGGATCGGAGTTCGCAGCGCGCTAGGCGCGAACGCTCTACCAGGTGGTATGGCAGTTGAAGTCGAAGCAATCTTCGAAATCAAGCCCTAGACATGACAGAACGCCAAACACTTTCGTTTATCTCCAAGTCCTTGGAGCGAGCTGGGCTTCATCCCAAAACGAAATACGGACAGAATTTTCTCGTCGATCTCAATTTGCTGGACATTCTGGTCAAGGGAGCGGACATCCAAAAGACGGACGTCGTCCTCGAAATCGGCACCGGTATGGGATCCTTGAGTAAACTCATGTCACCCTTGGCCGGCGCTATCGTAACCGTGGAAATCGATCGCGACCTTCAAGCGTTGGCTGCCAAGGAACTGCGTGGAGCGGGCAACATCACGATGCTCTCTTGCGATGCGCTTCGCAACAAGAATCATATGCGCGATGAAGTGTTGGTTGCAGTTCGCGAAAAGCTGGCGAGCTTACCTGGTTCAAAATTTAAGCTGGTTGCGAATCTCCCTTACAACGTCGCAACACCGATCATCAGCAACCTGCTCACTGTAGATCCATTCCCTGAAAGGATGGTTGTCACAATTCAAAAGGAGCTTGCGCAAAGAATCGTTGCTGAACCAAGTTGCAAGGATTACAGCGCGTTATCGATTTGGATGCAAAGTCTGTGTGATTGTGAAATCCTTCGGATTCTGCCGCCGAGCGTTTTCTGGCCAAGTCCAAAAGTGGATTCCGCCATCATTCGCGTGACACCAAATGCGGCCAAGCGAAGCCGCATCGTAGACCTTGATTACTACCATTCGCATCTTCGTGCACTATTTTTCCATCGACGTAAATTCCTTCGAAGTCAGCTTTTCACTGCGACGCAGGATGATCTTTCAAAACCTCAGATTGATGAAATCTTGGAAAAACTAGGCCTCGCTCACAATCTACGAGCCGAACAGCTCAGCGTTGAACAAATAATCACATTGCTGGAAGCGACTCGAGCGATGACTATTGAAAACTCTGTCGACAATACAGCATAAAACAATACAGCATAAAAAGGTGATCTACAAATGTTTACGGGCCTAGTTGAATCGACCGTTCCTTTGGTGGGGTCGACAACGGAGGGAACTGGAAAGAGGATGGGATTCGATTTGGGGTCCCTTTGCGATGGGGTTCGCATCGGCGACAGCATTGCGTTAAATGGGTGCTGTCTCACCGTTGTAGCCATTGACGGAACCGCTTGTTGGTTCGAACTAGGTGCTGAGACGCTCTCCCGAACAAGCCTAGGGAAACTGAAGGCATCGGAATTCGCCAATTGCGAGCGTTCGTTAAAAGTAGGCGATCGCATGGGAGGGCATTATGTAACCGGCCACGTCGACGGCCTGGCAACCCTTGATCGTCGGCGCGATGAAGGGGCGTGGTCCTACTTTTACTTCACCGCTCCACTACATCTTCTGAGACAAATGGCTTCGAAGGGTTCGATCACCGTCGACGGAGTCAGTTTAACCCTGGTCGACGCAAACGACCAATACTTTAGTGTCGCACTGATTCCGCATACGCTTGTGCATACCACCCTCGGCACGCTCCATATTGGAAACAAAGTGAACTTGGAAACCGATATTTTGGCAAAGTACGTTCAACGCGCACTCAGCACTTCAGAGCCCCCATCCGCAGCGTAGAAGTGTTGCAGTGTGGCGAGTGTTTGTGATCGACTAATGAATCCCTCCTAGATTTACTGAGACCTTTGAGATGACACAATTCAGTCTTCGTCTTTGCCTACTTCTGTTCACGTTCGCGTTGGTTCGCGTTGGTACGGCTTCTCTTGCGATTGCGGCATTCCAAGAGTCCGAGAGCAAGCTCAAGGTTCGTTTTCAGGATGCAATTGCAGCGTATCTCGAAGCAGACAAAACGAATCCTCCACCCAAGAATGCGATCCTTTTTATAGGCAGTAGCATTTTCAGGGAATGGACCACCCTTCAAGACCAGATGGCTCCACTCCCCGTTTTCAATCGTGCCTTTGGCGGGTCGCGAACTTCGGATATTCTCGATCACATGGACAGCGTAGTTCTGCCGTATGAGCCAAAAGTCATCGTCTACTACTGCGGCAGCAACGACGTAAATGCGAACTCGACTGCCCTTCAAATCGCCGATCGATTCCAGCGATTTGCTGAACGGGTCCATGCAAAACTGCCCTCAACTAAAATTTTATTCGTCTCGATCAACCGCGCTCCGCAAAAACAGGACAAATGGCAGATCGTTGACGATGCGAACGCGAGTATTCTCGCGTCTTGCCTGCAAGATCAACGACTAGGATTCATCGACGTCAATAAAGCTCTTTTCGACAAAGAGGGGAACGCACGACTGGAGCTCTACCGCGAAGACAAGTTGCATTTTCTGAAGCCCGCCTACGAAGAGTTCACTGCCATCATAAAACCGATTGTCGAAAGGACATGGGAATCTGTGCAATCCGATCCGAAACCAGCAAAGGATCCAAATGAAGAAATCGATGTGGGGACGCATGGATTTGCTCAGTCGGGCGATGTGCGAATCCATTACGTTACTCGCGGTGAAGGCCCATTGGTTGTTATGATTCACGGGTTTCCTGACTACTGGTACACGTGGCGCAACCAGATGCCCGCGATTGCGGAAAAGTACCAAGTCGTGGCCATCGACCAGCGCGGATATAATTTAAGCGATCAACCTGAAGGAGTCCCAAACTACACCATGGACAAACTCGTGGGTGACGTGCGAAACGTGATCCTGCATTTTAAGCGAGAAAATGCTGTCGTGGTTGGTCACGATTGGGGCGGCATGGTCGCTTGGCAGTTCGCCATGACGTATCCAAAGATGACGGAACGACTGGTCATCCTCAATTTGCCTCATCCAAACGGGCTGCGCCGAGAATTGGCTAACAACCCTGAGCAACAAAAAAATAGCGAGTACGCGAGGTTCTTCCAGAGTCCGATAGCCGCGTCGATGGTAAAAGTGGAAACGCTCGTGGGGTGGGTAAAAGACCCAGCGGATCGCTTAGTCTATACCAAAGCAATGAAGCGTTCGTCGATCGAGGGGATGCTGAATTACTACAAAGCGAACTATCCGCGTGAACCCTATACGGTTCCCGATAGCACTGGACCAAAAGTCCAGTGTTCCGTCTTGATGATTCATGGGCTCAAGGACAAAGCACTCTTGGCGGGCGCACTCAACGACACGTGGAATTGGCTAGAAAGAGACCTGACGCTTGTTACCGTGCCGGAATCTGACCATTTTGTTCAGCAAGACGCATCGGACACGGTTACCAAGACCATCGTTGGTTGGCTTAATCGATAGCAATCGATGCTTAGACGCTTTGGGAGATTGCATGCAAAAGGAATTCTATTTGTTCGGGGGTGTGTTTGCAGGTGATGCTGACTCGAAGCAGACTTCTGTTTTTGGGTACCGTTGGTGGTCGAATTGCCGGAACAAAAACGCCTCTCTGTTGCAGTTGTTCGCTTAGCGCCGACACTTTTTTTGCATCGTTAAAATAGATGGGAATGATAGGGCTATCGCCCGTTCCAACCTCCAATCCAAGTCCGACCAATTTCGACCTGATTTCAGTGGAGTTCTTTGCGAGTCCCCTCCTTTCTATGGACATGTTCTGAGCCAACGAAATCGCTTTGCACGCAGCGGATGCGTTGGGAATGGTCGACGCGGTGCTGTAGATCCATGATCTCGCGTGATTCTTTAGCCAATCAATCAGCACTTTCTGTCCGGTCACAAACCCGCCAACGCAGCCGAGTGCTTTGCTCAATGTTCCGATATTTACAATTCGAGAACTAGTTACGGAAAGGTGTTCCGACAAGCCGCGGCCCTGATTGCCGTATACTCCGGTCGCGTGGGCTTCGTCCAAGATGCACTGCATATCATACTCATGGCAAAGCAAATCAATCTCTGCAAGCGGCGCAAGATCCCCATCCATGCTGAACACCGAATCGGTCGCGACAAATGCAAATCGACCCCGTTGCCGATGCTCACGCACGAGCGACCTCAAAGCCGCATAGTCACAATGTGGATAAAGGATCACCTGCGCTCGGCTCAAACGGCAACCGTCGATCAGACTAGCATGATTCAAACTGTCGCTAAAGATGACGTCTTCCTTTGAAACCAACGCTCCGACGGTACCAAGGTTGGCAGCGTATCCGCTCGAAAAAATGATCGAGCGTTCGGTCCCTTTGAAGACGGAAATAGTATGCTCAAGATTTTCATGAACATGCGTTTGTCCCGTGACTAATGAGCTAGCACCGCTCCCAAATTTCGGAAGGGTTTGGCCAGACTCTTGAGCAGCCTGTAGCAGTTCGGGATGCCATGCTAGACCAAGGTAATCGTTGGCACCGAAATTGACTACAACCAAACCGTTCCTGCGCATTCGGGTGGGGTCAATCGGTACAGAGACAGTGCATTGCCGATTCAGGCCTTGCGATCGACGGTCATCTAAAGCAGACTCCAAGTGTGACCAAAAGGCTGGCTGTGACGAATTATCCGTCATAATTCACAACTCATTAAAATACCAGGGAAAACACGTGTTTCTGTTGATACGGCTCGAATTCCGGCTCAGTTAAACTCCTGAATTTTCGAGACATCCACAACTAAAAAACCACCGACCCAGATGATACCACAATTGCCAATACCCGACTTTGACAACGACTGCGACATGTACGACGCGACAGACCTGATCACGCGTTACCACATGTTCTGCCTCCTGACCCTCGACAACAGCCCCCACTGCAAACCAACCCTGGAGAAAATTCTTGACGCCATTAATCAAGTACAAAACTGACTTGCTGCAATACGCAGAATGGATGGACCTGTACGTTGACGACTCGCCCTACTACGCCATGCGGGACTATCGCGACGCCGTAAGTCGCGCCACAGACCTAGGTATCTACGACCCAACACACCAGCTCCTGGAGAAACTAATTGAAAAAATCAATACTATCTAAAACAAAATCGCTTGCATACTGCTCCCCACATGACACGAACCTCGCGACGCAAGGGCGCACAAGTAACTCGCATTTCCAGATGTTCTGCGTCTATAAGCCAAAGACCGTACCACTGCGACTGCAGAAACTAGTCCCATATGCTGAGAAGGTATTCACCTTGCCGTCACCTAGGACCTCCTGTTGGACGTTTGTCGCGAAACAAACTAAGTGTCCAACGGACCACATGTCTTTCGGTTATCAAAAGTAAACAATCTCAAGGGGAAAACGCTTCTTGAAACCGATTATATGATTGTTGAACAGCCCGATCCTCCGTGGGATGTTTAACCGCCCGATTCGGGCGTGGGAGGTCCAGTTTTTCGAGGACCGTACATCCCAGAGTCTAGCGTGGAAGGTAGTCTGATTTCGGGGCAGACAGGTCCACCGCTAACCGGGTTAAACATTTACCGCGCCATTAGCAAAACCGGGAGAGTGAGAAAAGAAAACGCAGGCTTGTTCAATGAGCCACTCGTCCTGTACGCTCTAAAGTCTGCCCCGGCAAAGTAACAGCCCACATTAAAATTCACTATGCCCGCCAAAACTCAGTCGAAAGTACGTACCAAGAAAATCCTCGCCACATTAAGCGAGCACTACGAACTTGGATGCAAGGCGCTAGAGTACTGCATTCTTGCCACGAAACCAAAAACCATCTCTAAGTTCGCTTCAAAGAATGGGATAGACGTTCGAACAGCACGTATGCGGCTTGCATTTGCAGAGCAGTATAGCCAGGCTGCTTTCGATAAGTTCTGCAAACTTCGACGGGGCGTAGATCCGCAGGAAAGAAGTTCTCGCAAAAAAGCAAACGCACTTCCTTTGCTGAGCGCTCACGTAACATATTTGCTAACGATCGAGGCTGCTGTCGAAACTTGGAATAAGGATAATCTCGAAAACCAAAGAATTGCTCGACTTGAGCGGAGAGAATTTGCTAAACGTGCTGCCAAGGAAAACCTAACGCCTAAGCAACTGCACGATGCAATTCGACTGTCATTCGGTAGAAACAGTATCGAGTCCCACGGTCGGAAGCACGCCATCGCATCTGACCTCCAAATTGCAATTGGAACGTTTGTCGATGAGGGCGAAAACTGGTTCTCACGAGGCCAGTTATTGATAACAAAAATACAAAACGAGCCCAAGCCGGAGATACTCGTTGTGGAACCGCTACTTATCGCTTTGAGCGCCGGGCAAAAGCGCAGTAAGAGCTTACACAACTTGCTGATGAAGGTCCAAACAACCGGTCGGACGAAGCAGAAGTCTTAAACCGACATTGGTCACTTCGCAATTCCTAGGAATAACGCGGTGGTATCTTTGCCATTTGCGTACTAGACTGCAACTGATGCAACCATAGACTCATCAACCTTAAAAACAGTAGGAACGGCCGTTGCTCTATCGCTGCACTTCGGATGCAATCGACGCAAATCGGAATCTTTTTGACGGATGGAAATGGAATATATGGACGAACCATTGACGAGATGGTATTGCGACACATGCGGTGGAGTTATCGAACTTGTCACTAAAGGTTGTGTCGTTTGGAAATGTCAAGATTTAACTGAGCAGCGCAGATTGCGCTTCCACAGTTTTCGCATTATTCATCCGACCAATATCCAGCTAGTGACTTCAGGCCAAACGATCATCAACCTGCCGAATTGTGATCCTGGTAAAGACTTTATCAGGCACGCGCCTCTTACTGACTTTGTAGGAATAAATGGTCTGAGCAACTTGTTGGCCAATCTAAGCCTTGGACCATTTTTGCAACGGCAAGATGAGGAATTGGTTACGATGGTCGAAATGGACGAATATGTCGACTTCTTTCGAAGGGTTCAAATGCCTTACTACGAAGAGGCGCGGAGGTATTTTGGAAACGAAAATTTAATTGAAAGGATGTTGGGGGAAAATGAGTTGTTTCCTTATCGATTTGATAAACTGCGCGAGATTATCCAAGAGTTTGGGCAACGCACAAACTGACTGCAGTTGTAGTTACCAGTATTTGACATGACGAAAACTACCCGTTTTACGTACTAAATTGTGCGAGTTGGTCGAGCATTTTTTGAAAACTTACTTCGAAGCTCGAAAGGTCAACCTTTGAATGCCAGGAGCTCGGAAAGGCATTTTCTAAAGACAATTGTGCTTTGTCTCCCTCACAGATACCGATCATCACAATCAAACTGTCACATGAATGCTCCTCGCCCTTCGCGATCAACATATTCAATGAGTGCCGAAAATATCAGCAACTGTCGTGCCCGAATTACACCCCTCTCGCAGCTGCGTACTCCTTCGAGAAGTCGATACCGACAACTTCGTTTGGAGCAAACTGCTTGAAGGCTGCATACCTGATCGAGCGTAGATGAAGCCCACTGAACTCCGCCGGAAGAGATTTGAGCGTGTACTTTTCGTCGGGTTGTTGATGTCGAGACCGCTTTGCCCGAGTTTCGCGATATCGAAGCGAAGCTTTTGGATATCGCTAGCTGGCATTGACTTGAACTTGTCGACACATGCAATGTACATCATGACATCCGGACGTAAGTCGCCGCCACGTTACCGCATTGCGTCCTGGGCGATTGCTGTTCTGATTTCTTTGGCCAGATCCATCAACGACTGAGGGCCACCTAAGCCTACAGAGCCATCGATTCGGATTTTTTCCGACGGTGGCAGGCAATTTGAGCCGACTGTGCGTCTAAGTCTGCGAGACCCTGGAGGCGGTTCGTAGCCTCGCTAACTCGGCTTTGTCTCGTCGCTCTGCTTCCCGATAGGGCTTGTAAATATTTTTGTGTCAGTCGTTTTTTTGTTGTGTTAGTTCATTTGCTTTGGTAGACGGCCTTCAAACAGGATCGCAAAGTGATTTAAGGCTTCCTTCCATTTTGGAATCGGCATTGTCCATTTCTTCGAGGCTTCATGGATTGCCATGTAAATCAGTTTCAAGGCACTTTCGCGATTGGGATACTGTTTTCGATTGCGTGTGAACTTACGAATCACACTGTTGACCGACTCGATCACATTGGTCGTATAGGTCGCTTTGCGAATCGACATCGGCATATCGAACATCGATGTTATGTGTGGCCACTTTGCACGCCACTGCTTACATATTGTCGGATATTTGTCATCCCATTTTTTAGCAAAGTTTTCCAGTTCCTGCTCTGCTTCAAGCACGCTGGCTGCTTGATAGATTTTCTTCAAGTCCGCAATCACTTCTTTGGAAGCACTGTCGGCTACGTAACGCAGAGCCGCGCGAACCAGATGTACGATACACAGTTGCACCTGCGTTTTTGGGTAGACCGCCTTGATAGCTTCGGGGAAGCCGCTCAAGCCATCCACACACACGATAAAGATGTCGCTTAGCCCACGCGTTTGCAAATCGGTCAAGCATGAATGCCAAAACTTGGAACCTTCGGTCTCATTGAGCCAAAGTCCTAAAAGTTCCTTTTTGCCTTGGAAATTCACGCCGATAGCAACATACATGGTGTGTTCGCTGACACGTCCAGATTCACCGCGAATATGCACCACGAGGCCATCCAAAAACACGATCGGAAAGACCGCATCGATGCGTCGCGTTTGCCACGCTTTGACCTCGGCATCCAAGTCCTCGGTGATCTCGGAGATCAGTGTCGGTGAGACATCCACACCGTATAATTCTTTGACAATGTCTTGAATATCACGGGTTGTCATGCCCTTGGCGTAAAGGGCCAGAATCTTCTCATCGAAGCCTGCCAGACGTCGTTGGTGCTTGCCGATTAATTGTGGCTCAAAGGTCGCATTGCGATCGCGAGGGATCTCCAGCGGAAGCTTACCCAGGTCGCCCTGAATGGTTTTGGCCGAGTGACCATTGCGCCGATTTTTTGCTGGCTGCGAACTACCATCAAGATTGAGTGATTCGTCTCGTATTTCGCTTGATTGGAGCTGATTTATTGCTAGCGGATGCCAGATGAACATCCATTTCGGTATTGAGCATCTGCTCCAAAGCTGATTTCATCAGCGATCGTATCGCGGTGTTGAGGTCACCCAGAGAATTGGAGTTGGCGGCCAACTCCTTAGCAAGTTCCTGGGTCTTCATAGTCAGAATCGCATCCATGCGTTAATCTCCGTAGTTTGAAAAGGTTAGGTAATACTACATCCCAACGCTTGACACAATATTCCTTACAAGGCCTCCCGATAGGACCGAATTGCCTCGGGTGGCTCGCCTTCCATACGTCCGGAAGCAGTTGCTCTAGTTTGGCGGTCCCTCGGTTTAGGTTTCTTACGCGTGTGCATGGGCTCGGGCGAGCCAGAGGGACACTCCGAAAAACACTCCAACAACACTACCATACTCAAAACCCACACTACTCCTCGCACAATTAAGCGACAAAGCAGTCCCGTGATTATTCAAGAAGAATCGTGGCGATGTAAATCAGTTTGTCGTTGTTTCGAGCCCGCTTCGGGGAGCTGATTTAGAAACGTGCGGAAAGTCCGCCACGCCAGTGAACAAAGATAGCCGGGAGCGACCATTCCCGGCTTTCTTCGTTTTTCCACCAGTGTTTTCATTGGTCTAGCGTAAATGGCTAGATTTGGAGAGCGCTCTCTGTTTTTTCTCTGATCGCCTTTTTGGACCAGTTTTGAGTCTGACTGCACCCCGAATCGGACGGACTCTCAGACTCTCAATCCGGCCAAAAGTTTTAGTTAACAGTATTTGGCGACATCCGGGGTCCGGAAGCAACCCAAATACTGAAAGGCGTTTTAGTTAACAGCAAAGGTGTCGTACGCCCAGGCAATTCGTTGGTCGGAGCAAAATCGCATACGATGCGTTGCGACGACTTATAGAGCTATCGGTTACGGCCAGCTTCAAATATCGCACAAGGCTGTTAACTAGCCTGCCAGCAGTTAGCGGAAATACGATCGGGGTTCGGAAGCAACTCAATAGCGAATGACGACATAGG
>JANMGH010000088.1:0-122032 GCA_031374515.1 Pirellula sp. | reverse complement strand
ACATCTTTCTGTCATCGGTTCTATCAACGGAGTGAATCAGGATGAGAGAAAGATGTAAGAACGATAGTAAATCCAAATGCAAATTGCAACTACCCACCCGAGGATATGCTGTGTCCCTTGCATGTGGCCCCCCGAAGAAATGCTGTGTCCCTTGTGTCCCACGAAGGCATATGGAACGCCGAAGCATTCGGCGCTTCCAAGGAAATCATTCTGTGCGAATCGATTATCGATGCGTTAACGTTTTGGATCGCAGGATTCCGCAACGTCACTTGTTCCTATGGCAACCAAGGCTTCACCGAAGAACTCTTCCAGGCGTTCATCAAAAGCGGCGTCGAAACATGCTGGATCGCATGGGACAACGACGAGAAAAGTAACCCGCTAGCGCTTCAGCTAGCCGAACGCCTCATGGCTCAAGGTATTAAGTGCCTGCGGATCATTTACCCTGGCAAGATCAAAGACGCCAACGAATTCGCATTGAAAGTCAAAGACGGCAACGGCACCGCACACGGTTCACTCTCAATGTTGACCCCAACGAACAAACGCTCTTCTTATCGACGTTAGGCCAGCAACTCGAACCGGATTCATTAACGGAATACGTCCGGCGCTATGTCGAGTCCGCCGAGATCGGCAAGAAGGGTTCATGCCACATGTTCCGCCACACGATGGCAACGTTAATGCTCGAAAATGGCGCAGACATACGACAACAGACATTGCAGCTTCGGGGATCTACAATTCGCATATGCCTTCTGCTAACGTGAAGTCGCATTCATATCGCCGATGTTGCGTTTCTCTGCACCTTTTGCAGGCTGGAATCGTTTTCGAAGAGTTTCCGGGAACGCATACGTCCGACCATCAAACGGATCATCGCTCACTTGGTACAGGCTGCCATCCTTACGACGATGCATACGTGTTGCTTCCTCATTGTTCAGCGGCCTTGCTCCTATCCGACCAAATACGGCGATTTGATTGCCTGATTCGTCTACGGCTCGATCTCGGTCGACGCCTCGTGAAACGCACAAAGCGTGGCCGTCTTTCGGCAACTTGCGTGTGGCAATCAAGCAGGGATTAGGGCGAGGTGAAAATCCATCGTTGCCAGGCAATTCTGGACTGGTCAATTGAACCACGCGCAAGCCATTCTTGCCGTCCGCAACGTATGCGAACTGACTCACGTTGGTGATTCCAAGTTTCACATCGTGCGCTTCATTGATGGTTCCACCAGCGCTATACACTTGATCGACAAACGCAGCCGCAGGATTCGAAATATTGAGAATCACCAAGCCATCTTGTCCACCTGCTACGTATGCGTAGGTCCGAGCAAGGTAAATGCTATTTGCTTCATGCAAGTGAACGGTATGTACGTGTTCTGGGAAACCGAGTTCGGTGGCATCAAAAACTTTGATCCCTTCTTCATCGCAAACAAAAGCATACCGAAACTGGACCGCGACGCTTTTGGGATGCTTTACGATTTCGTGCCCAACCAGAGTGACAAGCGTTGGATTCTTTGGATCGCTCAGATCCACTACAGCCAATCCGGCATCGCAGCAGATATAGGCATAGTTTCCTGCAATGGTAATCGCTTTTGCACCGCAAAGAATGCCGTTGGGGTTGTAAGTTACATCGCGCTTTAGAAAATTGTTGGATGGGTTTCCATCCAGCAATGTGGCCGCGCTCACCATCACTAGCCCTTCGTACTTATCGGTTACGTAAATGAATGCGTAAAGCGGATGGACTGCTGTTTCGAAATTTTCAGGGCGATGTGTTCTTGTAGGGTCCGGCGCGATGGTCGTTGGGGCTGCGACGGCCGTTGCGAACTTGGTCCGTACATACAGTTTTTGGCCGAGAGGGGAGACAGGTGCTGTGGTAATCCTTTCGGAAAACGCCTTGTGATCGATAAATGCAATGTCAAACACGCGCAGTCCTCCTTCGCCGCAGGCTGCGTATAGAAACTCACCTCGATGCTGCAACGAGAGAATCTCGGGCTTACGGTACGTGGGACTTAAAGTTTCTAGAATGTCGCGTCCGGGATGCTCATGGGCATGCTCAAGCTCTCGATGGTTTCTAAAATGCGCTTGGTAGTTTTCTGGATAGGCAACGGAATGGAGAGAGCTACCGATAACGGCTTGAGGCTCGCTTTGTTCCGTCACGACGACTCCTTCTAAACCGTGTTCCCCTGCTCCGACCCAACAGTACCGCCCAATAAAATTCGTCGAGCCGGTGCCCTGCATAAGCAGTTGCGCTGTGATGGCATTGTTGTCGTTATTAATCGAGACGTGGCAATCCGTGCAGGACTTGGTTTCGGAAATACCTGGCAGCGCGTGTGGAGCCGCTTGATTCCAATCGGGACCACCTCGAACCGTATGCGGAACGTTTGTGCTAAACGCGATGCCACTCAAGCCTTCGCCACTTATAGTCTGTTGCTGGACATAAACGGATTCGCGATTGCCGTTGTAACTGCCAACATGAATGGCGCAGGAACTGCGAGCGGGGCCAATGCGATTGCCGGTGACGTTGCCGTCTCTTGCAAGCATGTAGACGTCATCTCGAAGCGTTTGGAAGTTGTATGAAATACGATTGCGAGAGACTTCGCCAAGTCCGTGGAGATTCGGAGTTTTGACATTGGCTTTTTGGGGAAGGTGGCAACCGAAGCAGCTTGGGTTCCAAGAACTGTGGCAAGCAATGCAGCTCATGTTGCTGTTCTGGTGAGCGCATTTCTCGTCGGGCAATCGATCACCCCATCGCATCACTCCGTCGCCGTCCATGCGCACGGTTTTCGCCATATGGCTTTTGGGATTGTACTCTTCGCTCTTTGGGTTGATGGTGTCAGCGGTTTGCGTTACCTCCCAAGAGAGGTTCTTTTCGACGTTGCTACGCTGAATCAACTTCATTGGCTTGCCTGGCACAGTTTTGATTTCAAACCTAGGTTGCCCGAATGCTGTTCTCAATGCGAGTAGATTTGTTGGCTCCTTGGCCGAGGCTGGGCCGCTTGTTGGGAGCTTTACCGGTTGTCCGTTTCGGACGAGTTGTTCGACTTTGTCGACCAATGATTGCTTAGCGTCACCGTGGCAATCAATGCATTGGATCTCAATGGCCGCGCGCACTTCACCATAAAGTTTGGTGTCACCGTGTCCATCTTGATAGAAGTGGCAGTCAACACAGTGCATTCCTTTTTCCATGTGGATATCCATCATATGCACCGGAACACCATCGCGTTGCTTGCCATGAATCTTTTCGAATTCGTTGGAGGGAGCAACCGAGGCCATGAGATGGTTGGTGCTTGGGTTTTCAACCTTGGTCCCATTGTGATCGAGCAGCGTGCCGGCGCGGTCCTTTTTGAAAACGGCGCGGAAGACCCAGCCGTGTCCATGGAAGTCGGCAAACTGAGTGTGTTTCAGTCTTGGGTTGAGGTCGGTGACATTATGGAGAAAGTTCGGCTCTCCCCATAAACCGCGCGCTGCCGATTCCTCTGGATTGGACATGGACGCTTGCACTAATTCCTCGGCCGATGGATCTTTTTGCTTCTTAGGATACATCAATTGTCCATCGGTCTCGTTGTCCCACCACATGTATCCAAGATAGGAATTGAGCACGTTGGTTCCTGGGTGCATATGACAAACCATGCATTGGCTGGTGGGCATGCTATTGGTAAACGTGTGCTGAATGGGATGGCCTGATTCATGCTTTGGGATGGATGGGTCGATAACCTTGACCCATTCATCGGTCTCCGAGGCCGCGCGTCCCAAGTTTCCGTACTTGGCAAACGGGCCAGAAGAGGTCAGTGATCGATCGTTGGCGTAAACAACATGGCAGGCGCTGCAGCCGCTGCTTCGATAGTCGCCGGGGTGATCGTTGGTTCCCAAAAAGTTGAGCGTTGGGTCGAGCAAGCGAGTTTTTTGCAATCCGATCATGACTGGATCGGTGCGGTTTTCGGTACCGAGTCCTCGAACGCTGAGTCGTTCGCGCGGACGTCCAGGCTCTTCTAGACGTTCAGGGATTCCAACTTCGGAGCGGAATCGCCCCCCCCGTTCAAAGATGCGAAGGATGTTTCCTGGCTGCGAGGATTCAAACCGTGGCAATGGGTCGAGAAATGGAACCATTCCTTTGCGATCGATTTCGTAGGGGGTTGGAGGCGGGACATTTTGAATCCGTTGCGGCTTGCCATGCATGGAATAGCTTTCGCCGAATCGGGCGGCCTTTTCAGGTGTACCACCGTTGTTGTACATGGCAGCGCTCCAAAGCATGCAACCGTGCGTCATCATGCTCTTACGAAGTTGCAGGACTTCGTTCGCGTGGCATTGACCGCACGCGATGTGCGCGACACGGAGATCACCAGGATTAACGAATCGAACGAACTCAGGGCTTTCGTGATTAAGCAAAGCGTAGCTGCGCACTGGGTTGGCAGATGATGTCCATAAATCCGGATATCGTGGATGGACGTGCGATCCCTTCTTTGAAAACTCGTTGGGATTCCCACCGTGACAATCCACGCAGCCTATGGAAACCGAATTGGGTGGGTGCATATTGCCAACGTTGGAATGGCACACGACGCAAGAAGTGCTTTTGCTGATTTCATCTTGCTTGGATTGCCTAAAAAGGTCGACATGCAGCAAATCATCAGGAATCGGATAGGAGTCATTGCCCGCGATACCGAGACTTCTGGCGGGTCCCCAAGGATCTTCGCCAGAACGAACCGGCACACTGGGTGCATGGAATTTGCCATTGGATTGCAACGCTTCTTTTGCAACTTGGCCGAAGCAAGTTTCGCCTATGGTTACGAGATACCCCAGGCAAACAAAAAAGAAGCGGGAGGCCAAGCGAATCCAAAACTCGGTCGGGCCTTTGCGCATGTCTCAGTACTCGAAGGAAGCCTCAAAAAAACCAGCCGCCAGGTTGTTTACGTTTCCTTGGAGCGGTTGATATAGGTCGCGGAAGCCATTACCAACGATGAGTCCGGATAGACCACCGACAAAGCTTACGTTGTTGTTAAGAAGCGGACGGTATTCGAAACCACCGCTTAAGTCCAGGCCGATTTGGTCTCGAATGTTGCCCTGAAACACTAGCGTTTCAAGTGGCGCAGTATGATTGAACCAGAGGTAGTTGGCGTTTGTTATCAGCTTGAGCTTTGGGGTCAGGTCGGCATCAAAGCCAGCATTCACTAGTTGAATACCTGGATTGACGAAATTCGTTTGTCCCTGAAATTTGCTGCTTCGCAGGTTGGGAACTAAACTCTGACGGTTGACCAGATTGACGCCGAAGAGTCTGATTTGTTGACGGTTCCAATAGCTAAATTCACCGCCGGCGAAGTTCGGGTTGTCAAAGATTGCATCGAAACCCGTGGCTCGACTGTCATTCGGATCGCTATCGCCGGAGGCATAAAAGTACGAGCACCGAAAGCGAGCCCAGTCGCGATCGTATGACAGTTCGATCGCCCCCATAAACGCGCTGATGTCTTGGCGAGAACCGGCGATTGGATTGAGCTCGTCGACTCCGGTCACGTAGTACATGGCATGGCTGACGTTGTATCGATTGATGTGACCATTACCCGCCCAACCCAAATAGTAAGCGTCCACTTGATGCTCGGCAAATACCCCGACCGGATCTGGGCGAACTAGGAATCGATTGTTGTCGAATTTAAAGCTCGGCTTGTCCTTGTTGTAGTGAAAGCTAAGCTGTGTGTTGTAACCCGGGAAGATGAAGTCATTGCGATAGTAGTTGGTGATGAGTGTATTCTGATGCCGATCATCGAATGTGTTTAACAGGCTATTTGTGTCTTTTTCGGTTTGGTCGAACCAAACTACGTTGTATTGATCTTGGTTGCTTAGCCGGTTTCCAAAGATACGCACTCCTCGATTGGTATCGGAAAAGACGAAACCGCGAAAATCGCTTGTAAACGGTTGAGACCCAACGCGAACCGAGAGGAAATCGTAGTTGGGACTCATATCCGCGATCTTCGTCTCGTAGAACCATTCCTCGATCGCCCAGTCGGTTCGATGTCGATTGGTTCCGTCACGTACATCGGGCGAGACAACTGCCAACTCTTGCACCTTGAGGTAGTTCTGATTGAAGACTGCGTTAATCCTAAAGCGCCAATCAAAGGGTTTGAAGGCTGCGTCCCCCTTGAAAAGATCGAAGCCTACTGAGTTGTACTGAGTGAACAAGAACTGATTTGGGTCACCGAAGAACTCGTTTTGAAAGGGGTTTTGAGTGGCTTCAAAGGGTGTAGTCGGTATGGGCGTTTGCCTCAATTCAAACAAGTTCAGCTGCTTTAATTGCAGTTTCAGAAAGGTATCTTGACCTGCGATTGGAAAGTCACCTTTTAGGACATTTTGATTGTATGGGTCGTACCAAGCTCCTTGAACAGATGGGTAATCGTCTCCGACTGGATGCCCCTTGCCGTATCGATCCCAACTTGGGACTCCGATTCGCCAACGATCCTCGATTGGGACAAAGTGGCTAGTGTTTTGTGATTCGGTTGGCAGAACCGAGGTGGGGCCAGTGTATCCCAACGGGGATTGGAACAGCGTAAACTGATAGGGTGAGGTTTCAGGAGGGAAGCTCGTTGCCGCAGGCAAAGATACCCCAGTCAATTCAGGGGGAGCTATACTCTTGGGCTCAGACGGATCGTTTGGAGCGAAGGGGTGATTTTCGTCGCGAACGGAGACGCGAACCGGCCCATTGAGCGTGGGCGACTCGATTGGGAGGAGTTGCCCGGAAGCAATGCCTAAAACACATGACGCAATAAACGCCATTGGTATTTCGAAAACGGCATGACGGGGATTCTTGAACACAAATGGACAAATCTCACAAAAAACTTTCAGATGGATGGGCGTTTATCGATTTCATCGGCCGTATCGACTGCAATGCTTGTATGAATCGATCAGAAATCGTCAGAATGGTGAAGTTAGGTTGGCATTAACCGTAACTCCTTGGAATGGTGTCGGGCAAACCTTGATGATTTGGCGGGCTCTACAGCCGGGAACGGATTGTTTGTTTGGGTTGTACTGGCTATGACGATTGTAAAGATTGCATTTGACAGAGGCATCGAAAACAACTGTGAGTGAATAGAGAGCTCAGAGATGCGTAGAAAAGGAGAGCAGTTATGCATAGCGGCGATGCTTTTGCTCGTTTCTGCTTCATTCGTTCATGCAATCGATCCACGGCCCAAGATGCGAAGCCCCGATGACAAATTGCTGCAGAAACAGGAGCAAGATGTTCGTGCGGTGCGGGCTCCAATTGTTGTTGACGAAACGGAACCTAACTTCAAATCAATGAAACTGTTTGGCGAATTGCCATTGGCAGGTCGACGCGGCCAGGAGGTTCCAAGGGGTCCTATGAATGGCCGGTATTGCGAAAATGGATTCTGGCGAGCGGGAAGTCCGAACTGGATAGGTCTCTTCGCGAAGCCGAGTCCTGATGCCTATCACCAGGTAGGGTATGTCGGTGGTGGAACCCTATTTGGAGGCTCGTGCAGGCGGACGAGCGAAGGGATATTTGGTATGGACTATTCGGGTTGTTGGTTTGCGAGAAAGACCTGGCTCAAATGGAGTCATGGCGGACGTCATCAAGGTGGCGCCGGTCGATATGAAACCGAGGGCCCACGTTTGCTGCCAGAGTGATACAGTGGGGTAACGCGCCTCGGACAAACACTCGGGGGCATTCGCCCATGTCGCAGGGCATACTGCCGGTGGTTCTGAACTTCTGATTCTAGATACAAAAGGTTAGCGGTCCCCATGGTAAAACCGTTTTGCCTTGGATCCAAGAAGGGACCAGCAGTTATTCTGCAGCGGAGGATTGCCCTAAATGCGGACCCTCTCTTCGCAGCCCCGGGGAACTCTGCAAGGTCTCAATGCGGCTTCGCGACTGCGTTACGGCGTTTGCTGTCGTTAGCGGTTGCAACTTCAAACGAAATGTTTTCGACTCACCCCCTTGAAGGGCCACGACGCGTCCGTTTCGCTCTTCAAAGGAGCGGGTATTTGGGAAACCGGTCGCTGGCTCTAGTCCCACCACATAGCCATCCTCGACCGCAGCCGTGTTTTTCCATACGCTCATGAAAGGTAAAGTTCGGGTATCAAAATGGACGGCAAAGCCGAAGGTACCATCCGAAGAAGATAACATAGCTTCGGACCATGACTGCTCATCTGCAAGTGGATCAAGAAAATACACTTGTTCTCGATAGCCGCTCGATGGTCCTTCGCATCGATTCCATTGTTGTGTTGACTCTGCAGCCCGAGCATCGCGAGGCGACAAAGTTCGGTAGGCAGCATGTACCGTAGAGCCAGACTGAAGTACCGGTTGGCCGACATTGATGTGATACAACATTTGCATCGAACTAGGTTGACTTGAACGATTCGTGACCGTGTCGATGACTTCTACAACAGGACTTCCAACCCGGAATCGATACCTGGTTTGCAATTCGAGGGAATAAACCAAGAATCGGGATTCCGAAATGACACCGATTACATCCAGGATCCCGTTTTCGACATCGATTTGCACATCGAGGCGATGTGCTGGAAGGTTGGCAATACGGCCATGCAAAGGAAAACGCAGCGTTCCGTTTTCAGCGAATTCGGGCGCGCCGTTGCTATGCAGTCCACATCGAACAAGTAGCTCATCAAATCCCTCCAGCCAACCGATACCCGATGCATCATGAACAGGTACCAAGCTTGGGTGGACCGGCCCAGTAACTGGACTTTGCCATCCAAATTCGACATCGCTACTCCAACACTTCCAAAGCCCCATCCCTCGGTCTGGTAAAATGGCAGCAATCACACCACCCGTATCGATAGTTAGGCAAACCATGCCAGCAGTGCTACCCGTTTTCAATTGGTTGTACCGAACGTCAAATCTGCCGGTACCAGCGGTTACCTTTTGAGGAACTCCTAACTCAACATCGACTGACTTGCTCTCTCCGATTAACATCTTGGCAGACAGGGGTTCGCGCAGGCTCCAACGGATGAATGCGTTAACGGGCTCGTCCATGATAATCTCCAAACTGATTGCGAGGAATGCTAAGCAAATTGCAGTTAGTTAGTAGGCTTTGCAACACTGCATGCGAAATCAAGTCGCGCTGCCAACTTGCCGTCGACCGTTACCTTGCCCGTCATGAAGTAAGCAGTCGACACAACCTCATTGAGTGTTACGTCGATTTCGATCGTCTCCCCTGGCCGAACCATTCGCTTAAATTTAGCACCATCGATTCGTGTAGCGACGGGCACTGAGCCATCGTTGGGCGTAAATTGGCTGAGCAGGATCGCACCACTTTGCAAACAGCATTCGCAGAGAATTACGCCAGGTACGAGTGGAAAGCCGGGGAAATGCCCCTGCAGGAAGAAGTCATCCTTTGCAAATGTCTTTTTGCAAACGATTCGTTTGTCCGTTTGCTCGATGACTTCGTCGACCAAAAGCATCGGCTTGCGATGCGGGATGAGCGACTGGATTTGCTCTATATTTGCAACAGTCATTTTTTGAACAGAACGCCTTGTATGAGTATCGAATAATAAGAGTAGTATGGTACGAACGGACCGCAACTTGGCAAGTCAGGACATGGTCGCACCCCGCTAGTGCGGTGGAACAAACGAATGTGAGACGCGATGGAAAAGTATCGTTTTCCCACCCAGAAAACATAGCGGAGTCTGGGCACCGGGGGAGTTCTTTGACCCAATCAGAAAATGCAGTTGGATTTAAAGGAGCATGGGCTTCCCCCCGGCGCGCAATGAATTCATAGGTTCGCAACGCGCGTAGACGATGCTGCAATTTTGATCAGCACGAATATTTTATCTGGTTAAAACACATGGGTTTCTTGTCCAAATTGAGAATTGGGGTTGATGGTTTTAGCACGTAGCGCAGGTCGACAAGACTTTCGACGACTTTCACGACCCGAAACTCTTGACGACTTCACGACCCGAAACTCTTGACGAGTTTCGCAACCCGAAAAGCCAAACGGGAAAGAGCACTAGCTCGAAGCGTCCAGTACTGCCTGCACACGATTCGAGGGTTCGTCGTTGCGTTTCGCGGTCACCGACCCAAAATTGAGCTCTAGCTGATCGAATTCACGGCAGCCAGAAAACTCTTTGTACAGCATGCTCGGTTGAACATCTCGATTGTTTTGATATTTCTCACTAGCGTATTCGCGAACTTCACCGGTCAACTCATGGTAAAAAATCTGGCAAATGCGAATTCCGGCGTAGATTCGGACTGGCTGCACAGCAAACATCTCAATAGTCCAATGCCCCCTAAATCCAACATCGCCAAAGCCAGACGAGCAATGCACGAACAATCCCAACCGAGCAATTGAACTACGCCCCTCAATCATGGGTACAAGATTGTGCGTTTCGGTGTGCTCAACGGTCCTACCAAGAAAGATCTGTCCCGGACTTAGTATCATTCCCTCATCGGGGATCGTTATACGCCGAAAGCGATTCGGATGCTTGACATCCAAAACGACCTCTTCGTACACCAATATTTCATTGTGCAGGGTCAAGTTGTAGCTATTCGGATTGAGACATTCCTCACAAAAAGGTGTGATGTGAATGTCTTTGCCCTGCCGTGCTCGGATTTCTTCGCCTGATAGGACCATGCCACAAACCTACAGAGAGTTTTGGTTGACGATCGATCAAAACGGGTGCTCTGCGCGCAGTCACCCAACGCAAGAATCAAGATACACGGGAATCAGGATCTTAGGGTATTGGATCAGATTTTTTTATCTACATTCGGATGAATTCGTGCCGCTGACTGCCAAAAAGGAAAAAAATTACCAAGCCCGAAAAATTGTTTCAATCTGGATTGAGAATTTTCGAATCCATTGTGGGTCAGATCCAACGCCTTGGGATGAAGTTGCGGGCTCAAAAACTGCCCGGTTAATTTTTCGCGAACTTTTTCGTCTGAAGGCTCGTCAAATGCGTACAAGTGTTTCGGAAAAGGGATCTATGGCAGCGACTATAATGTTGCCGATAGGAGTAGCACGAGGCTACCGAAACGAATTACGGATGGTGGGGTTATAGTAATCATTAAATTCAATCGCAAACTAAATCTCAAAAAGAAAAACGACGCTTTTGTGTCTCATTTCCGTTTCTTAGGTCTGAGCAAGGGCGAATGCCGCACAAATGTCATTCGATCGGCCGCACAGGCTATGTCGGTTGCGTTGAGTTTTCCCGGTGATCGCGTTGCAGATGACCACCAGCAGCAGTCGGCCGATGACGTGCGCCGTGCGAAGATTGCGGTTGCAACCTATCGTTTGCTCGACCCTCGCGAAAGAACTGACGTCTACGAACGTGTTCAGCTTTGCTATCCGATTGATCGTGACGACGCTGAAGCGTATTGGCCGGCAATTTCGAAGTTGGTCGATCAGATGCCGAAGGTTCCTGTAAGGGTGCGAGGCCAGACTGGCAAATCCATTCAATTGATGGGGCAAGCTTTGATCGAAGTGGCGATTGATGGGAATGCACCATCGGACGACGAACCTGGGGCGGAAAGCAGGGAAGATCTTGTGAATCGCTCGAATAGCGAGCTTTCTCTTGAGGAGCGGCGTGGAGTCGTGCGATTGATGAGGAAATCGGATGAGTCGATCTTGTCAGGACTTTTTTCGATTGGATGGCTTAGATCACGGCTAGGCATCTAATCTGTACAACAATCTGCATTGTGGGTGGCATGTAAGTTAAAATTTGCTAGATGACGGCCATTCTAGGGATTTCAGCATATTATCACGATTCGGCGGCTGCCTTGGTTGTCGATGGGGAGCTTGTTTGTGCTGCGCAGGAAGAGCGATTCACACGCAAGAAGCACGATCCTGGGTTTCCTAAACAATCAATCGATTTTTGCCTAGGGTTTGCTGGACTTTCTTCGGAACAGCTAGACCACGTTGGATTTTACGAGAAACCGTTTTCCAAATTTGAACGACTGATAGAAACGTATTTAGCCTTTGCCCCGGCCGGGTATGGTTCGTTCCGACGCGCACTGCCCGTCTGGCTTAAACAGAAACTGCATCTACCTCGCGAATTCCGCCGAGGAATACCGGGATTCAACAAGCGAGTGGTTTTCCTCGATCATCATCAATCCCATGCCGCAAGTGCGTTTTTTCCGTCACCGTTTGATGAGGCTGCAATCCTTACGGTCGATGGAGTGGGGGAATGGTCGACGAGTTGCGTTGGCCAAGGAGTTGGAAACAAGCTCAAACTTTTGCAAGAGATTCGATTCCCTCATTCGCTGGGATTGCTTTATTCTGCATTCACTTACTACACCGGCTTTAGGGTCAACAGCGGCGAGTACAAGTTGATGGGGCTAGCGCCTTATGGAAAACCCGCATTCAAAAAACAGATTTTGGATCATTTGGTCGATCTCAAGCCGGATGGATCACTTTGGATGGACATGAGCTATTTTGGTTACTGCCAAGGCCTGTTCATGACCAATTCCAAATTTCACCGCTTGTTGGGTGGACCTCCGCGACAACCAGAATCGACAATCACGCAACGCGAGATGGACGTGGCGGCATCGGTGCAAGCGGTTACCGAGGAGGTAATGTTGCGAATGGTCAGCCATGCCCACAGCATCACACAGTCAAAAAACTTGGTTCTTGCAGGCGGTGCAGCGCTCAATTGTGTTGCCAATGGGAGGATTGTTCGGGAAGGCCCATTCGAACGTGTTTGGATACAACCAGCGGCCGGTGACGCTGGGGGAGCGCTGGGGGCAGCATTCTTTATCTGGAACCATTTGCTCGATCATTCGCGGACTGCAGGCCCGTGCGATAGCCAACGCGGCTCTCTGCTCGGGCCGGATTTCTGCAACGACTTTGTTCGTAGAACGCTTGACGAACAAGACGCAGAGTATCACGTTACCTGCAACGACAATCAGCTATGCGAAGAAGTCGCAAAGTTGATCGCGAGCGAACGTGTCGTTGGATGGTTTCAAGGACGCATGGAATTTGGGCCGCGAGCCTTAGGCGCGCGAAGCATATTGGGCGACGCACGTAGTCCAAGAATGAAGTCCATGATCAATCTTAAAATCAAATTCCGAGAGTCCTTTCGTCCCTTCGCTCCTATCGTTCTGCTCGAACATGCGTCCCAGTACTTTGAGATTGAGCCCGGGGAAGAGAGTCCCTACATGATGATTGCGGCGCCACTCCGAAAGGAACGACGGTCAACACACGAGACAAATCAACTGGTTGACATCGCAGGAATTTTGCCTGTCCTGCCTCATTCTGAAATTCCCGCGACGACACACGTAGACGATTCCGCTCGCATTCAAACGGTTGATTCCATTCGCAACCCTTTGTTACATTGTTTGTTGACTCGATTCCATATGATGACAGGCTGCCCAGTCATGATAAACACGAGTTTCAATGTCCGCGGCGAACCCATGGTCTGCACACCGCTGGACGCGTACCGTTGTTTCATGATGACGGACATGGACGCGCTTGCCATCGGCAATTGCCTGCTACTAAAATCCGAACAGAAGATGTCCAAAGATTGGAAGAAACGAACCGAATTTTTAAGTCAATTTAAACTTGATTGAGATTGCCATGTACAATTAAGCCTGAGTTTATTCTCGCAAGATATCCATAGAGGAGCCTTTGAGAGCAACCCAATTCCACTTACGACCGAAACACTCGTACTTCATCCTCGTATGACTATTGGGAGCGAAACTCTTTAGGGGTTACGATAAGCAAGAATCGCGAAAAGTGTTGACGACTTTTGATTCGGGAAAAACCCACACCAACCCTAAGATTTAAGATAGACAGTGCATTGGTCGAATTCAATTGGGATCCATCGAAGCGTCAGCTTCGCCAATTCGGTGTGCTGTGTTTCGTCATATTTCCGTTGTTGGGTTGGTTGTGGAACGTCGAGCCGAATGTCAACGCATGGTTGTTTGTGATCGGAGTGCTGATTGCAGTACTTTCCTTTACTTGTCCATACGCTGTTAAGAGCGTCTTCCTGGGACTGACGTTGATGGCAGCGCCGTTTGGATTGGTTGTTGGCGAACTTGCGATGTTGCTGCTCTTCCTTGGCGTGTTTTTGCCCATGCACCTGATATTTCGATTGATGGGACGCGATGCGTTGCGGCTAAAAAAGGATAAAAACAAAGAGACTTACTGGCAAGCGAAACGGGAACCTAACAACGCCGCAAGCTACTATCGACAGTTCTAACCACTCCAGTAGCTTGGACTACTCCTCTGCAACCATGATAGAGTCGAAAGATAAAAACGAATTCGAGAAGGCCGGTGACGACAAACCATCAAGCTTGGTGCAGGAATTTATCCATTTCGTAATTGAGGAGAAAAAGTGGTGGCTTATCCCAATCCTACTTTCGTTGGGTCTGATCGGTTTGCTCGTGGTTCTCAGTTCAACAGGAGCGGCCCCTTTTATCTATACGCTCTTTTGATTACAACCAGTCAAAGGTCGGCCTACAATTGCAATCAGACGCCGATTGTGTCGCTTCCATTCTGCAATTTCGCCTCGGCAACTGACGGCAATCCTTCAGCTTGCTGCAGTCATGCGAAATTCTGACTGACCGGCAAGCAAGTTGCATACTCTATTCACCTTTTACTCAAGAGAAGCACCTGTGCCCGGTCTAGATCTTAAATTGGGGTTGTTGGTTTTGCCGCGTAGCGAAAGTCGTCGAGAGTTTGAGCGATTTGTACTTTCCAAAACTCGAAACGAGCTGCGCTACCCGAAAAATAAAGTAGGACAACACATTAGCCAATTTTCACTTTCGCTTATTTGGGGAAGTTGATGAAAGTATCGCATCGAGCTCGACGAAGAACCAGAGTGTCATTTCGCAAAAAATTGCTTTTCTCCGTGGTTACGACGCTGCTCTTTTTCGCGGTACTTGAAGGCGTACTAGCGTTGTTAGGAGTTGCCCCTGAGTCGAAAACCAAAGATCCGTTTGTTGGGTTTTCTGGACTCATGCCATTGATGGAGCTGTCCACCAATGATCGCGGAGAGCAGTTCTTTACTACCTCGCAAAACAAACTGCACTGGTTCAACGCCCAGACCTTTAAAAAGGTCAAAAGCAAGGGAACAAAACGCATTTTCTGTATGGGTGGTTCCACAACCTATGGCCATCCGTATTGGGATTCAACTTCATTTTCTGGTTGGATGCGTGAATTCCTCCCAATTGTGGATGCGTCTCGAAAATGGGAAGTAATCAACGCCGGGGGGATTAGCTATGCGAGTTATAGGGTGGCTGCCCTCATGGAGGAGTTGGTGCAATATGAACCGGACGTCTTCGTGATTTATTCCGTACACAACGAGTTCTTAGAACGTCGAACGTATCAAAACATGTTTGAGACCTCGATGCTCCAACTTCATACCCAAGCCGTTTTTGCTCGCACGCGAGTCTGGTCGTTAGCAAATCGAATCCTCAAACCCACAAGCGAGTCCATCCTACCTAACATCGATGTCTTAAATGGAGAAGTGAATGAAATCCTGAATCACACCGTTGGCCCAGTGGATTACCATCGCGATGTGGATTGGCGAAGCAAAGTCATTCTTCATTATGAAACAAACTTGAGACGCATGGTTGCGATAGCGCGGCAGGCGGGTGCGAAAATCGTTTTCATTACACCGACCTCAAATGAAAAAGACTGCTCGCCGTTCAAGAGTGAACATGGACAAAACATGTCTTCCGAACAAATGGATCAGTTGTTGGATATCGTTCGACAGTCTGAAAGTCCCGAGATAGTTGCCGACAGGAAAACACAAGTAACCGTTTTGGAATCCTTGACTCAATTGGATCCAACTTATGCGGACTACCACTATCGGCTCGGTCAAGCCTATTTCGCGATCGACCGGCATGCGGATGCGAAGTTGGCCTTCTCGCGAGCTATCAACGAAGACGTCTGCCCACTCCGTGCAATTGATGAGATTAGGAATTCGATTGATCGTGTAGCTCACGAATTGAGAGTACCGGTGGTCGACTTTGAGCAACACCTACGGCACTTATCCGACGTTGAATACGGGCACACCATTCTCGGTGAGAGTTACTTTCTTGACCATGTGCATCCCACGATTGAAGTGAACTGGCAACTGGCTTTATGGATTATTGACAAGCTGCAAACAGAATCTATCGTTGCAGGAAAACGAGTTTCCGATGTTTCGATTGCCGACGAATTCATCAATGCAGAGAAACGAGTTCTCAGTACAGTGGATCGCGGGTCCCAAGCCTTCGCACTGCGCAATCTGGCGAAAGTACTTCACTGGGCGGGTAAATTCGAGGAAGCAATTCCTCGTGCGCGAGACGTTTTAAACATCATCCCTGACGATCAAGAAAGTCGTTTCATTCTGGCGAGATGTTTAAGCAATCTGGGACGAAAGGAGGATGCGATCCAGGAGTATCGGAATTTATTTGCCAGCGGCGTTGATTATCCGCGAGCGCATATGCACTTCGGTGAATTGCTTGCCGAGACAGGAAGTATGGAACAAGCCAAGGCCTATTTGCTGATGGCGGTCCTTCATGATCCCAAGAATGCGAGAGCCTTCTATTTGTTGGGTCTCGTCCATCTTGACCTAAGGGAATTTGAGTTTGCGGCCGAGTCCTTTGAGGAATCGAAGCGGCTCGTCGTCGATAACTCACAAACTCTATTTTATTTGGCTAAGGCCAAGGTCGCTTTAGGTAAACACATCGAAGCCAATTCACTGTTTTCAAAAGTAATTGCGCTAGGCTCGCGCGATGCCAACATCCATTATCAGTATGGCTTGTCTCTATGGGAGACCAACGAAAAAGCGGAAGCGAAACGGCAGTTTGAGAAGGCACTGGAAATCGATCCAGATTGGATAGACGCAAAAGACATGTTGGAGTTGGCATCCAAAATAAACTAGGAACTAGATTGGACCTAGTTTTCTGCTAACTTTGAAGGGAACATCCAGATTGGTGCGTTGCTTAATGGTCCTTCCTACGCGGAATCCTGTATCGCTTCTACGGGCAATGGGAGAAAGGGTGGTGCGTGTCGCTGAGCGAACGTCGTTTGCAGGGTAAAAGTACGACCCGCCACGCAACACGCGAGGTCGGGAGCTCTCAACCCTACCGCCTTGCTCGTTATCACCCATTCGCCTTCGGTCAATGTCGTAAAAGAACAATGAGTCCTGGCACCATTCTGCCGCATTGCCATGCATGTCGAACAATCCAAACCCATTGGGCGTCAGCGAGCCTACGGGCAACATCCATTTATCATCTGACACCCCTAGGTACCAAGCAAAATCGCCCAAGAGCGTTTCGGTCTCGCCATAGTAACGCGACGTCGTTGTTCCAGCCCGACAAGCGTACTCCCATTCTGCTTCTGTAAGCAATCGGTATCCCGACCGTTGAAGATAATCGGGCAACAGCGTCATGCCTTCTGCAATTGGCTGACTTGGATCGTAACACCATTGCTCAGGTGGGATGCCTTCCTCCTTGCTTAACCAATTGCAGTAGGCCGCTGCATCGTACCACGAAATATTGTTGGCCGGTGCATCCAGTTCCCTCGCCTTTGACCGGTCAAAGTTATGATCAATACGAAACGCTTGGAACTGCGAGACAGTAATCTCATGAATGCCGATCGCAAATGTGCGCCCTATGTGTCGTCGATGGAGGAGTTCATACTTGCGGACGAACGGAAATCGTTTCGTGCTGTCGACCGATGAACCCATCTGGAACTCTTCCGCCGGTTCCAGGATTGCAAACGTCATTCCGGCGGATGCTGCTAATGGCGTTCCCGTAAGGGGCAAATACCATTGACGATTGCCCATAGGTGTGCCCGTAGAGTAGGCGGCTTGCACTTCCGCGATCTCGGCATTGGCCCCCAGTTTTCGCAGCGTCCATTCTGCTGCCGCATGAATGCCTGGTTCCGGATCTTCCGCATAGCGTTTTGCGAGATCGACGATCAACTCTGCTTGTTGTGAAGCCGATAGTAAGTTACGCTTCGCAAATTCTCCAAGGCACAGGATTATAGACTTTTGGCATGAATGCCGCGTTTCACTCTGCAATTGATGTAACAGTGATTGGGCATCGACAGCAAAGGAAGTCAAACGATGCAGTAAATAGCTGCGCAATCGTGGATCGGCTTGGTCCTGGAATAACGTCCAGACTATTTCCGGGGCGTTTAGGCGTAACAATGCTGTGGCAGCAGTGGCCTGTTGGAGTGCGAACGCTTCTTTAGCGGTCTCTGGAATTAGTGGTCGGTGGAGGACGATGGAGCATGAGGCGGGCGCATCGCTCTCTGAACCGCCTCTTCTGACATTGATGATCCCACCATCAACAGCAATGGCAAACGGTCGATAACCTGCAGTGAGCATTGGTTTTAGTTGGCCGATCATGCTCTCTATCGGGACATTGCTCAAGAGCTTTGATTCAAAATCCACGTTCGCTCGCCACAAGGCTGCATAGCCCGCAGTTTGCTCTAGAGACAAGAGCAATTCTGGAAAGCGTTTATCGTCGTACAAATGTGCGATATCCAAGTTAGATTTGAACTCCCGCAAATCTTGAAAGCCATTTCGAATGGCCTGCCGAAGCAATTCAATAGCTAAATCCTTAAATTCCATTAACCCTTTTTCATTGGATTTGCTCGGTAACGAGGCAGCAGAAGCCGTGGCTGCTAAGTCGAAAAGTACTTGGCTACTGTTCCCGGCTCGGGCAGCAGCATCCGACAATTTCTTCATTGCATGAGACTGATTGCCAAGCCAGCTTTCACTGAGCACTTCAATGACAAAAATCGCGAGTTCATCCGGCCAACTACTGTCAAACAATCGCCTGCAGTCTCGGGCGTCCTGAATTCGTCCGAGGCGAGCCAAGACAAGGGTTCGAAATCGAAGGAGTGGTTCCGAGCGATCTCCCGCGTCAAAAAATTCGTTTAGATCCTGTAACGCGAGTTCGTCTTCAAGCAGAAAGTAGTACAATCGACCGCGATCTAAAAGCAGCTGCTTTGTGCTGGGCTCAGCTGAGATCTTGCGATTGATCTCTGCAATTTGCATTTTCAGAGACTGACTTGGAAATACACGGCGGGATGGCGGAGCGAAGGCGACGTCCCATTGAGGTTGATCGATCAACTCGAAACCTGAATATTCTAGACGTGTTTCGGAGCGGTCACCATTGTTGGACACAAGAACAGTATATCGTCGCGTACCATCAGTTAAAGTACGCAAAGCTAGCGTGTTCTGTGAATTAAACCCTTGTTTTTCTAGAACAGTACGCGCCGCGATTAGTTCGCTGTCGGTAGCGTCTAACAGGACTCGGCATTCCTCCTTCGTGTCATTAGGCTCGCACCAAAGCGCTAGGAAACGAGCTTCGGCAGCCGAACCGGGAAGCGGGGCAATATCGCTGAGTAGCAGACTGTTTTTAGTGGCATTTTCGTTGGACGATGGAATGTCGGATATGGCGATGTTGGATTCGACCTGCCAGCGTTTCGTGTCGCGAGTCCAGATTGCAGCGACGTTGGGCTCATATTCAGTGGCATAAGGTCGGACGCGAGTTGGTCGGTAGCCATGAGCTCGCAGAGCTTCGGCAACATCAAGAAACTGTGACAAGGGCATAGCTTGACAGAATGCAAAACGCGCCGCGACCAAGCCGTTGGCTGATTCAAGTTGGACTCGCAACGCAAGAGGCGGTTCAGTCCAATTGGGGGCCATGGGCGGGTCATTCCAGTTAGGTTCCAATTGACGGCTAAGCACAGCTTCCAGGTTCTTCACAGCGACCGCACGGTGATTCTCTAGGACGGGGAAAAGCGATCTATCCGAATTGAGGTCGGAAAACAATATCAGCTCGGTGAGAACAATTGGGTCGTTGGACGCATACTCCGTAAGCAGAAAGGTACTGTGAGATCTTGCCGGGCCAGCTTGACCGATGTCTTTGAAGATATTGGTTAAGGCTGGCACGAGACGTGGACCAACTGAGCGAAAGAGTTCCGCATACACTCTTATATAAACCGGATTGACAGCAACCATTTGTTCGGCAAGCAATGCAGTGAACTTGGAATCATTCCAGTTAAGATGAGTCGGATCATAGGCTGCCAAGGCACATGCTGCCGCGAAACGACGTGGGGCAAGTTGCTGGCTGTCTGTTGCAATCGCCCACCATTCCGGAACCAAATCCTCTTTGTGCGTTTTGAGTAGCTCACGCACAGCAGCGAACTGCGGGGGCGCGACAGTAAGAAGCCTACTCTGCAGAAACGCCAACGCGGTCGGATCATAGGGCCGGCCGTCTTCAACCAGTGCGAGTGCGGCGTGCAGTTTGGCATCGGAATCAGCGTCTGAGTTTTTGAACGCATGTTGCAAAAGCGAATCTGCCCATGTCCGAAACTCCTTTAAGCTGACAAGACTTTTGGCAACCTGAGCCGTATTGGCTGCCAGCAATCCTTCGACCAAACGCGTTGCTTCGGCTTGATTCTGTTGTTCCTGCTTTTGTACAACCAATCGCTCTTGCCAGTTGTTTATCGCTTGGTTGATACTTAGGCCTGTAAAGACGAGGACTATAACCAATGCTATGGCCAGCGCCGTTCGTAACCCATGGACTCGTGAGGCGCGACTCATCAACACCCGCTGCGGACCAGTCCAGTTTTTCGCCTCCGAGAGTGATCGAATGCACAGCCATTCCACGAGCGAAGGCAAATATCGGTTTTCTGGTTTCGCATTCCACAATGCCGATCGCTCCGCAAGTTTGAGCTCTGCGCGACCGCGGCCTGTTTCCCGCTGCTTGCGAGTCAGCCACTCCTGCAGGGCCGGCACAAGATAGTCATGCGTTAGTTGGAAATATCGGTTTGAGTAGAGCAATGGTCCCGATTCTTCAATTGAAATAGAAGCATTGGTCTCTGAAATGTCCGGGACTGTCTTTCTAAATCTTGCCTCATTCTGCGCTTCAGGGTCAGTCGGTGTGATGAGACGGATTTCGTTATCGAGAATTCGAATCAGATCTTCCCAATCCATCGGACGGTTGGCATATCCGGACGCTTGTAGCAACTCGTCATACGATTTCATCTGCCCTTTGATGTCGGTGCCGGCAACCGGCAAAAGGGCTTTGAGAACAGCACCGGCAGCTGTCTGGTGGTAGCGACGTTCGGGGTGTGCGGTCGTCGCACTAAATGTTTCTTCAAGAAATCTAACGCCCACTCCGGCTGTACCGCCGACTTCCTTCAGTGAGGCAGTCGTCCAGGCTCTCCGCTTCATCATTTCCGCAAAAAGAGCTAGCCGAACGCAAATGACATTACCTTCTTCCGCTAGACCGGCAATCGATTCCGACAGAAAGGACTTCTGTTCCCCATTCATCTTGCTGAGATCATCTGGTAAGCATCCGAAAGCACGCCCAATGTACGCCAGCACTTTTTCCGCATGGCAAACCGAAAACAAATCGACAGCTGCCGAGTTCTGCCCCTCAAGCAATCGGAACTCCAGCTCTCGCATGAACCGCGTAACTGCCATCCAAAAATCGTCTCGCACCATTGCGATGCACTGCACACGTCCACCGTCACACTGCCGCAGGGCTTGAACGAGTTCACTGTTTTCCTCGCCATTTCTAGCGTGCAACCATTGCTCGAATTGGTCTAATACAATCAGCACTTTCGTTTTGCCGAGCGGGATACCATGGCCGCGCCGCAGGGAAGCCAATGACTCCTTGAGTGTCAATCTATCGTCGAGGTTGGGACAGCGTTTTCGAAGCGAATGCAAGAGTCGCGTTTCGGTTTCTTCAGTTGTGGCTTCGATATAAACTTTTAATACATCCGGAATTATTCTTGGAAGCAGGCCTGCCTTGACCAAAGACGACTTGCCACAACCCGATGGACCGTAGATTAACCCAACGGGAAACGTGTTGTCTGAATCGGTTTCTTCTATTCGCGACTTCCAGAACCTCAAACTGTCAGGCAAACCAACACGATCTCTAGGGCCAGGCAACAACTCCAAAAAGAAATCTGCATCGTGCATGTCAAACGACCGAAGTCCCTTCGGAACAACCTTAACTTTACTGTTGTCATCAGACTGAAACCCAATCGAGGCGGCTGGTATGGATTTCAAACCGACGAATGTTGCAGCAGCGTTGAGGGCAGTTGTGTCTAACGGAGCAAGACGAGTATGGACCGGGGGCGTATCGCCAAGGTTCTCGGTTTGTACGTGGAGAAAATGTCGGAGTTCCTCCGCCATGTCGTGGGATGATGCATAGCGATCGCTTGCCCGCTTTGCAATCGCCTTGTGACAAATGCGTTCCAGTTCCTTAGGCAACCTCTCATCGTATTGTCGCAACGGGCGAGCTTCGTAACTAGTTACCTGTTCCAGCATCTCGGATACCGTAATGCCTCGAAATGGCTGACGACCAGCAAGCAACTCATAGAGTACTACGCCGAGACTGAAAATATCGGATCGCCCGTCGACACGATGCCCTTCGCCACGCGCTTGCTCGGGGCTCATGTATGCAGGTGTTCCCGCGCAGGTCGGTCCCTTTCCGATGTTTTCTTCACGAAGCGCGAGACCAAAATCAACAACATGCGGTCTGCCGTCGTCGCCGATCAAAATGTTGCCGGGCTTTACGTCTCGGTGGACCAAGCCTTGTTTGTGTGCGTAGTGCAGAGCTTCTGCTACTGTTTCTACCAACTGAGCGGCGTCTCGATAAGGGAACCTGTGCTGCTTGATCTTCGTGGCAAGGTCTGTTCCGTGGATGTACTTCGATACAATGAAACATGGAAAATCTTGTGTGCTTCCGACATCATAGACCGGAACGATTGCAGGATGGTCAAGATTGGCGACGGTGTTAGCTTCGGCCAGATATACTTCAGCATCGCTCGTTTTGGAAATCAACTTGTCATGCGGTACCTTGATGGCGACCTCGCGCTTGAGTTGCTCATCGTACGCTAGATAGACAATGCCAAATCCTCCTTTTCCTAAAATCCGAACGATGCGATAGCGTCCGATCCTCTCAGGGACCGGCGGACGAAGACTTTCATTGAGCGCCGAAACGGACTCCCGAATCGGTTTTTCCAGCATCGACAATGCCGGAAGCATGACACGCAAATCCAGAGCAAGTTCGGGGTATCGCTCACAATAAACATCGATCTCGAAAACCTCACCGCTGCGAATGCAACGAAGCGCTTCATCGAGAATTGCGTCGATCAATTCGGGGTTGTTGATGTCAGGCGTCGCCATTTTGGTGATTAAGTGCGAGTCCGATTTTCTTTAGTGCCCGCCGGTACCTAGACGATACTGCGGCAGGTGTCATATTTAGTAACTCGCCGATCTCTGAATGCTCCAACTGTTCAAAGTGTCGCAGCGCTAGAACTTCACGGTCAAGCGATTCCATTTCATCTAGGGCCGCCGTCATACGCTCAATCTCTTCTAACCTCGATACTTTTGCGCTCGGCGTGCTCTCCCCACCAGCCAAGCATATTGCAATGCTGTCAGACTCCAAGGCTGCATCTTCGAAAATGTTGAGACGTTGTTCCAAGGTCGCAGTTCTCGCCTGTACACCGAGGTGACGTCGATGCGCAATCACCAACTGCTGCAAAGTCAAAAACCTCAGCCAAATATAGGGGGACATTTTCCTTTCTTGTTCGTATACCGGATAACGCCGTACCGCATCTGCAAATGCTTCCTGCAACACATCCGAAGCATCTACACGCGCGCGAATTCGCCGATCTATTCGCATCTCGACAAGCGTGCGCAATCGCGAACGAAACTGCTCGAACATTATTGGCAAGGACTCAATCGGTCCCTCCCATTCGACCTGAGATGCATGATGATCCTTGGGTGATTGGTACATCCCCTCATTGTAACTGCGCTCACTGGGACCGTGCGTCACAGTTGGTCGCAACATTTCGCATTTTTTGTTGCGGCGGTCCATTACCGATCCACTGCTTTGTTTTCGAGAGAAAAATCCAACAAAGCCCGACGCATTGGCGATCCACGCGCAGTTATGGTTCGAGGAAGCTGACTTGAATCGGTACTCAGTTACGTTTGCGGCCCAGAGTTCTCGGACGATCTTTCGCTGAGAACCCATATTCCTAATTTCCACGGACTAATCATGCTACTCAAACGTCTAGCCGCCGGTGTTTTCCTCATTGTGTTGACGTGTCGTCCTTTGTCTCTTCACGCTCAGACAAAAGACTGGATCAACACCACCCATTCTAATGTTTGGTTCGATCAAGGATTGAATTGGTCCCCGGTGGGCCCTCCGTTGCTATCTAGCCTCGCACGCGTTTACGCTGGCTCCAACGTGGATCAACATCGTAATTTACAGGGAACGGCTATTCCCAATGGAACTGTTTTAGGGCTGTAGCCGTAGCCCATCCGTTGGAGGTTTAAAATGGTACCAGATCTGCCCGAAACCCTTCGTACTCGTCTGCAAGACCGTCAGGAGGCGCCACGGCCCGCGTTTCAGAATGGAAGCATTAGCGCTTCCGTCGGCGTTGGCGGTGTCAATAATCCAGAAGACATAAAAGAGGTAAAAAAACTACTCAATGGTATCCCTGCGGATCGAGGGGGCGCATTCGACTCTTTGGACGCGAACGAAGAGCTATCCATCTGCGAGATGGTTACAGAGAACAATCATGGGTTAGTACCGAAACTCAAACCATCCGCCAGGCAGAATTCAGGACTTACCGGAGGTTCACATGCTTAGCTTAGGATCCACGGGCCCGCAGGTGCGAGAACTGCAAGACTCGCTCAACAGGATTTTCGCGTCGCAATTGACGCCCAGAGACTCTACGATCACGCCTTTGGCTGTTGACGGTATCTATGGTCGCGTCACTACTTCACGCGTACGCCAATTTCAGTCGATCAACAGCCTGTCCGTCGACGGAATTGTCGGCAGTGCTACATTGGGCGTGATCCAAGTAGTGCTAGCCCAATTGAAAAACGCGGCGTCTACAGCACGGGGTCCGTACAGCCGGTTCAAGGCTCTAACTTACATTGCCACGTATTGGAATCGCGTGGCATCCGACGGTAAACTCGCGACGAGATCGGGCTACCCAAAGCAAATCAATGGCGTCACGATTAAGCCAGCCATGTTGTATGCTGACTTCGGCAATTTCGTGACAGGAGAAGAAGATTGCACGCACTTTATGTCGTGCGTTATCGGCCAGACGAAAGGAACGGTCAACATCGGTGGCGCGAACATTCAGTTTGAAGGCGGGGGGTTGCCAATTAGTCAGCCTTATGCGCATTTCGGAGTATATGGTCACGACACCGTCCCCAACTTGGTTGCTGAGCTCATCAACCGAAAGTTTGCAGTCGTCGTCGGTAAGAAGTTCATTCCGCGAAACGGAGCGGCGAGCGAGATCATCCGTTCTCTTAAGCCGGGCGATATCCTGGCCTACGCCAGCAAGGAAAGCGAGGCCAATTACGAACATCTTGTGATGGTTGTCGGATTCACCGGCGCCAACACGCCGGATGCCGACGTCAAGATCGCCTGCCACACCAAAATTCGATTTAACGTAACTTACCTTGACATACCATTTCCGTTGGTAACTTTGCTGCAACTGCCGAACTGAGGAACCGATTCGACAATCGGATTGCGAATGCCCAACGATTGGCATTTGGTGGTACTGCCCATCCAAGATTGGGAACTATCGCGATTTACGCGGCGGTTGACCTTGACCCATTCCCTCAGAGACGCTCGAGGAACTGCCAAGCTTATGAGAGTGCGCTCGTATAAAAACGGACGAATGGAGATCCAGTATCCGTGACCCTTGCATTAAAGAAGACTTTTGCCAATTGCACTCGATCCGGAATTGGAAGATTCTGTATTAAGTCCATTGGTTTCTCTTAGAGTGCGTCATTGTCGTTCGATAATTCGGTACAGTCTGCGAGCGGCAACCTCCCATTCACCGGAAGTAGCTTGTTCGCAACACTTTGCTAGTTCGGCCATCGCTTGTTGGCTGAGATCCCCATTACTCGTATGTTTCTCGAGCGTGATTTTGCAGGTGGCAATCCGCTTTTCATCATGGGAGTTGATCGCGGTAAACAATGCATCGATCGTCTTGAGCGCGTTGTCGTTTGCATTGAATTTCGGGACACTTGTCCAAGCGATCCAGACCCAAACCAGGGCCAAACCAGCTAAGATGGCAAGACCGCAATACTTCCATGCCGGAATGCCTCCTGCATCCCTATTCGTTATCATGCATCACCTCCCCACCGTTTCGTGTAGAGAGCGCGACCCAGACGTTGGGATCGATGAATGCAGACGCAAAGCGCACCGAACCGTCTCCCATCGCAATCGAACACCCTGGCCCGTGTTCGCCCCACATCTCGTCGGTGTGTCCGAATGGATTGTTCGGCGCATGAATGATCACCTCGGGATGATCGTGTGTGTCCGGTCCGCTATGAACACCGACCAAACATCCAGCTCCATTGTTTTCCGATTGCCATCTGCGTAAATCCAATCGCGGAGGAGTGACGGCTGTTGGAACAACTCCGAACCATGTTTTGTTGCTCAGAACAGAACTGTGCTCGCCCAAAAAAATGGTATTTGTTAATCCATCCGAAATCCGCCGAAGCGGCATTCGTGAATTTGGAAAAAAAGGTCCATCGAGGAACGCCTGCTTACCGCCATTGGCTGCGATTGGCTCCCCTTGTTCATAGTCATAACAATAAGGTGTTTCGCGGCCCCATGGTTGATGAATTCCTGCATTCGTAACGTAATGACTATGAGAAAAACGTACGGGATTGCCGTCGCTCAACAATATGGGCGTCCCATGTCGATGGTCGGTAGCCCTTTCGACCAAAAACCCGTCGCTTCCACCGGACGCGGATGGACATAAGTAGACCGACAACTTGGTTCTTGCCGCCACCGCATTGCGTGGTGACCAGCAAGGCTCGTTCAGAGTAAGGCTGGCATAGAGGGGCCCTTGCTCGATGTAAGGTAAGAGAAAAGTCCCCCAAGCCCAGCCCGGTGACGAATTTCGGTACTGATCGGCACATTCAACTCCGTAGAAATTGCCGTCCATTCGCGTATTGGTAATATATGCTGGCGGAATCAACCTCACAGCAGACTCGTAGTTTGCAATTCCAAGCCCAAGCTGCTTAAGGTTATTTTGGCAACTCATTCGTCGTGCTGCTTCGCGTGCGGCCTGAACTGCGGGCAAGAGCAACGAGGTTAGGACGCCGATGATGGCAATTACGACCAACAGTTCGACAAGCGTAAAACCTCGGTATAAGGAACGCAATTTCATTTTCAATACCAGCTTATTCTTTCCGTGGTTTACCTAGCGCTAACTTCGCTTTAGCATGCGCTAACAAGTTTAGCGGGCGCTAACTTGAGTGTCAAGTGGTGTGTTCGAAGTACCTTGGTGCAGAAGGGGCCGTACAGGCGGACCGTGTTCAGCGGCTGTCCAGGAAAGCGCGAAAGGCTTTTTCGGTCTTTTCGCTGATATGGTGCTCGATACCCTCGGCGTCGATTTCCGCAATTTCACGCGGTACGCCAATTGCTAGTAAAAAGTCGACCACAAGCTGGTGCAATCCTTGGCTTTGATTGGCAAGGATCCGACCTTTGCGCGTCAGATGAATCGGTCCGTAGGGCACTGATTCCATGAGACCGAGGCGTTTGAGCCTGCCAATAGCTCGGTGGGCCGATGCATTGCTGATCTGAAACATTTCGGCCAGATCTCGCAGTCGGCACTCACCATTTTGCTGTGAGATCCGTTCGACCGCTTCGGCGTAATCCGACGCGGTTTCGGACGTATGATCCTCGCGGGTCCGCTTGTGGCCGTTCAAGACTTTACTTGGTTTTTTTGACATGGAGGACTTCTGAATTCAAGCGAACATGGACCGCAATCGTTGTAATCTCCGGCTTGGCGATACTATTGTTGTTTGGTTGTAAGCATTTCGCAAGCGATGAATTCGACAGACTTGGTGGACTAGACCATCGACTACTTTTGAACGGAATAGCGGCGCAAAATCGCCTCCCATGGCTTCACGCACGGCGACCGGGGCCTTGCGACCCCGGCAAGGGGTATGTCAGCCCTTCGGGCTTGCGCAGTGGCCTCAGGCCGAATGGATTTGATGTTGCTCGGCGAGGCTTCCAGCTCATTGCTCCAAGCCCGCAGGGCTGACACATCTTTTGCCGGTGGTGTAAACCACCGGTACAGATTCAAACCCATACTAAAAAGCCCGGAGGGCTGACACATCAATTGAACCAGCGCATCGCATTGGTGTGTCGACCCTTCGGGCCTTTGAGTACAGATGGCACAGCGACCGGGGCCTTGCGGCCCCGGCAAGGGGTATGTCAGCCCTTCGGGCTTGCGCAGTGGCTCAGACCGAATGGATTTTATGTTGCTCGGCGAGGCTTCCAGCTAATTGCTCCAAGCCCGCAGGGCTGACATATCTTTTGCCGGTGGTGTAAACCACCGGTACAGATTCAAACCCATACTAAAAAGCCCGGAGGGCTGACACATCAATCGAACACATACAGCGGATCAAACTCAATTTCATGCTTGTTGAGCAAAGACAAGTACTCTTTCTCGAACGACTGCTTTAGGTGATGCTCCATTTGCTTTTCGATGTAGTTGTAAACGCGGTCCTTCGAAGAGACGCTAACAGTAAATGCACCATATCCATCTTGCCAACCAAATTTGCGAATCAATCCGCTCGTCTCGTTGACATGCTTGCTCGCATTTGCTTTCAACTGCCCAACAAAATCAGAGACGCATAGTTTTGCGGGAATGCGAGCAAGTAGATGCACATGATCGTAGAAGCCCCCAACTTTGATCGCAAAGCCTCCTAGTTCTTTGGCTGTTCCAGCCAAATAGCTGAATACCCCTTCGCGGAAGCCGTCAGTGAGCAACCTCTGACGGTTCTTAGTGCTGAAAACGATATGATAAAGAAGCTGCTGGTGAGTACCCACGTTCACCTCGTTGAAATGAATTTTCTGAAAAACCGTCAAGACTGAATAAAACTATCTGTTGTCTACAGAGAAAGCAATTCAAAGCCATCGATTGGATCGTAAGCTGTGCGAGCAATCGCATTGGTGTGTCGACCCTTCGGGCCTTTGAGTACAGATGGCACAGAAACCGGGGCCTTGCGGCCCCGGCAAGGGGTATGTCAGCCCTTCGGGCTTGCGAAATAGCCGCAGACCAAAGGGATTTAGTCGCCCTCGTTACTCTTTTAGGACACCCTCGGAACGGGCGATATACAACGCTGCGACGACGTCTGCAGTTGTGTTCAAGGTGGTTCTACACATGTCCAGAATTCGGTCGACTCCGAGAATCAAAGCAATGCCTTCGCTCGGAACATGAACCGTATTGAGTACGAGTGCAAGTAACGGAAGAGAGCCACCAGGAACTCCGGCAGCTCCCACTGCGGTCAGCACCGAAAGTATGATTACGATCGCTTGTGAGCCGAATGAGAGGTCTATTCCGAAGACCTGTGCCAAAAAGACGACTGTCACCCCTTCGAAAAGCGCCGTGCCGTTCATGTTCATGGTCGCTCCCAGGGGTAGGACGAATCCTGCTATCGACGGTGGAATCCCAAGTTCTTCCTCTGAGATTTTTATCGAGGTGGGTAAAGTTGCATTACTCGAGCTGGTGGAAAAGGCTGTGATCATCACGGGCCGAACTTTTGTGAAGAATTTCCATGGACTATATCTCGCGAGCGTAACCAATAAGATCGGCATCACAATAAACATTTGAATGAACAGTCCAAGGATCACAACCACGACGTACCATCCCAACGTCTGCAACAGTCCGTAGCCGAACCGCGCGGTGATAGAAAAGATCAAGGCAAAGACACCGAATGGTGCAAGCTTCATCGCCCAACCAATCACGACGATCATGAGATCGTTTAAACTCTCCAGAAATGTCTTCATTATTGTCGCTTTTTCGGCGGATAGCTTATTGATGGCTATCCCAATGATCAGCGAAAAACAAATCACGGCCAACATGTCCATTTCAACAAACGCTTTCAATGGATTGCGAGGCACGATGTTGATAAAGGTTTGAATTCCAAAGGTTGTAGGCGTACCTGTCTTTTTCGTCGCTTCACCGCCAAACCTCTCCATCAACGAAATCCTGACGTCATCCGAAAGGGCTTCTCCCGGCTTAACGGTATTGACTAGAGCCAAACCAATGAGGACAGCCAAGGTCATGGTGATCAAAAAGAAAGCCATGGTCTTTGCACCAATCCGACCTAGATCTTTTTCCATTCCAAGTTGTGCAACGCCTAAAGAGAGCGATGAAAATACCAAAGGGATTACGGTCATGAAAAGCATTGCCAGGAAAACCTGGCCGATCGGATTGAAAACGTAAGTAATCAATGCTTCGAGCCACGGCGTTTCCGTGCCACCGACCATCAAATTGACGACCGAACCAATCAACGCTCCCATCACAAGCGCAATCAGGATCTTCGTATGCAGTGCAACTCCGCGATGGTCTCCGTCATTCATGGACTATTCTCCACCACTTCTGCAGTGAGTTGCTAGCCAAGCGAAAATCTCTTTGTGCCAGTGAATACTATTTGCCGGTTTGTTAACCCAGTGTCCTTCATCAGGGAAGTTGATGAACTTGCTCGGAACTCCCTGTCGCTGCAATCCCTGAAACAACTCGTGTCCCTGTCCTATCGGGCAACGGAAGTCCAAATCGTTATGAATGACCAGCATCGGCGTCTTGTATTTACCGAGATTCCCCGCGAGCGTGTGTGGGCTGAATTCTCGGTACTTGCCCGGTATTTCCCAGGGCAATCCACCGTGTTCGTACTCGTCGAACCAAAGCTCGTCGGTTGTACCCCACATGCTTTCAAAGTTATAAACACTGCAATGGCTGATCAAGCACTTGAAATCCTTTGCGATTTCGTTCACGGCAAACCAATCCTGCATGTACCCTCCAAAGCTTGCGCCGGCTGAAGCGATCCGCTTGTCGTCAACGTAACCGAGTGACTTTACAACTTTGAGCCCGGCGATCAAATCCCGATAGCACTTTCCACCCCAGTCTCCGCTAATCTCGTCGCAAAACTGCTGACCGAAACTGGTCGAACCCCGAGGGTTTGGCATCGCTACGATATACCCTTGAGCCGCCCACAACTGTGGGTTCCATCGGAAACTCCATCCGTCTTCCCAAGCTCCCTGAGGACCACCATGAATTAGGTAAACGACCGGCCATTTCTTCGTAGGATCAAAACCAGGTGGCTTTAGAATCCACATTTGCATTTTGACTTTTCCCTCCACCTCTACTTGAACACTCTCCGGCTTCGTGCGTACGAGCTCGTCCAAAATGGACCGATTGTGCTGAGTGAGTGGATCGACTTGGGTAAAGGCTTTGGTCGATGTCAAATAGATTTCTGAAGGTTCGTTCATCGTTGCTCTCGCCAGTACGACTTGATCATGCTGGACGGACACGCCCGTTATTTGTCCGATACGATTGTCTGGCAATCCGAGTTTGATCAAGGACGGTTTGGCGGTTGCAGAAACACTGTATAGAGCGCTCGAAGCAAGTTCGTCTGTGGTAAAGATTAACTCTTTTGCGTTTGTCCAGAAAAAGTCGCTAACCGAAAGATCGATATCGCTTGTAAGGATAGTAGATTTGCCGGAAAACGTGCCGTCAACATTGCATGGTTGGAGCAGCAAATTCCATTTATCCGCCTCATAGCCTGGCTTGCTTTGAGTTCTATAGGCAACATGCTTGCCATCCGGACTGAATTTCGGACAGCTATCGGCAGCAGGATTTGACGCCGTTAGGCTTGTCCAATCAGCGCTCTTGTTTTCAATTCCAACGCGGCAAATATCATAGTTGGTCGTCCAGGACTCACCCATTTTGGGAACCGCAGTAAATAGCAGAGACTTGCTATCGGGAGAAAACGTAAAATCATCACCGACGCTAAACGTGGTGCTGGTCGGGTACGCATCGCGATCTCCAGGGGTAACATCCCTGCACTCACTCCCATCGAGATTGATCACGAAGAGATGATTGCGTTTGTCTTCGACGTAGGAATCCCAGTGTCGATAAAAGAGCCGCGTAAATGTTTTTGCCTTGACTGGATTTGCTGCAGCCGCCTCTACTTCTTCTTTGTTTTTTGTATCGGATTCTGCAAACGGCAAGTTGCTCCATTTCGCGTTGACTGCCGAGTAGAAAGCGATTTTGGTACCGTCAGGCGACCATATTCCGCCGTTTGCCCCGGTTGCGATACTGGTGAGTTTTGTGGGTTCTCCACCGGCGGCCATATCCAAAACATAAAGGTGAGAAACTCCCGACCGATTCGACTCAAAGAGTATTTTGGATCCATCTGGTGACCATCTCGGATGGGAATCCGCTTTCCCGGAATGGGTAATCTGCCGTGCAGTCTTGTTGATAGTTGTCAGCCAGAGCTGAGTGTTTTTTGAGTTCTTCGATGCGTCGGTGATTTTCGTAACTTGGTAAACAATTTCGCCGCTCTTCGGATTCAACTGTGGGTCGGCAACTCGAGCTAGGCGGAACAGATCATCCAATTTCATCGGGTGTGGGTCTATAGCCATTGCGGGTTGAACGACCGTCCTTGAGAGCATAGAAACGAACGCGAATGCGATAATTGCGAAGCGTAGGACCATGGTTTTCGGCTGGGTGAAGTTTCCAGGAATTGGAATTCGAAAGCGAGAAAAGGTGAATCGCGAGAGGAACGCTATCATAACCACGAGCCTTCTTGCATGCTACGCCCCATCGTGATGCGGGCCATACAATTTACCCAGGCATCGCGAAGAACACAGGTCCGGGTAAAGAAATCATAAAACGAGGGATACACGTATCCATCTCGACGACTGAAATGGCCGAAGAATATGCTTCACGAAGGGGTGCGCGAGGCGGCGGCACTTTGTTTACGAATGGTTTTCGAAGTCTCATCTGGCGCGACATGCGTTGTGAAAAGGTGCAAGGGATGGCTACTGAGTCCGAACGCGGCTTTCGAGGTTGGGTTTACGCGATATTGGTCGCCATTTGCCTGCTTTTCATTTTCTTCGCGACGGAGAGTTTTTCGCGAGTCAAGCAGCCTGGATTCGATCATGCACCGCGCACTTCGCATTTAGTCGTCTCTACCAAGCCAACTTTTTTTCCGAAAATTGCGACGGAATCGCTCCCATTGGAAATTGAATCGATGAGCGGGCCCATCGAGTCCTCAACATGGCTCAATTATCGAATTGCTCCAAGCAGTTCAATTGCCATGTTGGATCCGCCAGCGGGAGCGCGACTTGCTGCTCCCATTTCATCCGCGACAGCCGTGGATCCCTTCCTCGATCCCAGCCGAAATCAACGTACTCCATCGATCTTAGCCGAGTTTGCCGCGAATTCTCCGCAAACGGCGGCCATCCCAGTTTCGACCAACCAACTTATCGAAGGTGGCGAGCAGTTCGACCGAAGTTCCTACCCGATCTCCCAGACACAATCACCGTCGCCAGCCAACAACACTTGGCCGACTTCTACGCGAATATTGAATGAAATAGCGAAGGTAAAATCACTTTCTATCTCCAAATCGCAATCGCCGACAGAAGATTGGGTTCAGAGAGTATCTGTTCAGTACGACAACTTGACCGCACTAAGGCTATCTGACGATCGTACTGTTGCGATCCTCGATCAACTGCATCAGCTGGCTGACGAAGGGGGCATACTTGCGGGCAATACACTAGAAACCGAAAAAGTCCTTTCCAGCGATATCGCCAGGCTGTCCTACTCCATTGAGCGTCGAGTTGTTGTATGGAAAGCAGTCAGTGCATGCGTTGCAAAGGGCCGAACCCATTTTGTTTCCGCTCGTAAGCATGAGATTGACGCTGGGAGACTGAAAGGATGTTTGGCAGAAGTCAAGAGAGCCATTCAACAAACAGGGGACGCGAGCAACTGGAATCAGTACCTCTTGTTGGATTCACTCAATCAACTTGCTTCCGGAGAAATTAACGGCTCACAAAACCAAGTGGATTTAGTTCGTCAATTTCTGGGTAGAGTTACTGGAACAAACGTAACTGCCGAGCAACGCGCCATCTTGTCGTCGACCGAAGTACACAAATTGGCAGATCAAGTTCATCCACTTTCCATTGCACCTGTTGACTACCGCAAGTTGATTGAAGACATCGAAACGCTTGAATCCGATTCGATTCATCGTTGCAGTAAATCGCTTGCAGATGCCATGCAGTCGCTTCGATTTTCCGAACATCCAGAACAAGCAAGCGTATCGCAAGCGATTGGCGTTCACTATCGCAATGCGAATCTGCGAATCGCCGTTTCAGAATCCTTCATCAATCGAATGCTTCCGCCTCAGTCGACAATTCAGAAACCTGTCAAGCAGAACATTTTGGGGGCTGACACTCGGGGCGCTAGCGAAATCCAAACCAAGTTGCGTGTTGATTGCATCAAGGATCCATCCGCACTCAAAATTGCTTTGAATCTGGATGGAGATATCAGTAGTCGAACGCAATCGAGCCGACATGGGGCAACATTCTACAATTCGTCGATCGCCAATGTAAACACGGTTCGGGAAGTGACTATCACGTCTCAGGGGATGACTATCAACGGCCGACCCGCTTCGGTCGAGTCGAGGGATTCGCTCCGCAACTTTTCAACCGATTGGGACAAACTGCCAATTCTTGGCGATATGGTGAGGCAATTCGCACACAACGAGTTTCTCCAAGCGCGACCATTAGCAAAACGGATCATGCAAAAGACGATTGCTAAACAAACAGATGAGGAGTTCGACAAACAGCTTCAAGAGAAGGTTTCCACGGCGAATCTTCAATTCAAGAGTCGATTGCTTGGGCCACTTCAATCGCTCAATTTACAGCCGATGGTGGTGGACATGGAAACAACGGACACGAGGTTGGTCGTCCGCTATAGACTGGCAAGTTCGGACCAATTGTCTGCATACACATCGAGGCCAATAGCGCCATCGGATAGTCAGCTTTCCTTACAAGTACACCATTCCGCTTTCAACAATATGGTCAGCCAAGTGGTTGAAGGAGACCGGAACTGGACGATGCAGGAATTGTCCGACAAGATCTCCGACCTGATGCAGCAACCGCGGCGACCATTGACCGACGACGCGCCCACAGACGTGACCGCTCGATTTGCGGACTCGCGACCGATCACAGTTGAATTCGAAGATGGCCGCATGACACTTACGTTACGAATTGCCTCACTCGAGCAACCAGGCCGGATCCACCTCAAGAATTTTATCATTAGGGCTTCCTATCTTCCGACTGTGGATGGCCTGCAGGCCGAACTGACTCGCGATGGAGTGATCAGCGTCGACGGTCCTAAACTAGGCACTCGGGACAGGGTGCCATTGAGAGCGATTTTCGCAAAAGTGTTTTCAAATAGATCTTCGATTCCGATGGTTTCCGAGGAACTGCTGAAAGACCCAAGGGCCAAAGGACTGGCGGTATCTCAACTCATTTTGAACGACGGTTGGCTTGGGGTCGCAGTCAGCGAGGCAAACTCCCCGCACGTTGCGATCGTCAAAGCAAATCAAGACGCGTTACAGCGATAGCCGTCTCGGTTTGCCGAAAACAGCAACCCAAGAGATGACTAGATGTCGTCTTGGATGTCTTCTCTGGCATTGGCTCCCCGGTCTTTTTCCGCTCGTCGGTCCAATCCGGCGCGTTCCATCAACGACGATCTGAGGGACATGTCGATTTGATCATCATCTGCGGGTGGAGGTCCCATCGCACCCAAGTCCTCGGGGTTGTACCGTATCTCGTATTGGTGTTTGGCGATTGTGATGATTACACCGGGGTCAAGCCTCTTGCGGGTCACGCGGTAGCCGTTCACCTTGGTCCCATTTCGGCTATCCAGATCCTTGATAAACCAATATCCTTGTTCGAGTGTCATGCGGCAATGCTGACCAGAAACATTGGAGAATCGCAGAACGATGTCGCAGTTGTCTCTCCGACCTATGAGTATGCGGTCCTTTTTTAGGGGAATATCTTCACCGCCACCGGTTGGTGCAAGGAATCCGTAATCTGCCATGACTGCACCTAGAAAGAACCGGAGAGAAGAGACGACTTCGCTTTCGAACTGTTCCAAACGATATCTCCACTTTACGTCCCCTTAAAACGCGAGTCAACAATCCAGCGTGGATTACGACCACGCGAGGCTAAATTCCCATTGAAAAGGTAATCCACAAATGCCGAAAGTGACGATTGTGTTCGGTTTGCTGCTTTGCGGTTTGTCCGCAATCGTTCTATTGCTTAAACAAAAGTTCGAACTTGGGACTTGGCTCATTCCTTCTGCAGTTGGGGTACCGCTGATTGTTCTCGGGTTGGTTGCGGCAAAGAGTAAGGCATCGCGCATGCACGTAATGCACGCCGCTGTAACGTTGGCCTTGTTGGGTGGACTGTTGGCATTGGTTCAAGGGATAAGTCAATTGGCTAAGCTACTGTTTCAAGGTAAGGAGGTTTTGCCACTAGCTGCTGGCATGATTTGGGCGATGGTGGTTCTGTGTTTTGTTTATGTAGGGCTTTGCGTACAATCCTTTATCGCTGCAAGAAAAGCCAGAGAAGCAGTAGCCAGAGAAGCAGAAGCCAAAAAGGCGAACCACAAGTAGAGATACCACCAGAGTGAGCCGCGGGCACTCGCCGCGCACAGAATGCAAAAATTTCGTAGCGAGGCTGACGCCTTCGGCCCAACAACTAGAATCGATTCCCTACCGCAGCTCGAGTTAGCGGCTTATCCAAACATTAGGAGCTAGGCATCATGACAACAAATTGGATTTCCATCAAACTCGCTCGCCAAACGGAATCGATTGGGAAAAACGTCGAAATTCGCGGTTGGGTACGAACTAGGCGAGATAGTAAAGGTGGCTTCAGTTTCATAGAAGTAAACGATGGTAGCTGTTTTGGCAATTTGCAGATCATCGCGGATGGAAGCCTTACTAATTATTTGACGGAGATCACTTCGCTGTCCGTTGGGAGCAGTGTAGTCATTTCTGGTGAGATTAAAGCGAGCGCTGGTCAAGGGCAAACGACCGAGATGTTTGCACACATGGTTCGTATTACAGGTGTCGCGAGCGCGACGGACTATCCGCTTCAAAAGAAACAGCACTCTTTTGAGAAGCTTCGTGAATGGGCTCACCTTCGTCCTCGCACCAACACGTTTGGCGCGGTCGCAAGAGTTCGCAATCGATTGAGTTTTGCCACACACGAGTTCTTTCAAAACGATGGCTTCCTCTACATCCATACACCGATCATTACCGACAGCGATTGCGAAGGCGCTGGTCAGATGTTTCGCGTGACGACTTTGCCCTTGGACAAGTTGCCGATAGTGGATGGTAAAGTGGACATGAGCCAAGATTTTTTTGGAAAGCCAACGTACTTGACAGTTAGCGGCCAACTCGAGGGCGAGACCTACGCAACCGCTTTGGGCAAGATCTATACTTTTGGGCCCACGTTTCGCGCTGAGAACTCCAATACATCTAGGCATCTTTCCGAGTTCTGGATGATCGAGCCTGAGATGGCCTTCTTTGAACTCAAAGATAACATGATTCTCGCGGAGCGTTATCTCAAGCACATGATTCGAGATGTACTAGCGCACTGCCCTGAAGATATGGACTTCTTCGAGAAGCGAGTGCAACCCGGCGTGCTTGCCTCATTGCAGTTGGTACTGGACAAACCTTTCACACATATGTCCTATACCGAGGCGGTGGACATTTTGGTGAAGAGCGGCGAGCAGTTCGAATATCCGGTCCAATGGGGCGTCGATCTTCAAGCAGAACATGAACGATTCATCACCGAAAAACAGGTGCAAGGACCGGTGATCCTCTACAATTATCCCAAAGAGATCAAATCGTTTTATATGCGTCTCAATGACGATGGAAAAACGGTTGCAGCCATGGATGTATTAGTCCCAGGGGTCGGTGAAATCATCGGTGGCAGTCAGCGGGAAGAACGGCTGGACGTTCTAACAGAACGAATGGTCGCATCGGGCCTGAAGACCGACGATTACTGGTGGTACTTGGACCTTAGGCGATTCGGCTCTGTACCGCATGCAGGCTTTGGATTAGGACTAGAACGAATGGTTCAATACACGACTGGTATGGCGAACATTCGCGACGTGATTCCTTATCCGCGGTCGCCGGGAAATTGCGATTTCTGAGCGATTCCCGTCCGGCAGATGAAAACGACTATGAGCGACAGCATGCCAACGAGATTACCAAAGATTTCTTACTGACATCCGAACTGAATAACTTGACTGAGTTGGCTATGTCCTCATTGTTTGCACGCGCAAGTGGTCTGTTGCTCCATTTAACTTCGCTCCCTGCCAGGCCACTTGGCCTTGCGTCGGATGCATTACCGGGGACGGATGGGCCGTGGAGTTCGGGCGATATTGGTTCCGGAGATTTAGGACCGTCTGCCTACGAGTTCGTGCGGTTTTTGAGAAGTTCGGGGCAACGTTGGTGGCAGATACTTCCAACCGGTCCAACTGGATATGGCTTTTCACCGTACCAATCCCCGTCTTCCTTCGCGGGCAACCCTTTGTTGGTCAGCCCTGCACTCCTGGCTCGAGATGGGCTTCTAAGACTCGACGACTGGCATGAATCAGCGCGATCGAGCCTAACTGGGACCGAAGCGAAATCAGTTGTTTCGAATTTCGAATTGTCGTCGAGCTATCGCATGGAGTTGCTAAGGATGGCATTTCGACGCTTTCAGAACTCACGCTCAGAACTGAATGCCGAGTTTGAGACGTTTCGGTTTCGGAATCAGGATTGGTTGGAGGAACACTGTCTCTTTATCGCTTGCAAGAACCACCACCAAGATCGCGCTTGGGGCGACTGGGAGAATCCGCTAAAGCGTCGGGAACCCAACACACTACTTGCCTGGGCCGATAAGCTTCGAGTCGCATGCGACTTTGAAGCATTCATTCAATTCTGTTTCGAACGTCAATGGCAAGAACTGAAGTTGTATTGCCATGAGAACGGTGTAGGGATCATCGGCGACATTCCGATTTTTGTGGCCATGGACAGTTCGGACGTTTGGTCACAACAGCATTTGTTTGAGTTGGATAGCGAAGGAAACCCTACAGTTGTTGCAGGAGTTCCGCCGGATTACTTTGCATTATTGGGCCAACGCTGGGGTAATCCTCTCTACCGCTGGTCAGAACATCAACGCACAGGCTACGAATGGTGGAGTCGTCGCTTCAAACGTATGTTGCAACTTTGCGACATGGTCCGAATTGACCACTTTCGTGGTTTTGAGGCCTATTGGGAAATCCCAGCGCAGTTACCGGATGCAACCGTTGGCATTTGGAAGCCTGGCCCGAGAGACGATTTCTTCCATTCGTTACAAAGGTCCATAGGTGGAACGTTGCCTGTGATCGCAGAGGACTTAGGTTTCATCACCGAGGAAGTAAGAAGCCTTCGCGATCGATTCGCCTTCCCTGGAATGAAGATCATTCAATTCGGCTTTGGCGAAGGCAAAAGCACATCGCTCGATTTGCCGCACAACTATCCCGTGCACTGCATTGCGTACACAGGCACCCATGACAACGACACGACGGTAGGTTGGTTTAACAGCCATGCCGGCGAGGGAAGTACTCGATCCCAAAAAGATATTGATATAGAAAAAGCGTTTGCACTGCAGTATCTGAACTGCGATCCTTGCCAGATTCATATCGGAATGATGCGAGCAATCTGGAGTTCGGTTGCCTGCATTGCAATCGCCCCAGTTCAAGACCTACTTGGATTGCCATCCCAAGCTAGGATGAATACGCCTGGAATCGCTTCTGGAAACTGGACTTGGCGATGCGAGACCGGATCGCTTACCAGAGCCGTTTCAGATCAGTTGCGAGAGATGACTATCTCGTTCGGCCGAGTTGTTTAGTGATTGCCTTTCCGCACTCGCTTCGCTTTGGGCTTGCCACACGCCACGCTATTGTGCGTGGCATTCAGGCATGCGAGTCGAATGGAAACTTACTTTTTGATTTGGAAATCCAATTGGCTCTGGCCGAACTTGCGGGCTTTGGTGTCTTCAACCGTGAGGCGAAGCTGGTAGTTGCCCGGAGCTATCTGCTGAGGCATGAAGATTTTGTACACGATGAAATAGTCTCGTCGGTGGTTTTGACAAATCTCGGCTTCGACGGGAAGCAATTGATCGGCCACTTTACGACCTTGCGAATCGATAATCTCGTAGCTTCCCTGAAGTTGCGATTCAAAACCTTCTTTCACTTTGGTTGCGGCAACATTCTCGATTTCACAATAGAGAAGTAGTTCTTCGTCCGGCTTGAATTGGTATTTTGGGAATTTGGTGACAACCCCATACCCTTCTACCTCTTTGCAAAATGCTGCCGATTTCACTTCGAGATTGCTAATGGAAGCGAGTAAATTGGTAGCTTCGCGTTGACTGTTCATGACCAGTGACCAATGACGAGACCGTACTGGCATTGCGTCCGGATTGCTTGCCTCGTAGAGGGCATGCATTTGATGCCTAAAGTAGTCCTGTTCTTGATCGGATAGAACGTCGATCTCGCGAGTTGCGTCGTTCAGCCGACGTTGGCAAAGATAAAGCATACGCAATGTCACTTCTTGACTGATTCGCAGATTTTCATCCGTAGGCGGAATCTCCTTGACCTGCTTCTCGAGTTGATCAATCGTCTGATGGAGTGATTGTCGCCACGAGCTTGGGCTTTCCGTCGAAGGAGCACTTCCCGTAAATTGTGGCAACGACGAAGCTGCAAGGCTAGCTGCGGAGGGTGTGTTGCCCGATATCGGAACGACGCTTGAAGCCCTTTGTAAATGCGAACCCGTTGGATCCGAGCCCGCGATTGTGGGTGGAGAAACTGCGATGGCGTTAATGACCGAAGTTTCTGTAACCGACTTTGGAATCGATTTCAACGGAGTTGCGAATTGGTCGTCGCCGTTCGAGTCGGACATTTTGCGCGTAACTTTACCCGAGGCTTTTTCGTGGTTGGGTTCCCGGGTTATCACTTGGAGATCCTTCGACGAAAGATCGATCGCTTTTTGTTTATCGGTTCTGGATTGGCCATTGGTCGCCAAAGTGCGGACATCCGACTCGCCTATTTTGGATTGTCGCTCTGCGGCATCCAGTGTTTTTCTTAAGATGTCCCGATAGGCGGTTGGCAAGGTTGCCATCGCACCCTCAATGTCTAGCTCTTGATAGGGTGTGTCTACTATGGAGGCCTCATTCCGGTCGCTAGTGTCGATCTCATCGATCGAATTCGGAGACTCCTCTACTAGGCTTTCATTTAGATGCGTTGATCTTCGCTCAGTGCTTTTGCCCCCATCTAAGGCTGTTCGCTTGTTTGCATCGTTTTTCTTTTTTGACGACAAGTCGATAGGGATTGGACGCGGTACTCTGCTTGGCGGCGACTGCGGCAACCCCCAGTCATCTTGCTCTGCGATCATCTGCTTGAGTTCATCGCTACGAGAGCGGAAACCCATTTGCTGGCAACCAGCCAATGTTACAGAGGATGCGATTAACGCAGCCACTGCAATTCCTCGAAGGCGATTTATTTCTATTGACCGGCAACCATTATTGGCGTTTAACCGGATTTGAATTTGCTGCCTGGAAATCATGGAATGTTCCGTACTGAGTTTACGATGCAACCGAATGGGCTTCGACGTTTGGCTTTGCGTTAGCTTCTTTTGCAAGTACTTCATATGCCAAAGACATATAGTCTTCGGCCCCGTGGCTATTAGGGGCGTAAGCGAAGATGGATTGTCCAAAACTTGGGGCCTCGGCCAATCGGATATTGCGTCGAATTTTGGTTTGGAAAAACTTTGCTTGAGCCCAAACGGGGCTCTGTGCAGAACTCACCTGCAGGAATTCTTCGACGTCGCGACTGACTTCAGCTGCCAAGCGAGTCCCCGATTCATACATGCAAAGGACGATTCCCTCGAGCTTTAGGTCGGGATTCAATCGCTTAGCGACAAGCTCAATTGTTTTAAGCAGTTTACTCAACCCATGCAACGCTAAGAAGTGTGGCTGAAGCGGCAAAAAAACTTCGTCGACTGCAGTAAGTGCGTTGAGGGTAAGAACCCCAAGGGACGGAGGACAATCTAGGATCATGAAATCAAAATCCGAGTCATCCATCTCGATCTTATCCTTCAAGATGACTTCACGGCCGACCTCGCCGGCGAGCTCCATTTCGGCAGCTGCAAGGTCAAGACTTGCCGGCACAATCGCGAGATTTGGAAGCACCCAACGTCGCACATGTTCCAACAGAGCATCTCCGCAGAGCAAATCGTAGATGCTGGTTTCGTTGTCGTTGAGAGTCAGGCCAAGATGCAGTGAAGCATGAGCTTGCGGATCCAAGTCTAACACGCACACCTTCTGTCCGCACTGAGCAAGACCTGCGGCTAGATTGACTGCTGTGGTAGTCTTTCCAACACCACCTTTTTGATTGAGTACAGCTATTTTTCGCATCGTCAAATTGCCTCGTTTCGCGGGTTGAGCCTTGACGTCCGCCTTGTTTGAACACGCGGAATGGGATTCCATGCGGTTCGGTACATTCCTCGGCGGATTCCTCCGGACATTAGCAAATGGGTTGGGCATGAATCCAGGTCAAAGCTGAGCGGCCGTTGACAATTCCTGCAATTCGAACATCCTTTGGACTTATTCACTTATTTCTCGTTACCAAGAAAGTCCCAAGTCGTGAGAAAGTTCTTTATTGCTGGCAATTGGAAGATGAATCTGTTGCGAAATACTTCCGTCGCTTTGGTTCACCAATTGATGGATCAATTGCACGATTTGTTAAACGTGGATGTTGCAGTCTGCCCACCAAGTGTTTACCTGCATGACGTCGGAGCGGCGCTGCGGGGCAGTCGACTCCATTTGGGCGCCCAAAACGTTTATCACGCGGCCGATGGGGCATTTACGGGTGAAGTGAGCTGCGGCATGCTCAAAGATTTGGGTTGCACCTATGTAATTCTCGGGCATAGTGAACGACGCGCTATTTTCGGAGAGACCGATTTGGACGTGAACAACAAGCTGAAAGCAGCCCTAAAGAACGGCCTGACACCCATTGTTTGTATAGGCGAAACGCTAGCACAGCGTGAAGCGGGTGAAACCCAGTCTGTAGTACGCGGTCAGTGCGCTCATTCTTTAGCTGGCTTGACGGGCGAACAAATGGCAAAAACAGTACTTGCATATGAACCGGTCTGGGCAATTGGGACCGGAAAGACTGCGACGCCAGCTCAAGCCGAGGAGGTTCATGCCGACATTCGGCATCTATTGCAAAGCCTGTTCGAATCTTCTGTCGCAAATTCTGTGGTTATTCAATATGGAGGAAGTGTCAAAGCCGATAACGCGAACGAGCTTCTGAGCCAACCGAATATTGACGGCGCATTGGTGGGAGGGGCTTCGCTAAAGGCAGAGTCATTCCTTCCAATCATTCAAGCAGCGATGAAAATCAAAAAATAACTGGCAAATGCAAGTTGTTAGTCGTTATCATAGATAGGAATTCGTTCAATTTGAGCTTGGATCAGCGTAGTGATATAAGCTCAAGGGCGCTCTCGGACGTGTCAGATCGGAGCATGTCGCTTGAGGTCAGTGCCTGGAAATTGTGACGTTTCGGTTCCGCAAACTTGGAAAAAAACATGATGAAGCACTTGTTCGTGATGCTTTTTACAAAGTCATTTGTTTTTTTGACAGCTTGTCTAGCCTTTAGTGTGTCCACTTTGCAAGCGGACGTTTTCGAGCTGAGGAGCGGTGGCACGATCTCTGGTACGCTACTCAATGACCCGAGCAGCAACGTTTTCAAAATCCAAACTTACGATGGTGTCGTTTTGGAAATTTCAAGCGGCCGGATTAAGCAAAAAATAACCATTCCGGCTGAGGTCCAAAAAATCTACCAATCCATGGCGGGCAAGGAAGATACAGTCGCGCTTCACCGAGCGGTCAGCTTGGAGCTCAATCGAGACTACACAGATCTTGCGAGGGCTCACCGCGAACGAGTCGTTGAGCTCGATCCAAGCGAGGAGAACTGGAATGCATTGGGTGGCCATTTCCAGGATCCTAAATCGGGAGAATGGCTCCCAAGGGAATTGATTAATAAAAGAAAGGGATTGGTCAAGGCAGGAAAGGGATGGGATACACCACAGTCCCAGGCGATTTCGAAATCAGAAGAAAGAAGAAAAATAGCGATTGCGGAAATGAATAAGCAGATTGACCGGGAATGGAAAAATCTCAAGGAAAAAGCTCCGAAGGGGCCAATTGCTATGGAATTTTTTCGAAACCTGAATGATCCACTTGCGATTCCGCGACTTGAGAAACTGTTGTTCGAAGATTTGCGTAATGGCGATTTTTTGTTACCAATTCTAGCCAAGATGCCAGGTAACACGGCAAATGGGGTTTTCCTTCGCTTGTCCATGCAGTCAAGCAATGCAGAGCTTAGCAATGTAGCGATGGAGCTTTTGAACCGTACCGCGGAGAGTCGCGAAAATGCTTTTCAATTCTACCTAGGTATCTTGGATCGCGCACTGCACGGCGACAAAAAAGTGTCCGTAAACATGAGCGAATTCGATCGAGCTGCCAGCAACTTGCAAGGATTCGCGGACAAGCGGGCGATCCCGACCCTGATTGATTCGCTCGTTTCTACGACAACGGTAACGCAGAAGGATCCGGGCACGCAATCTATCAATAGCAATGGCAACGTTTCGATGGGGACAGGAACGACTCGAACATCGGTCATTCCGGTCAAACATCCAACCGCGCTTGCGACACTAGTCGAACTTGCCAACGGTGCGAACTTTCAATTTGACCAAGTTCAATGGCGGATTTGGTATGCGAAGACATTTGCCAAGTCAAATTTGAATCTTCGACGCGACGAGTGAGAGTTGCAGTTCTCGAGTTCTTGTGCGGTGGTGGACTTGGTGAACAACTGCCCCGTGCGAAGACAAATGCGAATGACAATCTATTTGAGCCACTTCTCGAAGAGGGACTTCAAATGTTGTCTGCGCTTGTGAACGATTTAGTTTTGTGTGAACATGAAGTGCACATTTGTCTTGATGCATCCGCCGCTACTTTGGAAGCCAAAAAGAAACGACTGTGTGTCTCCACGAATTTGCACGTTCACTTGGTCGGGGCAGGTTGGATAGAAAGCTGGATCGCAATTGCCCTATCTTGCGATCGAACAATTGTCATTGCGCCCGAACTTCATCAGCAGCTGGAGCACATCGTTTCAGCCCTCCGCGTTAAGGGCGCAAATGTGATCGCTTCTTCAGAGCAGTTCTTGCAAGCGACGAGTGACAAGTTGGCGACCGCCCAGCTGATGCACGCGGCTAAGGTTCGGCAACCGGTTACTCAATCGCTATGCGAGTACCTACAGTCTACCGAACGGGGTGGTTGGCTTGAAGCATCGCCTCTAACATTGAAGCGTCGAGATGGAGCGGGCTGTTCCGAGATGTTGTACTTCGAAGACAGGAGCATTTTGACCCATTCCCTTCAATCGCGAGCGCGAGTGAATTGGATGGATAGTGACTGGATCGTTCAACAGTGGCAATTCGGCCGTGCAGCAAGTATGGCCATCATCGCTGGCGACGACTGGCGACTTATTGGCGCAGTGGAGCAGAATATTTCGATTGACGACACCCAGAATAAGTTCGGATCGCAGGTAACTTATCGTGGCGGATGTGGCCCAATCCAATCAGTCTCTTCGAAACAACTAATGAGCTTAATGGAGCAAGTTCGCGATGCGCTTCCTTGGGGAGCATTGGGTTGGATCGGAATAGACTTCATCATCCCAAACTTTCATTGCAATGAAAACGATTTAGTCTTTATCGAAGTCAATCCGCGACTGACAACGAGTTATCTCGGCTACCGTCAGTGGTATGGCCATAAGCTTGCCGAGTGGATTGTGGGCAACTTAGATTTTTCGAAACTACCTACGACAGACATCAGCACCTTAGATCGGATTTCGTTTGGAGCAGATTGACTTGCAATCGGCTGCGCTATGGATTCGAATTGCGTGCGGAGAACGTGCTGTTTTCAAGCGCCGCAAGACATTGCCCATGCGACTACCCATCGAAGTGATTCATCATGAGACGATATAAGGCATTCCTTAAGCAGACGTGGTGGCTTTGGTCCATCTATCTCCTGATTGCTGGCTTGCTCATTACGTTTGTCGGACCGGTCTTTTGGGCCGTCATACCCATGATGGTGGTAAACTTCTTTTATTTTGCCATCGTACGATACGATGAAGACGGAAATTTCCTGGGTGCATAGGAGACACAGCCGACAAAAGTCAAAGTAGCAGGCACATTCCATATGCCGTCCGCCTGAAAACCCAGCCAATATACGCAAGCATATGGCACGGCGGAGCGTGCCTGCTACTTTTGTCGGCTGTGTCATAGGAGGGTGTTTCGGAACATTCGGGTCGTTTTGTTGTGAAATATGCAATGATCTTGTCCGAATCCAGGATGGAAAAGTTGACATAAGGTAGTCGAGTACCGTACCTTAGAAGGGTGTGGAGGTTCCCACATACCCTTTTCTTGCACACTTGCTCCTCTTTTCACTACCAACGAGGTGGCCTCATGCGCCGAAGAACACTGTCGCAACTGATTGTTCAATCGTCTCTTTTGGGTGCACTTTCATTAACTGCAAGCTGCAGCGTTTTCGACGCCTGTGTAGTGGCGCAGGAAGCGCCGGCCCAACCGGCGTTTAAGCAAAAGGAAGTTCGGCTCAAGTCGGATAAAGACATACAGGAAAAGACGAGTGAAAAAAACAAGGCGAGGAATGGTAAGACCGATAAATTCGACTTGGCCCCATTGGACTTGTTTTACAACGACTACTTGATTCCGTTGCTAGCGTCCGGCTCCCCTGAAGCGATAAACAGAGCTCGCAAGGAGATCGTTGAGGACATTGAGACCCTTGAAAAGAACAAAGAGCTTGCTGCGAAATTCAATTTGAAGTTCATCCCACAGATGAGGGAAATTGTATTTAAAGGATCGGATGGCAGGGTTTACTCGCCCCAATCTCGGCTCAATGCCGCTCTCCTCTTAGTTAGGTTGAATGAGTCCGTTAATAACAATGGCGTTGGGAAACCTGAACCCAAGGTTCTCGGTAGCGTCAAGGACCTGCTTGAGCAAAAAGAGAACGATGGGCTAGCGAGTATTGGATTGAGCGCATTGATTCGTCAATTGAAGGCGAACGCAGATCCTAAAACAAACGTGGTCTCTGACGAAAATCGGACGAAGTTTGTTCAAATCTTACAAGTGCATTTGACGGCGCCTGCTTCATTGTCTCGAACGCCAGAGTCACAAAATTATTTGACCGAACAAGTGCTCGAATGTTTGACGGAAATTGCCAAGTTTGATCCTGAGAAAGGGGCAGCAAAACTAGCCACAGCCGCCTTGAGTCCCGCACTGGTAAAAATAATCGATGCTCAGGAATCAGAGTGGTTGGTCGAGAGTGCGTTAATTAGTCTTGGCTCGATCAAGACAGTTGGTTTGACCCCTGAAGATGCGGTGACGCTTGAAAAGGCAATTGCCAAATTCACGCGACAATCGATTAAGGATTGGCGAAAGCGAATCACCAGCTCAGGACCGTCAGCAGGGGGCGTATACGGTGCTGGCGGAATGGGTGGAGAAATGGGTGGATATGGAAGCGAAATGGGTGGTCCTGGTCAGATGGGCGGGGATGGCTACGGTGCTGGTGCTGGAGGGAGCGGAAAAGGGGGCGGCGGCGGAAGCGGTAAAGGGGGCAGTTCGGAAGGTGGATACGGTGAAATGGGAATGGGCGGAGCCGGTGCAACAATTAAAAAGAAAAACCCTTTCGAACTCCAGCCAAAAGAGGTGAGAAACGCGAGACGAATAGCACACCAAAGATTTGAAAGAATCCATCTCGCCCTTAATGGCGCTATGAACGACGGAAGCGGTGGCGTGCGTCGGACGACGTCAACTGCCCAGCCCTCAGCAGTTACACCTGCGAATTCGACTGAGGAAAAAGCGTTGCTTTCATTGATTTCAACCAATGCAAAGGAAAAAGGTCATGTTCTTGCGTTGATAGCCAAAGTGGAACAATTTCAAAAGGATCTCAACAGCGAGAAGATTGCGGACCTCAATTCCCTCACCATGACTGTCCGGAAATCGATTTCCGATATCCGCGCCGCGTGCGATGCAATCACGGGAGAGACGAAGGAAGAAGTCAGCACCGAAACCGACGACCTGGAAATCTCGAGTCGATAGCGAGTGCTTCAGCACAATTAGGCTTTGGCGAAGCGAAACTCTGGAGTAGCGAAACTCGTCAAGAGTTTCGGAAAGTGTAATTCGCAAGTGCAACACCCGCCGAAAGTCTTGACGACTTTCGCTACTAGGAAAACCATCAACCTCAATTTCTGAGTTGGACAGTGGACCAGTGCGCACCGACGATGGAAACCAGATCGCTATGGTTTCGCTGGCACGTGTGGAGCTCAGAATTGAATTATTGACTTCCCTATATGTCCAATGAACTTTAGAATCAGCGCAACCGCCAAATGGAAGCTCTGTGAGAAAGTTCATGTCGCAACAGTCCGCCTTAGCCGTCACGACACAAAATGCTTTGAGCAATGCTCCTAGGATTCCAGATTCCTGGGGCCACAAGCACTTATTGGGACTAGAGCATCTTACGGCAAGCGAAATTACCCTTATTCTTGACTATGCCGAATTCTTACACGCAGCAACGCTGAATGGACGGAGCAAACTGGACCTACTTAAAGGTCGAACGATTGCGAATCTCTTTTTTGAAAACAGCACGCGCACCAAGAATAGTTTCTCGCTAGCAGCGAAGCGGCTTGGTGCGGACACGGTGGAGTTCTCTTCGAGTGGTTCCAGTGTTGCTAAGGGAGAAACGTTTATCGATACCGCGAAAACGATCGAAGCGATGTTGGTCGATGCGGTAGTTGTACGACACAGTTCCCCCGGCACACCGCACATGCTATCCAATCATCTTGCATGCAGCGTAATCAATGCCGGCGATGGGCCGCATGAACATCCCACACAAGGCCTTCTCGATATGCTTACTATCCGACAGCATCGAGGATCGTTAGCGGGTTTGACGGTCGCTTTGGTTGGAGATATCGCGCATTCAAGAACTGCCAGATCCAATATATGGGGTCTCCTAAAGCTGGGCGCAAAAGTGATAGTATGCGGACCAGCGACGTTGGTATCCAAAAACTGGGAGAAGCTTGGTGTCGAGGTCTCCTATAGCCTGGACAAAATCCTTCCTCGTTGCGACGTGCTGAATTTATTGAGAATTCAGTTCGAACGGCAAGCCATTCGCCCATTTCCGTCTGTGCATGAATACACGCTTCTCTATGCAATGAACCAAGAACGCATCCGGCGGAGCAAACCCGAAATCTTGATCATGGCGCCGGGGCCAATCAATCGGGGCGTAGAATTGACGCCTGAGGTTGCGGACGGACCCCATTCGGTCATTCTGGAACAAGTGACCAATGGTATCGCGATCAGGATGGCAACCCTTTGGCTTCTGCTAGGCGTTAATGCACAGTATCCAGCACTTCCCACTTCCAACGTATGATTTCGTTATGCATCCAGATTCTTCCTGGCTAATTGAAAACGCAAGGCTTGTTGATCCGATGAGTGGATTGGATCGGATAGCTCGATTGTTTGTGTTGAACGGTTGCTTCGCGGGGATCGACACAACCGATGGTGACTTGCCAGATCATCTGCAACGCGTTGACGCTTCGGGCTGTATCGTTGGTCCTGGATTAGTTGATTTATCGACCGAATTCGGTGAGCCAGGCCGCGAGGAGGACGAGACCATCGTCACGGGAACTACTGCTGCATTGGCGGGCGGGTACACCGCCATCGCGTTGTCGTCGAATACAGATCCTCCTATCGATACGGCCGCCAGCGTGGAGTTCATTAGACAAAAAGGGGCTCGTGCCGATAACTGTCGGGTTTATGCGCTAGGTTGTGTCAGCAAAGGCCAAAACGGAGAATCGCTAGCGGAGATTGGCTCCCTGGTGGAAGCTGGAGCGGTAGCTTTGAGCGATGGGCCGCGCGCTATCGAAAACACAGCTCTGCTCCGGAGGGCACTTGAGTATTGCGGGATGTTCGATCGTGTTGTGTTTGATCATCCCGAAATTGGTTCGTTGTCGCGTGGTGGGGTCATGCACGAAGGGCTTGAACAACTCAAGTTGGGTCTGTCGCCGATCCCTGCCGAGGCAGAAGACCTCGCGACTTCGCGTGACCTTCGTCTGATTGAAGCAACTGGGGGCCGTTTACACTTGACGAGTATAAGTACCTCAGGCAGCGTGGAACTGTGCCGACGAGCAAAAGCGCGCGGCATCCAGTTCACATCGGGCATTTTCGTGGCCAATACGCATATGTGCGACGAACAGATGCGATCCTTTGACGCTAATTGCAAAGTCAATCCACCATTGCGGTCCCAGGACCACATCGACGCTTGCGTCGAAGGCTTGCGGGACGGAACCATCGATATCATCAGCAGCGGTCACCGGCCATGCTCTCTTGAAAAGAAAATGATGGAGATCGATGCCGCCCCTTTCGGCATGATTGCGTTGGAAACAGCATTGGCTCAGGTCGTCACGTTCTTGATTCGCCCCGGAATTTTAACCTGGCCTGACGCGTTCAGAAAAATGAGCCTAAATCCTGCTAAACTTCTTGGCCAATCGGGCGGCACATTGGCGATCGGCAAGCCCGCCGACTTCGTCATCGTTGCTCACGAAAAGCAGTGGAAGGTTGATGCAACGGCGCTTCAAAGCAAGTCCTACAATACCCCACTCAATGGTAGCGAGTTGTTTGGATTAGTGGCAAGCACTTTTGTTGCGGGACGAAGACGTTGGACGGTCAACTCGATACCGTTTCGTAGGGAACCATAAATCGGTAGCCGCTTTTTCTTTCCCTTCCGCAAAACGAACGAGTGCAAGAACTCGAGTTATACTAGGCTCTGTTACTAAACTGGCATTTTTTTAGCTGCGTCTCTCCGAGACGCAGTGAATTCGCGTCTCGTAAATGCAACCCACCAATCGCTTTCAAGTCTGGCTTTACATTTTGTTATTGCTCCTCGCGTCTCTTTTTGTCCTACAGGGTAATGCCAGTTCTAACGATACCCTTCTTGCCGACTCGGCCGACCCGGTCAAAATTGCATTCTTTGAAAATAGAATTCGGCCGGTCCTAGTCGAACATTGTTATGAATGCCATTCTTCAAGCTCGAGCGATATCGGCGGCAATCTGAAGCTAGATGATGCTAAGGGTCTAACCCAGGGAGGTTCGCGAGGACCTTCCATTTCGCGAATCAAGCCAGCAGACAGCCTTCTTCTCAAAGCGATTGCCTACGAGGTATCCGATCTTCAGATGCCTCCGAAAGGTAAACTGCCTCAATCGGTGGCGGATGATTTCAGGGCTTGGATTGAACAGGGGGCTTTAGATCCGCGAACAGAGGCCGCACCCGTTGTTTCCGCCTGGGGCGTTCGGGAACAGGCAGCAAAACTTCACTGGGCCTTTCAGCCGCTTGCTTTGGTGCGTGAAACAGACCTATTGGATTCGAAAAGTAGGATCGACACACTCCTAAGCATTCAGCAAACGGAGAAGCAAGTTTACCCCAATCCCCCCGCTGCCAAACGAAATCTAATTCGACGACTCTACCATGATTTGATCGGCTTACAACCTACATGGGAGCAGTATCAGGCTTGGGAAAAAGAGCCGATAGAGAACTACGAATTGTGGGTAACCCAACTGCTAGAGTCACCGCATTTCGGTGAGCGCATGGCCCGCCGTTGGATGGATGTTTCGCGATACGCGGATACCAAGGGCTATGTCTTCCAAGAGGATCGAGAATACGCCAACGCTTGGCGTTTTCGCGACTGGTTGATTCGCTCGTTTAACAATGATTTGCCGTTTGATCAGTTTGCAAGCTTACAAATAGCTGCCGATCGCCTCGCCGCTGGCCCTGAAAAAAAGGATCTCGATGCGATGGGGTTTCTTACACTAGGGCGAAGATTCCTAAACGACGAGAACGACATTGCCGACGATCGTATTGACGTCATTACCCGCGGCTTCATGGGGTTGAGCGTTGCATGCGCTCGCTGTCATGATCACAAGTTCGACGCAGTTGGAATGGCGGACTACTATTCCATGCACGCAGCGCTAGTCAGCAGTAAGGAGCCTAAGGATGAACCTGGACCGCTCCGACTGGTCGATAGCGAGAAGATTCGTCCTGCAGTTATTTTCAAACGAGGGCAAGCCGGCCAACGGGGAGACCAAGTGCCAAAACGATTCGTCGGTTTTCTTTCGAGTGTCGCACGTCCCATGGAAACTGGCAGCGGACGGCTCGAAATGGCGATGGCTATTGCCGATCGGAACAATCCACTTACTCCTCGCGTCTTTGTCAATCGGATCTGGGGCTGGTTCCTCGGGACGCCATTGGTTGATACGCCTAGCGATTTTGGTATGCGCTGTCCACCTCCGCAGCAACGAGAACTTCTTGATCGCCTTGCAGCCGACTTCGTCGCTGACGGATTTGACGTCAAGAGATTGATCAAACGCATCGTCATGTCAACAACCTACCAGCGATCAAGCGATCATGACCCGGAGTCGTTCGCTGAGGATCCGGAAAATTTGCTTTGGTGGCGCGGCAATCGAAAACGACTTGATTTTGAATCGTTAAGGGATTCGGTACTGGTCGCGACTCAAGTAATAGATCCTGCCATTGGCGGCGCGAGCATCAAGTTGATCGATCCACCCTTTTCGAATCGGCGAACGCTCTACGCGTACATCGATAGGCAGAATTTGCCGGGAGTTTTTCGATCATTTGACTTTGCATCGCCCGACTCACATGTACCAAACCGGTTGTCGACCACGGTGCCTCAGCAGGGATTATTTTTCATGAACAGTCCAATGGTGGATCATTACGCAACGGAATTAGCAAAGAAAACGTCGCAATCTGTTGTTGCATCTTCTGTTAGCGAATCGGAGAATGCAAGCGAGCAACTTCGGTCTATCGTAATCACGTTATTTCACTCGGTACTATTGCGAGAACCAACACCTAGTGAAATGACACAGAGCATTGCGTACGTCCGCTCTGAGAACAATGGGACAAGTGATCTTGCATCATACGCTTGGCCTGACTTGATCAAGGCTCTACTATGCACCAACGAGTTTTGCTTTATTGACTAGTGAACAACTTCCTGACTGGCAGGCAGGATGCCTGGGCTTCTTCTTAGACAGAACGTGCACTGTTTACCGATCGCGGTGCCATTGCGAGTTGGTGTATCGCTTCTGAAGCAAGTTCAATTGTTCTCCCTTTACCTCCTTGCTCATCGGGTATGTTTTCCATGGAAATTCTGCTGACCATTGGATGGCTAACATTCGTTCAAGTTCGAATCTGAACGCAGTCGGTGAAATGGTACTGGATTCTTGAAGTAGATTGGTAACAAAAGTCGCATGCCCTCGTTTCTTTCGATATTGCGGCTGTCGCGCTGGTTCGTTTAAGTAGTCACTTATAGAAGCCAAATGCATGGAATACAGTATTGTGCCATGGTAAAGCATCCAATTTCGCTTGCAACGAAGCGCATTACCTGAGAATTTGCGATCACCGGTAGTTAAATCGCACGTTCCATCGATCTCAATTGGCAGCTGCATTTGAAACAAATCGGTCGCTGCTTGAACAGCGTCTCGAGTACGCGTCATCACTTCTCTGTGGGCAACGTCCAGAGCGCGCCAAGAAGGCCTATTCTGGTATGAAATTAGAACAGAATACATGAGGCAACCAGGGCCAGCCACGATCGAGGCACCACCGCTGGCCCTTCGTAGAACTGGGACCCCGTCGCGCTGACAAGCGGTCCAGCGTACCTCGTCCTGCCATTTACTGGCACGTCCGAGTACTACGCAAGGCGATGACAACTCCCAAAGCCTTAGAACCTCATTTCCTAGTCCCACATTCAGATCTTGGCGATCCGCAGCTTCCACCAACGCTTCATCAAAGGCGAGATTATCCTCTGGCGTTGGGAGCGTTTCGTTGTAAAGGTACATCTATGTCTATTGCTTAGATCATCGGAAATATCGCAGACGCAATCAGTGTTACGATCAGCCCGCTTAACGCAAGGCCAATAGAAAGTACCGACCATGTTTTGAGTGTTTCACGCTGCGTCATCCCACTCAGACGACTTACAACCCAAAATCCACTGTCGTTCATCCAGGAACAAGTCATTGCACCGTATCCGATCGCAAGATAAACATAAATGGGATTGCAACCTAGCGATTCGGGGCTGAGCATTGGGGCAACCATGGCCGAGGTGGTCAACATGGCGACAGTGGCGCTCCCTTGCGCGATTCGAATCACGGCTGCAACAATAAACGAAAGAAGGACGAGACTAATCGCCTGGCCTTGTGCTGCTGCCTTTACGGCATCTCCTACGCCGGCGACACGAAGCATTCCACCGAAGGCGCCACCAGCGCTCGTGATCAAAATAATCATGCCGGCTGTTTCCAGTGGAGGACCCACAAGCTGTTCCATTTTCTCGAGTCCAAAGCCGCATTGTCTCGCCATTACCCAGAGTGAAATGCCAGCTCCGATGAGCAGTGCGATGTTCTTATGACCAAAGAAATCGACTAGACCTTTCACTTCTTCGAAAGCGGCAGGACCCAGCATCTCATAAACGGATTGGCACCAAGCGATTTGCCGACCATCCGGAGCAATAACCCCATCCTTGATCACTTTAAAGAGCGAAGAGAACCCTATTAGCACGATGGGCAAAACAACAGGCAAGATCGACCAAAAGAATGAGGGCAAACTAGATTCAGGCTTGTCGGATTCTGCGTCGATGGCGTTGACGTCGCGCAATGGAATTTCCATCTTGGAGTTCAAAAATACGCAGAGAATGTAACCGACAACTGCAGGGATGAGTCCACCGATTAATCCAGCTGCCAGTGAAAAGCCAGTATCAATATGAAGATTGTCCACCATCGCGAGCGGTCCTGGATGAGGGATGGTCAATCCGTGTGTGATCATTCCACCTGTGCAAACACAGAGAATGTACAGCAGGTAGTCCTTGCCCGTTCTGATCCTCAATGCCTTTGCTAAAGGCACCATCAACATGAACATTGTGTCAAAAAAAATAGGGATACTGAGAACGTAGGTTGACCAGAGAAGAGCCCAACCTGCCCGTTTCTCCCCAAAAACAAACAAGAAACGACGAACCACTTTATCTGCAGCACCGCTTTCCATCAAACACATACCAATGATCGATGCCAAAGCAATCGATACCGCAATATCGCGAGCGGTATCTCCAAGTCCCTTCGAAACGTGCTCGATGACTCCGACTAAGTGCGGATAAACAACTTCTTTCCCATCCTTTCCAACGACTTTCCAAGTCTCTTTGGCTGTCAATGCGCCTGCGACTAAAGAAGCCAACAACAGTGCGACAAATGCGTGCATGCGCCAAAAGCTGATTGCGGTGATAATGAAACAGACGCTGACAAACAGGACAACGAATGGCCACCACCATGTTGTTTGCAGAAATGAAGGCATTTTCGAATCCAGATGGGTGCGAGAGAAGGGAGAGAGGCTTGAGGAAGGCAGCATTGTAATCACACCGGTCGACTTCATCTACGCCGAGTACACCGATGAGCGCCGCTGCAGTTCATGGTACTTTTGGTGCCAAAAATGGGGGCTTCAAGAACTTTTGCTGCGACAGCGACTATGCCGCATTGCCGAATGAACATCAGCAGATCATCATGGCTTAGAACGCGAAGCAAGTCATCCGCTAGGTCCCGAATTCTAAGGAACACAGATGCGACTCAAAGTACTTTTTTGTTAATGCTGTCGGCTTGGCCAATTTCGCCGCTGGCATCACCGGCTGGCGAAGAAGCCCAGCCGTCCAAGTGATCCTGACCGAAAAGGATCTAGAATCAAACAACAGGACAAATAGCCACTGTGAAATAGATGGAATCATTTCGAAGCACGGCCATGGCGATTTGGCAGCGACGTAAATATTTCGCGAATGTACAAATGAGAAAGGGTTTATCGCATTGGCATGCCTGGTTCAGGTTTTCCGTTGGTGGTGAGAATTTGAAAGTGGTGGACGCCAGCTGCTAACGGATGCTCACTTGACCAAACAATTTTCTTGTCGAGCGTAACCTCAACCATGGAAATCCCTTTGTTCGCCGCGTGGCTTCCGATCACCGTATTTCCGTTTGCAAGCCGCTGCGATCCACAAGGATCTTTAAAGAGTCCATTGACATCCTCGTTGGTCACTTTCCAAACGATAGCGCCGTTAATGTCGAATTCAACCACTTTGTTTCCGTGCGTTAGTGACGCAACAGTATTACCATTGTCGAGTCGAATCGCAGTAAACGGCCAATTCTCCATTTTTCGGCCACCCACTTCCTCTAAGTCCGTCTTGAAAACGCGAACGACCTTCCCTTCCGGCGTGTATTCTTTGATTGCAAACGCGAGCAAATGAGGCACCAAATAATTGCCACTTCGCAGCTGTCGCGCCATGCGTGTTTGCATATGCGCGTTCTCGGTTTCTGGATCCAGCTTGACGTCAACAATCACTTCGCCCTTGGCATTGATCTCAAGCAGTCGTGGACGCGCTCCTAACTCAGTCACGAGAGTGTTACCGTTATAGAGTCGTTGTGTTGTACCAATTTCAGCATTGTCATTGCTTTTCACGTAAACAAAGACAATCTGCTTTTCGCGAGTGACTTCCTCGACTCGATCACTGAAGGCCAAAAGTACGTTGCCGCTTGGCAATACAAATCCGTCGCGGGACCCACCCTTGTATTCCCAAATTGCTCCCCCTTCTTCGTCGATGATGGCCGTCTTTGCGCCCATTACTAAATACGAATGACGAATGTCGTGCTTTTCCTGTGCTCTGACGGCACATTGATCGCCAAGCAGACAGAGGAAGCAAAGGAATAATGTGATTTCTTTGAGATGCATAACAGACTCTCGGGTAGGAAAAAACGGAGCAGGAAGCGCTGGTGCACTTTGTTGGAAAAGTATATTTGAGCAAACAATTGAGCGAGTGCGACTCAGAATGACACAGCCGACAAAAGTCAAAGTAGCAGGCACATTCCATTTGCCGTCCGCCTGAAAACCCAGCCAATATACGCAAGCATACGGCACGGCGGAGCGTGCCTTCTACTTTTGTCTGCTGTGTCCAGAATGTTTTTGCAAATCATTCGGAGTTTTTTGTTTTCAGGCATCCAGACTAGACATTCGCAAGGCTTTTACGAAGCAACCGATCAAAGCATACACTCTGGGGATTAGAATCGCCCAAAATTTAGTCCCATTTTCGGTATGTGTTGGCGTATGCTCGAGCGGAAGGAAATTCATCCCCTATCGCACAGCTTGAGGCCAAGTCATTAGAATAGGTGGACTTGAAATCCTGCCTCACTTCCTACCACAGAGAATCATCCGAATGCTTTGCAAGTTATCTCTCGTTGCGATCAGCCTAACGATCGTTTTTGCCCCAACGCGTTTGAACGCTCAAGATGCTACAAGACCATCGAATGCCCTGGTTGCTGGCGCCCGGGTCGCAATTATCGGCGACTCTATCACCGAGCAGAAGCTTTATAGCAAGTTCATGGAAGCCTACTTGTTGGCTTGCTCCGGCGTTAAGGACATCCATGTATTCCAATTTGGCTGGAGCGGAGAACAGGCAGGTGGATTCGCTGCACGCATGGAAAATGACTTAAGCGTTTTTAGTCCAACGATTGCGACCCTCTGTTATGGAATGAATGACGGCTCTTATCAACCGTACAACGAAGAGATTGGTAAGCGATACGAAACCAATATGCGAAAGATTCTCGACAAAATGGTTGCAATGGGGGTGAAGTCCGTAGTGGTTGGTTCGCCTGGAGCCGTCGATACAAACTTCTTTCGCCCAGGTCAAATGATGGGCAACGCGCCGGCACACATAGCCTACAACGACAACCTAACTCACCTACGAGATATCGACCGAAATTTGGCACAAGAAAAACGGTTGCTGTTTGCCGACGTTCACACGTCGATGTTCGATGCGATGACAAAGGCTCAAGCAGCTCTTGGTAAGGACTACGACGTTTGCGGCCGCGATGGTTTTCACCCAGGAAACAATGGCCAGTTACTTATGGCATATGCGTTCCTCAAGGGGCTAGGTCTCGACGGGAAAATTGGAGAGATCAATGTCGACCTGAAAGGAAAGAGCGTCGCGACAAGCGGCCATCAAGTGCTCAACGCCACTTCGAACACAATTGAACTCGAGAGCACGCAGTGGCCCTTTTGTTTTCAAGGGGATGAGAAATCATCCAGCAGCACCCGCAGTATTCTGCCCTTTACCTCGTTCAATTCGGATTTGAATCAATTTACGTTGAAGGTACGGGGGCTGGATGCCCCATCTGCAACCGTGAAATGGGGCGGATCACAAAAAGTATTTACGCGAGAGCAACTCTCCGCAGGAATAAACCTAGCCGCTGAATTCTCGGAATCACCATTTGATGCCCCTTTCAAGAAACTTTTGGACGCAATTGCCAGCAAACAGAACTTCGAAACCTACATGATCAAAACCATAATTACCGATTTCCGTTCTTTTCCAAAGGAAGTTGCAGTAGATGACGAGCTCACCAAAGCGATGAACGTCTTTCGAAAGAGCTTTTTGGCCAGCCAACAGCAACTCGACTCTGTCGTCCAAAATTCTCTCGTCCCGGTAAAACATACATTGCAAATCACCCCTGCAGGCTGAGTACTGTAAAACAAAATTTTGTTCAAACTTTTTTACATTTCCGCAGAAACGAACGTTTCATGATTTGCCACTCCAATTCCGTTCGATCCAAACGCCGCGAGTTTCTTGCTGGCTCGTCGGCATTCACACTGTCGGTCCCTCTTTGGGCTCGATCAGTACACAGCGCTACGAATTCCAATGAAGGACGACTGCGCATTGCGAGTATCGGTGTAGGCGGAATGGGGGCATCTGATTTGGGATCTTTGAGTTCGCACAAGCAAGTCGATATCGTTGCGATTTGCGATGTGGATTCAATTAGGCTAGCAGCAGCAGGTGAAAAACACCCTAGAGCGAAACGATTCACCGATTACCGAATCATGCTCGACCAGATGCAGGATGAAGTGGATGCTGTCCAAGTCTCTACGCCAGACCATACCCATGCGCCGGCAGCGATGTCAGCCATGAGCCGGGGAAAGCACGTATATTGCCAAAAGCCCCTGACCCATGACGTCTATGAGTCTCGGCAAATGCGGTTGCTTGCACTGCAAAAGAAACTGGTGACGCAAATGGGAACGCAAGTTCATTCCAATACAGATTATCGAACGGCGGTTGCGTTGGTTCAAAGCGGCGTCATTGGAAAGGTTAAAGAAGTGCATTCATGGAGTTCTAAAACCTGGGGTTACGATGGAGCAGACCCCATTCCAAGCGAAGTTCCTCCAAGTTTGGACTGGAATCTATGGCTTGGAACCGCAAACGAAACCCCTTTTTCGGAATCGCATTACCATCCTGCGGAATGGCGACGTTGGTATGACTTTGGGTGTGGAACCATGGGAGACATGGCCATTCACATCTTGGATCCTGTGTTTTCCGCTCTTAAGTTAGGTGCCCCGTCGAAAGTTGTTTCCAACAGTCCGGAGCCTCCCAAGCGGTCCTATGGAATGAAAAACCAGACACGCTACACCTTTAGCTCATCTCCGTTCACATCCGACGGCTTCGTTCTGACTTGGAGCGACGGCGGAATGATGCCTGATACTTCGTCCTGGCCGAAAAGGAAAAACAAAGAGGGCAAAGAGGTTCAGTTACCTGGCCAAGGATCCATGTTTGTGGGGGAAAAGGGATTCATCCTCCTCCCGCACGTTGCGCAGCCAATCCTTTTGCCAGAGACCGAATTTGCAAATACAACGATAGAAAGACAACCCAACGGCAATCACTATCATCTATTTGTTGATGCTTGTTTGGGGGGCGCTCCAACGACGGCTAACTTTGGTTATGCGGGACCTTTGACCGAAGCCGTCTTGTTGGGCGTATTAGCAAATAGGTTTCCGGGAAATGAACTGCAATGGAAAGCGGAGGAGATGAGTATTCCCAATCACGCTCTTGCCAACTCATTGCTCCGCCGAAAATACCGCGAAGGGTTTGCAATCAACATTCCAACGGTCTGAAATACGCGCCTCGGACACGCTCTTGTACGTGGGTATTGCTTGATAGCATTCGTCTCCGTTTTAGCAATGAAACTCGGACAAACCGTCGTTCAAGCCGGTAGGAATTCTAAACACCGGAGGCTTGTACTGCTCGAGAATTCGGTTTCTTTGCTAGATTGGTTGCGGACGTCGCGTGTACGAAGATCGAGGGCGGATCGCCAAAATCTACAAGGCTACCGATTGACCGGCCCATCAACTAGAATGATTGTGCAAATAGGTGGTTTTCGACCAGCTTAGTCGAAGAGGACACAGCAGACAAAAGTAGCAGGCACGCTTCGCCGTGCCGTCTGCTTGCGTATATTGGCTGGGTTTTTAGGCGGACGGCACATGGCAATGTGCCTGCTACTTTGACTTATGTCGGCTGTGTCAAGAGTGCCTCGTTGGGGTCCGTCTTGTGTCAGGGGAAGTGATGCGTTCCATAGCTAGTGTACTCGTATTGTCAGCAATCTTGACTTCGATCAGCGTAAATGCTGCGGAGGATATCGTTTCCTATAACCGGGATATCCGACCGCTTTTGTCCGACCGCTGCTTTGCTTGTCACGGTCCAGATGATGCAAAGCGGCAGGCCGAATTGAGGCTTGACCTTGCTGATGGAGATCTAAGTCCGTTTTTTGAGCGCGAAGGACAGCAAGGTATTAAGCCGGGTGCTCCGGAGTCTAGTGAACTTTGGAAAAGGTTAACAACAAACGATCCATCGCTGCAAATGCCGCCCCCTGACTCGGTGAAAAAGCCTCTGACCGATGCGCAAAGAGAATTGGTTCTACGGTGGATTCAGCAGGGGGCCACGTACGAAAAGTTTTGGTCGTTTGAACTTCCCCGGCCTCAGGCATTGCCCTCGATCGATAATAGCAACTGGCTCGGAAACCGGATTGACCAGTTTGTTCTGGCTTCTTTGGAAAAGAAGCGGATGGAGCCTCAACCACCGGCTGACAAGAGGACACTGATTCGGCGCGTCACTCTCGATCTAACAGGTTTGCCACCTACACGACAGGAAATTCAACAGTTTGAACAAGATGCTGCGCCGGAGGCATTTGAAAGATTGGTAGACCGCCTGTTGGCAACTCCGCAATATGGCGAACACATGGCTCGTTACTGGTTGGATCTGGTACGATTTGCAGACACCAACGGAATGCATCACGATCACTATCGCGAGCTGTCGCAGTATCGCGACTGGGTCATTCGGGCATTCAATGCGAACATGCCCTTCGACCAGTTTGCAACAAATCAGCTCGCAGGAGACTTGCTGGAGAATTCGACTGTCGACCAACAGATCGCCTCAGGCTACAACCGTCTGCATATGGTGATGGACAAGGGGACTAATCCTCCTCAGGAAAGCTACACTCGCAACGTCGTGGACCAGGTTTCCGCTTTTGGAACGGTATTCATGGGGATGACGTTGGAGTGTGCCGTTTGTCATGACCACAAATACGATCCTGTGAAACAGAAAGAATTCTACCAGCTCTTTGCTTTCTTTAACAACATCGATGGGGATCCTGAAACGCCGGGGCGGGAGCAGCAACCTCCAATTTTGCGGCTGGCGACACCGGAGCAGTCAGTCCACCTAGATGAGTTCGAGACACAACTCTCGGCGGTCAAGCAAGAGGTTGACCATTTGAAGCAAACGCTCAACGGTCTTCCAGCCAAGGACGGGTCGGACAGGACCGGCGACGCTGCGTCAACCGAGCTAGCGGAACAGGTGAAGAAAAACGAAGAGAAAATGCGTCTTCTAAAGTCTCAGCGAGACGAATTCGAACGCAACGTTCCTATCGCTCTAGTGATGAAAGAAAGAGCCGTAGCGAGGACTGCTTTCATTCTCAAACGCGGTGCATACGACCAGCCGGGCGAAGAAGTAGCGAGGAACACGCCTGCGTTTTTGCCGCCACTAAAGTCTAACGGTGAACAGAAGACTCGCCTCGACCTGGCGCGATGGGTGACTGACAAGCAGAACCCATTGACAGCGCGGGTCACGGTGAATCGGTTCTGGCAACAGTTTTTTGGCGTGGGACTTGTGAAGACTTCTGGAGATTTCGGCTCGCAGGGAGAATATCCCAGTCATGCGGAATTGTTGGACGACTTGGTAAATACGTTTGTCGACTCGAACTGGGATGTTAAATCGCTCGTCCGGAAAATCGTCCTGTCGCAAACTTACCAACAATCTTCTCGTGTTTCATCCGCAGAGTATGTAGCCGATGCGGAAAACCGGTTGCTCGCCCGCGGATCTCGCATTCGATTGGATTCTGAGGTAATTCGCGATCAAGTCCTGGCCGTCAGCGGACGACTCAATAATACGATGTACGGGAAAAGTGTGAAGCCGCCTCAGCCAGCCGACCTGTGGAAGACGGTATCCATGGTTTCGTCATCGACCTACTCTTTCAAGCAAGACATCGGTGACAAGATCTACCGGCGGAGCTTTTACACCTTCTGGAAGCGTGCCATGCCTCCTCCACAGATGACCATCTTCGACGCGCCCACCCGGGAAAACTGTACGTCTCGACGAGAGCGGACCAATACGCCGGTACAAGCCTTGATGATGATGAACGAGAGTCAGTATTTCGAAGCTGCTCGGCATCTTTCGCAGCAGTTAATAGGTTCGCCGGATCGGAACGACGTAAATTGCCTCCGCATCGCATTCGAGTCGATCACGTCGCAGTTGCCGGATACCGATGAACTTGCGGATTTGCAAAAAGGACTAGAGGGTTTTCGTTCGATCTATCGTGAGGACGTGGGTGCTGCGCAAGCGATGACATCCGATCTTACCCTTGAAAGCGATGCGCAGCGTATCGAATTAGCTGCATTCACAATGGTGGTCAATTCCCTATTCAATCTTGATACAGCCAAGACGCGCGAGTAATAAACCATGACTAATATTCCTCTCGATCAATATCAATGGTTGCAATCACGGCGTCGCTTCTTGAATCACACCGGTATGGGGTTGGGTGCCGCCGTGCTGGGATCTTTGCTCGCCAAACGATCTGCAGCTACTATTCCAGGTCTGCCGCATTTCCAACCGCGTGCGAAACGCGTAATCTTTCTTTTCATGGGGGGCGCGCCAAGCCAAATCGAATTGTATGACTACAAACCGGGCTTGGAGGTGAAGGACAAACAGCCTCTGCCCGATGAGGTACGAGACGGCCAACGTGTAACAGCTATGACCGAAGGCAAGGACAAGCTGATTCAACCCTCCATCTTCAAATTCTCTCAACACGGTCGTTGCGGCAGGTACCTAAGCGAGCTTCTGCCGCACTTGTCAACTGTGGTAGATGACTTGTGTTTCATAAAGTCGATGCGCACCGAGGCGATCAATCACGACGAAGGCAAGACCCAGATATGTACTGGATCGCAAATCCAAGGCAAACCGAGTCTGGGCGCATGGTTGAGTTACGGACTAGGATCACTCAACAGCAATCTTCCGGACTTCATTGTGCTCAATTCTGCGTTTTGGTCCGGCGACCAGCAGAACGTCCAAGCACTTTATAGCCGGCTATGGGGAACGGGGTTCTTGCCATCGAAGTATCAGGGAGTGGCTTTCCAATCGGCTGGCGATCCAGTGCTATTTCTCTCGAACCCTGCCGGCGTTACCCGTACTAGCCGGGATAAAATGCTGGAATTGGTGACTCAACTCAATCACAAGCACGCGGCTGACATCGGAGATCCAGAGATTCAGACCACAATAGCGCAACAGGAAATGGCTTTCCGCATGCAAGCCTCGGTGCCGGAATTGACCGATCTTCGCGACGAACCCGACTCCGTCAAGAAGTTGTATGGACCGGAAGTCGAAAAGTCGGGTTCGTTTGCACGGAACTGTTTGCTCGCCAGGCGAATGGTCGAGAGAGGAGTGCGCTTCGTGCAAGTGTTCCACCGTGGCTGGGATCACCACAGCGCGCTTCCAGCAAAACTGCGGGGCCAATGCAAAGATGTCGATCAACCCTGGGCTGCTTTGATTCAGGATCTTAAGATGCGAGGGATGCTCGAAGATACTCTGGTTGTCTGCTCAGGTGAGTTTGGACGCACTGTCTATTGCCAAGGCAAACAGAACGCCGCCGATTACGGACGAGATCATCATCCTCGATGCTTTACTGCTTGGCTGGCCGGCGGAGGAATCAAAGGAGGTATCGAGCACGGCAGGACGGACGAATACAGCTACAATATTATCGACAATGACGGCCATCGAACGACTCGTTTCGAGGACGACGCGGTCCACATCAATGACCTGAACGCAACCATCCTAAACCAACTCGGAATCGATCACCGGCGCCTGACATTTCCATTCCAAGGACTCGATCAGCGTCTGACAGGCGTCGAGGAGGCGCACGTCGTACAGAAGATTATTGGTTGAGACGGACACAGCCGACAAGAGTCAAACTAGCAGGCACATTCCATGTGCCGTCCGCCCGAACCAGCCAATATACGCAAGCATACTGCACGGCGGAGCGTGCCTGCTGCTTTTGTCGGCCGTGTTGTTATAGCTCACTTGGACACTTCGGTCACGGAATGATCTCTTTAAGATTAAACTGGACACCTTTGTGAAATCCGATTCCGCCGTTGGAGACACCTGCTGCTTGACCCGTCATGTTGGCCGTGCGTGTGATGCGTTCGGTGATTTCAATCAATCCCATGTTCCCTTCGCGTGTGACAAAGATGAATGCAGCATTTGCGTCTGGTACAAATTGCTTAGAGTCGTCATCGTAATGCATGAGCAATTCTCCGACAGGTCGCCCTTCGGGCAGCGTTCCAACAGTGATCAGCTTGTGAATGTCTCGCAATTGCCGCGAATGGATCTCTCGGACTTGCATCCCAATCGCTTTCAAAACGTAAGTCTCCTTTCCATCCCGAGACCTATGGGTCACACACATGAGATCGACCCCCGATTTCTGTGCCCAGTTAGACAGTTGTTTCGATTCCATCGAAGTTTCATCCTTAGATATCTCGTCTGGCCAAACAGGTCGATAGCCACTATCGAGATCTAGGAAATGCCATGCGTGTTCCCCCTCTTGAATTGCAGGTGAGAGAACAGCCCCATTCCATACGCCAGAAAGTTGGGCCCGTTCTCCTAGCGATTGGACGGCAGGTGGCATCTTTTCCTCGACCGATTGCAAACCGACTTTTTGAAAAGAGGCATCGTCGGTGAAACTCTTCCAGTTGGCGAGCCACCAATGTTGCCATCGCTTGGCCTGATCACTAAAGATTTTACGCTGTAGGACCTGACGACGTGGATCGACGCTCAGGTGCATTGAATAGAGCTCGTTATCGCTGAAATTTTCGCCTGTTAGTTTATGCAACGTGCCGAATAGCTCGCGCACTGGTCGGCCAAGATCAAACAGGTTGTTGCGATTTTTATCATCCAGGTCGTGCGTTTGCATGAACTGCAACAGTTGGGGGTCGCTAACCATCAAACCGAAGTCGCTGCTGCTTGCTCGCAATGTTTTTGGGATGGCTCGAATGAGTGCAGGCACGGCTCGAGCATCACCTATCGCGCGCAGCGCGAATGGCAATCGACGTAGCATTGCACCCTCGTTCGTCTGATCCAGTTCGGCAGACAACTGGGGGACTGCGTCGCTCCCAATCTCTACGAGTTCCCGCATCAGTGTGCACCATGTCTCGCACTCATCAACCGTGTGATTGAGTTTGCGGAACTCCATTAAGATCTGCGCCGTTCGCTCGGACGAATTCTTAGAAAGCGTCTCTACCAACTTTCGGGCTGCGGTGAGTTTGTCTTGGGCTGGGATTTCGGGAGTAATCAACATATTGTAGTTTGTCGTTTCGCCTTCGCGCACAATGACCGGTGGTTGCAAGAGAGTATCCCACGCCATGCGTACTCCTCGAGTATTGACAAAGTACGGGTAATTCTCTCCTGGTGCAGCACGCAATGTGAAACGCCCACTTTTGTCGACCGCTGCCATTCGCTGCGGGGAGATTACTGAGTTTTTTGGCTGCGAGGGACCAAACAGCCCAAGCATCAATGCATCGCCTCTATCAGAGACGGTAACCATCTCGCCGGTCGACGTGTTCACGACATTGCCTGATATTAGTCCTCCCTCGATCAGCTTAAGCTCGGGCAGCTCCAGCTTCTCATTTGATATGCATTCGTGACCTGTGGTAGCAACACAAACGCGGTCATTTGCATCTACAATAAAGTCGTAGCGACCCTCCACGACGGGGATCCGGAAGCGTCCTTGTGCATCCGAGGATGCGTAGGATTGACTCGATTGGTCTGTTCGTCGGGCTGTGATAACTGCTCCAGCACCTGACCGTCCTGATGCGTCGTCGACAATCGTTCCATGGACAATGCATGTTGGCGGAAGCGTGACGGTCACTTCTGCAGGTAGCGACTTAGCTTCGCCCATGACCTCTGGGAAATCGGGATGACGAACTTTGAAATAGACCTTCACTTGTTCGCCACTTGGCCATTTGACAACGCCAAGCTCTTCAAGTTCGAACTCGCCTTTGGCGTCGGTGATGGTTGTACGTAGCGATGCCACCGGCTGATCCAAGAGGATGTACGGGAACACAGTCGCGCCCGCAACAGGTCGCCCAGTCGAGTCGACCACCTTGCCAAAAAGAGTGGACGATTCCCTCCCCATCCAAATCTGCGTAACTTCTTTATCCTGGCGGTCGAAGTGGTGAAAGCTTCGACCAATCGGACGATCGGATGAAAATCCTAAAACACCATAGCTGAGTCGATTGATTGGGTCTTCCGGTCGAGGTGTTTCCAAGCCATGAAAAGAATAGCGACCTTCGCCGTCACTAATCGTCGTCGCAATCTCGACCGCTGGTTGAGTTCTCCCCTCAAGTTGATAGAGTTTTACCGTGATACCTGATAAGCGACCCATTCCAGCGCTTTCGACACAGTGCCCACTCAACGCATAGTTTTTCTCGAGGGGACTGTCTTTCGTGGTCGCAGTTTCCTTTGGGTTTTGCGCTCGAACCGATTGCATTGCGTCGGTCAATCCAAACAATGCCAACGCAATGCAAAGGACGCTTGCAAAGGGCGAACGCAATTTCGAGATGGAAGGGGATCGCAGAAGTCGTTCAACGCGTGCTTGGAGTCGGCCCGTGGACGAGAAAAATCCAATAAAACCTGGAAGGACGCGTACAGGAACGAAAATCCTAGCCAACTCAACAATGGAGGATGCATACGCTGTGCGATCAGCACTACCAAGCGAGGCAATGGCCAGCTCATCACAAGCGGACTCGCGCTCAGCTTGCATCTCACGAATAGCCCACCAGGCAATTGGGTTAAACCAATGCATAATTTTCGCAGCAATCAACAACCAATTGACACTTAGGTCGCCACGCGCCAGATGAGCAAGCTCGTGAGCCAAAACATGACGAAGCCTTGCGGCAGAAGCCTCCGTCAGGATCGCCTCAGGCAAAACGATTCGCGGCTTCCAACTTCCAACCACAAACGGGCTACAGTGACTCGGCGTTACAAGCAATTCGGGACACTGTGATAGCCGCAAGTGTCTGGAAGATATCTCGAGCAGTCTTAAAACTACCGGATCGGTCACTTGCCTGCAAACGGAAAGACACCGATGTAAAACAAAGTAGGTCCATGCGAGATGCAGAGTCGCCAACAAGCATCCGACAATCCACAAAATCGAAAGCATTTGAGTACTAAAGAAATCGAGTTGGGCACCCTTCCTGTTTTGCAACGAGCCAGCATCGTAGTAAGAGGTGACGGAAGGAACTGGTAATGCACTTTTAAAATTGCTGCCAGCAGCAACAATCCTCTGCTCACTCTGATCTTTTGAGGACTGGACAGTTCTATGGGAGCTTTGAAGAAACAGATCGGTGGGTGTGTTTTCAACCACACTTACTGCCGGTTGTCGGCTGAAGGTTGTACTATCGGGAGCCAGATTGAACATACTCCACGCGCTACCGGGTGTTATAACCAGTAGCAATCGCATCAAAACGACCCCCCATAGCAAGAATCGCCAGTGAGGCGTCAATCGATCGCCGCAGACTCGCAGGAGCAGTACCACAACCAAAGCCAGTGCTGCGGATTGCCAGGAGGCACGCCAAACTGCAGATCCCACTGCATCTAGGAACATGGTCATTTTCGCTTTTCCTTCTCAATCGTTTTCTTTTCGAGCAGCTGACGAAGGTCGCCAATTTGCTTCTGACTGAGAGAAGCATCAGCAACAAAGTGAGCCAAAAGCGCTGAAACGTCGCCACCAAACGCTTTTGCAAGAAACGAGCGTCCCTCAACGCGAACACATTGGCTGCGTGAAATGGCAGCGCGATAAATGTATTTGGAGCCGTCCACGTCGTATGCTAGAGCCCCTTTTTCGACAAGGCGTGCGAGCAGCGTTCGGATCGTACTTTGATTCCAATCGTGGGTTGCACGAAGCGCTTTGATGACATCTGCAGCAGTGCACGGACCAGTTGCCCAAATTGGCTTCATGATATCCCATTCTGCATCCGATATTTGCAAATCAATCATCGATCCATCCTCGAGCATCCAAAAGTTTCCTCGACAATCCTCACAGGGCGAGCTTCGCGGCCATTATGGCTACATCTGCCACGTCGGCAGTGATGTGTTTTCGCGTCCCGACATGTGAGCAGCTACATTTGTAGTTAATTTTAGCTACGAATGTAGCTAGAGTGCAAGTGGCTCGAGAAAAATTGGGAAGATCGAGCGAAAAAAACTCCAAGAGGGTCGCACTGGGCCTCTTCGCCGACGTGGAACGACGCCTGCCTGACCTTGTTTTCAGAGCCTGCCTGAAGCATTCTAGAAGGTATCGGCTCTGGGCTTTCGTTGAATCGCATGATCATCTCGATCTCAGCCCCGAGAGCCTGTACCATACAACCTAAATATTTCAGAGTCTGGTTGCAATCGTACCTGCGGAATCAAATGGAGCGCCTAGCAAATGCCACAACGAGTTCTTTTCGAGTCCCATTCTCATACGCCGCTTTGCAATCATGCGGACGGAGAACCGAGTGAGTACGCGGCTGTCGCTTTCGCTCGAGGTTTGCGTGGATTAATCGTTACCTGCCACAATCCGATGCCGAATGGCTTCTCGCATCATGTTCGAATGCGGGAAGATCAGTTCAATTCGTATCTGGACCTTGTTGCCAAGACACGCGACGAGTGGCACGGGCGTGTTGATGTTCGCTTAGGACTCGAGGCGGACTATTTTGAAGGTTGTGAGTCCTATCTGGAAAGGCAGCTGGCTTCTGCAGATTTTCAATTTGTATTAGGTTCCGTTCACCCTCAGATCGCAGAATTTCGTGCGAAGTATTGGCAGCCAGACCAGGTTGAAGTTCAGCGAACGTATTTTAGGTTACTGGCACAGTCGGCAGAGACCGGGTTGTTCGACTCCCTAGCGCATCCTGACTTGATTAAGAATGTGACGTCGCAATTTTGGGACCCAAAAGTAATATTGGATGATATCCGCTTTGCACTGGATCGCATTGCTGCAACGGGAGTGGCTATGGAATTGAATACCTCCGGTGTGAATAAAACCATTTCTGAAATGAACCCGTTCCCGGCTATGCTAAGCGAAATCAGTAAACGAAAGATTCCAGTTACCCTTGGCGCTGATGCACATGAGCCATGGCGTGTTGCCGACGGTTATGAAACCGCGCTCCAATTACTACAGGATTGTGGTTTCACGCACGTCAGTTTCTTTCTAGAACGCAAGAGACAGGAAACGCTTATCGATGACGCACTTGCAAGCCTCATCGATTGCAATACTGTCAACAACTGAGGCGAGCGGTGGTAGGGTCGCCCCACGCGTTGCATCGATTGGAAGTCTTTACGCTACCATGCTCATTGTGTTTCCGGAATGTCGAACGGCTCGTCAAGGACTTTGCGCACGGCTACGGCAAGTGCGATTGCGTTGAATGGCTTTTGGAGAAATATGGACTTAGCAAATGTTGCAACTTCGCTTGCGAGGCTTTCATCGCCATAACCGGAAATGAAAACCACTTTCAGGTTGCTTCGGAGCGTTCGAAGCTTGTTTAGCATTGTGCGAGCACCCATAATCGGCATGATGACATCGGTGATAATGATATCTATTCTCGCCGTGTTGCGTTCGGCGATCTGGATCGCCTGGATACCATTTTCTGCTTCTAGAACAGTGTACCCACACGAGGTCAGAATTCTTTGAATTACGGTACGAATCGAAGCTTCATCCTCGACTAAAAGTATGGTCTCATTCCCCCGAGGTAGGTGCATTATAGTAGACGTTTGTTCGGTTCCAACAGCTTCGATGGCAGGTGGAAAATAGATTCGAAATGTTGTCCCGGAACCTATCTCAGAATCAAACGCAATGTGCCCTCCGCACTGTTTAACAATTCCGTACACAGTTGCCAGTCCAAGTCCTGTACCCTTTCCGGGGCCCTTGGTAGTGAAGAATGGCTCGAAAATTTGGTGATGAATTGAGGCAGGAATGCCATGTCCATTATCACGGACCAATAGACAACGATACGTCCCATCAATGAGCTGCGGGTATTGAGCGGAAGAGATAGTTACATTGTAAGTCTCAATTGTTAAAATGCCTTGATCGGAGATTGCGTCGCGGGCATTGACGGCAAGGTTGACAAGAATTCTCTCGATCTGTCCAGAGTCCATAAGAACAAGACCTAGATTCGGGCATAGTTTAACTACCAATTGAATATTTGCTCCAATGAGCCGCCTCAGCAGTTGCTCCGTTCCAACAATGGCCTCATTGAGATCGATTAAGCGTGGCTCAACGAGTTGCTTTCGGCAAAACGTAAGCAATTGGTTCGTCAAACCTGCAGAACGTTGCCCGGCTCGATGAATCTCAGAAAGAAAGGAACACCACGGATGATCCGGACCAGCCGATTCAACGAGCAACTCCGAATAGTTTAAAATGACGGTAAGCATGTTGTTAAAGTCGTGAACAATACCGCCTGCGAGCTGACCCATCGCCTCCATTTTTTGCGCATTTTGCAACCGATGTTGGATTTGTTGTGAGTAAGTAACATCTCGGACGACAAGCACCGCTCCCGTCAAATTTCCATGCTCGTCTCGCATCTCGGTTGCGCAATCGTCGATCGGCACCTCGAGCCCATGACGACTAACGAGAATCCTATTCGTTGTGAGCCCCACGCTTGATCTATCGCCAAGCACACTTGCGATAGGATTCGGAAGCGGTTGTCGCGTTTCTGGATCGCAAATTTTGACTATTTTGTCGATGTGGACTCCGCTCGCATCTGCGATCGACCAGCCAGTCAGCTTCTCCGCAACAGGATTTAAGAATGTCACCGCACCCGCTTGATCCGTAGTGATAACACCGTCGCCAATACTCGCCAGTATCGTCGCATAACGTCGTTCATTCTCAAATAGTCTGCGATCTGCATTATGTTTGTAGATTGCCATTTCAATAACCGTCCGCAGTTCCTTCTCATCGAACGGCTTCAGGATATAACCGAATGGTTCGGTTTTTCTGGCGCGGTCCACCGTAGCGTCATCCGCATGCGCCGTTAAGTAGACAACGGGCAAGCCCAGTTCTGCGCGAATGATATCCGCCGCTTGAATACCATCCATGGCCCCTCGAAGGCGGACATCCATGAGGATCAAATCAGGACGTTGCTCCCGAGCGATTGCGACGGCAATCTCACCTTGTGCTACGACATCGACAATTTGATATCCAAGACTGCCGAGTCGTTTACGCAAATCGAGTGCGACAATTGCTTCATCTTCCACGACGAGAATTCTGATGGAATCCATTGCCGACTTCCCTAATTGGTTGAGCGAATGGGAAACGATACACAAAACTCCGTTCCGTGACTTTGCAATATCGAAAGAGTACCCGACAATTGCTGGATAAGATCCTGAACAATTTGAAGCCCTAAAGAACGCAATTGATTCAATTCGAACGATGCTGGCAGTCCAATCCCGTCGTCCGAAACGCTCAGAAAGAAGTGTTCTTCAGACTTCGTGTTGAATGTGACGACGACCATTCCTGTGCGGCCGGCCGGGAACGCGTATTTGAGTGCGTTGCTGACAAGCTCATTGATGATAAGTCCAAAGGGGATTGCACGCTCAAGATCTAGCGAAGTCCTCGTAACATTGAGCTGTAAGCGAACTTGAGAATTATCGATACCATACGATCGAAACAGATTTCCGCACAGTGCATCTACGTATTTGCATAAATCAATCGTACCAAGATTGCTCGACATGTATAGAGTTTCATGGACCAATGCCATGGATCGAATGCGATTCTGGCTTTCCTGCAACACGTTAAGCACCATCCGATCCTGCACATTGCCTACCTGCAAATTCAAAAGGCTGCATACTATTTGCAAGTTGTTTTTGACGCGATGATGGATTTCCTTTAGCATCGCATCTTTCTCGCTCAGGGAAGCGAGTATCTGTTCTTCGACTCGTCGAGCATCGGTAATGTCCTGGATAAACCCATCGATGCAGCGTACGCTTCCGTCGTCGGCATATACTGCTGACGCGCGCTCGCTGACCCAACGTATCTGCCCCGCCTTATCAGTAATGCGATACGTGTTGTTGCATAGAACTCGTGAATTGATGGACTCCTGACACCTAGTCCACCGCAAGTCGCGATCGAGCGGGTGGACGAGATCTGCGTAGGTGACGCTCTTGTTTTGCTCCAGCTCATCGTGCTGATATCCAGTGACGAAAACACACCCCGAGCTAACGAACGACATTGTCCAGTTCGCGTCGTTTTGGCATCGATAAGCCATGCCTGGCAAATTGCCTACAAGAGTTTTTAGCCGAACCTGACTATCACGAATGGACTCGAGCAATGCGTTGCGTTCGATTGCAAGAACACAAAAATTGGCCGCTTGGTCTACCAATGCAACTTCCGTCGTAGAAAGCGTGCGAGGTTCGCAACAATGCATCACCAATTTGCCAAGGGGCAAGCCTTTAGAAGATACAATTGGAACACACGCAACGGGAAGCGTCTCATGTTCAACGACCTCTCCAGAATCGTCCAATGGAATGTAGATGCACTTAAGTCCGCTCCCTAACAATTCACAGTTTGATGCGATTTGATTTAGAGTTTGAGGCAATGCGGTGCCTGCGCTCAACATCTCGAAAAAAGAAAGTTCATTGGCGGTGCGAATTTCTCGCTCCTTTCGTTCCGTGATATCGCGGCAGTTCACCACAATACCGCCTAACGAGGGAACCTCAAGAAGATTCACCCCAACTGCTTCCAACGTCTTCCAATGCCCCTTCTTGTGCAGGGCACGAATCTCGGACCTGAATTCCATTTGCGAGTTCGATACAATCTCCTCCAATTCTCGTCGCGTCCGTTCATGATCTTGCTTTCCAACAAAATCGAGATTGTACTGGCCGATCATTTCCTCAGGCTCATAGCCCAAAATTTCTCGAGAAGCTGGATTAGCAAACATAATTTTCCCATCTCGGTCCAAAATCAAAATCAAGTCATGGGATCGCTCAACGATTGCTTGGAATCGTTGCTGAGTGGCTTGAACCTGTTCCTCGAGTTGTTTCCGTTCCGTCACGTCGTTTGCAAGGACCAATTCGGCTCGGCGATCGAAAAACGGCATCACATGCGAGACGATTTCTACTTGAATGAGCTTTCCACCTTTGGTGAAATGCCTCCATGTGCCAGCTCTGTCCAAACCTGAACTTACCTGAGCTACATTCCTCAATAAATTAGGCACATCATCTGGCGGGCGAATATCCTTAATGGTCATCGCCAAGAATTCATCGCGACTGTACCCATAGTGCTCAACAGCCGCATTATTGACCGCTAAGAATTTCAAGGACTCCAGATCATAAACCCACATTGGCTGCGGGTTATTTTTGAAAAGGTCACGGTAGCGGTGTTCACTTGCCTTGAGATCGTCTTCGGACCGTTTGCGTTGCGTAACATCCCGTATAACTGCCAATTGGCCGACGATCACCCCATGCTCATCCCTGTAACCCACTGCATTCGATTCCAGCCATTGTTCTGTTCCTTGAAGTCCGAAAATCCTAAATTCAATTTGCCTACTCTCGCCAGCCAAGACCTGTAAATGCATCTCGCGGTATGCCTCTTTGTTTTCTTCCGCGACGAGCGATTCCCAACGGACCCCTTTTGCCTGCTCCAACGCATCGCACTCGATTATTCGCAGCCCAGCAGGGTTGATCTCAACGATCTCTCCTGAGGGAGATAGGATCATTACACACTCGGGTTCCAAGTCCAATATCGTACGCAGCCTTGCCTCACTTCGCTTAAGCGCGAACTCAATTTCCTTTTTCGCTGTGATGTCTCGTTGGATTCCAATGAACCCTGCATTTCCCCCGGCATCGTCAAAAAGAGGCGAGATCAGCAAACCGTTCCAGAAATTTGTGCCGTTCTTTCGATAGTTGATGATTTCGCCATCGAAGTCGCTGCGCTCAAGTAAGCTCATCCGTATCTGATCTATTGTCTTGAAATCCGTATTCTCACCCTGCAGACAATTGCAATTCTTTCCAACTACCTCCGTTGGTCCGTAACCCGTTAATTGCGTGAAGCCTTCGTTGACATACGTAATTAACCGGTTGGAGTCGGTCAGCAGCACCCCCATCGATGCTTCTCGCAGTCCAATTTCCAATACCCGTTGGACATTGACGGCTTTTACTTGGGCAGAATGCAACGCAACAATCATCCACCCTAATGTCGCCATGGTGACCATATAGATCCATAGGCTCAGTACTTGCGGAGTTACATCAACGCGATAAAAAGGGCCGGTTTGGGTCGAAGTACCGTAAGCGGCACCGAATGAAATCAACATGATAGCAAGCGACGTCCCGATGGTTTCGAACCGCAACGCCGCCCATGCTATCAAAGGAAATGGCAAAAAGGCCAACGCTAATGCGGGACCGTCGCGGTTACTCTGATTGGTTATGAAAATGCTGTACGTAATTAGGGCTGTCAGAGAAAGCCAACCCACAAACTCAAGCAAACGCTTTTGAATGGCCCGAAATTCGGAACGGCTTGCGACGAGGAGCAACGGTGCGGCTGCGATTACTCCCATCGAATCACCCGCCCACCAGCAAAGCCACGCTATTGAATAGTTTTCAGTGATAGCATTGGAAAAGACAAGAGAAGCAACCCCAGTGCTAGCAGAAATCAGCATGCCGAGATGCGATGCGATTGCCAGCAAAACGATATCCTGTTGCCTATCAAATCTACGGCTGAGTTTCATGCCGTGCAACATCGCTACACTTGCAACGGCTGCAAGCAAATTGCCCACCCCGATGCCGATGCACGTTAACCAATGACTCCCAATGACTAAGTTAACAGCAACCGATGCAATGCAAACTGCCGGCCAATATCGATAGCCAAAGCGAAAAAGTGTCGCGACCGCAATCCCCGTCGGAAGCCAGAATAGGGCGACACTTGTCCCTACAGCTGGCATTGCCAGACCGACTAAGCCCAACGCAAAATAGGCGATACCAATGCCAGTCAGAATAGTTAAGTACTTTGGCATTCGAATAATTTGACAGGCTAAACGGAATAGACAGGTTGTTCAAAATTTTTTTCAACCTTCATGGGTCGATTTGGATTGAACCAGCCCATTTAAGTTGAAGTGTTCTCAAGGTTGCAATCGTGAGCGAGAATCGGTCGTTAACAGTGAATCGTGAGAGAGTGATTTTTTTATGTCGCAATAAGCATTATACATCGGAAGAACCCACGCGCAAGGTGACTTTTCGTTCGAGTGAAGTCCTTGCATTTCGTCAGATGGCAATCGTTGGTTTGCGGCGCGGGCACCAGCCCGGTTTCTGCAGGCAGATCATCCCATCGCAGCTAGGTCGTTTGTCTACGGTATTTGCCTGGCGAAACACCAAATCGCTTTTTAAAGACCACGCTCATGTACTCTGTATGCTCAAAACCCGCGTGCCTAGCGATCTCCTCTAGGGTTAGTTCGCTTTGTTGGAGTAAGCGAAGCACTCGGTCGGTTCGGATATTTGCGATCATCTCATGCGGTGTTTTCCCAGTTGCATGCAAGAATTGAGACTCAAGCGTCCTTCTTGATAAATGAATTTGCGAGAGTACATCGCCGACGTTGATTCCATTGCAGGCATGATCGCGGATAAAGCGAATTGCTTCTGCGATCTCATTGTTGGAAACGGCTGTGATATCCGTAGATTGTCGCTGAACAATTCCAAGCGGTTTCATGAGCCGAGATGTGTTGCGATCGTTTTTGCGATGATGCATCAAATCATCCAGCAATTGTGCCGCGTGGAATCCAGCACCACGAGCATCTGGTGCTACGCTAGTCAGAGACGGGTGCGATAGGTCGCAAAGCAAAGGGTCGTTGTCGACACCAATTACCGCGATTTGTTCTGGAACTGTGAGGCCTATGTTGCGACAGGTATCCAACACAATTTGGGCTTGAATGTCGTAGGCGCAGAGTAAGCCCGTTGGGTTCGGAAGTTTGGTCAACCATGATTCGAGTGAGGATCGCTTTTTCGCCCGAATTGGTTCTCTATCGTAGGTCGATTCCGTTTGGAAACAATCGCAGGGTAAACCCGCATTGCGACATTTCGCAACGAAATGCTCCATTCGCCAGTTTGACCAATTGAATCCCTTGGGCCCACAGAAGGCAAAGTGGCGGAATCCTCGTTCGAAGAGATGATCAAATGCGATCGAGGCAATGGATTCATCATCGGTTTCAATCCAGGGTATGTCCGCAACACGTCTCGAGGAACTTACGTCGACAACAGGTACGTGAAGTAGGGAAATGCATCTCGCAATCTCAGCCGTTTCGATCCGAGCGATTACACCATCACCCTTCCATTCTCGCAGCCATCTCGGAGGCGTCGCGCCGCGCTCCTGTTCCGGCAGGAAAACAGACCAGCTATCTCGCTGCCTTTGGTACTCTACGATCCCTTCGAGCAATCCACGAGCATACGCGTTGGAAGTCTCAATCAGTAGTGCAACGGACTTGCGCTGCTTCGTCGGCTTAAAGCGTTTCGCCACAGTATCGATCTTTTGGGAAAATACCTCATCTTTTTTGCGCATTTTATCATGGCACAGAGGCTGACGAATTGCCACACTAACAATGCAAAAATACGTCCCATTCCTTTTCCTAACTCGACCTTGCTAATTCCATGACTCAAAAGAAGATTAATGTCGCTATGGTTGGACTCGGATTCGGCGCTGAATTCATTCCGATTTACCAGTGCCATCCCAACGCCGATGTTGTCGCCATTTGCCGCCGAAATGAAGCCGATATGCAATTGGTCGGCGACCGTTTCGGGATCGCCAAACGCTATCGAGAATTCGACAAGGTCCTCGAGGACCCTGACGTCGATTTCGTTCACATCAATTCGCCCATTCCCGATCACGCTTGGATGAGCATGCGTGCACTCAAGGCGGGAAAACACGTCATGTGCACTGTTCCTATGGCGACCACCATCGCGGAATGCGATCAGATATGTCAAATCGTCGCCGACACCGGTCTGAAATACATGATGGCGGAAACCGTGGTATACAGCCGCGAATTCTTGTTCATCAAACAGATGTATCAAAAAGGTGAACTGGGCAAGATCCAGTATATGGCCGCTTCGCATCCGCAGGACATGGCCGGATGGCCAGAGTATTGGGAGCGAATGATCCCGATGCACTACGCGACGCACGTCGTTTCGCCGGTCTTAGGGTTGGTCGACGGTCGCGCGGAATTGGTTTCCTGCTTCGGTTCAGGGACCATCAGTGAAAGCCTCGCTAAAAAGTCAGGTAATACATTTGCTGTTGAATCGTGTCACATGAAAATCAAGGACAGCGACATTTCCGCTCACATTTGGCGATTCTTATTCGACACGGCTCGACAATATCGAGAGAGCTTTGATGTATATGGAACCAAGAAGAGCTTTGAATGGTCGCTCGTCGAAGGCAAACCACACGTGTTGCATACCGCAAAAGTACCTGAGCATGAGACTGCAAGCGAAGTGGAAGTGCCAGATTTTGCCCATCTCCTCCCTGAGCCCATTCGCAAGTTCACTCAGTCGATTCAAGATGCAGACCATCTTTCCTTCATCCAAGGTGGTGGACATGGAGGATCGCATCCGCATCTTGTGCACGAATTTATTAGTGCTCTTATCGAAAACCGAGACCCAAAGCCCAATGCGGTCACGAGCGCGAACTGGACTTGCGTGGGCATTTGTGCACATGAAAGCGCGGTTCAAGGGGGCCAGTTGATCAATCTGCCGAAGTTCACGCTCGCGTAAGTTAAATACTACATTCCGATACCACAGATCCAAATCCCTCACTTCTTTTTTGAAATCCAGCAACATGAATGCATTGAGAATCCTAGGTTATGGGGCGATACCAGTTGTCTTGGCATTTGTCCTAAGCAATTTCGCTTTGGCACAGATTGGAGCCCCTAGCACAGAACGCGTCAAAGTGATCATGCTTGGGGACAACGGTCACCACCAACCGGCCTCCTTGTTCCGTACAATCGAAAAGCCGTTAGCAGATGTGGGAGTTGAAATCGAATACAGTGACGATACGGTCGCAACGCTGAAGAGTGAGCGACTCAACCAATTCGATGTATTGTTGATTTACGCAAACACCGTCAAGATCACTGAAGACCAAGAAAAAGCCTTGCTCGATTACGTTGCAAGCGGACGAGGCTTTGTGCCGTTGCACTGCGCCACCTATTGTTTCCTAAATTCGGAAAAGTACATCGAGCTTTGCGGTGCACAGTTCAAAGAGCACGGCGGGCAACGCTTCGCGACTCAGATTGTTCAGCCAGAGCATGAGATCATGAACGGATTTGGTGGATTCGAAAGTTGGGATGAAACCTATGTTCACCACAAGCACAATACGGTTAATCGAACGGTGCTCGAAGAACGTCGGGAAGGGAAGCTCGCAGAAGGCACTAAGTCGGAACCATGGACTTGGGTCCGTACGCATGGTAAAGGCCGGGTCTTTTACACGGCTTGGGGCCACAACATCGACACGTGGCAACAACCCGGTTTTCACAATCTATTGGAAAGAGGTATCAAATGGTCCGCTGGGAAATCGCTCGCAAGAGTAGCTCCTTTTAGCGACTCGAAGCGGTTCCCTATACCGAAGATGACAACCGTGCCAGCCGACTTGCCGAATTTCACGTTTAACGAGGTCGGAGGCAAAATCCCAAACTACACGCCCGGTAAAAAGTGGGGCGTCCAAGGTGAGTTGATCACGAAGATGCAGAATCCAATCGCACCCATGGAGTCCGAAAAGCACTATGTTACGCCAGAGGCCTTTGAGATGAAAATGTGGGCCTCAGAATCGGACCCCACGACAAACGGTCTTTATGGCGGCTTGAACGGTAAACCGCTCGCCATGAACTGGGATCATCGCGGCCGCCTTTGGGTCTGCGAGACAATCGACTATCCAAACGAGTTGCAGCCCGCCGGTAAAGGCCGCGACCGAATCCGAATTTGCGAGGATACCGACCACGACGGTCTTGCCGACAAATTCACGGTTTTCGCTAGCAACATGAGTATTCCATCCGCTTTGGTTTGTGTCCGTGGTGGAGCTATCGTTCAAGACGGACAAAAAACGGTTTTCCTCAAAGACATCAATGGAGACGATGTAGCCGATATGCGTCAGGAACTTATCACTGGATGGGCGATGAGCGATACGCACGGGGGTGTCAGCAATTTCAACTACGGTGTCGACAATTGGATCTGGGCTATGCAAGGGTACAACGATTCCGCTCCGGTCATCAACGGTGAACAGCAACAACGCTTTCGTCAAGGATTTTGGCGATTCGCGATCGAATCTGGCATCTCAGACGAAACCGCTCCGGTCTATTCGCTAACGCGCGGGAAGGCTTCCGAGGTGCGAACGCAAGATTTTGATTCGCATTCCATCCGAGTGAGCAAACTTGAATTTGTTCGCTCCACCAACAATAACACATGGGGATTCGGCCAAAGCGAAGAAGGTCTCATCTTTGGCTCGACCGCAAACGGAACGCCCAGCATGTTCATGCCGATCGCAAACCGATATTACGAGCGGGTTAACGGGTGGTCGCCTGATGTTTTAAGCTCAATGGCAGACAGCAACAACTTCAAGCCTATAACCCCAAATGTCCGTCAAGTTGACTGGCACGGTGGTTATACCGCAGGTTGTGGGCATGCTTTGTATACTGCACGCAAATACCCAAAAAGCTGGTGGAATCGCGTGGCTTTTGTTTGTGAACCAACCGGGCATTTGGTTGGTGCCTTTGTGATTGACCGGGCAGGTGCTGGCTTTCGAAGCACCAATTCGTTCAATTTGGTTGCAAGTAATGACGAGTGGTCTGCACCCACGATGGCGGAAGTTGGCCCTGATGGGAATGTATGGGTTCTCGACTGGTACAACTTTATCGTTCAGCACAATCCAACGCCTCAAGGATTCACCACCGGAAAAGGGAACGCGTATGAGAGTGATCTGCGAGACAAAAAATACGGACGTATCTATCGTGTGGTTTACAACGGAAACGATGGGATGGACAAAGCTGCGCAAGATGCTGCGGACAAATCCGTCTTGAAAGGATTGGATCCAAGTAATCAGGGTGCGTTAGTAGCTGCCTTGAAGCACCCAACGATGCTTTGGAGAAAGCACGCTCAGCGTTTGTTAATCGAGAAAGGATCTTTGGACAACACGACCGTGCAAGCCTTGCTGTCCCTGGTGAACGATCCGTCCGTTGACAGCAACGGTCTCAATGTCGGGGCAATCCATGCGATGTGGGTTCTCAATGCAACGAAGCAGACCAAGGTCGTAGCATTGCATGCGCAGCAAGCGGCAGTGAAGCAAGCGGCAGCGAAGACTGACTTCGACTTAACATCCCTGTTGAAGCACAAAAGTGCTGGGGTTAGACGGAACGCAATTCAGGTGGCCTCTAGCAACATGCAAACCCTAGATGCGATCATGGTTACTCATGTTCTCAAAGACGAAGATCCACAAGTTAGACTGGCTGCATTGCTCAAGGTGGCTGACATACCTGCTCCCAACGATGGGGTAATTTCCATTCTTGCTCGCCCGGACTTGCTTGCCCAATTGAAATCAGGCAGCGAGACGATGACGGATCGCTGGTTATTGGACGCTTGGACTACGGCAGCTGCAACGCATGCTAATACGCTTTTGCCAATCCTATTGACGCAAAAAGACTGGCAACCGTCCGAGGCAGTGCTCAAACAAATTGGAGTTGTCGCTCAGCACGCCGCTCGTTCTAAGATGCACGCTGCTGAAATAGAAAGGCTTATCGTTACGCCGGGGAATCCAAGCGTTGCCGCTTCGGTTATACGGGGTTTAGTGATGGGTTGGCCCAAGGAATACGAACTGTCGGTTTCCAAGAGTGCGGGGGATCAACTACTTTCCACATGGCTCAATGGGAATCTACCGATCGAGTCTAAGAGCCAAGTGTTGCAGCTGGCATCTTCGATCGGCGTAAAAGATCTGGGACAAGGGCTAGGAAGGATTCAGCAGGAACTCGTTTCGGTGTTCAGTGACGTCAAAAGAGATGCTGACAGTCGAATCGCGGCAGCAAAGCAAATGATTGTTCTGCAACCCGAAAGCAATTCTATCGTTTCGGATGTTTTGGCCCAAGTGACCCCGCAAAGTGCGCCCGAACTCTCCTCAGGGTTGGTTCAAGCGTTGAGCGTTTCGCGTGCTAAAGGGATTGCATCCATGCTTGTCGAACGAAGTCGCTCGTTGCCGCCCGATTTCCGCAAAAATGCCATTCGTGTCCTGTTGAGTCGACCGCAATCGACTTTGGAGTTACTCGATTTGATCGAAGCAAACAAATTGACGATGAGCGACTTGCAATTGGATCAGAAGCAAGCCCTTCGAGATCACCCTGACACAAAAGTAAAAGAGAAAGCATTAGCTGTCATGAAGAACAGCGGCGGTGTCCCTAATAGCGATCGACAAAAGGTACTGGATGCCTGGATGTCTATCACCGAAGAATCGGGCAACGCGGGAAATGGAAAAGCGATGTACGAAAAACACTGTGCTGCGTGCCATAAACATGGAGATCTCGGAGTGAACATTGGTCCAAACCTAACAGGCATGTCCGTCCACCCAAAGCACGAAATACTTATGAATATTCTTGATCCAAGCCGCAGTGTCGAGGGTAATTTCAGAACCTACAGCATTCGAACCACAGACAGCGTCGTATTGACTGGAATGCTCGCCGGTGAAAGTAAAACGTCCATCGAGATCATCAATGCTCAAGGGAAGAAAGAGGTTATCCTTCGAGACGATATCGAAGAGCTAATCGCATCGCAAAAGTCTCTTATGCCGGAAGGCTTCGAAGGGCAACTGACCAAAGTAGAAATGAGGGATCTACTGGAATTCATGGCCAGCAAAGGAAAGTTTGTTCCACTACCGATTGACAAAGTAGCAACCAGCGTCACGACCAAGGGTATGTTCTTCGATGAAAAAGGTATCGAGGAAAGACTTGTCTTTGCGGATTGGTCGCCGAAGACATTCAATGACGTGCCGTTTCTTTTGGTGGATCCCCAAGGAGACCGAGTTCCAAATGCAATCATGTTGTACGGGCCAAATGGCGTAATGGCTCCCAAGATGCCAAAGCAAGTCGAATTAACATGCCAGACATCGGCAGTTGCGATCCACTTGCTAAGTGGCGTGGGAGGCTGGTCGTTTCCTGCCACCCAAAAAGGATCGGTTTCGATGATTGTCCGATTGGTTTACTCGAATGGAAAATCGGAGGATCATTCGTTGATCAACGGAGAGCATTTCTCGGACTACATTAGTCGAGTCGATGTACCCAAAAGTGAATTTGCATTCAATTTAAAGGGAAGGCAGTTGCGATATTTATCCATTAAACCAGAGTCGCGCGAACCGTTATCAAAGATTGAGCTGATCAAAGGAAAAGACTCCTCAGCACCCATCGTTATGGCCATAACCATTCAGACGATCGACTAGAAATGCCGCATCGTAAGATCTGGTCCTCGGCGAGAGCGAAATAGTCGCAAAGGCTTCCGATTTGGGAATTTGCTATCCCCATGTTGGAAGCCTTGGCTGTGTTGTACTTCCAAGCCCTCCTTCATGCAGTGAAACGTGCATTGCAGTTTGCTAATTCAATTAGATACAAACACTCTCCGGAGGTTACTGAGTTTTTGCAAAATGCGAATCGTGGACAGGGTTTTTCGAGCCAATGGGGAGCCACGTCATGCAACTTAAGCCCTTCGTCTCAAAGCGGTCTTTCGCTAAAAGTCCCTTTCCGCGAGTACCCAACAACGCGGCCAGTTCCACCGCTAAATCCATCGATTCGATAATTTGCTTTCGGCTCAGCATGTGGTTCTTTTTGTAAACAATAAGACCGCGACGATTCGAATCGATCCACCAGCCAGTGTTGCTTGCCAGCAAGTCCAAGACGGGTTTAGTAAAAAATTCACGAATCATTCGTTCGTGATCACCCATAAGCCTATATCTCTCGGAAAATTCAGGGTGATCGTCGAAGTTGATGTCCTGGAAACCGAAGGCGATTGAGACTTTTGCAAGCAGCCCTTCTGGCTGTATCTGAAAAGTGGGAAGATGCGAGATCGGCGGAAGCAACATGGTGATCGATTGCCGTTCCGTCGATGTATCACCATGCTTGCTACCGACGATGGATCGCAGGTCGAAAAGGGCGATGCGATTTCCAAGATGTTCGCAGGTCATCATGTTTTCGAATCGGATGGTCCACTCAGGATAACCCAGTTTCGACGCCCTCAAGCACCCCTCGATGCTCGCGTTGTAGAACGACGTCGACTCCATGTCGAGTTCTTGACGGAGATTGGCCATCATATCCCGACGCCGCAAATGCGAACGAAAAATCAGTATCAACGCGACAGAAATCGTGATGAACGCGACGATGGATAGGTTCATGTGAGTACGTCTTTGCTGCAGGAGCGATGAGGAACACGACCGTTGGCTTTTAGAATCAGGCTCGCCTTCGTATCCTATGGAAAGATAGCCCAGTATCCTGTTTGCCCGTTTAGATCTTGCGCGAACAGAGGGACATTGGGCTCGCCGATGCCTAGAATATTCACGCAAACCAGTACAGTCGGCATAACCGCTTGGAGGTGCGTTTCCGCGTTTTTGTTTGTGCACACGATTGCTGAGTCGGCGGCGAGCGGTCGTGTGAGAATCAATCGAAACAACTAATCGTTATCCGAACGCAGCACAGATATAAACGCTTTTTGTGGAATGTTGACGCTTCCAAATTGCTTCATTTTTGCTTTGCCCTTCTTTTGCTTGTCAAGCAATTTGTTTTTGCGAGTCACGTCACCACCGTAGAGCTTGGCGGTAACGTCTTTCCGAAAAGGCTGAATAGTTGCACGTGCGATGACCGTGCCACCGATGGCTCCCTGAATTGGGATCTTGAATTGGTGACGCGGGATGGCTTCTGCAAGTTGTTCGCAATAGTGCAGGGCCCGTGTGCGCGATTTGTCGCGATGGACCAAGTAAGAAAGAGCATCGATTGGTTCTTTGTTGACCAAGATATCTACCTTGACGACATCCGTATCTCTATATTCAATCGGGACGTAGTCGAACGAACCGTAGCCCCGGGTGATCATCTTTAGTTTCCCATAAAACTCGAACAACACTTCGCCGAGCGGCATTTCGCTGGTTACTTCGACGCGTCCAGCGGAAAGGTAGTTCATGGTCTGACTATCCGATCGATGTTCTCGGCAGAGTTCCATGACTGGGCCGACATACTCTTCCGGGATTAGAATGGAAGCTTTGATGTAGGGTTCCATGGTCGAATCAATGTTGGTCGGATCAGGCCAGTAGCTTGGATTGTCGACATCGATGGTCGTCCCATCCTTCAGTCCGAGTTTGTACTTGACCGATGGCGCAGAGATAACGAGTCCGAGGTCAAACTCGCGTTGCAAACGTTCCTGGATGACATCCAAGTGCAGCAACCCAAGGAACCCACATCGAAATCCGAATCCAAGCGCTGCGGAGCTATCTTTTTCGAAAGTGAGTGCCGCGTCATTAATGGCAAGTTTTTCGAGGGCTTTAGTGAGGTCTTGGTATTCGTCCGTGCTCATCGGATAGATCGATGAGAAGACAACTTGCTTTGCTTTCTTGTAGCCGGGAATCGGAGTATTGGCTTGTCGGGAGAGGTGAGTCAGCGTGTCGCCAATTTCGATGTCTTGAACACTTTTGACTCCAGCGACGACATATCCGACTTCGCCAACGCTAAGTTGTTTTTTCGGATTCAGTTTTAACTGGTTGTAACCTAATTCGTCCACTTTGTAATCGCGTCCCGCGTGCATGAAATGGATAGTGTCGCCTGTTTTCAGGGTTCCTTCCATGACTCGAATTTGCAGTATCACCCCTCGGTAGGTATCGAAGTGCGCATCAAAAACAAGTGCCTTTAATGGTGCCAGCGGATCACCCTTTGGGGAAGGTAGACTGTTGACGATTCCCTCAAGGACGTCTTCAATCCCAACCCCCGTCTTTGCCGAAACTGGAATTGCAAGAAAAGGATCCAATCCCAGATCCGCATCGATCTCTTCGCGTACTTTCTCGACATCGGCAGCTGGAAGATCGATTTTGTTGATCACTGGCAGCAGAGTCAAATTGTATTCGAGGGCCAAATAGAGGTTAGCGACCGTTTGTGCCTCGACCCCTTGAGAGGCATCGACAACGATGAGCGCACCATCGCAGGCCATCAACGAACGTCGGACCTCATGCGAGAAATCGACGTGACCGGGTGTATCGATCAAGTTCAGCAGGTAGTCTTGCCCATCTGCAGCGCGGTACGATAGCGAAATTGAATTGCTTTTTATCGTGATACCACGTTCCCGTTCAATATCCATGGAATCCAGTATTTGGTCGTGGAACTCCCGTTGAGTCACCCCGCCACAAGCTTGGATCAGTCGATCGGCCAAGGTGGATTTGCCATGATCGATATGTGCAATAATGCAAAAGTTTCGGATATGTTTCATTCGTCGCGTTCGGGTTGGGAAAATGCAGGCGGAAGTGCGTTCTCGATGATAGTGAATGCGTTGCAATCGCACTAGCGCGGATTGCCTTTTGGTGCAGATAGGAAACGAGAAAGCTGGAAGGGCGACCAATCCGGATCCTACCGTTGTTCTCGGAGTCGAAGAAATACGCTAGACTCAAGTGCTGTATTGTAAGCCCCCCCTGGACCTCAAAATAACGAATCACGTCGGTGGCATGACATCTTCCTCTCTCCATTCTATTCGCCCATACGATTCTGTCTTGACTGAGATTGCCGAGTACGTATCGGGCGAGCAAGAGTTTGGGCAGGAGGCGTTCGACACAGCGCGTTGGTGTCTGCTCGACAGTCTGGGTTGCGGCTTACTTGCGTTAGAATACCCAGCTTGCACCAAATTACTTGGACCGGTTGTGCCTGGGGCCACAATGGACCGAGGCGCGAGAGTTCCCGGTACGACTTGGCAATTGGAGCCTGTAAAAGCAGCCTTTAATATCGGATGCATGGTCCGGTGGCTTGACTACAACGACACTTGGCTGGCAGCGGAATGGGGGCATCCATCCGATAATTTCGGAGCAATTTTGGCGTTGACCGACTATCTGGATCGCAATCCAAACAACTCGTGGCAACCAGGTCGGCGGTGGACCATCCGCGACGTATTGCATAAAGCCATACAAGCTTATGAAATCCAAGGGGTGTTAGCTTTGGAGAACGCTTTTAATCGCGTAGGGTTGGATCACGTCTTGCTTGTGCGAGTCGCCTCCGCCGCTGTCGCTTGCTCGATTCTTGGTGGATCTTCTGACCAAATTGCGGACACCGTCAGTCTTGCTTGGCTCGATGGTGGCGCTTTGCGAACCTACCGTCACGCGCCCAATACTGGTTCACGCAAGAGTTGGGCTGCCGGCGATGCAACACAACGAGCGGTCCAATTAGCGCTTTGGACCATGGCTGGCGAAATGGGTTATGCGTCTGCTCTCACCGCCCCGCGTTGGGGATTTAATGATGTGGTGTTGACGGACAAACCGGTCGTCATCAGTCGTACGTTGAATAGTTATGTCATGGAGAACATATTGTTCAAGGTTGCATTTCCTGCAGAGTTTCACGCACAGACTGCAGCGGAAGCGGCAATTCAATTGCATACCACGGTTGTCGATAGACTTGAAAGCATCCAGGAAATTACGATCCACACGCAGGAAAGCGCCGTTCGAATCATTGACAAAAAGGGGCCCTTGGTAAATCCTGCAGATCGAGATCATTGTCTTCAATACATTGTGGCAGCTGCTTTGTTGCATGGTGACCTTACCGCGGAACACTATGAGGATAACGTGGCAGTCGATCCGCGTATCGACCAGCTTCGTCGAAAAATGGTAGTCGTGGAAGATCCTCGCTATTCAAGGGATTATTTGGATGCGGATTTGCGTTCGATCTCAAATCGAATTCAAGTGCGTTTTACCGATGGGACGGAGACTCAAGCAGTTGAAGTTCAATTCCCGTTGGGACACCGACGTCGCAGGCGAGAATCGCTAGTACCGCTTGAGGCAAAATTTCGGCACAATGCTTCGAAACGGTTTGACGCGAGCCAAGTGGACAAGATCGTCAAAACGTTCGAAGCAACTCAAGATCTAATGCGTATGCGTGTGTCTGATTTTATGGATGCATTTGTGGGGCGTTAACAACCATTGAATGAGGTAATGTCGTGGCCAAGTTGCGCGAAATCGCACAATCGATCCAACAGCAAGAACTAATCCTCATGCAGGGTGGAGGTAAGTCAGGTACCGATCGCCAACGAAAATTGGGGCGGCTTCCAGTGCGCGAGCGCTTGTCCCTCTTGCTTGACGCGGATCGGCCTTTTTTGGAGTTAGGGCTGTGGGCCGCGCACAAGATGTATCCCGACTGGGGCGATGTGCCAGCCGCTGGCGTGATTTCTGGCATCGGCTGGGTTCACGGTCGACCGTGCATGATCGCAGCCAACGATGCAACCGTCAAAGCGGGCTCCATGTTCCCGCAGTCGGTAAAGAAGATGATTCGAGCTCAAAAAATCGCTCATCGACTTCGCCTGCCGATCATCTATCTGGTGGATTCGGCCGGCGTATTTTTACCTCTTCAAGATGAAATATTTCCTGATGAAGATGACTTCGGAAGGATCTTTCGCAACAATTCGGTACTTTCCGCAGACGGTATACCTCAATATGCTGCGGTCATGGGGAATTGCATTGCGGGCGGTGCATACCTGCCCGTGTTGTGCGACAAGATTCTGATGACGGAAGGGAGTCAACTTTGTCTGGCTGGCCCTGCGCTCGTGAAAGCAGCTATCGGGCAAACCGTCGACCCTGAAGAATTGGGGGGTGCGAGTATGCACTCGCAAATAAGCGGCACGGTCGACTTCCATGAGAAAGATGATGTCAGTTGTTTGGGCCGACTTAGAGGATTGATCGACTTGTTGCCTGATCCGGCGATTAAGAAAACAGCTTATACGACGGAACGGAGTCAAGAAGACGTCTACAATATCGTACAAGCGGATGGTCGAGGTGAGTACGATGTCCGAGATTTGCTCCGATGCATAATCGACTCCGGTAGTTTACAGGAATTTAAGTCGGATTTTGGACGGACCTTGGTCACAGCCTATGTCCGAATCGATGGCATGCCCGCAGGTGTTGTTGCAAACCAGCGCCGCCGGTCTACTACGGCACAGGGTGAAGTGCAAATCGGGGGTGTGCTCTATGGTGAATCTGCTGAGAAAGCGGCTCGCTTTGTTTCGGATTGCAATCAGACCAGAATTCCTTTGATTTTCGTGCAGGATGTTCAAGGGTTCATGGTTGGCAAGCAGGCAGAACAATCTGGCATCATTCGTTCAGGCGCTCAGTTTGTGCATGCGATGAGTACAGCAACGGTACCGAAGTTTACCGTGATCGTCGGGAGCTCCTATGGTGCTGGGAATTACGCAATGTGTGGTAGAGCTTACGATCCTGCGTTGATTCTCGCCTGGCCAAATGCGCGTTATGCGGTGATGGGTGGCAACCAAGCAGCTGATACGATGCTGACATTGAGAATTCGTGAGGCGGAGAAGTCGGGTATCAAGCTTGAGCCGCAGGCGATCGAAGAAATGCGGAATGTCATTCGTGCCCAGTACGAGGAGCAGACGGATATTCGTTATGGGGCAGCACGCGGATGGGTTGATGCGATCATCGCCCCCGATACGACGCGACTTTGGCTATCCTCCGCTCTATCCGCTGCGCCACGCGTCATTGAGAAATATGCGAAGGTGGAAGTGTGAAAAGCTTAATCCGAGTCGGGAATGCGCAGGCTTTTTGGGGGGACCGCCCTTCGGCAGCAACCGAGCTTCTCGCCCAATTCCCTGATCTCGATTATCTTACCATGGACTACCTTGCCGAAGTATCGATGTCGATCTTGGCATTGCAACGTGAACGCGACCCCAATCTTGGCTACGCACAAGATTTCGTCGAAGTGGTTCGCGGGTTGGCCGAGTACTGGTGCGCTGGCGGTCAATGCCGTTTGATCGCGAACGCAGGTGGTTTGAATCCGCACCAATGCGCGCGTGCATGCGTCCTTGCACTGGAAAAAGTAGGATGTAGATCGATCAAAGTGGGCGTTGTGGGTGGCGATGATGTATTGGAAGCATTGTTAAAGGGGGGGTCGAACTCGGACGATTTCCTCAATTTGGATTCGTCGTTGGCTATTGAGACGGTGCGAGATCGGTTGGTAACGGCGAACGCCTATCAAGGGTGCGATGGCATTGTGCAAGCGCTTCGGGCCGGTGCAGACATCGTCATTACCGGGCGAGTCGCGGACCCCTCAATGGTGGTTGCCCCGTGCGTTTACGAGTTCGATTGGAATCGCGAAGATTGGGATCGGTTAGCTGGCGCGACAGTTGCCGGCCATTTGTTGGAATGCGGAACGCACGTCACGGGCGGCATATTGACGGATTGGTTGAATGTGCCCGATCCGACACACCTTGGATTCCCTATCGCAGAAATCCAAAGCGATGGGACCTGTACCATCACTAAATCCGAGTGTTCCGGCGGATGCGTAACACTCGAGACGGTAAAGGAACAACTGATTTACGAGATTGGCGATCCGATGCAATACCTCAGCCCAGACTGCGCGGTTTCTTTTCTCGAGATTGCGGTCGAGTCTGTCGGCAAGGATCGAGTCTTGGTACGCGGTGCAAAGGGCGGACCTCGACCCTCGAAACTAAAGGTAAGCGCCACGTATCGCGATGGATATAGGGCGGCTGGAACCCTCACAGTCTTTGGCCCCAACGCCGTAGCGAAAGCGCGTCGCTGCGGCGCAATGGTGCTCGATCGATTGCGACAAGCAGGTCATGTCTTTCGCGATTCGATTGTCGAGTGTTTAGGGAACGCCGATAGCGTCCCTGTTCCTAGCCTAAGCGGTTATGCTGGGCAAGGCTTTGAGGTAGTCCTAAGAATTGCAGTGGAATCGGAGTCCAAGGCCGCGGTCGAGCAATTCTCACGCGAGATCATTCCTCTCGTCACTGCTGGACCTCAGGGCACCACTGGATATGCTGAAGGTCGCCCTCGTGTTCATGGAGTCATTCGTTACTGGCCTTGCCTGATCGAAGCGGAATGTGTGAAGTCGACCCTCAACTACTTAACCTCCGCGGACACCAAATCGATGCGCCTTAAAGTGCCTGTTTGGCCACCACCCAACAGCCGATTCCCCCAGGAACAGACGCATGAAATGAAAATCACAAGGTCATGCTCGTTTGCGACTGCAAAGTGTCTTTCCGACATCGCATTCGGTCGAAGTGGCGACAAAGGGACCGGTGCCAATATCGGAATACTCGTCCGATCCATGGAGGACTATGATGCTTTGAAGGAGTGGCTTTCATCGGAAAGAGTTCAGCATTTTTTTGAAAAGATCGGTGTCACGTCCGTCAAGAGATTTGAAATGCCAAACATTGGAGGACTCAATTTTGTTGTCAAAGGAATCCTGCGCCGCGGTCTTCGGAACGATGCACAGGGTAAGGCGCTCGCTCAAGCTCTGTTGTCGATGCCGATTTCAATGTAGGCAATGGGAGCAGCGATTCACACCGATGATATCCTTTGTTGTCTCCATCGGGCGAGCCCGAGCGGAGGAATGACGGTCTAAAGTGCCGTGCGCAGTGAGTTTTGACATGTGTTTCAGTAGTTGATCTTCTCCTCAACGGCGTAAATCATGACAAGCGATTCAGTGAATGATACTCCATGGGTCGACGGACTCACGATTGGGCAAGTGCTCCGCGAGACAGCGCGGAGGTTCCCTCAACAGGATGCAGTCGTTTTTTGCGACGACGGTTATCGGGCAACTTGGAGTGAGTTCGATGCGGAAGTGGATCGCGCAGCTCGCAGCTTATTGGCTATGGGATTGCGTCGCGGTGACCATTTTGGGGTATGGTCCACCAATGTTCGTCAATGGGTTACACTCCAATTCGCTACGGCCAGAATAGGAGCGGTGTTGGTTACAATCAACCCGTCTTATCGAACAAGTGAGCTTGCTCATGCGGTTCGGCAATCCGATCTTTGGGGGCTGGCTTTGATCGACAAGTTTAAAACAACAGATTATTTCGCTTCGCTGCACAAAGCGATCCCTGAACTTGCGGAACATGCAGCGGGCGAGCTAAAGAGTACGGAATTTCCCAAATTGAAATGGGTTCTTTCACTTCGTGGTGAAACGCCCAAAGGATCACTTTCCTGGGAGGATTTCATTCGAAAGGCAGGGATGGTTTCCTTGAAACAATTGGAAGCCGCTGAGCGAATATTGAAATGCCAGGATCCCATCAATATCCAATACACATCCGGTACTACGGGGTCACCAAAAGGAGCAATGCTTTCGCACCGAAACATTTTGCTGAACGCGTTCTACGCGGGCGTCGGTCAGCGATTCTCGCATCAAGACAGAATTTGCATTCCAGTTCCTCTCTATCATTGTTTTGGTTGCGTATTGGGTACTCTGTGTTCGATTGTCCATGGCGCAACCATGGTTTTTCCTGCGGAGAACTTCCAAGCGGTTGCAACTTTGCAGGCTATTGAAAATGAGAGCTGTACTGCGGTCTACGGTGTACCTACCATGTTTATCGCGATGATGGAACACGCGGACTATCCTATTCGCAATCTAAGTTCGTTGCGGACTGGAATCATGGCCGGGAGCCCGTGTCCGATTGAACTTATGAAACGTGTGACTCGTGAAATGGGAGCTTCGGAGATGACTATCGGCTACGGTCAAACGGAAGCCTCTCCGCTGCTCACTCAGACGAGGGCTGATGATTCCCTGGAGTTGCGTGTTGGCACCGTCGGACGCCCGTTGCCCGGTATAGACGTAAAAGTCATCGATCAAGAGTCTGGCAAGACTCTTGGCGATAACCAGCCAGGGGAGCTTTGCGGTCGTGGGCACGCTGTGATGCTAGGGTACTACAATCTACCGGATAAAACCAATGAGGCGATCGATCCCGACGGATGGCTGCATACGGGCGACTTAGCGGTCCGGGAGCCGAATGGTTACTATCGAATTACCGGGCGGCTGCGGGACCTGATCATTCGAGGAGGGGAAAATGTTTATCCTCGCGAGATCGAAGAACTGCTGTATCAGCATCCAGCGGTTCAAGATGTGCAAGTCATCGGCGTTCCGGATCGTAAATTTGGCGAAGAAGTGATGGCCTGGGTTCGACTACGCGGCGATGCGTCCGTGACTGTGGATGAGTTGAAGGCGTTCTGCAAGTCGAGTCTAGCTTATTTCAAAGTTCCGCATTATTGGAAGTTTGTAGATAGTTTTCCCATTACGGTGACCGGCAAGATCCAAAAGTACAAGATGCGGGAAATCAGTATTGAGGAACTGGGTTTGCAAGACGTTGCTAACATCGAGACGGCTTGATCAATGAGTGAAACCGGCCTCCACGAATACACTCTTTCCACACCTGGCTTGGATTGGACGCGGGATGAACATCAAAAGAATTGCGGTTGTGGTCAATCCAAGTGGGGGAAGGCGGAATGGAATTCGAGTGTTACATAGTATCCAAAACCTCTTTTCAGCCGCTGGGATTCAACTGGATGTCCACGTTACGCTGCGTGTCGGGCATGCCACTGAACTTACCAGAGCTCTCGATCTGACGGGCATTCAGGGGATTTGTGTGGTTGGAGGGGATGGCACCATTCATGAGGTGGCAAATGGATTGATGCAACGAGCCGAAGCGATTTCGATGCCGCTGGGTATCATCCCGGCTGGAACGGGAAATGCCGTCGCAGAGCATTTCGAGTTTCATAATCCAATCGAGGCGGCCAAACGCATTATTGGCGGACAAACGCAGAGGCTCGATGTTGTGGAGGTCACGCTCGAAGATCGAAAGGTTTTCTGCGTCAACATTGTCGGTTGGGGCGCTGCGTCGGATATCAATTGCACTGCAGAAAGGATTCGATTTTTGGGTCCGACGCGCTATACGCTAGCAGCATTGTTGCATATCGCGGCACCAAGAGTCCGTCGGGCGACTTTGGTACTCGATGGCAAATCCGTGACAGACGACTTTCTTTTTGTCATGGCTTGCAACACAAAATTTACAGGGGCTGGTATGAAGCTCGCCCCGCACGCTGAGATTGGCGATGGGAAGGTAGACGTGGCGGTGATCCGACGCATTTCGCGCTCGCAGATGCTAAGTTTATTTCGCAGGGTTTTTGATGGCTCGCACGTTTCGTTGCCATCTATGGAATTTCATCGGGTCACTTCCTTCGCAATTCATGCTGGCGTTCAGGACCGAATGAATCTGGATGGAGAAATAAAGGGCAAGGGCCCCTTCTCAGCCCAGGTTCTACCCGCAGCATTGTCGGTTTTCGTCTAGACTGCCGGTCGCTGATACAGTCCGCGGGCTCTCGGATCGGTTCAATATCCACGGGGCTCATCGAGCGACGAATCAACGAATTTCTTGCCTGTGATCCGCTCAAAAGCATCGAGGTACCTAGATCTGGTTTGTTCGACGATTGATGGGGGTAAAAGTGGAGGTGAGCTATTTTTGTCCCAAGTCGTCCCCATGAGATACTCTCTTACAAACTGCTTATCGAACGAGTTTTGAGAGCGGCCGGGTGCCCATTCTGCCGCAGGCCAAAATCGTGAACTGTCGGGTGTAAGTACTTCGTCGATTAAGATCACTCGATCTTCCCACCAACCCCATTCCAGTTTGGTATCCGCAATTAGAATTCCTTTCTCTTTTGCAAGTTCTACCCCTCGGTTGTAAACGCTAAGGGTTTGGTCTCGAAGCTCGTTTGCAAGCTTCCTACCGATACTATCACACATCGCTTGAAAGGATACATTTTCATCGTGGCCCGATTCGGCTTTGGTAGCGGGTGTGAAAAGCGGAGTGGACAAGCGATCGCATTGTCGAAGTCCCTTTGGCAAAGCGATCCCGCAAACTTTGCCGGTCGATTGGTAGTCTTTCCAGCCGCTTCCCTCCAGATACCCACGCACGACGCATTCGAATGGTATCACTTGCGCTTTGCGCACGACCATACTCCGCCCAACCAAATCGCCGTTCGGATCGTGCGGCGTGACTTCGTCCGGTACGATCGCGCTGATCAAATGATTTTCGACGCCGAGTACGGCAAACCAATAAAGGCTCAGTTGCGTTAGCAATGCACCTTTATCCGGAATTCCGTTTGGCATCACCCAATCAAAAGCGCTGATGCGATCCGTGCTAACGATAAATAATTTATCCCCGAGATCATAAACGTCTCGGACCTTTCCTTGACGACGAGGGAAAGGCAAGTGTGTTTCAAGCAATGGGGGGCGGGTCATTTCACCTCTTCGGCCGTCATTTTGTAGATGGCGTAGTATCCGCCATCATCTGGATACTGAAACGACTCTGTATCAATTTCGAGCTTTCCTTTCACGGTCACCACACGTGTTGCAAAGTTCGTGGTTTTGCCCGGCACCATGTCGACAATGACGCAATCGTAAATTGCAGCACCTGGTCCGAAACAGCATTCTTGGTTGTCTCGAACCAAGACGAACTGCTTGATGCCAGACTGTTGGAAAACCGATGTTGGTAGAATGAATCCGCGAAGTTTTACGGTTTTTTTATTCAACTCTTTGATTTCTTTGGTGATCATCTTTGCTTGAAACGCGGCATCCTTTTCCATTTCAAATTTGAGATCATCAAAGGTAATTTCGCCGTTCTTCCGAGCGGCATCGCGTGCCTTCCGATCCTGTGCAAGTTCCCTTTCGGTTTTTGGCTCCGCCTTGATTTGAGACGCGGGCACGCGTGGGTCAGGTCGCTTAGTCAGTGGTTTTGCGGGCGACTCATTGACTTTTTTTTCCTCCTGAATGGGTTGGCCATCGGAACCCGTTTTGGCAGGCTCCGCAGACGACGTCTTTTCAGTTTGTTGGGAAAATGCGAAAGGTTCCTGAACCCCTATTAGTGATAAAGCCAGGGAACACAAAACGGCAGCGCCCCAGCGAAAAGCTTGCATTCGAATTCGCATACTCGTCCCCTATTCAGTCGTCACAGTCAGTTCCGTTGTACAATCACGCCGCCAACGGCAACATATATCCTAACGCTTTCCCCCCTTCCATTCCATAGAGCAATAGAACGAACGCGTTGGTAATGTTGCTCTAAAACCGCTAATGACCTAACTTTCGTCCGGTAGATTGCTAAAATGATTTTTCCGGTCGCCACCTCTGGGTTCGACGATCGGCTCCTAACCCCATACACTCCCAATAGGCTTTTCCCATGCGTTATGCATTGATCATCGGTTTGCTTCTGAGCGTTGTAGGTTGCAATTCAGAGACAACCGCTACGCCAACAAAGTCAAATCGACGTGTGGTTCGTGCCTTTCCGGATCATGCTCCAGCAGAATCTTCTGAGATAAAAACCGTCTCGGTCAAAGTCATGGGAATGATGTGTCCACAAGGTTGTTATCCGCAAGTCGAGTCCATCATCACGAAGAACAACAAAATCGAGTCGATCGAATTGACTCCTCAGTTAAAGAGTGATGCCATTGATAATCCTGTTGTGTTGGTCAAGTATCGAGGCGAACTCGACAAAGAAGCAACAACGAAAGCAATCATCGAAGCCGGGTTCGAAAGTGTGGAGTACACCGATCTATAGCTAATCGAATCGACAAGTATCGTATCGGCGCGATCCATACGGTAATCTTGGCAATGCATTGATCCGATCGCTAATCAACTTGAAACGAATATCGTCACAGGAAGGCTCTCGCCTTTCCGCTACCTAGATCGCTTGCGGCTAGATTTCTTCATGACCACTGAGACACCACGCCCCTTTACACATCTTCACTGCCACAGCCATTACAGTTTGCTTGACGGTGCTAGCCCCATCGACAAACTGCTGAAGCGCGCTAAATCGCACGGCATGACTTCCCTTGCGATCACCGATCATGGAAACCTGCACGGGTCCCTCGAGTTCTATCGGAAAGCCAAGGAGTTAGGAATCAATCCGATTCTTGGGTACGAAGCCTATGTAGCTCCAGGCAGTCGCTTCGAACGCGACGCCTCGTCGTCCAAGGAGGCAGCATTTCATTTGACTCTTTTGGCAAAAAACAAGACCGGCTTCAAGAATCTTATTCGTCTCGCTTCGGCTGCGAGTTTGGAGGGGTTTTATTTCAAGCCACGTATCGACAAAAAAATTCTGGAAGCACACAGCGAGGGGATTATCTGCCTCAGCGGATGTGTTTCCAGCGAGTTTTCACGAGCCATCTTGAAGGGATACGACACCGATTCCGCGATCCAAGAAGCGGTCGAAGTGACGCAGTGGTTTGAACGCGTGTTCGGAGATCGTTTTTTTATTGAGATCATGAACAATAAACTCGAAATCCAACGCCAGCAGATGGCCGGGGCGATCGAGGTTGCCAATAGGGTCGGGATTCCATTGGTTGCGACCAGCGATGCACATTACGTCGACAGAGAGGATTCCGAGGTGCAAGACGTTTTGCTCTGCATCAGTACCGGTAAGTTTCGGACGGACCGCAATCGCATGCAAATGGAAGGCAACGAGTTCTATCTTCGTTCACAAGAGGAGATGTACAGTCACTTCCCAAGCCATTCGGATGCAGTTGCACGATCCCAGGAGATCGCAGACTCCGTTGACATCAATTTGGATTTAGGTTCTCGCAATTTCCCGTCCTATGCCATACCTGAGCCCAAACTCTCACCGGATGAGTACTTACGCAAGCTGTGTATGGATGGACTTCGCCATCGTTATTCCAAGAATATGGAGATGTACAAAGATGGTGAATTGGCGAAGGTCGTTCTGGATAGGCTGGATCGTGAGTTGGGAGTCATTTCGAAGCTTGGTTTCTCCAATTACTTTCTCATCGTTTGGGACTTCGTGCGTTATGCACGCGAGATCAACGTTCCAGCGACAGCAAGAGGGAGTGGCGTTGGTGCATTGGTATGTTATGCAACCTATCTCTCCCACGTTTGCCCAATAAAATACGATTTGCTATTTGAGCGGTTTCTCGACGAGAGTCGGCTCGAGGCCCCCGATATTGATATCGACTTTTGCCAAGAACGCCGCGGCGAGATCATTCGATATGTCAAGGAGAAGTACGGAGAAGCCAACGTTGCCCAAATTGGAACCTTCGGTACGCTCAAGGCCCGTGGTGCAATAAAGGATGTTGGGCGAACCCTTGGAATGCCGCTCAATCGCGTCAGCGAGATCAGCGAATTGGTTCCTGACGACCCCAAGGTCACGATCAAAAGCGCATTAGAGGAAAGCGAAGATCTAAAAAAACTCTACGACAACGACCCTGACGTTCGTGAAGTGATTGACTTTGCGAGCAAGCTTGAGGGAATGGCTCGCAACATTGGGACACATGCTGCAGCAGTTGTGATCGCTGACAAACCGCTCACTGAGTATGTTCCCCTCATGCGAGTTTCGGGCAAAGACGACATCATCACTCAATGGTCCATGGGTGACGTCGAGGCTGCCGGACTTCTCAAAATGGACTTCCTCGGATTGCGCAATTTGACAATCCTGTCCAAGTCAATGGATATCATCGAGCAGACAACCGGTAAGAGAATCGACCCGCTCGATTTCCCACTCGACGATGTAGCGACTTTCGATTTGTTGAAACGAGGCGAAACAAAAGGGGTGTTTCAGCTCGAGAGCGGCGGAATTCGCGACTTGCTTCAGCGGATGAAACCGGATGCCTTTAGCGACATCATTGCGACCAACGCGTTGTACCGTCCAGGACCGCTCGAGGGAGGAATGGTCGACGAGTACGTGGCGGTGAAGAACAAGAAGAAGCAAGCGGAATACATTCACCCGGTTCTCGAAGAGATCTTGGCCGAGACCAACGGCGTCATGGTGTATCAAGAACAAGTCATGCGAATTCTCAATCGACTCGGTGGGATTGAGTTGGCCAAGGCGTACACTTGTATTAAGGCGATTAGCAAGAAAAAGGAATCGCTCATCGCCGCCAATGCCGAGAAGTTTTTTGGCGGATGCCAGGAAAAAGGACTCACCAAAAAGGAGGCTGAGGACTTTTGGAATATGATCCTCAAGTTTGCAGGCTATGGCTTTAACAAAAGCCATTCCACAGCGTACGCACTTATCGCCTACCAAACAGCCTATTTGAAAGCGCATTACAAAGTCGAATTCATGGCGGCATTGCTCACTGGGGATATTCCAGGCCGAAACTTCAAACGCAAAGACGCACTCGTTGAGCATTTGGAAGATTGCCAACGAATGAACATATCGGTTGAGTACCCCAACGTGAATTCCTGCCGGTCCGAGTTTAGTGTTCGAGACAATAAAATCTATTTTGGATTGTCCGCCATCAAAGGATGTGGCAGCTCTGCGGCTGATGCCATCGCGAAGGAGCGAGACAAGAATGGCCCCTTTAAAGACATCTTCAATTTTTGTGAACGCGTAGATGTCAGTCAATGCGGACGAGCTGCAATTGAAACCCTCATCAAGGCGGGGGCGATGGATTGCTTTAAAGCAAAGCGTTCTCAAATGACGGCCGTGGTCGAAAAAGCCTTGCAGGGTGGAGCGTCCAAGCTCAAGGACCGAAAAAGCGGTCAAATGAGCTTGTTCGACGATTTTGAAGAGGTGATTGAAGATGTGAAAATCACATTGCCCGATATTCCTGAATATGTTGACAAAGAAAAGCTTGTGATGGAAAAGGAGGTTCTTGGATTTTATCTTTCCGCTCACCCGCTCTCCGAATTTGACAAGATTCTAAAGGCGTTTTGTTCGCATACCTCCGCAACGGTTAAAACCGCCAAAAACCGCGACGAAGTGTTGATGGGTGGAATGATCTCCTCGATCAAAATTGCGCAGACTCGCAATCCAAAACCAGGAAAATCATCCAAGTATGCCAACTTTGACCTGGAAGATATGGACGGCTATGTCCGAAGCATTTGCTGGCCTGACGGATTCGAGAAGTATGGAGACCTGATTCAACCAGACGCTGTTGTTCTGGTGCGAGGAACGGTCGATAAACGCGGTGAAGAAGAGGAAGTAAGTTTCATCGTCAACGAATTAATGCCGATCGAGGAGGCGGATACTAAATTTACAACAGGCATCCATATTCTATTTGATGAGACGAGACACAAGCCGGAAGTGATTAAAAAGATACGCGAGATCCTCAAAGGCTATCCTGGTCCTCGCGATGTTCTCGTCGCCGTCAAACTAGCGACCGGTGAGACCGTTCACGTAAAATCGGACAAGCAGAAAGTGGCTATCGCGCCAGAACTCCGCTCCCGTCTGGACGACTTGCTCGGTCAAGACAGTCATCGACTCTTGATGTCGAAACCTAAACTAAAAAGCGGTGGAACAAATGACCAACGACGACGTTCTTCTTAGTTGAACAGAGTTTTCGCGTTACCTAGGGCGATTGCTTAGATGGGAATTCCTTCACTACCAAGAAACGCCATTTTCCTTCATCAATCGCTGAAATTCTGGAATGGCTCGCATTGGAGCAACATCTGGATCGACCGCAAGGAAACTGCTGTCGACCAGTTTGTACTGAAAGCACTTTTTCATCACGTCGAGCGCTATAGATAAGTACTTTTCTTTCTCGGGTTCAGCAACCTGTTCAGCAGCGATGCACAGCGCGAACGCTGCATGTTGCAGGTAACTTGACGGATTCGCTTTAAGACGCTCTTCGGTTCCCAACGTCTCGATTATTCGATAGGCTTCCTCAACAGCGGGTTTGATGTTACCACTTCGCGATTGGGCCAACATCAAATCCAACCTTTGTGTCAACGCCATTTCGGGATTCTGCTTTGCATCCTGCTTGTCCATCCTTTGCCTCAATGCTAAGTCCCGGATAAGCATACATCGTTCAAAGTAGCTTTTCGCTTTCGTTGGATCTTGTAACCCAAGAGACGTCAATCCAAGTCGGTAATAGCCGAGCGCAAGCCCTTCGTTTTCTAGTTTTTCGAGAATGGAATCACTTTTAAGTGACCTGACGTTGAGGAGAGCGGCCACATACTGTTTTCTTGCCAGAGTAAAGTCGTTGAGTTGAACCATGAGCAAATCTCCGTATTCGTTCAACGTATTGATTAGATCTGTCATATGATTGAGTCGATTGGGTTCCAATTGAATCAATTTTTGACGCCATTCGATGGACCTTTCGTAGACTTCCTTGGCTAACTCGAAATCATTTTGCTTCTTTGCAATCGCACCGAGCGTTGAGCAGCTAGATGCGAAGTCTCGAAAAGCATTGGGAGTATCAGGATCATCGGCAGGTGCCTCCAAAATGGCTTTCTCAAACATTTCTTTCGAGCGGCTGGCGCAATCACGTGCGGCTAGTTGATGTCTTGCAAAGTCGGAGTCGCTTGTTTCGAATCTGTTGTGGAAAACGGCGAGCTTGGTTAGTTGTTGCGCAAGAGAAAGCTGGTGTTTCCAGAGCGGTTTTTCAGTTGCTCCAAGTATCGATTTGTCGCATGCTGCTTCACGCAATGCGACGGCCCTGTTGAACAACTCTTCAGCTTCGCTGGTCGATCCAAATCGAGTTACGTCAGCCAACATGCTTGTGCATGCAGCGAGGTTGCTTAGCGATTTCCCGACGTCACCCTGCCCCGATCGGTGCACACTCTCCGCAATAGCCAGCGCCTTTTCGAAACACGCTTTTGCTGTCTTTACTTCCTCCGAAGCGTTTAACGTCTCGTTGGAGCCTGATGCGGGGAGATTCACCAGTGCAAGTTTCCCTCGCTCCAATTCCACCGCCAACAATCCCCATTGTTTGGACGGCCCAACCGCGACGTCGTTTGTTTCCAAAATACGTAGTTGTTCCTCTGTGAGCTTAGCAATCTCTTGGCGAAGTCCGGTGGTAAAGGGCAAGCCCTCAATCAATTGCGGCAATTTATTTACCGAAGTGGAAACGTTGGATTGGTACAATTGCAATCGGTCTACCGATAGCTTTTGCGATGCCGCGATCGTGTCCCGTTGTTTTGCAATCTCCAAGGCGGACCAAGTTGCTGCGACGGCGAAGAGGGTTATCAACCCGACGACTGCACCCACCAACCTCGCTTCGCGGGGATTGCGTTTGCATAGCCTAACCAGTCGTTCCCATTGTCCAATCGGTCGTGCGAGAATCGGTTGTAGATTCAAATACCGATTGAGATCATCCGCCAAATGCTGTGCGCTTTCATAGCGTTTGGCGGGTTCCTTTTGCAAACACTTGAGGCAGATCGTTTCGAGATCTCGCACGACTCCCGGTTGCAGCTGGGACGGAGGAGTTGGCTCAACTGAGCGAACTTGCTTGATGACTTCCCATGCCGACGCGGCTTTGAAGGGAGGTCGCCCGACAAGCAACTCGTAGAAGATTGCACCAAGCGTGTAGACGTCAGACAATGGACCAATGTGCGCTTGATCGCCGGCCGCCTGCTCAGGTGACATGTAGTTGGGCGTGCCGAGAATCGTGCCGTCTACCGTCAAGTGACTGATGTCGTCGGTTCGTCGGGCCAACCCAAAGTCAGCGATTTTTGGCTGTCCATCCGGGGCGACAAGGATGTTGGCGGGCTTCAGATCCCGGTGAATGACACCCCGTTTGTGTGCATACGCGATCGCTGAGGCCAAGATCTGCAGCAGCTTGGCCGACTCATCGGGGGTGAGCATCTGCTTTGATATTTTTCGCGAGAGGGTGCCACCCTCAACATACTCCAAAGTGAAGTAGGGCATGTCGCCAACTTGTCCAACATCGTACACCTGAACGATGTTGGGATGCTGAAGGTTTGCCGCGGATTGCGCTTCGATTTTGAATCGCGATACTTCTTCCAATCTGGCTTGATCGGAATTAAGCATCACCTTGAGAGCAACGATTCGATCTGCTCGCTCTTGCTTGGCTTTATAAACAACCCCCATCGCGCCACGTCCAAGTTCGCCTAAGAGCTTGTATCCGGGGATAACGATTCGCGGTACGGAGGAAAATACCGAAGGAGATGAAGACTGGTGAGCCCGGGTGGCTTCGGGATCGAATTCAAACTCCTGCGTGCGTTCGGGGCTTGACGGCGTAATGTCAGCAGTATCACTCGTCGCCGCCTCCGCATGGAATTTTGCTGTTTCGTCGGCATCCTCCGTTGGCTGCATGGCTGGCTTGTGGCGAATGGTCTCACCTTCGTTCTCGAAATGCATCTCAGGTTCTTTGCTCATTTTAGATCAAATTGCTAGTCTCATCCAATTGAATCGTATAGCTCAGTAATCGCTGCATCGACAGCATCAGCAATTACGTCTGCTTCGACCGACTTCGAATCAGGGCGAGTGTCTTTGCTCGACGTCCGTTGATGCTTTGGTTTTTCGAATTCGGAGACCAAACGTCCGTTCGATTCCAGCTTCACACTGTTGTTGGAGTAATATGCACAATAGTCTCGCTCGGCAGGTCGTCCCGACTGAAGTCTAGCAGACGGGGATGATTGCTCACTAGTCATTGGCGATTCAAAGACGAACAGAGGTGCAGCCGAGATTTTCTCTTTTGGTTGTTTAGCGACCTGCTTGTCCCTAGCCATCCGGTCCTGCTCGTCGTCCTTGCTATTTCGGCGGACAGCCATCAAGGGTTCGATCCCTTCGGGTGTGCTTGGAACATTGAGGTCCGCGATAGTGAGGACACGATGGACCACACCTGCCGAAAGTTCCGCGTTCATTGCAGACGTCACATCGATGGAATGGCCAAGTCCGAGGGCATGCCCCAGTTCGTGCACGACGGATGTTTGGAAATCATATTGTCCAGATCCAATGGCCAGCGGATCCGAGCCAGTGTACCAATCCCATCCTTGTAGGAAGGTGATTGCGACCGGGTCCGAGCTCGGATCGTAGCTGCCCAGTACACCATCGGCCGCCGTGCCACTGGCACTCACATGGTCATAGCTGACAACTACGGAGGCAAGCGACGGATCAGTCACCTCGGTGATCGACACGCTGTAGGGCAGAAGCAGCGTGTCGATGCTGGAAATCGCCTCGCGAATACGTGCAAGCATACTTTCATTAAAGTGGCCTCCAGCGCGGTTGACGTACAAATTGAGATCCCCAGCCAAGAGTGTATTGGCATTGGCCCCAGCATAATTGGGTTTGCTCTGGCCCAAAATAGATTGGCTGAGGGCAACGTTGCCACTGATGTTGAGCATGTTGACTATCAAGGAATCGTTGAGTCTGCCGTTTCCGCTCATGGTGAGCGTTGCGTTTGCAGCGTAAATCGTCCCATTTACATTGACGATTGCGTTGCCGCTGATGTTGATCGCACGCGTATTCAGCCGGGACTGGTAAATAAGAATGCCTGAATAGGGGCCAGTCGTCGGTGGATTTAAGTTTATGTTTCCGTTACCGCTTAACGAAATGCCGCCGAAGCTGCCACCGTCCGTTGTACTGTTGTAGTTGCTGCCAGCGTTAAAGATTGTTAAGTTTGAGCCGCTGACTGTAGCGTTGCCGGAAACGGTGAATCCGCCACCCTTGATGATGTAAGTGCCCGGGTTCATCGTGACAATAGCGTTGCCCGAAAGCTGAATCGAAGTATAAACCCCAGGGCTCAGTGTCCTAGTCGAATTGCCAGAAACATTCACGGCACCGTAGTCCATCAATCCTGCCAAGCTCGGTGAAGTTAGTGAGGCGAGCGGGTCCACGGAGGAAGCCGGTACACCGGTCTTCGTGGCCTGTGCATTCCCACTTCTACTGATGCCACCAACCACTTGCAATGTTCCGCCCACATTGATCCTGGCATTACCACTGGCAATCACCGCGCTCGGCGAATTGGAGTGAACGAATATCCCATGCGACATGAGGATGTTAGCATTGCCAGAAGCAGTTAATGACCCGCTCGCGGTCAGATTCAGAATGTAAGCACTCCCAGTTGCCAGAACGATATTCACGGTACCTGTATACTCAGTGATCCCGCCTTGATTGTCGTTGATCTTCGCCTTGATCAGAATGGGCCCCACCACTGTTCTTACCAAAGAAATACTATTGGTAGTAACGAAAGGACTATAGCCACCACCTACATCGAATGCATACGTAAACCCGGTAGTCGTATCCGGATCAACGGGATTTGTGAGCGAAACGGTGAAGCTACTGCCTACCAAAATGCTGGTCGCCGGAATGTTGAACGTGGCGCTCGGCGCATCATTGACCGGCGTGACGTTGATGGTGAACGTCTGCAACTGGCTGGTATCGACGCCGCCATTGGATGTGCCACCATTGTCTGCTATCCGCAGCGTGACTGTTGCAGAACCGTTGGCATTCGGGGCCGAAGTGTATGTAAGTTTGCCAGCGGCATCCACAGTCGGTCCAATTGAGAAAAGAGCCGCGTTGGAATTGCTGACGATAACGAAGGACAAGGTTTGCCCCGATTCATCCGAAGGTCCCTTGGAAAGCGACGTGGCCCAGCCGACAACCGACTGAGCTCCAGCGTCTTCCAAAACGGTCTGATTAGAACCCTTGAGAAACGACGGCGCGTCGTTGACCGGCGTGACGTTGATGGTCATAACAGCGGATACTGTCCCTAAGTCTGCGTCGTTGACTTTGAAGGTAAACGAGGAACGACCGCTTCCATTTGCGTTGGCAACTGGTGTGTAAACCAAGTTTGGAATATTGGCTGCAGAGATTAGTTGATTGACAGATACATCGTTACCGTTGAGAGACAGCGTATCGCCGCTTGCTAGGGAAATACCACTGATCGTGATCGAATTTGGACTATGGTTCTCTAAATCGACGAACCCAAAGTCAGAGAGAACGAATGACTTGGCCGTGTCTTCGTTCGTAGTCACGCTGCTAGCTTGGGCTACAGGAGGTACGTTGGTAGGTGCAATCACATTCTCGATCGAAGTACTGGTGTATTGGTAAAATAAACCAAGGGTATCAAGCGAATCGGTACCACCTTTGCCATCCAGCGTATCGAAATCCCCGACCTGCGCACCCGTGGCCAGGAAGATGTCATTGGCTGCACTGCCGGTAACCAAATCGCTGCCGGCTCCGCCGATAAGCGTGTCCCCGACCACCGGCCCACCTGTCCCAGTTCGAAATCTCGAAAGGAACAATTCATAGCGTCCTCCGGTCGAACTGATCGCCGGACTAGTCGAAAGGCCGACCGAGATGTAATACAATCCCGATGTTGGAAGGACAACATCCAAGAGGGTCGCATCCTTGGTTCCCTCAAAGTCATCGTCGCTTAGGTTGTTGTCGAAAAGGGTCGTGCCGTTGAAGTTCAGTGGAGTGCCATCAGACTTAAAGATTCTCAACTCGCCGTCGAAAGCTGAGCCTCGTAGTGGACGAATGCTCGACGCAAGCAACTCGACATTGAGTATATCCCCCGCAACGCCATCGATCTTGTAGTAGTCAACTTCCGAAGTCGCTGGATTGACATTAGGTTTGATATCGCCGACGACTGCTATTGCAGACACGTCGAACAATTGCCCAAATTGAGCGAATCCGCCCAGTGGTGTTGGGCCCGATGTCGGTACCAGATTGGGTACGTAAAGTTTGCTTAACGAACCGAGATTTTCAGCTGTGGCTATCGTGTTGTGACCGGCGACTAAGTTAGCGATCTCAAGTCGACTGCGGCCGATCTCATTGAACGCCATTTTGATCGCTTCGCGTTCACCGAAGAAAGTGGCCCTGGCCGCCTCCGAAAGCGGAGTCCCCACGGACGCTGGACTAGCCATCAGATGCCAGCCCGTTTCCGACCCACTTTTAGCACGCGTGTCCTGGGGATAAAGGTTGGTTGTATCGGTGGCGGCGTACATTCCACTGCCAATCGGCCCAAAGGAATCTCCGTGACGCAAGCCGGCCGTATGCGCCAGCTCGTGGCCGGCTATTGTAGAGGTGACAGCCACAACCATATCCGAGTATTGCTGAGCAGTGTAAGTCGAAGCCAACATCTCGCGTATTACCGGTAGCAGTGGATTGATGTTCACTTCGGTGACCAGTCGTCGCTGGATATTGCGGAAGTCGACTTCACCGGCATCCCCACTGACTCCGCCCCCTCGTCCCTTGCTGAACGCTATTCGGACGTAGCTGCGACCCATGTCCGTGGTCCAACTGCGAGCATCGGCTTCGTTTTGGGTGAAACGCCAGTTGAACGCCGCGTAGGTTGTCGTCAAACGCTGCTCAATCAGACTTCGCTCCGAAGTAGAGTAATTGTAGTCCCCGCGCGAAGCATTGTATGCCGAATCGAAATCGAGCAGCACCACAGCCGGCAATTCCCCGACCAACCGATCATTTCCTGCGCGTCCCTCCAATAGATCCGCACCCGCTGCGCCGAACAAAGCGTTGTCCCGAAGATTGCCGCGAATCGTGTCGTCGAAGCTACTTCCAAGTACATTCTCAATCGCATCGGCAGTTCCGAGTGTCAGAGTCAGTTCACCCATGTTTTGCGGGCTGGTAACTGCTAAATCGAGAACGACCGGAGCATCAAAACCTACTAAGTCAAGCGTGTCGCGGTCCGTACCTAGGCCAGCATCGATGACTTGATCCGATCCGAGATTGCGACCTGAAAAGACGTAAATATCGCTACCTGTTCGACCATCTGCAATGTCGTTTCCACCCTTTGGCTCAATGCGATTGTCGAGACTGTTGCCGTATATCGTTTCGCCCAATGGTGTCCCAACTACCTCTTCCACTTCGGCAGCCCCGGTATCGCTAGTGCTCTGTCGTAGAGTCAAGTTCAATAGACCACCATTGAGACTTTGTTGCGTGGCAAGGGCAAGGTCAAGCGAACCGAGGCCTACCGGCATGCCGCTGAAGTCCAAACCATCGATTCCACCGCCACTCATTTCGTAGATCGTGTCCGTTCCAAGAGGCTCGCCTGTGGCAGTCGAGAACAAATAGAGATCGTCTCCGCTGCCTCCATCCGCCGTGTCGTTGCCGGGACCACCCTCGAGCGTATCGTCACCACCTAATCCGAAGATAGAATCGTTTCCGCCGCGGCCTTCGATACGATTCGATTCCGAGTTTCCCGTTAGCGTGTCATTGGCGTTGGTACCGATCACGTTTTCGAGGGAACCGAACAAAATCAGCTGGAGCTGTGTGCCGATAACCGACTGCAGGCCTGTTATCAGATCTTTACCCACTCTCAGGTCATCAAAGTTGCCGAGTATCCCGAGATTCAGGGTCGCGTTAACATTGAACTCCGAAAGATCAATCGTATCCGCGCCACGAGACTCGGGTTCAAAGTCGCTTGGATCGACATAGATCAACTCTCGCAATCGTAAAGCACTCGTTAGCGGGGATGTGTGTATGACATACGTATCATCGCCGTCATCGCCATAGAGATCGTCACCTCGGTTGAACGCATCGACTTGGTCGTCGCCATCGCCTCCCGAGACAATGGACTGTGTGCCTGCAATAGATGACAAGTGATCGTTGCCACTTTGCCCTAGCAATAGGCCCAGTGAGCCCCCCGCGATTTGAAGTGTATCGTCTCCGATTCCACCAGCAGCGACCCCACTTATTCCTCCCCAAATGGTTTGCGTATCGTTGCCTGACTCTCCCGCCAGGACCATTCGATTGCCGTTGAGGATTTCGAGGGTGTCGTTGTTGACACCACCTCGAGCAAATCCATCTTGTCCAGAGTGGAAGCGAATCGTATCGGTCCCTTCCTCTCCAAAGATGCCCAATCGAGTACCAGCGTACGCATTGATGGTATCGTTGTCTTGATCGCCGAAGACCCGATTGTCAGTTCCTGATGCATTTACGGTGATGATGTCGTTACTTCTCCCACCGGCAATCTCGCTGTTGCTTCCCTCTTGAAGTGTGATCGTGTCGACTTCGTCGCCACCAATTGCATACAGACGTTGAGTTCCTTCCAAGTAGAGTGTATTGGCCCCTTTGCCTCCAACCAAAGCGATAGATGAAGCATAGGTAGTCTGTGTTGGATTTGAAATCCAGGTTGGGATCGTCATCCAGGATGGGATGTAGAGATAGGGTATCGAGACCGAAGCAACTGTCCCATTGCCACGGCTGGCGACACTGAGTAACGGTCGAACCTCGAGGAAATCGTTGCCATCCTGCCCATCTAGCAATGTGTAGACCTTGCCCGCGTCCAGAGCCCCTACGAGCGAACCAAAAACTCTCAACCGATCTACATCGATACCTCCCGCTACAGATAACCCAACACCACTATAGACGTCGACCTGATCGTCACCGGCGTCACCGCGAACATACAATCCGTTGCCGCCTATAACGAAAACTTTGTCAGCATCCGCACCGCCATCTAACACAATACTGCTGCCGCCTGAGAGCATCATTTCGTCTTCACCAGACTCGGCTATGATTCGAATGAAATCGCCACCGAACACTTCGGCTCGATCGTCCCCCGCGCCCAAGTAAACGAGCATGTCAAAACCGGAGCGAATGGTCACGCGATCGACTCCATCGTCGGTTATGGCCACAAAGTGTTGTGCTCCATCGACTAAAACGATGTCACTTCCGCCCCGAAGATCGACCCCTACGTTCGAGCTGGCATGTACGGTTACTATGTCTTGAGCTCCAGTACCAAAGATACCGATATTCTCGCTGCCTCCTGAAATGGTCACCGTGACTCCCAGTCCACTTACGGTTCCAAAGAAGCCACCTTCGACATGCACTCGCGAGGCACTGTCGAGAGTTATCATATCGCCAAACCCGCTATAAATATCGATGTTTTCCGATGAGGCCACACCGATAGTGGTGGGCGCCAACGGGCTGCCAAAAATGTCGATGTTTTCACTCGAGTTAACGGTAATCGAGCCCGGGTTTGCGGAGCCGAAGATGTCAATGTTTTCGGAGCCAACCACTGTTGCGATCAGGCTCGGACCTGTCGTTGCTGTGGAACCGAAGATATCAATGTTTTGTGATCCGGAGACATCTACCAAGAGAGTACTGGCGATGGTCGTGCCAAAAACGGTGGAGCTGATGACCGAGGTTCCAACGCCGTTTCGGTTGACGTCGATCATTCTTACTTGTCCGCTAACCAACCCATAGATATCGATGTTCTGGCTACCGGTAACTTCGATGAGACCTAGCCCGACCGTCGAACCAAAAATATCGATATTGGTTGAACCACCGACTTGAATAGTTCCGATGAAGCCGACGCCGCCGAATATATCGATGTTTTCCGAACCACCGTTGACTTGAATCGATCCAATAGGACCGGTTGCTCCGAAGATATCAATGTTCGTTGAGCCTGTGAGAGAGACCGTTCCGATAGGTCCAGTCGAACCGAAGATGTCGATGTTGGTCGAACCCGCGATATCCAGAAGGCCGATTGCCCCTGTCCCGCCAAAGATGTCGATATTCTCAGAAGAGTTGTCGACGCGAATCGTCCCGATGGGTGTCGTCGATCCGAAGATATCAATGTTGTTCGAATTGCTGATGATGCCGCTGAGTTCCAACCCGGGCCCAGCCGTAGCACCGAAGATGCCGATATTGGCTGAGCCAACGATATCGAACGCGAGTTTGTCAGTAGATACCGTTCCAAAATCGCTTATGTAAACTCGATTGGTCCCCGTCAATTGGTTCAGTTCGATTCGTCCTGCCCTTGCGCCAAAAATATCGATGTTGCTACTGTTGGAGGCCTCTATCAGACTGGCTTGGGGGCCCGTCGAACCAAAGATATCAATGTTGACAGATCCTGAAACATCGACGTTGAGCCCCGGTCCATTTGGCGACGTCGAGCCAAAGATGTCGATGTTGCTCGAGTCCCCCACCGAAGCAAGACTTAGGGCGGGAACGGTGGTCCCGAAAACGGTAGAAAAAATCCGGCCGCCTTGCGTTCCGCCATTCAGGGTCAGCAGGCCACTGCCATAGATGTCTATATTGACACTCCCAGACGCCGAAATCTGGCTACCTGGGGTCGACGTCCCGAATATGTCTATATTGGTCGAATTGGATACATCTATCGTGGAAACAGCTGATGAGGTAGAACCAAAGACATCCGTTAACCCCTTCGCACCATTGTCCCCGTAGACCTTTCCACTGATTCTGTTGGCCGTTAGCGTATTCAGGCCGTCGCCAAGCGAAATTGAAACGTCGGGATAAACGGTTGTTGGTATACCACTGATAATGACAGTAGACGGTGTCCCGTTTATGTTAACCACATCGTTGCCCGCTCCAGTAGCGATTGCGCTGGTCGAGTTTGCGGCCAGCGTTCCGTTGACCGTATCGTTGCCTTGTCCGCCATCGTAGTTGCCTGATGCATTCGATAGCAGGAACAAGTCATTGCCAGATCCCCCGCTAAGCCTTGTATTGGATGCGTTGCTGCGAATCGTATCGTTGCCCTCGCCGCCGTCGATCTCCGTGTTCGCAGTATTGGTTTCCAAATTGTCATTGAAAGTGCTGCCGATCAGTTTTTCAAAGGAACCTTGGAGCGACAAAGTGCTGTTGGCATACGGAGGTGGCGTAGGGGATCCGGGGGGAATGCTGTTAATGAAGACTGGCTGACTCGCACCAGTATTATTGCTGATGTTGAGCGTCACACCTGCTTGCGCTGCCGTCAAGTCGATAGTGTCGATCCCACCTGCGTCCTCTAGTGCAACAGTGCTGAAGTGGACTTCAAAGATGCTGCTGCCGACGCCGTCTTTCATACGGTCGCTGCCACCGCCGACAAAACGGTTGTTGCCATTTCCGCCATCGAGCAAATTGTTGCCCTCACCCGCGATCAGAATGTCATCGCGTAGTCCGCCGTATAAAGTGTCATTGCCAGCACCACCATCCAATAGCAACTCGACTAATGCGGTTTGAGCGTACACGGTGTCGTTGCCATTGCCCGCGATGACGACGACTTTCTTGGTAACGGTGTTATCAATCGTGATTGTGTCATTGCCATCCAACGCCAGATAGAGAATTTGGTCATTGACACCCGACCCAGAAGTGTTGGTTCCCGTTATTGTGTACGTGTCATTGCCCGAAGTGCCTTGAATGACAAAATAGCTTCGCAGGGTAACACCCCCATCGCCATCGGTAACTCGCACCGTCAAATTCGTTAGCCCAGCCAGTGAAGTCGTGAATTGGCTCGTCGCTGTAAGCGCCGTATACGAACCATTGTTGATCTTCCATTCGTATCGTAAATCCGGTGTGTCATCGATTCCTGGATCGGTCGAAACAGCAGCAAACTTGATGTCATTTGGCGTCAACGCGTTAAAGGTAGCATCCAATCGAACAAGCGGGTCGGCATTCTGGACGTGTACATCCAACGATTGAAATACAGAAAGCCCTTGAGAATCGGTGATAGTTACTTGGACTTGATAAATGCCATTGTCGGTAGGTAGGAATTTGAAGTCGGTCGGAGCGCCATAGACACCGCTCAAGGGTGCAAACGCGCTCTGGCCAGGCTTCTTCAAACTCCACTGGTAAGTCAAACCGACCGTCTCGCGAGGATCTGCTCCAAGAGTACGTACTGTAACCGAAGTCCCTTCGTAGATGGTTCCAGTTGGACTAAAGACGGATAGCGGATTAGCGATCGTTGGAGCGGTTCCTATGACGATCATCGGCAAGTAGATCGCGTTCCCGACTCTACCATCCGCAAGAGTCACTTTCAATTCAATCTGATAGTCGCCCCCTTGTTGTGGAGCAAATGCGAAGATTGGGCTAGAACCGGTGCCGGCTACAACTCCTGTCACATTTCTCGCAGTCCAAGAATATGTCGAAGTACCGGGTGAAACATTGGCCACGAAGTTATAAGTGTTGTTTTCGGTGAATGGGCCGTTGGGTGGAATGATTGCGATTGAGATCCCACTTGCGCTTAGCGAGAAGGCTCGTCGAGTTGTTCCGACGCCGCCGTTATCATCCGTGGCCGTTGCGGTCACCACATAATTGCCCGATAGGACGGGCGTAAAGCTGTATCCCGAACCCGATGATGGAATTCCGAATGGCGTACCATTTAGGCTGACCGACCATGCGATGGTGTGTGTATCGGCTGCGCCTGGGTCAGAAATACTTGTACCTAAAGTCACTGGCACACCTGAGGTTAGATTGCTGGCCCCGCCGGTGATTTGAACCCTTGGAGCAACGTTGCTAACAGTTACCTTTTGAGGTACGGCAGTCACAGTGCCTACCCCATCGCCAATGGTGAGGCCGATCGTGTATTCTCCGTCGTCATCTGGAATGAATTCCACGACGCCGCGCGATGGAGTCGTTATTCGAGAGGTATAGTCCGTTATCACACCACTCGGAGACTTTTTGGAGACAGTCCAAGTGAACGTCAATTGCTCGCTGCGATTGAGTTCGGATTCAGGGGCGCGAGCGCGAACCGTTTGCCCCTCGAGAACGGCCGTGTTGGGGACGACGATGGTGGTTGCGGCGGTCGATGGTAGGCCGCTGACTTCGATTTCGCGAGTCAGGTTACGGATGCCTCCATCCCCGTCATTCACTGTCATGGTCGCATAGTAGAACCCACCGGCTGTCGGGATGAAGCTTGCTTGTTGTACAGCTGAAAATGGTGCTGAGAAGATAAAAGGGCCTGTTGGGGATCCCGATCGGACTTCCCATGCGTTCCTGAGCACATCGAGTTGCCCAGGATCGCTGTTGTTGCTTGCGAGAGTAACAAGTGTTCCCGCTGCGATCACGGTTGGAGTATAGGAAAAGCTCGGGGTGGGCGCGACGTTGTAAACGGAGATGCTGTAGGGACCGATAAGGAATTGCGTGCCATTGGGCGTCCCATCGGCGATTGTGACACGGAGCGAAACCGTGTAGTTTCCTTCATCGTCCGGGGTGAACTGGATACCGCCATCGCTCTGCGTCCCATCGGTCCGCAATTCGAAGGAATAGGGAAGTCCATCTTTTTTGACTTCCCATAAATAGCCAGTGACCACATTGGTAGAGGAAAACGCCGTGAGCGTGATCGGCGTTCCTTCCGGGCTTTGAGAGGGTAGCCCGAAGATGATTGCAGGGGTGCCTAGCACTCCGCCCGAGAGTCCCGAAGTGCTTGTGAACCCGCTGGTTCCGAGCCCGGTTAGGGTTGCGTGTACGTATCCATTGATTGATCCCGATGAAGCCGCAATCGGAAAATTGTTCGCGACTCCGGATGCATCGGTAGTCACATTGGCGGAAGTCAAGTAGCGACTTGCTTGGCCGACTGTTGGACTGGAAAAGAGATCAACAGTGTAGATCGTGGATGGTCTACCTTGAACATTGACGAGCGCGACAGGATTCGCGCCGCTAACTACTTGACTTACGGTCACCGATCCGGGCGCAAGGCTGGCTGGATTGAGTCGGATCGGCAGTCCGCCCATGTCGGCCGATACATTACGGCCAAGGACGTTTTCAACGGATTCAATGACAATATTGTCGCCGGTCGAGAAGCGGATTTGATTGTCGTTGAAAACATTGGCGGTGCTATTGTTGGTTACTCGCACTCCAAGGGCATTCGGCATAGGCGTCCCGAGCGCGTTGATTCCTATACTATTCTGTGCGACTGAGTTACCAACTGCATTATCCAATAGCACGCCGTTTGCGGCGTTGCCAGCAATAACGTTGCCGGAAATGGCCGTCGCGCCACCAACGGTGTTTCCATTTGCTCCATCAGTCAATCGCACGCCATCGCCAGCGTTGGCCCATTTCGAGGTGCCGAATGAATCCGTACCGATGTAGTTTCCTTCAATCCGATTTCCGATGGAGTTCACGCCGAAAACGACAATCCCATGTCCCGAATTTCCGGAGATCACATTGCGCGATTGCTGGTTGACGCCGCCGATGCGATTGCCGCCGTTGAGTGGACCCAGGGTCGAACTGTCAATCGAAATGCCTATCGAATTGGCAACAGGCGCTGAACCAGTCGCATTGAGGCCAATGATGTTTCCTTCGACAGCCGCGTTGTACAAACCATCGATCTCTTGATAGCTAATCCCGGTAATAGTTAGTCCCGAGCTGGCGTTGCCTGAGATGACGTTACCAGCACCTGCTGTTGTACCGCCGATTCGCGTTCCCGGCGCGCTACCAACCACTACTCCGCTATTAGAGTTGCTCACACTTGACGTACCTTCGCGATTGGTGCCAATGAAGTTACCGCGAACGATAGTGTTGCGAACCGAGCCCGAGTGTCCGATGTTGATGCCTTGTGTCGTATTGCCACTGATCACATTGCGAGCGCGCACGACCCCGTCGAGGAGTCCATCATCGTCATCATCGCCGCCGATGAGGGTGTCGAGCGCACTGACTTGGATACCCGACGTTCCGTTGCCAAGATCGGTCGAACCATCGGCACCGAGCCCGACAAGGTTTCCACGGATCACTGTTCCGACTGCACCGAACTGGTCCAATATTCCCTGCGCCGTGTTGCCGCTGATAACATTTCCTGCGCCCGTGCCTGGGGTTGAGGTAAACCCGCCAATAGTGTTAGTGCTTGCCCCGTTGCTTATCTGAACGCCGACAGCGTTGGCAATCGTTGCCGTCCCTGCGGCATTCGTGCCGATGTAGTTCCCGGCAAGAATGTTCCCGCTGGTCCCTCCGTCCGATATGAAGACCCCGAACTGATCGTTGCCGCTGATAATGTTGCGTGCATCGGCCGTCGTGCCTCCTACGGTGGAACCGGTTGCACCTTCACTGAGATAGACTCCCAGTGCGTTGCCCCGGTCGAAGGCACCCGTCTTGTCCGTGCCGATCAAGTTCCCAACGACGGTATTTGCCGAGCCGCCGCGCAGGTGGACGCCGCGACTGGTGTTGCCACTGATCACATTGCCAGCCCCGGCTGCCGTTCCACCAATGAGATTTCCCGTGCTGAACGCCACATAGACACCCGATGTGTTCGGCAGCGGCGTGTCCCCGTTCGGTCTCAGCCCAATGATGTTTCCTTGGACGGTATGACTGCCGCCGAGGATTGCCACCCCATAATTGCCGTTGCCGGAGATTACGTTTCCAGCCCCATCCGCAGTTCCACCAATAGTAAACGTTCCGGGGCCGAGGATGACTCCAGTGTCGCCATTGGACAGTGGTCCAGTACCGTCATTGTTCGTGCCGATCCAGTTCCCCTGCACCACATTGCCGAGTCCGGTACCATTGAGAATTAAGCCGTAGGTTGTGTTACCGCTGATGATGTTTCGAGCACCGGCATCATTACCGCCAACCGTGTTATTGGCCGCGCCCACCGAGATCTCGATGCCGCTCGTATTAGGAATTGAACTGACGCCATCTTTATCGGTTCCGATATAGTTTCCTTGGACAAAATTATTGATCGAGCCAACGTGGTGGATCCCCACGCCATAAATATCGTTACCGCTGATGACATTGCGAGCGGCAGCCGATAAGCCGCCGATGGTGTTTCCAAAGGAAGCTTGCTCTATCGCGATTCCCGATTGGTTGCCTCGATCGAACTCGCCCGTGGAGTCAGTGCCGATGAAGTTGCCCTGCACCAAACTGTTAGATGTGTTGTAGATCCAGACACCTGTACCACTACCGCTAATCACATTCTTGGATCCGGCAACCGTTCCACCGATGGTGATGTTGCTCGTGTCTTTGAGCAGGATACCAGCTAAGGTGTAGCCGCTAGTCTGTTCGGCTTGATTTAGACCCACAAAGTTGCCGACGACTTTGTTTCCTGTCGTACCTGGAGTTGGCAGCAACGCAATACCATAACCTCCGCCCGCTCCGATGTAATTGGCAGCGGCCATGGTCAAGCTCACGCCACCGATCGTTGTGTTGCTGGAGTTTCCGTTAACGTAGATTCCTGTGTCGGTGTTGGAGAGGGACGTAAGCCCATCCGCTTGTAGGCCTACAAAATTACTGGCGATCGTCGTACCATTGGAACCGGACACGTGGACCCCCACCACGTTACCGCTAATGACATTCTTCGAGGCTGCAGTTGGACCTCCAACCGTGTTGCTCGCAGCCCCAGCCTCGATGCCGATACCCTCGTTATTGGGAATCGCGGACATTCCGTCTTTGTCTGTTCCGATGTAGTTGCCTTGGATGGAATTGTTGCTGACCAACGCTCCACTCAGCTCAATACCTATGCTCAACGAGCCAATTACATTCTTGGCACTCGCCTGAGTTCCACCGATGAGTGTGTTCGAAATGCCGTTGCCTAAACCTGCCTGTAAGACTATGCCTGTGTTGGTGTTGTTCGACCTGCCGATTTCGCCCGTCGTATCGAGACCAACATAGTTTCCCGCGATCGTAGTTCCGGTAGTCGCTCCCAAACTGCCACCGGTAATGAGAATTCCCTGAGCACCATTGAGATTGGGAACGAGTACATTTCGCTCTTCGTCGTCGCTGGTGCCATTCGCATCGGTACCGATACGCGTATTCGTCGCTCCTTGAATCCAGATGCCACGCACACCTGTACTCATGGTGCTACCTGATGCACTGAGCCCGATGGTGTTCCCTGCGATGGCGGTACGGTTCGGTGCAGCACCATTGTCTTGAAGAAAGACGGCAGCAGTCGAAGCGAAGCCGATGAGATTGCCTTCGGTCGCATCGTTAACGCTATCGGAATAGGTTCCAATCACCGTGTCAGATGCGCCGTTCGCAACATAAACCCCGTAACCAAAGGACGGCGCGATTAGGCTCAAGCCATTGGCCGTCATGCTGATACGATTACCTTGAATGCGATTGCCTGTTGCGCTAATTCCGAGTACGGCAACATCACCTGCATTGCCGCTGATGATGTTGCCTGTGCCTGCAAGCCCGCTGCCGACGAAATTGCCTGGCGCATCGGTAATGGTAACCCCATTGTCATTGCCTAGATCGGTGGATCCATCCGCACCGATACCGATGTAATTGCCGAAAATCTTGTTGCTGGTGGACCCAGTTCCTGTGACGTTGACACCGCTCGCCGCGTTACCACTGATCACATTGCGAGCAGCGATTGTGGTCCCGCCGATGGTGTTGCCCGATGCGCCCAATTGAATTAAGACACCGTGCGTAGTATTCGGCAACGCGGTGTTCCCATTCTTGTCGACACCGATGTAATTACCGAGAATCGTGTTGCCCGTGCCCGTTGCATCGCTAATGGCAACCCCGAATCCTGCGTTGCCACTGATCACATTGCGTGCCGAAGCGACCGCGCCACCGACGATGGCTCCACTGCTGGCGAGCGACACGCCACCTTGGATGTTGGGCAATGCGGACAAGCCATCGACCTTTGTCCCGATATAGTTGCCGCGAATCTTGGTTCCAACCCCGAAGTCAACGAGACCATAGTTTGCGTTGCCTGAGATGACGTTGCGTTCGAGATCATCGCTGGTGCCGTTTGCGTCCGTACCGATGCGATTGTTGTCTCCTTGAAAGTCATTGAAGAAGATGACACCACCTGACGTATTGGGAATCGCGTGCGTGCCAGCTGCATTGGTTCCAATGAGATTTCCTGTAACGACATTGTTGTCGGAGTTCCCTTGGAAGTTGACTCCATTGGAATCGTTGCCAGAAATGAGATTTCCTTCGGTGCTGTCATTGATTCCGTCCCCATCGACACCGACGAAGTTGGATGAGCCGAAATACATCCAGACACCACTCAGTGAATTTCCGAGATCTCCGGTTCCGGCGGCATTGGTACCGACTTTGTTCCCCTGTACTTTGTTACCGTCCCCTTGCAACAAAATGCCGGTTGAATTGTTACCGGAAACTAAGTTGTTTTTGATCACATTGCTGTTCGCTCCTGGGGAAACCGCGATTCCATTGCCAGCGTTCCCACGGTCGATTGTCCCTAGCGGATCGGTACCTATGAAGTTGTTGGAAATGGAATTGTTGGAGGAATCGATCGATATTCCCTCGCCCGAAAATCGATTGATGGCCAAACCTTTGATGATGCTGCCGGCACTTCCTACGGCCAATTTGATCCCGTTCGCGGCTGCGCCAGCGCTTGCTCCACTGAGTTCGACCAGTGGCGTGCCAGCGAATCCCCCAATCTGAGTTGCGTTGATGTCGACAGGTCGTTGAGCGTTTGGAAGCGGACTAGTTAGGCTGATAGAGCCAATATTGCGAAAACCGATAAGGAAGGGATTGAGGGACGCATTCGCATCGATAATCGCTTGACGCAAAGATCCAACGCCCGAATCTGCACCGCTTGAGACCACATGCACATTTCCCGAAAGGGAGAGGCTTGAGAGACCTTGGGAGTACGAAAATGGCGTGGCGAGTTCAAATCCGCCATAGTTGTTGGAATACCAAGCTTGGGCAAGACTTCCAGAGGACGAAGAGTATTCGAGCACCGTAAAACTCTGACTTACATCGATCGGGTCGTTATTGAAGGTATTCAGAGTGATAAAACCATTCAAATTTGCAATTCCGGTTATCTGTATTTTTTCTGCTGTGTTTGCAATCGCATCAACTCCAACGATGAATTCTCCGAGAGGTCCTTGAGTGTAGTTCCCATTGAGCACGAACGGTTGACCTGCAAGCCCATTGCCACCATCGTTCCAAAATAGTCTCCCATGATTATTTACAATCGTTGGGGCAGTAATCGTCGAGTTTGCGCCGTTTAGAAAGCCATCTATTCCAAGAGAGACTGAGGCTGCCGTCACCGAAGATGAGAACAACTGCAATGAACTGTTCGCCACGTCAATGGATGTGCTCACCGTCAGACTCGATGAAGCGGAAACAGTGAGAACGGAACTTTGATTGGTATAGACGTCGGTACCCGACAGAACGAGCGATTTGACAATTGGATTTGAAACGATGTCGACAATGGTGTAGCCGGCGGCCGGTAAATCCGCGATCACCACATCATCCGCAGCCGTCGGCAATGCATTCGCACTCCAATTCGCGGCATCCTCCCAAAATTGGGAGCCTGCTCCACCATCCCAGGTAACCGTCGCTAAAACCCTTCTTTCTTCAAGGATCTCATACCGTGGTCGGAGGCGATTTCTTGCGACGACATCGCGAACCGCTCGTTGGAACATCCTGCGTGAAAAGAGCTTTGTCCGTAAAGCCAAAAGTGTTTGGCGGCTGAATAGCATGGTCGCTTCTTGGGGAGTGTGAATAGGGCGGGGACGGTTTTTAAGGCAGTCGATGCGAAATACCTCGGCTGGTCCACTTCGAATGGAACAATCGCCCAGCCACACAAGGATCATTCTGGATTTTGGATTTGCATCGTGGCACCTAGGAGCTAGAAGCCCAACGGGGGCTGAATGCCGCCAAAAAATTCCAAAAAAGTTTGTTTTCAGCTGTAGTAATCAGCTGTAGTAAGAAGCCTAATGATCCACCGGGCGAGCCGGTGGGATTTCGCGAGGGAGCGGTGTTGATGTAGTGAGAAGCCTAACGATCCACCGGACAAGCCGGTGGGATTTCGGGGCAAAACAACGGATCCCACCGGCTTGTCCGGTGGTACTTCAGGTTTCATACTACAAGACGGATCGACACCAAGCTCCGATCTCACCGGCTTGCCCGGTGGTACTTCACGTTTCATACTCCAGAGGGAAGGTGCTATGCTCATTCAGCCCTATCAATTGGACGAGCTGCAATTCGCATATTGCCATCGCATTTATTTCCGCACACACACTCGCCGTCGTCGGCCAATCCAATCGCTGCCTTCTCTCACAACGCAGATACTCCAAGTTCTTCTCGAGCCATTTCACGTGCACCCCCTCCAATTCGCTGCCACTGAGCAGGAAATCACTGGACTACTTAGTCTTTTACCATCCGAATCCATCTCGATTGCACTCAGCAAGATAAAAGGGCGAATCAGCAAATGGATCAGCACCTATCAAGACCCTTCCGAAGTTTCAACGCATCATAAAAATCTCGGTAAAGGCTACTTCGCAGCTACGGTGGGCCAGCCAACGACCGACTCGATCGAAGCGTACCTCGATAAGCAAGCTGAACATCATGGGTACGCCAATCGCGCTCGACCACCGATATGGGTAAAACGATTTTCTCATGCCGGTTCGGATCGACAAAAGCTAATGACTGGCCATGCTCATACCGTTTTGAGATACCATCTTGTATTCGCAACTTTTTTCCGGCGCGGCGTATTCACGGACGTAGCAGCAAGAAAGCTGACCGAGTGCTGGAGGTCTCGTTCGGAGAAGTTCCTGATCGATAAGGTCTCCTTTGTCCCAGACCATGTCCATCTTGCGGTTTCGATTCATCCCACTCACGCACCTAGCGATGTTGCCGTATCCTTGATGAACGTGGCACAAGAATTCATTTGGAGCGAATTCCCCAAATTGGTTATCCAAGCAAAGGTCGATCGCTTGTGGCAACCGAGTGCCTATGTCGGCTCGTTCGGAGATTTGACATGCAACGCGATCAGTGCGTATATGAAAAACTGGATGGAGATGCACGAACGCGATTTCTATTGAGAAGCCTAACGATCCACCGGGCGAGCCGGTGGAATTGCGAGGCAAAACAACGGATCCCACCGGCTTGCCCGGTGGTACTTTAGGTTTCATACTACAGGTCCCGAAGTTTCTTTAATTGCGGCGAATTGCGAATCTTTTGGAACTCGGGCTCGTTGATCGCGGCCTGAAATCGGGCCGCGTCGGCTTCGCGTACTTTTTGCAACGATTCCAAACACTCTGAACTTAACGATTCGGGCGACATGATCGCGTAAGCGGCCGCTTGGTCCAAGTAGCCTTGATAATCCAGCCGCTTACTCGGGGTAATTTCGCGAAGTGAATTCTTGGCTGCGTTGCTGTCAGAAAGTACACTCAGGATGCGAGCATGCAATGCCCGCAACGAATCTGCTTGACTCCCCGTCTGAAAGCCCAAGCCTAGTTCGCATTCCGATTTCGCTTGCTCGAGTCTCTTGAGCCCGAACAATGCTCTTGCCCGATCCCTGTGTGCCCAGCAAAGCCTCTCGCGGATCTGCCGATTCTCGGCCGCGGATTTGCCCGCGCGGACGCGCATTTCAAAACCGTATGCTTCGAGTGCCTGCTCACTGGTCTGCAACGCTTCGAGAAATTTTTCCTCACGAAGCTGAATGCGTGTCAAGTCGGATAGCGCAATAGCCAAGCTGATTCGAAATCGATCGCCGCTTTCCGCAGTCTTGATCAGGTTCCTCAGAATCTCCAACGCTTGCTCGCAACCGTTTGTTGCTGACTGCAAATCGCCAGTGTCGGTCCAAACTTCACTTTCTGCAGTCAAGACGCTGGCAAAAAGAGACTGGAACTCAACTGAATCCGGTTGCTCCTCGACTAGCTTTTCACTCATCGCTTTTCCCGCACTGATCGCTGCAATTGCTCGATCGAATTCACGAAGCTCTCGACAACTCGTTGCCAGATTGATATTCCCCACCACGCAACTCTTGCGAAAGCCAATCACGCTAGGAACCTTTGAAATGAGTTCCGTAAGCGCATCCACAGCGCTCTCAAACAGGCCTTTGGACTCCACAATTTTGCCCTGGTCCCGATAGAGGTTTCCTAAGTTCAATTGGCAACTGGTCATACCAAGGATCAGGTTTTTATCGTTCGGGTCAATTCTCTTCGCTTTCGAAAAATACCCAACTGCCTCCCCAAGCTTGGACTCCGATTCGCCTAACTCACCTGTTTTTTGCAAGACGTTGCCGTAGTTGGAACACAGGAGACCGATCCCCCAATTGCTTTTGAAATCGTCCGGTTTCTTGGTAACCAACTCGAGCTGTAGCAGGTATGCTGTCTGCATGGCAGCAGCCGACCCGCCGAACTCGCCTCGCTGCGCTAGAGTAACCGCCCGATTCATGCACAGTGTGGCGTTGTCGTCCAGGTACTCATGCACCAACGGATGCTCGCGAGTGAGCTGTTGGAAAATCTCATGCGATTGCTGGAAGCGAGATTCCGAGTCATCAAATCGCTGCAGTCTGCTGTAAATCATATTCAGATTCTT
>JANMGH010000043.1:0-48699 GCA_031374515.1 Pirellula sp. | reverse complement strand
TCCCTCCCCATCCGCTTTCTCTTACTTGATAAGCTGTGTTAACTCAGGTTGCTGGTTTTTTTGACTCGGGCGCGAGCCCCTTCTTACGGTGTCTGCGCTGCTTTTTTAGCTGCCTAGAACTTTCGTGAAATCGTCCTTAGTCACGAGGATGTAGCTTTTTTTGGCTGCTTTTGGCGAGTTACCAATCCAGGCACTGGCCACATAGATCCCGAATTCCCTTTGTAACTCTGTCGCGACGATCATTTTTTCAGTCAAATCGGTCCCGACACCGGTTGGCAATGTATCCCAAATTGCCTGTACAACACGTAGGCGATCATGTGGCGATCATGTGGCGGTAACGCGGAAATGTCGTAATAGCTTGGTCGACGGTCATCTTTGGGCCTCGGTATTATACAAATAGTATGGACGGCAAACCAAGACGCCGTGTCTTCGACACGGCGAGCGCGCACCCATCATAAGTTTGCAGCCAAATGATTTTGATGTAAAGAAGATGCTCGGCAGCAACATGGATGAATTGGATTGATCGTCGCTTCGTTTCGTGGTGTTTGTCTCTTTGCTTCTGCAATTGTAGTGCATTTGCATCATAGTTTGCAAGTTGCAGCCGCTTTGCTTGGTTTATGGCTTTAGTCCTGAGCAAGGCAACCAGAAAAGAGTCCAGGCACTTTTATTCTGCGTGTGGGCGAGGATATGAGCATTAGAAAACCGAAAACAGGGTCTGACCCTGTGGTGTCTGTTCAATGTGTTTGCGAAATATCCCCAGGCCCAGCCTGGGGATATTTTTTGGTGTTTGAGTCCCGCTTGCGTGGGTTAGCTTTTTGCAAAAAGTCCGGAACAGGGACAGCTGTCAAACGGGTGGGATTCAATAATACCGTATGCTTGACCTACTGAATGACACTGTTTCTTTGCTAGATTACTCCGCCACGAACTCCTTCGGTAAAGTGAGTTTCTTTGTTTCCACGTTGACGCGTGTCGTCAGCTCGATCTTTTTCAAGCCAGGATGCTCGGGATCTTCCAAAACTATCCACACAACCTTTTGATTCCGCTCTGTTGCGGACTGTACCGTCGTCACGGGATTAGCGCGTCGAACCAAATCCGTCAATACCGTTCGGAGTGGAACGGCATTCTGTCTGAAGGACCGTATCGATTGGTTGCGAGTAATACCCTCTTTTTGGAAAGAAGCGCCGTCGATTGTCATGGCGATTGCAGATCCTGAAAGAACGGTTTCTGACACTTCGCTTGCGATCAACTGCAAGGCTGCCTCTAGGGACTCTTGGTCGAAACCGATGGTCACTTTTGATTCCAGGATTTCATCTATCGATTTAGTTTTCGGTTTTGCTGTTGTTGTCGTTGTTGTCGGCTTGATTTTAAGGTCGGAATTAGTCCCAAAGTCTGCATCATTCAGTGCCATCCAGCTAGCAATGGCAATATTACTTAGTGCATCGGTCGGCAAATAAGCGTTGGCAACTACTTGGCCATCCTCCAATCCGAATCTTAAATACCGATTCAAGGCCCGTATCATCTGAGGGTAGCGTAGACCAATAGCGCGCCAATACGGGTGCAAAACAACTCCTCCTGATAGCCCCTTCTCAAATGCGTCGGGCAGGTCGAACAGTCTGGATTTCAATGCGGAAGCGAATTTGCCGATATCGCGTGTCTCGGAGCTCAGCATACGCAACTCCATATACCAGCGACGTTCAATACTCGTCGAAAACACAACCGCTTGCATCGACTCATCCAAAGACGCTCGCAATGCCTCTTGTAATTTGGGTAAACCCGAAAGGAGTTCGCGGCCATCGCCAAAAAGAAAGCTTGGGGCAACTAGGATGCTCAAATCCGATCGGGCATCGGTTGTTTTAAGGAGTGTTTCCAATTGCCTGCTCAACGGCGCGGGGCTGCCATTGAGTTCAGGCAGCGAGGAAAGCAACTCGGCTGGGCCGATCACGACTCGTTTTACCATCGCTTTTCCATCCGTTTGTAGTTCATCCATGACGATTGAAATTGCGTTGTGCGGGACGCTATTGATCCAATAGCCCTTACTGCCAGTGGTTTTTGGATCGAAGGACTGTAGTTTGAATCCGGAAAGTCCCTGTACGATCGACTCGATTGTGCGAGCTTGAGAATACGTAACCCGAAAAGCTGCCTGTGGTAAGCCGGGGTTTTTGCTGGGATACAACGCGATTGCTACGGAAGCGATTTGGTCATCGCCGAGTAAAGGGGTGTTTGCAAGTTCTTTCACAAGTACTTGCTGTGACTCGCTCCACCATTTGACGATGCTATTTGCTCCACCACGACCATGCCATAAATTGCCGGACGCAAAAACGACAGCCTCCACACCTGCAGGGAGAAGTTCTAGAGAAAACGAGGAACCCGCAAAGGGTGGTGCCCAAAGCAATTGGCCGTCGTCCGCATCCACGGCAAAATACTCGCTCACGGAATCTGCAGGCTTGGCAGTTGTTGAGGTTACTCGCCTGACATCTTGCGAGGGAGCCACAACGTTGGAGTTCACGGTTGCTTGATTGACTGGGATTGAATTAGAGTCCGCTATGCTTGGTCCTGGTTGGGTCGCGACCGTTTTCGTACCATTTCGGACAAGCACCGTTATCAAGACACCGAACAACAAGCATGCGCCGGCGAAAATGGATGGCAAAACCCATGCGGGTTTATTCTTTTTGGATTTCTTCTTGCTCTTTCCACCTTTTGAAGGGGCAACTTTCCCGATGCTCTTCTTAGGCTCCTTCGATAAGACCTTATTGCGGTCAACTTCGCTGACTTCGATCTTTCCGACGTTACCATCTTCCAATTGAATTGAATTCAATTCGGTCAATTGGTGCATGCTATTGCTCGCTGCGGTAGGAGCCCTAGGTGCATTTTGGCTGCGCTTTAGTAGTTCGGCTGGTGGCTTCGGCGCAGCTTCCTTCTTGATTAAAAATTCCGGCTTGTCAATCGTGAGGGCCGGCTTATGAATAGGTTGGGCAGATGGTTCCGTTTTGATGAGTGGTTGTGTACTGGATTTCTGAATCGGCGGCGGGGAATCAATGGCCTTGGCAACCGTGTCAGTTAATGCCAACTTCTCCGATTCGTTGACAGCAAACTCGATGGCTTTGATCGCTGCTGTAGCCGTTGCGAATCGAGATGAAGGGTTCTTGGCTAATAGGTATGCGAGGCATCGTTGCAACGGAGCGGGCAACTTAGAGACCGGGAGCGGTTTCATGGACTTGGTAAGGTGCGCATTTGCCCATCCCTGCGGCGTGCTAATGGATGCTGCGCCGAAATGGGGTTCATTCGCAATAGCTTGATACCATAAACATCCGAGGGCATACAAATCGCTTTGAACGGATGGGATCGCATTTGGAAGAGTCAGTTCCGGCGCCGCCAACTCAAAAAGGAGGTGTCGCGAACTGAGAAGGATCGAGTTGCCGTTCCCAGAATACGGATTTGCTGGCGGGAAAATTGGATCGCGTCGAATCACAAACTCGCTGGCATCAAGGCACCAAACGGACTGCGAACAGATACACCCGTGCACCAAGCCAGCTTCATGCATTTTTTGAATGCCCGACGCAATCTGTTCTATCATTGCAACAGAGGCCTGCCAACTCAAAGGCGCAGCGGCGAGCACCTCTGATAACGGCTGACCTTGAAGCTTTTCGCAGAAACCGACCACGCTTGATTTTTCGATGCCGGCAAAAATCCATCGATCAAGAGACGGATGGGCGATTGCCACTTGCCTTGCTGCAAGCCCGAGGCTAGGCGGAAAATCGCGAATACCTGTTTGCAGTAGGTCCTTTTCATTAAGCAAGTAGCAATTGAGCAATGGGGCTTTTGGATTTGCAACATCGATCGCTTGAAACCAGTTCGCTCCAAGTGTTGATGCTAACGACTCTGTGAGACGATACGAACCGATTGCAATTGGAATGGGGAGGTTGTCGAACAGCACGTTTGCTTGAAACGGGCTCAGCTTTCCTAGACGGATTAGCTCCTGTGCAAGTTTGTTTGGATCTTGTAGGAGTTCTGAGGAAGATGATTTTGCGATCGCAATTGCCCAACTTCGACAATCATCGGGGGATGCAAGTCCTGCGGCATGAATGCGTTCCCACAATTGGACCGACGTAGTGGCCACGGTTTATTGTCCTAAGACGTACGCGAATATGAGGGGTGCAATGATGCTTGCGTCACTATGAATCATGAACTTGGGTGTGTCTGCCGTCAATTTATTCCAAGTTATTTTTTCATTTGGTACTGCGCCACTGTAACCGCCGTAGCTTGTTTCCGCGTCGCTTATTTGTGCGAAATAGGCCCAACGTCGGGTATCTTTCTCATCCAAGTCTTGAATAAGCATTGGGACTACACAAATTGCAAAGTCGCCAGCGATGCCACCACCGATTTGAAAAAACCCTACACCATAATCTTTGCTGCAGTTCCGATACCATTGAGCCAATCGTTCCAATTGTTGTGTACCGCTTTTGAGCGCTTGGTGGTTGGCAACGGTCCCATCGATGACTCGGGCGGTGAACATATTACCCAGCGTGCTATCTTCAATCCCTGGCGAGAAAACAGGTATTCCGGCCTCTTTGGCAGCTATCATCCAGGAGTGTTCTGCTGGAATGTTGTAAAATGGGACAAGCTCCGGATCATCCAAAAGCATAAACATGTACTCATACGGGAAATAGCTTTTTCCATCATTTGCGGCCCGTACCCAGTATTTTACCAATCGACTTTGCATGTGTTTCATGACGGTTTCAGGAATACAAGTGTCGGTTACACGATTGTATCCCGAGTCTCTAAGCTCCACTTCGTCTTGCACACTCAGGGCACGCCAGTTGTCTATAACCTTATATTCGTTATGGGCGAACAAGTTGAAAAGGTCTTCTTCCAAGTTGGCCGCCGTGCAAGAAACGGCGTGAACTTTCCCCTTTCGAATCATTTCAGCCAAGGAGACCCCTAGTTCTGCAGTGCTCATTGCACCAGCTAAGGAGACCATCATTGAACCATTATCTAGATCGATGAATTTTTTGTAGGCTTTAGCAGCAGCAAGTGTTTCGCGCGCATTGAAATGCCGGAAATGCTTTTCCATGAACGCTGAAATGCTCATTTGATGAATCCAATGGAATTGAGAGAGGAGGGTGCGATAGTTTACGTCCGGGCCATCGGCATAACAACGTAGGTATAGCCATCATCTGTTGAAAACATCGCCGGTTCCGCGTTGCTACGCACCTCGATCGCAAAGTTCTTCTCTAAGTCGAGAGCCTTAAAGAAGTCCAGAACAAATCGATAATCCATTGTGATCTTTACTTCCTCACCCGTATAAGCAATTGGCATTTCAATGCGGGACTGTCCGATGTCAGCCGTTCTCGCTGCGACGACAAGAGATCCGTTTCCAAAGACAAACTCGACACCACGGCTTTCAGGGTCTGCAACGATCGATGCCTGACGTATCGCGGTTAGAAAGGGGCCTACCATTCCATCGATGCGTGTTTTGCCTTCACGGCTTGGAATCACTTGCCGCCAATTTGGATATCGTCCTTCGACAAGTCGTGAATAAATCGTACAGCGATTTGTTCGAATCAAAATGTCGTTGCTTCGAGCTGCCACGTGAACGGTTTCATCTTTATCGCTGATGGAACGATCCATTAATGTAAGTGTCTTGGTAGGCACGATCGTGGACATTCCGGAGTTCTTGAATCCACCGATCGAAGTACCAGTTCCGTGCATGCAAGCCAATCGGCGTCCGTCGGTTGCAACCGTGGTGATTTGGTCGCCGTCCATCTCAAAGAGTACGCCGCCTAGTTGGTACCGTGTGCTTTCGTTGTCGGTGGCAAATATTGTGCGTTTGACCAGTTCCTTGAACAATCTGGCCGGAAGTTCAAAGTAGCTTTCCTCCGCAAATTCGACAACGCTTGGGAACTCGTCAGGGTTGGCCCGCGGCAAATGAAACTCCGAATGGCTACCCGTAATGTCGAGCGAGTTCTCGGTCGACTCAATCGTGAGCGTCTCATCACTCGCTTCTCGAAGTATGTTGCCCACACGCTGAACATTGAGGAGCGCTCTACCGGGGACTAGAACTTGGACATTTTCGACTTCCAATCGAATACCGGCTTCGAGGTCGGTCGCCATTAAGACGACACGGCCTTCCGTCGCGTCAATTTTGATGTTGTTCAGCACTTCTTTGGGGCTTCGTGAAGGTGCTATTCCCGCAGCGATTTGAAATGCTGCAAGCAATTTCTCACGGTTACAGATAATTTTCATAGGGCAGGACTCGGTCGAACGGGCATTCTGGGAACATTTTTTTTTGAACCCAATGTTGTAGCTTGAATCCTCAAAAAACTGTAGTGGGCGCCTCAATTGCTTGGCCCGCCAACGCCCGAACGTCAAATCGTCGACTGGTATTGGACTAATCCTCCAAGCAGGCCATAATGACCTTTCAAAACCGACCATAATTTTGGTTTTCAATTAAGACAAGTGGCGGGCTGAGCTGCAGGGAATTCAACTCTTCTGGAGGTGAGCATGGACGCAAGCTGGAGTGAGATATTTACGGATTTTGGCGAAGATCCCCTCATGCCATACCCTCGTGGAACCCTGAGTCGCATCGAATCGAAGAATGCCGACGAACTTAGAATACAGGTATCGCGATTTGCGCCGAAGCTACCCGGGGTTTACGGCATGCTCGACGCGACAGGGCGTCTGATTTACGTAGGGAAATCGAAATCGCTAAGAAATAGACTGCTTAGCTACTTTATGCCAAACAACGCTGATGAAAAGGCGGGGCGAATTATCCAGACCGCGGAAGCCATAGTATGGGAGAAGCAGCCAAGCGATTTTGGAGCGCTTTTGCGAGAACAAATGTTGATACGGCGTTGGCAGCCGCGCCTTAATGTCGTTGGCATGCCAAAGCGTCAGCAACAGGCATTTGTCTGCATTGGCAATGCCCCCGCTGAGCGATTCTATTTGAGCAAGTACTTTGATCCTGAGGCAGCGTGTTGCCATGGACCATTTCATGGGATGGGGAATTTGCACCGAGCTGTTGAGACTTTGAACCGCCTATATTTGTTGCGAGACTGCAGTCAAAAGACTCCGATGCTGTATTCGGACCAACTACAACTCTTTGATTTGGAACTCAGAGCAGGTTGTGTGCGTCAAGAAATTGGTACCTGCCTGGCGCCTTGTTTGCGGTCTTGTAGCCGACATCGTTACGACGAACATATTGAGAATGCATTGCAATTCTTAAATGGGACTTCGACCGATGTATTGAGCCACGTCGAGCAGCAGATGAATCGAGCGGCAGTCGGGCAACATTTTGAGCATGCAGCAAGGATGCGAGACGATCTCAAAATCTTAAAATGGCTTTCGAATCGATTGGCTTGTTTCAAGCGGGCGAGGGAGCAATATTCCTTTGTCTATTCCGTACAGGGTTGCGACGGTCGAGACATTTGGTATTTCATTCGTAAGGGTGGCGTTGAGCATGCGGTTGCAACGCCAAAAAACGGGGGGCAATGGCGTACGGCCCGTTCCAGTTTGGACCGTTGGCATGGCAGCAGTGATTCCGTTGGTACTGGATATCTGCGTTACGAGGAAACAATTGGTTTGGTGACAGCCTGGTTTCAGAAAAACGGAGAGGAACGTAGCCAGACGACAGCTGTCTCCGAAATACCAGCGCGCTGGCAAGAAATGAAAAACTGGAAGGCCACCAAGTACTTTCCGATTGCAGTTGACGTGCTTGCCTAGGCGAACGCAACAATTGCAACACGTTCCGACGAAGCCAACTCATTCACTCAAGGATAAAATCTCCGTTTTCCGAGAATCGTAAGCCTTGTCCCCCTCAACATCCTCCGTGAATGACAGAGCCCAATTTCGCAGCTTGCTCCGATCTGATTTCTCATTCAGGTCTGACAGCGATTTCATTTTTAAGATAGCAGCGTCAATGCAAATAACCGTGAGTTTTCGGTTTAGAACCTGTAAGTCGGCCTCGGAATCGGCATTTCGAAGCAGTTCCGGGACGCAAAAATACAACTTTTGTTCTGCTGCTTCCTGAACAATAGGCCAAAGTACTTTTGCTGAGGCAGGCTTTCGAAAGGACCAATCGTCCCAGGACTTTGCCCCATTGGCATTTGTTGATTTCAAGTATTCGAGCAATATGGACGGTCCGGAGTCGGTTGAGCTTGTTCCTTGCGAAGCTCTAGAAACATGCCATTCTACTGGGTTTTTTGCAGAAAGATGGGTCAATATAAACGTGCTACAAGGACTTGAAGCAGGAGATAGCGTCGTGCTTCCAAGTCGGAGCTTGGTACCTGGAATGCGATAGTAAAAGAAATCTCGTTTTTGAAACAATTGAGGACAGAACTCTTCCCCGGCGATAACCATGTTTGACAGAAAAATGGGGATTGCAAAGAATCCGGCTAGTAGCAATGAAATGACTGCGATAAGCAAACCGCGAACAGGTATTCGACGTGTCGAGTTTGTTTCCATAGAGTTCATTGCCACTTGCCTGACCTAAAGGTTGCTAATTTTAGAGCGGAAAAGTCGAACCCACCCCCAACTTGAAGATTTAAGTATAATCCTTCTCGAACCATTTTGTCGTTCGCCGTTTTCCTGCGAGCAGCCTTCCTCGACGGATCGAAGTTATGGACCGTGCACCCTTTCGCAGAACACTTGCAAGTCATGGGCAACGACCACCGAATTGGTCCTGTTGTTCATCCTGCCTTGCCTTTCCAACGGGGTTTATGGGACGCGTCGCCGTACAACGCAGTCAATGGCGATTCCAAAAACTGCTAGGTCGAATATGCGAAGCACAACCTTCTGAAACGAACGAAGTGTCAAAAACCGCTTCGATCCAATTCGACGACGCCTCGGTTGAGGTGAAAGTCCGCATCCTTGAAGCGATATTACTGATTGCAAAGGAACCATTGTCGGCTAGGAAGCTCGCCTCGCTCGCTGGGTTAGCCGACCCAACTCAAGCAAGAACTTTAGCCAGACGCCTCAACGATCAGTATGATTTGCATGGCCATGCGTTTCGAATCGAAGAATTGGCGGGGGGCATGAGACTGCTTACCCGCCCGCAGTTCTCTTCCTGGCTGCGACGAATGGAGCACGTTCCACGAGAAGAATTACTCAGTCAAGGAATGTTGGAAACCTTGGCGATCGTGGCCTACCGTCAACCCCTTTTGCGTGCAGAAATTGAGGCAATTCGAGGTGTAAGCTGCGATGAGGTGCTCCGCCAACTGATGCAACGGGATTTGGTCCGCATCTGTGGCAGGCACGAAGATTTAGGGCGACCCTACCTTTATGGTACAACCAAGCGGTTCCTTTTGCTTTTTGGGCTGCAATCTTTGGAATCCCTGCCAAGAGCACAAAAGATTCGCTCCGCGGAAGCCGAAATTGCATCCAGACTTGCGGGCAATTGCCAATCAGAACAAGATATCGACGGAAAATCGGACGAAATGATGGAGCAACGCTTACCAGCGACTGCGGAACACCATTGACCGTTTCGAAACATTGAGTAATCATGCTTTCGACGAATACTAAACCTCTCGTTTTCTGTCATACACAGAAACACTAGTGGTCACAGGTATTTCGATTGGTACCATAATACGAAAAGTTTTTGTAGAATTCTCCCATCCCTATTGGTCGGCTCAAAAATAAGGAGTCCATTGTGAAGATGACGCTAGCGGCTATCGAGTTGCGTGGATCATTGAAATCAGAGTTACCGAATTGGAATTTGCGCTCGACCGAGCTGACCAGCACGCCGATTGTGATGGTCGATGAAGATGATTTTGATGAGGATGAAGTCGATGACGATGACGATGACGAAGATGATTTCGACGATGACGAAGACGATGATTTAGAGGATGATGAGATCCTCGATGACGACGAGGAATTGGAAGATGACGAGCTCGACGACGACGAAGAAGAAATTGATGGCGTAAAACGCAAAAAGTCAAAGAAAAAAGTGGACGAAGTCGACGAGGACGAGTGGGAGGAGGTCGGCGACGATGATGAGGATGAAGAAGACGATGAGGAAGATGATGACGATGACGACTGGGATGACGACGACGACTGGGATGACGACGATGATGAAGAAGATGAAGACGAAGATGAAGATTGATCGTCTTTGGTTTTGCGAATTTCGCAATTAAGATGAACTGGAGCCTCGTCGCAATGACGAGGTTTTTGTTTTTTTACTTAAATCCAGAAAAGGCATAAATCCACACGATGCCGAATGCAACTTGCTTTCTGGTCGCTTATGCACTGGTGTTTTGCCAGGAATTGGGCCGATGGGTTGGGCTATCACCGAGGGGTAAATCCTGGTTGATGGCGCTGCTGGTATCGACCACAGCAATCGGACTTCTGACGCACAGTCTCTATTTGCTGGATCGCATTTTTCTGTCGACATTGAGCGTCCAGTCAAGTGGTTTCGCTCTTTCCTGGCACGACTGGGGCATGCTTGCAGCATGGACTCTAGCGATCGCATACATGGTTCTGCTACTGCGGCGAAGCGAAAGCTGGATTGGACTATTCGTATTGCCATTGCTAATTGCCTTAGTAATTGGTTCCATCGCTGTTCCGAATGAGCCCATCAACCAGGCCTCTTCCGCCGTACTATGGCGAATGGTGCATGGAGTTGCGATGACCATTGGAACGATGTTTGTCGCCCTAGGATTTGCCATGGCAATCATGTATCTGATCCAAGAGTGGCGACTCAAAGCCAAGCGTTCTTTTTCTGGGCTTCTACGACTTCCATCGCTCGAGTACCTGCAGGTTTTTGGTAGCACTTGCCTGATGTGTAGCGCAGCTTCGATTGGTTTCGGTGTTGTCTCAGGTGTCATCATGAACCTCGTCCAGGATGGACAGTTTAATTGGTCCGACAAAGGTATATTATTCTCAAGTGGATTGTTCTTTTGGCTTGCGATCGCATCCGCAGTTCAATGGTATTTCGCCAAAAGGGGGCGGGGGAACTTTACCGCGTGGATGAATATCCTCTCGTTCGTAATCGTTGGATTCGCTGTCTATTTGGTTGTCAGCGCACCGCATGGTGGTCGCGACGCATCCACAAAATCGAACAAGATCCCGACTGAAGTAAAGGCGGACGACGGGGGTGTACGTTGAAGATTCGGATGATTGGTTGCAGTCATCACTCGATGCCCCTTGCAATTCGCGAGCGTCTTTCCTTTTCAGACACACAATGCTTGGAGGCTCTTTCCGAGTTGCGTAATAGGTTTCCAGGTTGCGAATGCGTGCTGTTGAATACTTGCAATCGCGTCGAACTCTATGTGGGAGCAAACGACGCTGAATTGCCAACGAGCGATGACCTTGTTGATTTCGTCACCGGATTCCACAAAGAATCTTCGATGGATTTTGAAAGGCATTTTCTGAGACTTGAGTCAACGCCAGTACTGCACCACCTATTCTCGGTTGCGAGCAGTATTGAATCGATGGTCCTCGGAGAAACTCAGATTGCCGCCCAAGTTAACGAAGCTTACGTTCGGGCGACTGAAGGTGGATTCACGGGGCCAATGATGCACGCTGCTTTTCAGCATGCCAATCAAGTGGCGAAGAGGGTTACCAATGAAACCGAGATCCACCGCCGGCGACTAAGCGTTCCGAGTGTTGCAGTTAGTGAGATTGCTTCTGAGGTCTTTGAGCGATTTGACGACAAGCAAATTGTTGTCATCGGTAGCGGTGAAATGGGGGTAGAGACCCTACAGTATTTGAAAAGTGCTGGTGCATCCCGAATCACCGTCGTGAATCGCTCTCCCGAGAAAGCGATAATGGTCGCGGATAAGTTCGCAGTCCAAGCTAGACCGTGGGACGAGCTAGACTCGCTATTGTGCGAAGCGGACTTGGTGGTTAGTACGACCGGTGCGCCACAACCTATCATGACCGAGACTAAGTACCGCAGTATTGCTGCAAATCGCACAAAAGGAACTCTTCTCGTCTTGGATTTGGCCGTCCCTCGCGATTTTGAATCTGCCATTGGCCGAATGCCTGGCGTCTATCTTTTTACCGTCGACGATCTTCAGGCTCGCTGCGACCGAAACCGCAATTTTCGAGAACAGCAACTACCGAAAGCCCAGAAGATTATTAAGGAGGAGCTGAATCGGTTGGTTGGAGATTGGAGTCACCGTTCGTCTGGGGCGACCATTCGGGCCCTGCGCGATCAAGCGGAACAGATCAAGCAGTCCGAGTTGAGTCGACTGCTCGGAAAGCAATCCATGGCAGCTGCCTCCCCTGAAATGCAAGAGGAGATCATTGCTGCATTCGACCGATTGATTAACAAAATGCTCCATTCACCCCTTCAGTCCATTCGCGATGTGGCGCACAGCGAACAGCGCGAAACGCTGCTCTCTGCGTTGCGAAAACTCTTTCAGCTTCGTTGATCGGAGTTCCTCGGTTTTCCACAACCACTGAGGCAAAACCTTTCAAGGCGTTGGTCCTAGCTCGATCTCAAGCACTCCTCCGGCCATTAACTCTCGATGGGCCTAGCTAGCGTCATACACCAAAATTCGGGCGAAGTTTCAGTCGTCGCTAGTGCAACATAAACAAAGTCAAGAAGTCTTTTGCGCCTCTTACAGATTCCGCTCCGTTTCGCTCGCTCAAGCGTCGCTTCCCTTCTGTTAAGATTCAAAGCTAGGAATTTAGAAATGGACTAGGCTCACAGAACATGATGACCCGACCGGATAGTTTTTGGACAAGAAATTTCAAGCTGTTTCATTTTTGCCACGAATGAGTTAATCTCCGCGATCGAATAAGACGCAAATTGGCGTTGGTACGAACACGCTCGATTGCTGAAAGGTGATTCGTCCAGAGCTGGAATCGACCGTAAAGAGCCCCAGCGTATTAGACAATTGCCCTGCCGCAAGAAGAAACCTACCGTCGGGGGTTAAGTTGAAATTGCGAGGTGTAGCGCAACGTGGGTTTTCACACTTGATGAGCTTTAATGACCCGTTCAATTCATCAATCTCGAACACACTGATAGAATCGTGTCCGCGATTGGCGGAGTAAACGAATTTTCCATTTGGGTGGATCCGAATCTCCGACGCACTCTTGGCTACCTCGCGATCGAGTTCGTCGGACGGCACGGCATCGATTGTTTGCGTCGGACGCATGGTCCCATTTGTGGAATCATAGTCGAAAACGGTAACTGTAAGACTAAGCTCGTTGAGAACGTAAGCCCAACGACCGTTGGGATGAAATTTCATATGCCGTGGGCCGCTTCCTGGCGGCACAATTCCAGCTCCATGCGGTTCGATTTTTCCAGAGTCGGCTTGAAGCTTATAGATTACGACTCGGTCTAGCCCAAGGTCCGGCACGAATACGAATCGATTGTCCTGCGATACACCGGTCCAGTGAGCGTGAGATGCGTCTTGCCTACCTGGTACCACCTTGGCTCCCCCCTGATGATCGATCAATTGGGTCTGACCACGCAGGGATCCGTCGGTTTGCAAGGAGAATGCCGCAATGGAACCGCCACCATATTGAGCAGTAAAAAGAGTCTTCCCCGACTTGTCTACAGAGACATGTGCGGCACCACCATCGCCAATCGGAACGGAGTTAACGAACCGCAATGTGGGTTTTTCCTTTGAGCCTTCGATTGCAAAAGCAGCGACAACTTGAACATTGAGAATCCCGCCAACAGCATAGAGGACTGGTAGTGTAGGATGAGTCGCGAGAAACCCAGGACCCTCCATTTCCGCAGCCAACGTCGGTTCACTCAGTTTATTGCTCACCGTATCGAGCTTGCAATGATAGATTCCTTTGCTGATCGAGCTACGTCCGGTACCTATCCAAACGTTGATCAAGTCCGCTCGTACAATTCCTGAGGTCGCCATCGTAAACAACAACATGGTGAATGAAAAAAAGCTCGATTTGGATCTCGCAATACTCATAACGATTTTCTACCTTCCATAGGGTGTTAGCCAGATTATTCATAAAGTCGAGTGTGCCACACATTCATTCTATCAGGGACCCAATAGAACGGGTTCTCGTGAAACACTCGTCTTGGCTGCTTGCGTGGATTGAGTGGATCGCAGAAGATTGAGTTTCTAACATCATCTCTGTAGAAGGAAGTGGTCCATGCTTGAAAACAGTGCGGGAAAACGGTTCCGAAAGCTACTGCAAACGGAACATCCGCTGCAAATCGTGGGCACAATCAACGCACTCTGTGCCATGCAAGCCGAACAGGCCGGATTCCAAGCCATCTATCTTTCCGGAGCAGGTGTCGCTAACGCCTCGCACGGATTGCCCGATCTTGGAATCACAAGCATGAACGACGTTTTCGACGACGCCGCTCGCATTATGGCCGCTTGTTCGCTACCGCTTTTAGTTGATATCGACACGGGTTGGGGAACCGAACTGACCATTCAGCGAACTGTTCGAACTTTGGAACGAATGGGTGTTGCCGCCGTCCATATGGAGGATCAAGTTGCGGCAAAACGCTGTGGGCATCGACCTGGCAAGGAACTTGTCGACACCAAAGAGATGCAGGCACGCGTCGAGGCCGCTTCAAGCAGTCGAGATGATTCTTCATTTATTATTATGGCACGAACCGATGCGGTTGCAGTTGAAGGCATCGATTCGGCGATACAACGTGCTAAGGATTACGTGTCCGCAGGGGCGGATATGATATTTGCCGAAGCAGTCGAAACGCTCGAGGACTTTCGTCGTATATCGGAGGCGGTTAAGGTGCCGGTGCTGGCGAACTTGACCGAATTCGGTCGAACTCCCTACTTTACGTTACAGCAACTCCATTCAGCAGGGGTTCAAATGGCTCTGTATCCACTGACTGCATTTCGAGCGATGAATGCAGCGGCCAAAACAACCTACGAAACGATCCGAAAAACAGGGTCGCAAGAGTCCATTCTCAACACGCTACAAACGCGTGATGAACTCTACCGCATTCTCAATTACTTGACCGAAGAAAAACGGGTCGATCAGCAAAGGCTCAAAAAGTGAATAAAGCGAATCGTGGTGGCCTTGAAGGAATCGTAGCTGGGCAGACCCGCTTGAGCACTGTTGGAATCGACGGTGTTGGGTTGACTTACCTCGGTTACTCGATCGAGGACTTGACAACGCATGCAAGCTTTGAGGAAGTCGCGTATCTACTTCTATACGGGATGCTGCCAACCAAGTCAGATCTTGCAAGCTTTGTTGGGCGTCTAAAGGGCTGGCGTGATATACCGAATCGGCTCAAGGTCGTTCTCGAGCAACTCCCTGCAACCACGCATCCCATGGATGTGCTTCGCTCAGGTTGCTCGGTTCTGGGGAGTCTCGAACCGGAACTCCACTTTTCAGATCAGATACGATGTGCGGAGCGACTCTTGGCTTGCATGCCGTCGATCTTAGTTTACTGGTATCACTTTCAAAATCGAGGAGATCGGATCGATATCGAAGTTGCATCGGATACGATCGCTGGTCAGTTCCTGCATATGCTCCATGGCAAAGCACCCAGCGAAATGCATCGCAGATCGCTGGATGTTGCATTGATTCTTTATGCCGAACACGAGTTCAACGCCTCGACATTTACCGCCCGCATTGTTGCTTCGACGTTATCCGATTTTCACTCCGCCATTACGGCAGGTATCGGAGCGTTGCGTGGGCCTTTGCACGGCGGCGCCAATGAAGCGGCGATGGAGTTGATAGAAAAATTCGATAGTCCTGAATCCGCCGAATCGGTTCTCCTAGAAATGCTCGCCCGCAAAGAGAAAATCATGGGCTTTGGACATCGCGTCTACAAACAATGCGATCCTCGCTCCGATATCATTCAGCAGTGGTCTAAGCGTCTTTGCGAATCCGAAGGTGAACAAACCATGTACGCGATCTCTGAAAGGATTGAGACTGTGATGCGGAGGGAAAAGAAGATGTTCCCAAACCTCGACTTCTATAGCGCATCTGCGTTCTGTTGCCTTGGAATTCCAACCTCTATGTTCACTCCGCTGTTTGTGTTGTCCCGAATCACCGGATGGTCTGCACACATCTTTGAACAAAGGGCTGACAATCGACTGATTCGACCGTCTGCAGACTACCTTGGACCTTTGGCTCGCGAATGGTTACCAATCGATGAACGATGACAATATCGGAACGCTATTCGCTTCAATAGAATAGTCATTTAGGCTGGGACATTTGCTTCATCGTACCATTTGTTAAGTTGATCGTTGCCCATTCGCGTACAGAAGTCGCCGAAGGATTCTGACCCGTTACGTTGTGCCTTGAACGCCGCGAACAATGGCTTGAGCGTCGATACGATACTCTCAAATGGAACGAGATCTTTGAAGATGAAGGCTAGCCTAGTTCCGAGTCGAGTGCCACCGACATACATCGTGTATTTGCCCTTGGCTTTTCCAACCAAACCGATATCAGCGTTGTAAGGTCTGGCGCATCCGTTGGGACAACCGGTCATGCGCAGTGTGAACAACTCCTTTTCCAATCCCATGTCTTCGAGTACTTTTTCCAAATCGTCTATCAAGCCCGGCAAGGCACGTTCGCTTTCTGTAATTGCCAAACCGCAAGTTGGCATCGCAACGCAAGCGATGGACCAACGCCGAACATTGGAGATTTCTTCGGTTAAGGGGAGTCCACGTTTCTTGATGAGACCCTCAAGTTTGCTTTTGTCCTTTTCTTCGATGTTGCAAAACAAAATACTCTGGTGAGCTGTGAGTCGAATCTCCGGATTCAACTCTTGGCAAATGTCCCTAAGTGCAGCTTTCCATGCGCGGTCTTCGTTGTCATACAAACGACCGTTCTCGACATTAAACCCGTAAAACCATTTGCCATCGCCTTGTGCGTCCCACCCCATATGATCGACATGCTCACGAACATCATCATGAGTGCAGTCGGCTAGCTTACTGCCGTAATAATCCTCAACTTTGCCTCGAAACCACTCGATCCCCTCATCGTGAATCAAGTACTTGAGCCGAGCGCGTTTTCGGTCACCGCGAAAACCAAAGTCTCGTTGCACTTTGACAACGGCCTCTCCCACTCCAATCGCTTGTTCGGTTGTGACAAACGCCATTCTAGTTGCGAGTCTTGGAAAGGTCTTCTTTGCGCTCGGTGTAATACCAAGTCCACCACCGACAACCACGTTGTACCCTATCACTTTGCCATCGCGGATCACCGCTATATAGCCCAAGCAATTGGTGTAAACGTCCGTGCAGTTGTCGTCTGGCAACGCAATCGCTGTCTTGAATTTTCGTGGCAAGTACGTTTTGCCATAAATAGGTTCATAGGTTTCGTCGCTACCACCTTCCAGCGTCTCCTCACCGGAATCAGGATCCTTGAGCCATAGCTCATAATACGCTTTCGTACTTGGGGCCAAGTGCATGGCTAGATCGTAGGCTAGCTTCTGAATCACCGGCCGAACATTGTCTTTGTAGGGTGCGGGACAGGCCATCACATTGCGGTTCACATCACCGCAAGCCGAAAGCGTGCTCAATTGCACATCATTGATTCGACGAATGCACTGTCGCAGATTGGACTTGAGAATTCCATGCAGTTGCAACCCTTGGCGAGTCGTTACTTTGAGCGTCGTGTTGCCGATTTCGTCGCAAAGATCGAGATGTGCGAGCAGTTGCGGGCTTGTCATGATCCCCGCTGGAATTCGGCTTCGAACCATGAAGCTAAACGCCTTCTCGGATTTCCCGCTTTCGGTCACTGCGCCTCTGGCCTCCCGGTCGTCTTGCTGGTAGGTTCCGTGAAATTTTAAGAGTTGGATGTCCTCTTTTCCGAAATGGTCTGTCGATGTAGCAAGCTCAGCACCGATGGTTCCTCGTAGATAATTGCTAGCGATCTTCATCCCTTCGACGGGACTAAGCTTTTCTTCGGCTGTTTTTTCGTTGTCGGCCATTTAGGAAAGATTTCTTACGTATGAGCTTGAATGGATCGAATGACGACTAGGTGGCTCGACGAACCCCCGCTTGAAACAATATAACAAATGACGCTTTTATCGATATCCCGAAAAATCTGGCCCAAATTCAACCCTGATTCCACAACACCTTTCAGTAACTATACTAATGAATGCTCGTATTTTAGATGGCAAAGCGATTGCATTGGAAATTCGAAAAGAAATTGCGGCGGATGTAGCAGTTCTTTTCGCGCAGCGTGGAATCATACCTTGCTTGGCTGCGGTACTTATCGGGGATGACCCGGCCAGCCAGGTTTATGTACGCAACAAAGAGATCGCCTGTGAAAAGGCGGGGATGCAAAGCCGTCTTTTTCGCATGCCGAGCAGCACGACCACAATCGAGTTGCTAAGCCTTCTCGAAGTTCTCAACGCAGATAACAAGATTCACGGCATATTGGTCCAGCTGCCACTTCCTGAGCATATCAATGAGCGGCAGGTTTTGGATGCCGTTTTGTCGGCAAAAGATGTGGATGCATTTTCCCCCGAGAACGTAGGTTTGATTTCTCAAGGTCGACCTCGCTATTTACCATGCACGCCACACGGGGTCATGCAATTGCTTGCAAGATGCGACATTGAGACGGCGGGCAAAGAAGTCGTGGTTGTTGGCCGGAGCGACATTGTCGGCAAACCTTTGGTGTCGATGTTCCTGCAAAAAATGGGTCCGATGGGTCCAACAAATGCGAATGCGACTGTGACCTGCTGCCACAGCCAATCGGTGAATCTCGCAAAAATTACAAGTCGAGCTGATATTTTGGTGGTCGCAATAGGTAAGCCAAACTTTATCACCTCCGACATGGTTCGTCCTGGTGCGGTCGTTATTGATGTGGGAATCAACCGTCTTGGGGAAAAGCTTGTCGGTGACGTCGATTTCGAATCGGTTGCCAAAGTCGCGAGCGCAATCACGCCCGTACCAGGCGGCATTGGTCCATTGACGATCGCGATGTTGCTTCGAAACACGCTGGCAGCGGCCAGCATGCTGTAGACAATTGACAGAGTTGGTTTTTGGACATTCCAACACGATTCCCACGCTCAGCCAGTTCTTTGTCCGACTTAGAAATTCGGGGTGATGATTTTGTCTCGTAGCGAAAGTCGTCAAGACTTTCGGCGATTTGCACTTCCCAAAACTCTTGAGGGCTTGTTGATTGAATTAGCCGTACCGCGTTAGCGGCGGTTCACAGTCTGAAAACCGGGGCCACCGCCCAATGGCACTCGCTTTGTTGGAATTCGATCGCGATCTCTTTCAGCCGGAGTGCGCTAGCACCCGGTTTTCCGTGTTGTTCAGAAAACCGGACGATAGCGCGATCCGGCTGATTTTGTAGAGTTCTATTCGTCGGGTTTGGTGTCCTGATAATAGTCGCAGTGACTTTTAGGCTGAGATGGATACTTAGGCCAATTCGCGGGTACATCATGGGACCGACAAAGCATAAAGACGGATCCTTTACCCGATACGATCGTTCTGTGGCTTGCGCAGGTCAAGCAAACGGAGGATGCGTAAATGGGCAATGAAGCGGCCAATGCGTCCGCCTGCGCATCGCGATATTGACGCGAACTGTCCTGCATTTCAGCCCCATCGTTCATGGCGAGGGGACTAAGCCTCGAAGTAACTTGGGCAACGGAAAGTAGACTTGTTCTTCGCGGACTACTTGTTCCTCGACGGTTGCTTGGAACCGATCTTTGAGCCATTGGATAGTGTTTTGAACAACGAGTTCTGGTGCACTTGCCCCAGCGGTTATCAAAACCGTTTCCAGCCCATTGAAGTCTTCCTCATGGAGATCATCTGGACCATCAACGAGAAATGCAGTTCTTCCAAATTCTTGGGCAAGCTCGCGCAAGCGTTGCGAGTTGCTGCTGTTTTGACTGCCGAGTACGATCACTGCATCCGCTTGTTGGCAAAGGACACGGACAGCTTCCTGTCGATTTTGGGTTGCGTAGCAGATATCCTCCTTGGCTGGCCCAATGATCCACGGGAATCTTTCTTTTAAACGTTGAATAATTCGATTTGCGTCGTCCACGCTTAAAGTTGTTTGCGTGAGATAGGCGAGTTTCGTTTTGGGGGCGAACGAAAGAGCATCGACGTCATCGGTATTTTCAACGAGCAAAATGGCTTCGGGCGCTTCGCCCATCGTCCCAATTACTTCGTCGTGCCCTTCGTGCCCGATCAAAATGATTGAATAGTGCTCTTTGGCGAATTTGATGGCTTCCAAATGGACTTTAGTGACGAGCGGACACGTCGCGTCAATGGCATTGAGTCGGCGTTCTTTTGCGATGCGACGAATCTCGGGTGAAACACCGTGCGCTGAAAAAAGTACGGTGGAATCGAATGGGATTTCGGCGAGATGATTTACAAAAACGGCCCCTTTGCCTTGGAACGTTTGTACCACATGTTGATTGTGGACAATCTCGTGGTAAACATAGATAGGGGCGCCGAAATGCTTCAGTGCTATGTCAAGGCTTTGAACCGCCATGTTGACGCCAGCACAAAAACCACGTGGGGCAGCAAGAATTATTTTCATAGGACGTAAAGATCAGAGAAGGCTCGGTGGATTCTACGTTATCATAGCGACATGTCATCCCCAAGCGAAGCCACCTCTCCGATAGAACATCCCGCAAGAGCGGGCCAAAGTGCCGTCGCAGCGGACTTGCAGCGATTCGGACCGAGTGCGACTCACGCCATTGTGGAAATGCAACAAGCCAGAAAATATTGCAAATCGCTTGCGATGAAGCACTACGAGAATTTTTCGGTTGCAAGCATTCTTTTGCCGGCTTCGCTGCGACAAGATTTCTACAACATTTATTCGTATTGCCGTTGGTCGGACGATTTAGCGGACGAAATCGGGGACACCTCCGAATCGCTCCGACTCTTGAGCTGGTGGCGACTAGAGTTGCGTCATTGCTTTTCAGGGGTTGCCAAGCATCCCGTCTTTGTAGCACTAGCGGACACCATTCAATCGCATTCGCTCACAATAGAACTATTCGAGCATCTTCTGGATGCGTTTGTCCAGGACCAGAGCGTTACTCGCTACAAGTCGCAATTGGAGTTGCTCGATTATTGTCGAGGGAGCGCCAATCCGGTCGGTCGAATCCTACTAAAGCTCGCTCATGTCGAAGAGATTTCCGCTCTGCAGTTGAGCGATCGAATCTGTAGCGGGTTGCAAATTGCAAACTTTTGCCAGGACATGCGGCAGGATGCACAAAAAGACCGAATCTATATGCCCAGCGATCTTTGGCAAAGATTTCAAATTACCGAGGCTGAGATTCTGGCGGGGCTTCCAACGGTCCATTTACAATTCGCAATGAAGGTTTGGGTTGAATTGGCTCGAACGATGTTGGTTGGCGGATTACCATTGGTCAAATTGACACCTCGTTGGTTAGCACGCGATATCCAACTGTTCGCACGCGGCGGATTGACAATATTGAACAATATCGCCAAATCCAATTTCAATGTTTGGACGGAACCTATCGAAGTAACCAAGAAACAGAAAGTAGCTTTGCTTTTGCGAGCCATGATGTTCCCTCGTTCCGTCCAAGTAGCCGAGCTTGGTCGCAAAAGAGGATCTACGTAGGCATGACGAGCCAACTCTCCGAATCGTATGCTTGGTGCGAATCCATCGCACGCAATAGCGGTTCTAGCTTTTATCGATCTTTTGCGCTCCTAGGCCGTGACCGGCGCAATGCAATGACAGCTCTTTACGCATTTGCTAGACTTGCCGACAACGCTACCGACGATCTCAGCCTTGGGCAAAATTCTATCAGTGATCCAAGCCAAAATGATGGTTGCCGTTGGTCCGCGACGGACTGGCATGAATGGATAGAAACGCTTTCTAGCTTCACAACCCATCCTAGCGCAAAGACACATTCAACGGATTGCCTCCAACCCATTGCCTTAGCCCTTGCCGATTCCGTTTCCAGATTTTCGATTCCGATCGGGACGCTACATGACCTTGTTCGCGGAGTGGATACCGATAGTCCGAACGCAAACTCACCCATTTTTTCCTCCGATACTGCTCGGCAGAATCCATCCGTGCGGATGAAAAGTTGGGAGGACTCGAAGACCTACTGCCATCGCGTTGCTTCAAGCGTTGGGATCGCATGCTTGTCGATTTGGGCAAAAAACATAGGAGAGAGTCCATTGCCGTCAATCGTGCAAGCCGCTATGGATTGCGGGGTCGCGTTTCAGATGACCAATATCCTGCGCGATATCGTTGAGGATGGTCATCGCAACCGAATCTATCTACCCGAAGAAGAGCTTGCCCGATTCGGAATTCAACAAGAGCGATGGCTTGCAGTGCCGGCTAACCCAACCGTATTCGCTCTCAATGAACTTGGCGATTGGCGAGGTCTGATTCGATTGCAGATCGAACGAAGCAAAGCCTTGTATCGAAATGGCTGGTTGGTTGCAAAAACCATTTCTCTGGACGGACAGCGGATGTTCTCGCTGATGTGGCATTCGTATCGGAGATTGCTTTCGAGAATTGAAAAAACCCCAGAGCTGCTATGGCAAACACGTGTCCAATTGACTTCCATGGAAAAGTTGAGACTCATTGGACAACACGTCTTCACCCCACTTTACAGGCGATTGCTCGATGAAAACAACCGGTCAAGCGTTTCGGATCCTCAGCCAATTCGCTATCGTTGGCCAGAAAATGGACCACGTGTCGCCGTCATCGGAGCGGGGCTTGCCGGAATCAATGCGTCCCTGCATCTAGCTCGTCACGGTTGCCGAGTTACCCTGTTGGAAGCCAAGAGTCGGATCGGTGGTAGGGTCGGTTCATTCGTTGATTCAGAAACGGGTAAGTCCGTGGACTACTGCCAGCATGTGGGCATGAACTGCTGTTCGGCGCTCAAGCAATGGATTGATGACACTGATCAATCCCCATATTGGATAGAACAGGATTCTCTTCATTTCGTTTCATCACAAGGAAAAAAAATTCGAGTTGCTGCATGGCTTCTCCCTGCACCGTTCCATCTTGCAGGGATACTATTTCGCTGGCCACAGCTCAGCGTTGCAGATCGGTTTCGCGTGGGCATTGCCTTGCAGCGTTTAAGACGCTTGAAACAACACTCATCGATGACATCTCAACTTGCAATCGATTGGTTGCGCACCAACGGACAAAATGAACGTTGCATTCAGAACTTCTGGAACACGATCTTGGTAAGCGCCTTAGGTGAACAAATAGATCGTGTTACTTTGGAGTCCACACGTAAAGTACTTATCGATGGATTTGCAACTCATCGCACGGCTTTCCACCTCCTTGTGCCAAGTCGCCCACTTTCCGAACTGCTTGACAGAAACGTAGCAGCAAGGCTGCTTCAGCTCGGTGTGGAATTCCAACTGGGCGAAATTGTCCGAGCGGTCGAAAAGGATTCCGCTGAATTGCTGCATTTAGTATTGCAAGGAAAAAACAATCCCAATAATGCTCCCTACGATGCTGCGATTGTTGCTGTCCCCTGGAACAAAGTCCACGGCCTTTTGCAACAACAATTGCGAACGATCGTACCGCCAACGAGTTCCTTGCAGTCGTCTCCAATAACGGGCATCCATACCTGGTGGGATCGACCTTGGCTCCGGGAGCCTCATGCAATATTGATAAACCGACTATCGCAATGGGTTTTCCCCGCCCCTGAACCGAAGCATAGTGATGATCGGCCAACTGCCCCAAACCAGACCATGGAGCACTATTATCAAATTGTAATCAGTGCTTCGCGGAATCTACCCGTCGGGGATCCGGACAAAGTTCTTAAGATGATCAAGGAAGATCTGGCGGAAGTCTTCCCAAGCTCAGCGGTTGCTACAATGCTGCGAGGGAGAATGGTCACAGATCCAAATGCAGTCTTCTCTGTCTCCTTGGGACATGAGTCTGGGCGTCTCCACAGCGACATTCTCGCCGAAGATAAAATTTGGATCGCAGGTGACTGGACGGCTACCAAGTGGCCGGCAACGATGGAAGGTGCGCTTCGGTCGGGCGCCACAGCAGCAGAGAAACTGCTCTATTCCTTTGGCCATGACGCTTATCTATCCGAGGGACGAGATTGAGCCCAGTATCCGAATCTGCGGAAGACGAATTGCTTTTCATGGAATGCGTTGTTTGTGGCCAAGACATGACGCGATGGCTCGACCACAGAATATTCCGCTGCAGCAAATGCAGACATCTATCGTCTGCTTTCCCAAATGTTGTGCCAGGACGTGCAGAACAGGAACTGGACGAAGTTCAACGGCAAAGCGGTTTGCGGGAACTTCGAATCGCCAATGCAGCCAGAATCCTTACTGAAGTGAGAAAACGAGTGGAGGTTCAAAACCCGACCCTTTGCGACGTTGGATCTGGGCACGGTTGGTTCCTTGACGCGGCACAAAAAGGAGGCTTCCAAGCGACTGGAATCGAACCTGATAGGGAGGTAGCCAAAGGAGCGATCTCCCGAGGTTTGTCAGTTCGAATCGGGATGTTTCCGGTCTGTTTACAGACGTCGGATACTTTTGATGTGATTGTATTCAACGATGTTTTCGAACATTTACACGCTTTGCCTTTGGTCATTGACTCCTGTAAGCTGCATCTGCGGAAACATGGGTTGATAGTCTTGGTGTTGCCAACCAGCGATGGACTTCTCTTTCGCATTGCCGCGATCCTGAAGCGAATACAGGTTCGCAAGCCTTGGGATCGTTTGTGGCAGCGCGATTTCCCGTGTCCCCACACGCACTATTTCTCCGCGAAGGGATTGAGGCAGTTGATGTTCAATCAAGGCTTGCACTTGGAATATGAAAGCGAACTCCCTAGCTATTATCTTAAGGGCCTATGGAGTCGAATTCGAATGGAAACCAAAATAGGTTTTTTTCGCGCAGGACTTTCGTATCTATTCTTGCTACTGCTTTGGCCTCTGATGCGTTTTTCCAGATCCGATAATCTGCTTCAGATTTATCGCTAGCGACTCGGGATATGCCGCAAGGGCCTCTTCGGTACATTGCCGACATCGAATGCAAAGAACGCTAGGAGCGCTTGCCAACCGAGAATGAGCGGCAACGCAGCAAACATGACCGTTCCGGCAGAAGCAAGTCGATTCAATTCGTAGCCGCGGATCCAATTCAATAATCCAAAACAAATACCAAAACCCATCAACCCAAAACTAAGGACTAGGTTCATTGAGGCAATATTGAATTCACGCAAAAAGTAACAATAGAAGACACGCTTCAGGAAATTGACCAAATGAAAAAAGGGGAATTGAACCAGTGCAAAAGGTATGTTGAGATTGCTTTGCTCATTGGCGTAATGGGATTTCATCGGGACATCGATCACAGCCGCTCGAACGGTATATAAGCGAAAGAGCAAATCGGATTCAAAAAAGAAACGCCGTTGTACTTTCTCCCATGGAATCCTCATGGCTACGTCTGCTTTTATGGCAACAAAACCGTTAGTTGGGTCGAATAAATTCCAATAGCCAGTTGAGAGTTTCGAAAGAAAAGAGAGTCCTGCATTACCTATCATGCGTACAATGGGCATCGACTGCAGGTCTTCGAGATGAAAGAACCTATTCCCTTTGACAAAGTCAGCTTCACCTTGAAGCAAGGGAGCAATAAGGTCGGAGATTTTTTCGGGCGGCATTTGACCATCGCCATCCAACTTAACGATGATTCCAGCTCCATCCTCTATTGCCTTTTGGAGCCCCGTGATGAATGCGTGGCCAACTCCCGAATTCGCCTGGAGATGCATCACGCGGATGCGTGGGTCATGCGATTGAGCTCTGGTGGCTACGTCTCCACTCGCCTCTGTACATCCATCAATGACGCAGTAGATGCAATGTACCTCGTTACCAATCCTGGCAAGAACATCGGCCAAGTGATCTGCAACCCTGTAGCACGGTATGACGACCGCGATCTTTGGGATACAAGGTTCTAGGGACATGACACGCTTTTCAATGAGCTTTGACGACCGTATGTGCGACGCAAGGTGCAATTGTAAACTCTGAAATTAACCAAAGCGATTTGTTCCGTCGAGGAACCATGATGAACTAGGTATACGATCCGCGCTGCTGATGCAATCGTTACGATCGCACCATACAAATGAACGGGAATCGAACAATCCGTTTTCTAATGGTCTCGATAGAGTTTATCCTGTCTCTTGGCAAGCTTTGCTTTACGCCGGACCCTCGATTACTCCCACTTCCAAAGTCCAATTTTTCAAAACTCGAGATGAGAGACAAGACACGCCTTCAGGAAGCGATTAGAACAGTCGTCTGCGTGATGGCGATTTTTGTAGTCGGCATAAGCGCATACAGCAATTCAATGCGATCGCCTTTTCTATTCGACGATATCGGACGCATTGTGGAGGAGCCGTCGATCCGCACGCTTTGGCCACCGTCGGTTTCAATGCAGGCCTCAAACCGCCCCTTTGCACAGTACACCTTTGCAATCAACTATGCGATACACGCCTTGGATGTTTGGGGTTACCATGCTGGTAACCTAGGTATTCACTTGGCTTCGGCTTTATTTCTGTTTGGCTTCGCAGTATTGACCTTAAAGAGGTGCGAACCAAGATATCAAAAACATCGTACTCTGTTCTCGCTTTCGATTGCTTTGATTTGGGTTGCTCATCCACTCAATACACAAGCCGTTACTTATATAATCCAACGTCTGGAGTCCTTGATGGGGCTGGCTTTCTTGGCCACCCTCTTTTGTTTTGCCGTCTCGCAAACAGCAAAGGTACATTGGCCTTGGCTTCTGTTGTCGATACTAGCTTGCGCGTTCGGAATGGGTTGCAAGGAAGTGATGGTATCCGCACCGCTTGTTATCCTCTGGTACGACCGTGCATTTGTCGCTGGCAGCTGGTCGGAGATTTTTTCGAAAAGAAGCTACTTTTACTTGCTCATGGCTGCGACGTGGGGTGTGCTCGCATGGTGCATGTTGCACTATCAACAGGATTATGCGAGCGGCACACTTTGGGTCGTCAGCGGATTGACCTCGTGGACGTATCTGCTCAGTCAATCCACCGTGCTTTTGCATTACCTGTCGCTTGCAATTTGGCCAGTCGGGCAATGCGTCTATCCCGCGTGGCCCATTTCGCATTCGATTCAAGAGGTATATCCTCAGTTCTTCTGCATGTCTGTGTTGTTCGGTGCTACGCTTTGGGCTACCTTACGAAGACCCAAATGGGGATTTCTCGGCGGTTGCTTTTTCTTGATCCTGGCACCCACATCAAGCGTGATCCCGATCAAAGATCTTGCCTTCGAACACAGAATGTATTTGCCGCTGGCTGCATGTGTTGCGATTGTCGCTATGGGCTCCTATGAGCTACTATTGCGACTAGGTGCTCGCGAAAGCGTAGCATCCCGATGGCACCTCGGAGCGTCATTGGCCATCACTTTTGTTTTTGGGTTAGTTACGTTTGAGCGAAACAAGGTGTATGAGTCGGAAATATCGGTCTGGAAAGATACGCTTGTCAAGTCTCCTCGTAATGTGACTGTCTGGGTTGGACTTGCAGGTCTCTTTGCAAAAGAAAAAAGATTCGACGAGGCCAAAGCACACTTCACGCGAGCAATTGAGATTGCGCCGGATGACGCAATCGCCAACGCTAACTTTGCCGGCATGTTGATAGAGCTGAAGGAGTATGACCGTGCTGGCCAGCTCTTGGAACGCGCTTTTCAATCCGACCCGAATTGCATGGACGCCATCGTAAACATGGCTCACCTGCAGATGCGACTTGGGGATTTTGCGGAAGCGGCAAAGTACTATTCAGTAGCCGCAAAGGGTCGTCCTCGTGACGAAGCCCTGCAAAGCTGCCTCGTTACATCACTGATAGGCTTCGGCAACTCGACGGAGGCCGAACGAATCAGTCTGGGAAATTTGGGCATGCATCCATTTTCCGCAAGGGCAAATGTTGACTATGCATCTGCATTGATTGCAGGAGGAAACTCAGCACAAGCGGTCCAATACTGCGAAAAAGCGATCTCAATCGACGACAACCTCGCAGCGGCACATGCAACGCTGGCAATGTTGGAATCAACTCCGGATAAGGCCATTATGCGAATGAAGAAAGCCATCGAGTTGGAGCCCGCGTCCTGCGAATACAATCGATGGATTGCAGACCAATTATTATCGATTGATCCGTTAGATGCAGTGCGCCATTTAGAGATCGCGCTCCAATCCGAACCCAATAACATTGAATTGTTATTAAAGCTCGGATCGGCTTGGGACGCTGGCGGACGTCCTGAAAAAGGGCTTCCCTACCTAGAAAAGGTAACGCGGTTACTGCCAGATTGGAGCGAGGCACGCGAAATTCTGGAGCAGCTACGCCGAGCGATCAAGAACCCTTGAACCCTATCGGTCGACAGTCGTTCCTATGTATACTCTCAGTCAGGTATTTTGTCCCATCGGTAAACCACGTCTCGGTTTGTTGCTTTGATGATGGTACTAATACCAGCGTGGTTTGTCCCATGGAAGGGCGAAGTCGCGAGCACACGGAAATATTTTGTGTCTCAAGACGGGGACATTTGGGATCATGGTGCTTCTGCTAATAATACTTCTGAGTATGTTATGATAAAGCAGTTGTAATCGTGCATTCGTCCACTAGAAAATGGCGGCTAAAGATGATTTGGGCATTTAGAACTTTGATTTTCACGTTCTTGTTCCTGCATAGTAACTTTGCAGTCTCCGACGAGTGGGTATCGGTTTTCGATGGGAAGACAACCGCTGGTTGGAAGGCCAACGAAAAGCCAGAATCCTTTTCAGTGGAGAATGGAGAGCTCAAAATGAAGGGTGGCATGGCACACCTTTTTTGCGAAAAAGAAGGTTTTGCAGACTTGAAGAACTTTGAGTTTAAAGCAGAGGTCAAGACGCTGCCTGGCGCAAATTCGGGGCTCTTTTTTCACACAGAAAATCGTGGACCAGGCGGATTGAAAAAAGGGTACGAAGCACAAATCAACACCTCATTTGCAAAAGATCCTCGCAAGACCGGTAGCCTTGTCGACGTTAAAGATCTCGACAAATCACCTGTACCAGACAACGAATGGTTCGAGTTCCATGTCGTGGTGAACGGGAAGAAAATAGCGGTAAACGTAAATGGCAAACCGATTGTGGAATATGCCGAAGAAGAGAAGCCCGTTCGGAAAAAAGGTCGAGAAGAAAGAGTGCTTTCGCACGGTGCAATAGCACTGCAAGCGCACGACCCCGAGAGCACAACCTATTTCCGGAACATTCGTATTAAGAAACTACCAGACTGAGCGGCCAACACTTTGAAGAATCCCCTTAAGAATACGTTCGAGTCCGGTTGCCTCATCGCGGTAATGGCATTCACTTTAACGAATGCAGCTCCACCCCTACTACGGGGACAGGAAACGGCATCGAGCCCCTCACAGAAATTGAGAGAGTCAGCTCAAAGCGGCGATCTCTCTGGTGTACGGCGCGCAATCGACGCCAAGGCAGACATCAATGCTGTGACGGAGTACGGCGTAACTGCCTTGTCGATGGCAAGCGATCATGGCCACGAAAGTATCGTCAGGTTTTTACTTGAACAAGGTGCCGATCCGAACACCAAGGATCGATTTTACAAAATTTCCCCATTAGGTTGGGCTGTAAGTCGACGCCATGTAGCGATCGTTGGACTGCTTATCGATGCGGGTGCCACTGAGGTTGATTCGGCACTCGAAGGAGCCCTTGGGATAAAGAACGAGGAAATGGTCGCGAGGATTCTTGCCTCCAAGAAAGTGAGCGAGAAAGCGCTGATTGCATCTATGCGTAGTGCAATCACCATGAAATCAACATCGATCGAGGAATTGCTCAGCAAAAATATGTCTGAGGATGCGAAAGCCGCGGCACGCAAAGAAAGTATGTCTGCTGTCCCAAGCGGCTTGACAGAGTATGTAGGCATTTACCAAGGACCCAACGAACGCTTGCTCACGATTACATTGACCGACAACCAACTTATGGCTTCGGAAAAGGATCAGGAACGCAGTACGCCCCTTACACTCTCTCAACCAGACCAGTTAGCGTCGAGGGGCCTCACCGTGCAAGTTGTTCGAGAGAACAACAAAATCGTTTCATTGAAATGGCTTGCTGGAGAGCGTGAAACTATATTCATGCGCCGAAGCGATACATCTACGACGATTACGGCCCCTACCAAAACTGAGTCCTCCTCGAAAAGCGCCATTGCCTTGCGCGAGGATTTTTCATTCGACTCTAAAAATTGGCCCCAGTTTCGAGGATGGTTGTCACGAGGTATCGGAGCGCCAACGGTTGATGATGGAGCAAGTTCCTTACCGGACACATGGGACGGTGATACCATGTCAAACATTGCATGGAAGTGCCCGATACCAGGACTCGGAACTTCTTCCCCGATAGTATGGGGGAATCAAGTCTTTATGACGACAGCAGTGCGGGAAGGAGACACGCAAGGCTTTCGGGTTGGACCCTACGGTGATGTGGAATCGGTTCCAAGTACCGGAGAATGTCAGTTTCTGCTCCTGTCTATTGCGATCGATAGCGGCAAGGAACTTTGGCGCAAGGAATTGAAACGGTCTGTGCCCAAAGTCAAAAGGCATGCCAAGAGCAGCCATGCCAATCCGACACCTGCTACCGATGGAAAACATATCGTCGCGAGTTTCGCCGGGGATGGCATCTATTGCTGCAACATGGATGGAGAAGTGCTTTGGACCCGACAATTGGGCATGCTGGATAGTGGTTGGTTTTATGACAAATCATATCAATGGGGCTTTGGAAGTTCCCCATGCATTTTTGAAGACATGGTGATTTTGCAATGCGATTGCCAAGAAGGCTCCTTTGTCACAGCATTGGATATTGCGACAGGAGTCGAGCGATGGCGAACAACGCGAGACGAAATCCCAACTTGGGGCAGTCCTGTTGCGTTTGTCACGGACGATGGAACACCTACGGTCATAGTATCGGGGACCAAGTGCTCCGCAGCATATAATGCCAGAAGCGGTCGATTGCTCTGGGAAATGGGCGGTTTTTCCGAAATCGTCGTCCCAACACCTCAAGTGACACGCGATTTAGCAGTGATTTGCAGTGGTTACGCGCCTGCTAGGCCAATCGTTGCTTTGCGGCATGGACCTTACGGGACACTGAAAATACCCGCCGAAAAACAGGCAGAATCCCCATTTGCTTGGACCTTGGACCGCGCTGGGCCTTATATGCCAACGCCACTAATCCATAAAAACCAATTGTTCGTTTTGGAGAACAGCGGAATTCTTAGTTGTTATGCGATGGGGAATGGCCAGCAAGTCTTCAAGCAACGGGTCAGAAGTGACCTTGCAAATGCGTATACAGCCTCGCCAGTCGCCCAGGATGGAAAGATCTATATGGTTAGCGAATCCGGCTTGACCTTTGTTGTGGCGATGGATTCCGATGGAACGGTGATTGCGAAGAACGCAATCGGCGAATCCGTTTTGGCCTCACCCGCGATAGCGCAGGGCAAGTTGCTTCTTCGAGGAGAAAAGAACTTGTTCGCAATCACCAAGAAACCCTGAAGGATAGAAAGCAGAGCTGGCGAGCTCACAGTGCCCGAAGCAATGGTGTCCCTGCTTGATCGAATTCCAGAAGCCAGTTTTCTCTCCCAGTATAGGATTTCAATACAGTTTCGTTCATCTCAACGGTTCCCCATCGTGCCCAAATGACCGCTGATCGGTCTAAGTTCGCATCGTTAAAAACCCATTCAAAGTGAACATTGTGATTCGGCTCGTATTTCACCAAAACCAAGTCTTTTCCGGGTAGCCTTTCCAACTCGTGTAGAATCGCCTCGCGCCGATCGGCAACGGTCTTTTCCCAGCCCGCCCTGAAGTGTGACCGATCGTAGGCCGTTGAACACGTGCTACAACATTGGCATAGTATGACGCACCCGAGAATTACTGCCTCAATCCGCAAACGATATTCACGCCAGCTCAAATAGGTCACAAGTCGTTGAATAAACCCTCGACCAACTGCGCACGCAACAAATAAAACTACGGGAATGAGCGGTGAAACATATTGAGGCATTGCCCACGGAATGCAATTGATCACTAAGATCGCCAACAATAGGATCCCAATCAAGCCGATGAGCCTGCGGCGTTCGGCACCTAAAGCCAACAAGAAAACCGGAGCAAGCGAGAGAATCCTTCCCCAATGGTTTATACAATAACCAACTCTTGTTTGCAGTAGAGCGAGGTAACCTCGGAATGATGAGGCTTTTTGATATTCCTCCATCGACCATCCGCGATGAAACTTGACTTGCTCAATGAATCGATGGCCTAAACTAGGTTCGTGAGGTTTCTGCCAGATCAACACGGGAGCGACACCATACTGCGATTCATGCAACTGGTAGGGGAGCTGAAAATAGTTCCCCGTGATCGAGCGATTGATTACCAATTGCAAACAAATACCGCTTGCCAAAACTGCAGCGCCCGGAATGGCTGCACGCCAAAACTGACGGGACAAAGTTAAGCGACGAGCTATCAATCCTCGAACGAAATACAGTCCCAAAAGCCCGCAGATAAGTCCACCTTCAAACGGCCTACTAAACAAAGTCAGAACGCATCCCACACCGACGATTGCAGTAAGGTTGCTGTCGAAGGTCCGAGTCCCATTGCATGGTATCGATCGATAGGTTCGTCGGATCCGGAGTAGTCCACCGAAGACCAGCGCAACTCCACTGACCGCAAGCCAGCCATTAGTAAACTCTTGAGACCAACCGTTTTGCCAGCAGGGATGCGTGGCCGTGAAAAGGCCAGCTACGAACCCCCAACGTCTTGGGAAATGAGATAGGATCATCCAAGAAATTGCGGAACATGCAAAGCCAGCAGAAAGCCAGAGGCCGGCCGCGAAGGAACCTGTCAACAACTTCCCAGCCGCGAGCAATACGCCTAAACCAATTGGGAATTTCGTTGCGTACGTTGGCTGGAGGACTACATGAAATGTCTCCATCGATTGCCAAGCTGACGGTACAGGATTGGACAATCGTCCCTCAAGCAGGGTCGTCGCAACAAGCAGGTTCCCGAAATCGTCGTGCATAGATGGGACAGGCCAACGGGACCAAGCAATGGCCATGGCGACAAGGAATCCGACGAAACCAGGCACAGCTATGGGCCAGCAGGCAGGTAATTGAAAAGGTTTTTTAGTCAGTGCAGTTAGCAATTCTGCGGCTCTCATATTCAAACGCTAGTTAGAGCAACCTCAACGCGTGAAAGAGTAACCTGTTCTTCATAACGCGGTTACAGCAGCATAAGTGGATCTACGGGATTTCCCTTCCCTGGCCGCCGCGGAGTCAGACTTTAACGGTTGTGACAATTGCAAACCTGATTGGGGAATGCAGGGAAGGCCGGTAGGCTTGAGGTACATGCTGACGTTTGTGTTGACTGTTCAGTACATTCATCGCCACGTTCCAGCATTTGCATTCCCCTCATTCCATTCGTTCATAGAGCGGCAACAACACTTGGAAACGACTCCCTTTTCCGATTTCACTTTCCAAACTTAAGGTTCCACCATGACCTTTAACAATCGCTTGACAGATACTAAGTCCCAACCCCGTTCCTCGCGTTACCGCGTCTCGCCTACGCGAATGATCTCCACGATAAAAGCGATCAAACAAGCGTGGCATTTCCTCTGCTGCGATTCCTACGCCACTGTCACGAACCGATAGACAGGCGTTGCTCGCCAGCAAATCAACATTTAGCGAGACAAGAACCGAACCTCCCGCTGGTGTAAACTTCAGGGCATTGTCGATTAAGTTGTTGATTACTTGTCGCAAGTGGTGCCGATTCCCCTTCACTGTCGGCTGGGCTTGCGTATCATAACGAAGCGAAATGGATCGGCTCTCGGCTACACCTACAAACATGTCGAATGATTTCTCTACCAATTTTGCAAGGTTTACTGGCGCTCCTTTTTGCAGTAGGGTCTCGTTATCGGCCTCGGTTTCTGCAAGCAACAATAGCTGATTCACGAGCACCTCGAGCGCCTCGCTTTCCTCAACGATAGTGGCTAACAACTCTTCGTACTCTATCGCAGAACGTTTGGATCGCAGCGCGACTTCAGCGGTACTTCGCAGTGCGGCCAAGGGTGTGCGCAATTCATGCGCAGCATTGGCAAGGAAATCCTTACGCTGCTGCAGGAAACTGCCTATTCGGTCAAGCAACAAGTTAAAAGTATGCGAAAGATGATCTAACTCATCACCCGTTCCACGAATGGGCAACCGCTCGCTTAACTTCTCTGGGCGCAAGCGATCTGCTGTATGGATCATCGTAGCAAGTGGGCGTGTAACACGACCCGCCAACCAATATCCCCCTAGAGGAGCGATCACTAACCCGAGACTAAATGCGATTCCGATGATCTCATCGATGAGTGTCAAATCGCGGTCAATGGAACTCATGGATGCGCCAACTCGAATCCAAACCGACGCATCGTCGGATAACTTGCCAATCCGATCAAACAACCGGTACCCATTGAAGGTTAACGGCGAGTTCGCTTCGACACCTCCGAATTCGAGTTCCGCAGGTACGTTTACGCTCTGCCATATCCCGTCGTTTGATAACGATGCATTTTCTTCTGCCCTTTGAGCCAAGTTTTGGTTTTGCGATGCGGATAACAGTCCGGCATCCCGAATTTGAACAAACCAACGGTGCTGCACGTGACCTTTTGCTTTGCGGTCCAACTGAGCGAAAAGTGCCGTCGAACGAGGTTCACCGGCTGCGGCTAAATCCAATTCAATCTCGTCGAGATCTTCGAAAAGAATCTGATCCAATTCTCGCACCAAAGCGAAACGCATCCCTGCTCGCAAGCCAACAAGTGTCCCCATCGACGCAAGCAAGACAACAATCGCGTTGAGTAACATCAACCGAAATCGTAAGGACCGACTTGTAGCCTTAATCCGGTCTAAGTTCATAACCGCTTCCGCGAATCGTATGGATCATGTCTGATTCGAACCCCTTATTGACCTTATTCCGGAGTCGATTGATGTGGACCTCGATCACATTGGTCACTCCTTCCCAGTCGGACTCCCAAAGATGTTCGCACAGCATACGACGAGTGACCACTTGGTTGGCGTTTCTCATCAGGAATTCTAGCAACTTATATTCAGTCGGGGTCAAGTCGATTTCTTTGCCACTCCGTTTGACCGACCGACTCGTCAGTTCGACATGCAGCGTTCCTACTTGAAACTCCGTCACAGCCGTTTTGCTCTTGCGACGCTCAATTGCCACAATACGAGCCACCAGTTCGGCAAACGCAAACGGCTTGACCAGGTAGTCGTCTGCACCCGAGTTCAGACCTTCCACGCGATCAGCAACAGTCCCTAGAGCAGTTAACACGAGAATGGAAACACCGCACTTGTCCTGCCTCAACTTTCTAAGAATGTCTAGGCCGTGAACACCGGGAAGCATGAGATCCAGGATCACGACATCAAAAACCATTGACGCAATGACTGGAACCACCTCCTCTCCACGTTCAATCCATTTGCAATCGTGCCCTATCTCGGCTAAGCCTTTTTCTAATGCCGCTCCTAATACAACGTCGTCCTCAACAATTAGGATCTTCATCTCTTGCCTTTTAATGGTTCACGCTAGACATCGCGCGATTTCAAATTCCAATTTTCACCGATGCATTTTTTCAATATTAGGCTTGGGGTTGTTCCACAACTACGAGCCATATTTTACGGGCAGTTCAATTCATCGTTGCCAATATTTGCGAAGCAGTTCAACCGCTGTTTCCGTTTTTTAAAATTTGCAGGAGGCGAGTAGCGAACGCAGTCAAGACGATCGGCCATTCGCGGATAGCCGCAACTCTCGACGATTCTCGCTACCCTAACTTCTAGGCTGGCAAAGCACTAATATGCTTTTTTGACAAAATCATCGCGAATTCCTTGAAGGGATAGTCCTGCGAGTTGTCCTTGAGTCGGCCACGATTCGGCTGAACTCTGTATTACTCCCACCGTTTCCAGCAACATGGTCATCCCCTTTGCGTGCGGTAATGCGCGATGGACTGAATCGATTATACGTTGGCTTTTGTTTCGCGGGACAAGTATTTCAATCCTGGACAAAATACTTAGCGACGAATTCGGCAGTAGCGACACCCAACTGCTCTTAACAGCATCCTGGAGATCGGAATGGGACAATACCTCAAGTATGTTCGACTCGAATTCACTTGGTAGCGTAAATGTCAATCGATGCACGAGCGGTACACCGAGATGCTTTCTAGCGGACAAGCTCGACCCACTCATCTGCTTATGGCTGTCTAAACCGACGATCTCCAATTTAAGACCTTCGTGCAAGAAGTCCTCTTGAAGTTCATGAAGTTTCTCCATCACGGTATGATCCACGAACTTGGTACCAGAAAGGTCGACGGTCACATTCGAATGTTGAACGAAACCTAAGTGCTCAATCTGACGTCGAAATGGAATCCAATTTGAAAATACGGCGGACTGACTTGCAAAAACAATACAGCTTCCATCCTCTAACGTCTGAACATCCAGGAACGGCTTAAACAAACTAGTAATCGGCACTCCGTTGGCAGAGTGGATGACAAGCTTTGCGACAATACCAAGCAAGATACCGACAAGCAAATCGGTCGCGAGTACCATCAACATGGTAAAAACGAAGATAAACAATTGCTCCCGACCAGTCCGGTAAACCTTGAGGAACTCATTGGGTGAAGCGAGCCTAAAGCCCGTAAATATTAGCATCGCCGCAAGTGCAGTCATCGGTATCAAGTGAATGAAATTCGCAAGGAACGAAACGCTAACTAAGAGAAACACCCCGTGCCAAAAATTGGCAAACCGTGTCTTCGCCCCGTTGTCAATATTGGCTTTGCTGCGGACGATTTCGGAAATCATTGGCAGTCCTCCAATTGCCGCACTCACCGTATTGCCTATCCCAACTGCAAGCAAATCGCGATTCAGATTCGCCTTGCGCCGATATGGGTCTAGCATATCGACAGCCTTGGCACTGAGAATCGACTCCAAGGAACCAATCAGTGCATACATGAATATCCACTTCCATGCGGCAAACGTCTGAAGCGAAGCGAAATTTGGAACCGTAATCGCTGCAATCAAATTTGATGGAATATTTACTAGTGCTTTTTCGGAGATAAAGTGCTCAACCCCACCAAACACATACTTGTGTGGCTGTCCAAGTTCAAAATACATTCCCAACGGAATAGCCAACAACATAACCAGCATCGGTACGGGTATCTTCTTAATGGTCTTGTTCTTGAAAAAGGTCATTCCGAATAGTAACGCGAGACTCAAAAGGCCAATAAAGGCAACGTAGGGATCCATATTCCAAATGGACTTGGGGATCTCGGCAAGCAACGCTAGCGGCTCGTGACTTTCCGGTTGCACCCCGAGTAGGGTGTGCGATTGTTTGCCGATAATAATGACGCCAATCGCAGCCAACATCCCATGCACAACCGCAGACGGGAAAAACTCTCCGATCACCCCACTTTTAAGCAGTCCAAATCCTATTTGAATGACACCTGCAACCACGCCAATGGCAAGCACAGCCGCATACCCCCCTTCTTCTCCATAGATCGTTCGCATTTCTTGAATAGCACCGAGTGAGATCACAATCAGGCCGGCAGCAGGCCCTTTGATGGTGAGCTCGCTATTGGAGATAAAGGGTGTAATCATCGCACCCACAATCGCGGTCATGACCCCTGCAACGATGGGGAACTCTGAGGCGGATGAAATCCCAAGACATAACGGCAACGCAATCAAAAACACCAAAAAACCGCTGAGCGCGTCAAAACGAAAATACTTAAAAAAACCGACCACATCCCCCAATGGCGGACGTGCAGATTCGCTTGATACCGGAGCCAATGGGCTTGACATTCGTTACACTCTTCTGTTGAGACTAAGGCATTAATTCAATGGACTGAGTATATGCAGATTATCGACAATGTATCTACTTGAACCCATTACAAATCTGTTAGTTCACTTGCCTAGTGACTGTGGTCTTAAGACATCTCGATGTGCTAACAATTCGACCGCTGCATCAAATCGCGAGTGCACCCATGGTTGAGGCCATATCCCTGCTCCGATCAATAGCAAAGTAAAAGTCAGGATGGCGATGCGCTCAGATCGAACGGAACCCAGTGGAATCGTCGAACGATGAGATGTACCCGTGAAAATGCGAAAATACGCTTGGAGGATGGCAATCCCATTGAGCGCTGTGGATGCTACCACAACACCACCAACCCACGGCGAAATCTCAATGGCCGCTTCCACCAACAGCTCGGTACCCGTAAACCCAATGGTGCACGGGAAACCAACAGCCGAAAGGCCCGTCAACAGGAAGAAGCCGGCCAAGTGCGGCATTTGTGAATACATTCCGTGATATTCATTCAAAGCTAACGGACCAGTCCTTGCCTCGACGCAGCGCAATGTTAGCCCCAATCCTGTCAGCGATAGTGCGACAGAAAACCAGACCAACAACGCACCAGTCAAACCAATTGGAGTCGTAGTCTCAAGCCCCACTAGTACCAACGCAGAATGGCTCAAAAACAGGAAGCAAAAGAACCGACGGGAATCCGTTTGGACAATCGCCATGCAGGATGCATACAACGCCGTTGCCAAGGAAAGAAACGCAATACTGCGCAACGCCCAATCCGGCGCGATCGGCAGCACTAGCCGCATCGTCGCATAAGCTCCAACCAACGGCGTAATGAACAGCAGTGCATTGCCAAAGGCAGCGCGTTCGAAAAGATCTGTGATCCAGCAATGCAAAGGGCAGCAGCCGCTTCGAATTAACACAGAGGCTACCAACATTCCAATGCCGAGACCACGACAGGTCTCGGAACTCGACAATTCGTGGCAAACGACCCCCAAGATGAGCAGTATCAGGGATAGACCGATGTGGAAGATAAAAACCCGTGTAACGCTCTTTCTCGCCACCAAGTCGAGATACATTGGTATTGTGTTTATGACCAATAACCCGACTAGTAACCAAGTCTCTTTGCAACTTAGCACAGCTAGAGTAGAGGACAAGGAAAGCAAGCTCATGGCAAATGAGTACCTGCCGAATTTCACTCGCGGCGTGGCCAGCATCGTTAAGAAGAACAGCAAAGCAGTAAGCGGCATCAAGGGCGCATTGAGCTTGTCGATGACGAATTCTTCTCGCCCAATGAGCGACTTAACCACGTCCCAGTGGTCATGCGCCTCAAAGGAAAATAGAGTCTCATAATCGATCCAACCGGCTAGAGCTAGTAACACCGTCGTCGCCGCGACGGCGAGACCTGCAGAACGAGCTTGCGTTGCATCCTGCAATCGACTAACCCAGAGCGAGGCTAACCCAGGAACGAGAATACAAAGTTCTAACCATGGCAAATGCAATTCATTCATCGTTCAAATTTGATCCAGGAGTACAACAGCTAGACACTGTCAAGCGGTAAAGTGTCATCGTTCGTCTGAGGTATTCTCAGTTCGTTTACTGGAACCTGCCAGCCAATTAGTCCATGATAGTTCCAAACAATTTATTGCTGAGAACAAGCGGACAAAAGGTTTTACAATGCAATCGTCGAGAATAGCATCCATATAGCCTCGCTCCAACGCGCTGCGATAGAGTCGACGCTGCGTTGAAGCTCCAAGCCATGCAATGATCCGCGGTGATCCATGATCCAGTGATTGGCCAATCGCATTCTCCATCGATTTGTAGTCGCGGAGAAGCGTCGGTGCACGCAACAACTGAAGCGATCGCATGCAGGCGTGGCCGATCAAGTGAATGAGTGCCAAGTATCTGAAGCCGACCCCAATTTCGACTACAATGATACTTACCTGCGTCAGTGATGCAAAAGCGAGGGCGCTTTTGATATCCGTTTGGACTCGTCCGGCCAAGGCTGCATAAATAGCAGAAATCAATCCCAGACCGACCACCATGTAGCTCAGCATTGACGACTGGTCCAAAATCGGACTCACTCGTAGAAGCAAGAATGCACCTAGGTGTACAGAAAGCGCACCATAGAAAATGGCACTTGACGGTGTCGGCCCTTCCATCGCTCTTGGCAGCCATCCAGAAAATGGGACCAGTGCTGACTTACCCGCCGCAGCGATTAATAGAAAAGTCCCGACAAGCAAAGCGCCCCCATTGCTGATGGATGCGGTTCCTGCGGGCCATGGCTCATTGCCCATCAATATGCCAAAGTCACCTTCACCACTCTTGTGGTGCAACACAATTGCCGCAGCCAAAAATGCAGCATCGGCCAATCGATATATTGCCCATACTCTCAAACCGTTTGACGCCGGAGACTGGCGTTCATGAAAATAGGCAACCAGCAATGCAGAAGACAAGCCTACCAATTCCCAGCCCAGAAAGAGTGTCTCGATCGTACCGGCCAAGGAAGCAAAAATCATCCCAACCAAGAACATGGCAAAGCACAAGAAGAACCTCTGGAAACCAGAATCACGGTGGAGGTAGCTCAAACCAAACGAGCCAACTGTTCCGCACAAGACCAGTGACAAAATTACCATCGGCACACTAAGTCGATCAAAAACAAATTTGAGATGCAGGTGAAAGTGAACATCATGAATCTCTACCATGTTGCCCAAATCCACCAGTTCAAGACGCGAGCCAGTTGCAAGCATTGATGAAAGCACAGCTAGTGATGATAAAAGACTTACGCCAATAGTACCCTTTAAATAGAGACCAAGTCGTTCCTCACTCATTGGCCGTCCGACAAGAAGCCTTATGCCTATAATCAGCAATAGTAGGCATGGCAAAAAAACGGTCGCGAAACCGAACGCCTGCGTCCATTCTGGCAGTTTCATACTCTTGCCTCGACCGTTTCTTTGCCTCGCATTGAGACTCCCTCGGATTCACTGGCACATGTTTCCACCTTCGCAAAGCTTAGCGGCTCTCGCCATCCACGATACCAATCGAGGGATGTAGAAACTGTTGGCAGTGACCTTGGCCCCGGCTCGTAGGCTTCAAAGTCATATTCTTGAAATAATTGAATCTGATTCGATAGTGGATCGAGAGTAGCGATCTGTACCCAGTGATTTCTTATGTACGTATCGATTAGTGGGTTTCGATCCATTATCGATCGTATTGCTTCTGGCTTCGCTTCTACGACAAAGAGGATGCGAACAGGCTCATGAATTTCCACCATTTGCTGACTTAGTCCGGTTCGCAGGTCGCTTGCTGCGCCCTCCATGACCCCAATAAGTGAAGTGATGTTGTGCGGCAGTTTTGTCCCGCAGCCATAACCCACATTGTCCACCGTTGAGAAATAATACTCTAGCGATATGCCGCCGCAGACAGGAATAACAGCCTGCATGATTCGCATAAGAATGGAAGTTGTCGCATCGTCCGTGGTAGGGTCGTACGAGGTCAAAAAGCACCGTCGGTCTAAAAACAGCCCGCGAGTTCGTCCTCGTCGCCCTACAAAACAGGCAGCATTCGTTGCATGGTTGTACTCGGGCCTAACCTGCGCCAGATCCTGAGACCTGCGTTCAACATGACGCAGCGCCTCTTCGTCGCTACAGGTCATCTCAAGGGAATAAAATCGACGCGCCCTTTCGTGCGCATTGCGTCGACGCGCTTTTTCAAGTACTTCTTTTGCAGCCAAAAATTTTGATACGTGGTTTGGTGGAATACGATCGATATCCAAATAGTGCGTTGAGTCGTCGCACGTATTATGAAACGCCCCCACGAAAAGCGTCGAGTCGGGAATATGGAGTCCACGCTCTTTGAGTATCGTTCGAACTCGAGGGTCGTTCGCCATTTGAGCGACTGCCCGAGCATTCGGGCCACCTTGACCACCGCCACAAGCGCCGCAATTGTATGCTGACTCGTGCGGATTATTTAAACTCGATGAACCGTGACCAAACACAATCACCAATTGAGAAAACCTACCTTGAATCCCCAGATCGCCGGTTAGGCGTTCGATCATGTTGGCCATTTCCGTTAGCGTGAAACCCTCTGCACCTTTATCCGTCACTTCGGTATCTGTTCCTCGTTCAAGCCGCAACTGTGTAGCGACTGTGGGCCGCACCAATGTTCCAAATCTGCTTCGAATCTTAGAGGTCAATCTAGGAAATAGAACGCGTGCTACCAAAGGGAACGCATTGAGTGAACCAAGCAACGCCGTCGCTGCACCACTGACCATGCTTCTGCTGCTCAAGTGAAACGACTGCGAGGCTTTGCCCAGTAGCAAACGTGTTTGTGCACGCCGAGTTTCCGCCTGTTTTTCCGAAAGCGGTCCCACTTCTTCCACATAGTTCTTTGGAACCATGATGATTGGACAGAGCGGAATGAAATGGGCATCAGCAGACCCCCGAAAATACATCGGCACATTAAAAAAACCAGCCGCTCCAAAGGTCTCTGCATTCGGGTCTAATTCCTCAACATGCCGGCGGAATGACTCTTCTCGATCGTCAATACAGGTTATCACCTGAAAGGAGACGTTCGCCGGTACTTTCAACGGAAACTGAGAGTGCTCCGCTATCGCATCCAAAAGCTGTGAGCGGTAACGGTGCTCGTATGCCAAGTGAAACATCCGACGTCGCTCGAGATCGTCAAACCTCGCAATCTCATCGACCACGTTCTGCCATTCCCTTACAGACCAAGAATGCAATCGACCAGGAGACCAACCAAGGCGCTGTGCGATCTGGAAGACATCGAAAGCTGTTTGATCAACCGATCTGCCTCGCGGATCGGATTTTGCAGATTCGTCGAGCGACAACAAGTCCGAGAGTTTGATCCCACTAGCTGACGGACTCTCGGCAATACAATGGCTTGCCGAAAGACGATCGAGCAATAGTCGAACGGCGAGGAACTCAGACAGCGAGTCTTTCGGTGCAGGATGCAATGTCCAACTCGCGTTGCAAGCCATTTGTTCAACCATGCCCGTCCAACCAGGTAACGCCAATAAGGTTCTCTGGATGTAACCTTCAACCTTGTCCTCAGGAACCCCCAACACATCGAGAGAGAGCGCAATCGATTCCAACGGATTTGATACCGTTTCTCTTTCGGACGCGATCAGGCCCCTAAGAGGTCGCAGCCAACTTTCAGTCCAAAGAGACTTCTCAGCAAAAAGGGACAAGAAACAACGGTAGAAGCCCTCTTCTCTTTGAGGTATCGCCCAGCCTGCAAACCCTTGATCCAAAAACGAAGAAGTAAAGCGGACCAGCAAATCATGCACTCGAAGGTCGCAGTCAAAACTGGTAAGTTTCAAAAGCACATCCCGGTGCCTATGCAAGGCGGGCGCGCGATGCTTTACCTGATCGGCAAAACGAACACCTTTCTTGCAGATTTGCCAGAGCAACTGCAATGTCAATTGCTGCCACTTGCTATCATCCCACGATTCGACGGAACGCAGGGGAAAGTGGTTGAAAACTTCGCGGATATCTTCAGGAATATTTGTCACAACCTCAGAAAGATGTATTCGCAAAACTCGCATGATCCAATGCCGCGTAGAGTCCAACATCGCAAACCCGGATTGCAAATCGACTCCGTCCTGAAATTGATCCAACGCATCGCTTTGTGCAAACAGCCAGCGAATTTCCGAATCACTGCCCGTCAAAACTGGAAATCGAAGCATTTGATAGAGCAATTCACAGCGAGTCGTTCCCAACGCGATTTCCTGCAAACCGTTTTGACCTAGATCGCGACTCAGTACAGCCTGCAAGTCCTGGAATTGAATGCGATCCCGCAACATTTCTTCGCGATATTTCGCTTCAGGCCAATAAGGCTGTGACCCGTAAATTCGCAATCCCTCTAGAACCGCTTCGTCGAACGGCAGATGTTCAAAAGCGTGTAGGGTGTTGTGATGAATGAAAACGGCTATTGGCCCTTGGGTCGGCAGATAATGCTTGGCGTGCTCAATCGCATGGCTCACTGAATCCAGACTGAACTTGGAGGATCGAGAACTTGACTTTGGGTTCAAACTCTTGGGAAAATTCACAAAAATCGAATTTCAATACGTGTACTTGAATTTCAGCGTCTGCACTTTCAAGGGCCATATACCCCTGAGAAAAACAAGTATGGCACAAGCGGGCCGGGCATTATAGGTCAGTAAAATTACAAAACAGCAAGAAACAGGAAGTGAAAAACTGGAGCAAAAGTAACGCAAGACCGACTTGCTCCAAACGTTGCAGGAGCAAACTTAAAGGAATACCCACATACTGGGCACTGGCCTTACTTTAAGAGCTCGTTAAGGAGAAATCACATCGATTAGTTGTGTCCAATTAAGTGGCTCGTTGAGATCTCAAAATATTCGGCAGGAAAACTTGACCTTTCCGGACATACCGGCACTTATGACTCTGTCCCGACAATCCATTGGAAGAATTGCCGCGGAGAAGCAATTTCATCTTGCTTTCCAGGTTTCGGCGCGTACAGTTCTGCATTGCTAGACGATTCGCTTGAATGAATCTCGTGCAACTCGGAGAACCAGTCAAATCGTTGTCGACAGCAGTGTTGGGATCGTGTTGTGGAGTAAGCCGACGATGCTGAGTGCATAAGTACCTCAAAAACGTTGGCTTATTTCGTTTTCGAATCACAAACCAGCGATTCTTCAGTCGTATGCTTTTGGTCTATGTCGCCTCCAAATCTGACGGTGGGAAATCCTTTAGGGACGAAATAATGAGCTTCGCTGAATTACCTTTTCAAAATCACCACACATTGTCAAATGTCCAACCTGTGAAAAATTACTTTGCGACCAAAATAATCGCGGCCTGGTGGATTATGTTTGCCTGCAGTTCCGTTGCTCTTTCGACCAGTACGTACCTTGCTTGGGCATCGCTTACCTCATCCGCTGTTGCGGGGTGCGGTGGGGGAAGTCTGTTCGATTGCAGTCACGTGTTGCACAGCCGATGGTCGAGCGTGATGTCCGTTCCAGTCAGCATTCCCGCGATGGCGATACATGGTTTAGTTCTCACGATGCTTTTGCTGCAGCCAACTTCGAAATCAAGCCTCGAAATGCGATGGGCAATCGTCGGTTTCTGCGCGTTGACCGCTGGTGCGGCAGCGATCTGGTTCATCGGTCTTCAAGTATTCTGGATTGAACATTTGTGCTCCTACTGCTTGTCTGCTCACGCCGCGGGGCTCTTGCTTGCCGCTGTTTACCTTTGGTATCGCCCTATTTCATTACCAAACCTGCGTTGGGTAGGCGGTACCGCTACACTCGCAATATCGGGCTTAGTACTACTTCAATCAATAAGCGTTCCTCCTAAAACACATGAGGTGATTGAGTATCCGGAAACGCTCAATGATTCCGGCATGTCGACAATCGACGCACCACTACTTTTCGAGCCACCAAGGCCTACTACCAATCCAACCAAGCCTACTGGAGAACCGCAAGCTTGGTTGTATAAAAATCAGTTGCAGTTAACTTCCATAACTTTGGCAGCCTTCACGAATTCTAGCGCAATGCTAGACTCCGTAGTCCTCGTCAATCCACAGGATGGACCTGTGAAGTCGGCAACCATCTTAAGTAGCTTGAAATTGGAAACGCATGCTTGGCCACTTTTAGGCAAAAAGGATGCCGAGCTCGTCTTTGTCGAGATGTTCGACTACACCTGCGAGCATTGCCAGAAGACGCATAAGACGCTCGAAGCCGTTCGGGAGAAATACGGGGACAGGCTGGCAATCATTGCCCTCCCTGTTCCAATCGATGGAAAGTGCAACCCGCTAGTTAAAACTACCGAGGCTAGCCACGCGGAAGCCTGTGAGCTGGCAAAGTTGGCAATCGCTGTTTGGTCAGTTGATCGCGAAAAATTTTCTGAATTTCACAGTTACCTATTTAAGTCCAAGCCTAAACATGCGGATGCCCTCACGAAGGCAAAAGAGCTCGTCGATTCCGAAAAGCTCACAGAGACACTAAAAACAGCATTACCTGCGGAGTATGTTGCGAAACATGTTGCGATCTATCAAAAGGCAGGGGCTGGAAATATCCCAAAGCTTATGTTTCCGAAGACTACTTCAGTCGGCGCAATTGAGTCCACCGCAGTTATCACTCAGTTGATTGAACAAAACCTAAAGTAAACTTGCGATGGTCGAAACGGCAAGAAGTTTTCTGACCTTTGCGATCTTCGCCATCATGCAGCGATCGATTTATTACAAAGTCTTTGCCGATCTATAGGACACCCAAAGCAGTGTCGCAATGGCGACGCCGCCAAAGATTGTTGTCATGGACAACCCGGCCTGCAGTCCAAAAGACTGACTCATTAAACCTATTATCCAGGGCCCAAGTGCTCCTCCTATCCCGCCAAAAGTAAAGAGGATCCCCAGAGCCGCGCCTGTATTCTCCTTATGGAAACCCGCGACAACCGCAGTTACTGTGGGGAATACGATTGAAAAAAATCCCCCTGCCACTGGCAACGCGAGTATGTATTCCTCGGCTCCAAACAGACCAACAACCAAGCAAACGACGCCGCCCAATAATGCGACTCCAACAACGCGTAGATAGCCCAAGAATTCGACTACAAAGCTGCCAAAAAATCTACCCAACATGATCATCAAAAAAAAGCCGGACAAGTAATATGAGCTCTGTACAACGCTCATTCCCCTAACTTGCTGGAGATACTCCATCAACCAGGCTGCTAGCCCCAATTCCACAGCGACATAGGAGCTTATGAGCAGATAGTACCAACCCATTTGCCCTTGAAATCCAACTCGGAGCGTGTCACGCCAATTCCATTCAGACCTCGTAAGCGTAGCAATTCTCCGGTCCCAGGATGTAATTACAAATGCCGCAGTAAAAATTGCCGCCAGGACAACGACTGACAAATAAATTCGTTGCCAATTAACTCCGGCTTGGATAAGCATGGCGACGTAGAGCGGAACCAGAAAAGATCCTATACCGTGAAAGGTAGCCAGCAAGTTTAGGTAAAGGCCAGGGCTATCAGGATGCATTTCCACGATAAGCGCGTTCGCTCCCACTTCGATGGCACCTAGCCCCAAACCGATGCAACCCATCATTGCAATCAAAAAGGCAAAATTTGTGTTAAAGCTGACTCCAAACAACCCTGAGCACAGCAACAGCCCCGCGAAAAAAAGTGCCTTTCGATTGCCAAGCCAATCTGCAACGAATCCGGTAAACAAAGTCGCAACGATGAAGCCAACATAGGCACCGAGTAAAAGCGTTCCCCCTTGGCTGAGGCTTAGATTCTCGGTGCGAAGCAATTCGGGAAGAATAGGCCCCTTCAAATTGTCGATAAACCCGAACGCGAAAAAGGCCAGGAAACAACTTGCAGTCAAAACAAATTTGGGTTCTAGCGTCCTAGCGATAATACACCAATCCTAATACCAACACTCGCGTTAGTAAGACCCGAGTGGCGTAGCTTAGCATGTTTCTCCAATCTTAGCGATTGGAAAAAGAAAAGAGGGCGTCGAACCGATATGCAGGAGCCGTGATAGCAGCATTTGAGCCGTGATAACGGCGACATTTCGTAGCCGTGGGGCTTGCCCCATGGTTCCGCGTCGAACCGATATGCAGGAGCCGTGATAGCAGCATTTGAGCCGTGATAACGGCGACATTTCGTAGCCGTGGGGCTTGCCCCATGGTTCCGCGTCAAACCGATATGCAGGAGCCGTGATAAAAGACAAAAAAGGGACACAGCATATCCTCGGGTGGGTAGTTGCAATTTGCATTTGGATTTACTATCGTTCTTACATCTTTCTGTCATCGGTTCTATCAACGGAGTGAATCAGGATGAGATTGTCTAGAGCAGAGATTTTTGATCCTTCTGAGATCGTGGCGGTCCATACTATGGCTCGTACCGTTCGACGTTGCTTCTTACTAGGAAATGACCCATTCTCCGGAAAGAACTTCGACCATCGCAAAAGATGGATCGAAGACAAACTCAAGCACCTTGCTGCAAACTTTGGGATTGATTTGCTAGCCTTTTCTTGCCTCTCGAATCACTTCCATTTGGTCCTTCGATCGCGGCCGGATGTCGTTGGGACCTGGGATGATAGCGAAGTGGCTCGTCGATGGTGGACGCTATGTCCTCAACGCAAAATAAAACGCGTAATTGATGAGCAGGAGGTCTGGATTCCCGCGGAACCAACCGAATTGGATCTCAACTCCATTCGAAACGATCCGACCAAACTAGCTGCGGTGCGTTTACGCTTGAGCGACATTTCGTGGTGGATGCGATTGCTCTGTCAATATATAGCGTTGAGAGCCAACGGCGAAGAAGGTGAAGGGCTCGGCAAGTTTTGGCAAAGCCGCTACAAAGCGGTCCGAATCCTTGACGAAGAAACACTGCTCGCGTGCGCTGCCTACGTAGACTTGAATCCCATTCGAGCTGCATTGGCCGAGTCACTCGAAGCCAGCGACTACACTTCCGTACAACGACGTATCGCTTCACACGAGCAAGACGCTTCAGCGGCTAAAGGGGCGCATTCATGTCGCAACTGTAGTCGAGCGGACGATTTCCTCAGTCCCATATCGATCGATGAACGCAACGATCCATTGAGAGCCCAACCAAGTCGTAACAACAAACGCTGTAGTGATAAAGGATTTTTGGCGTTGGCCGAAGCCGAATATTTGACCATCCTCGATTGGCTAGCTAGGAACACCGTCTTAGGCAAACGAGGTTCGACCCCAGTCGCTGCGCCCAAGCTATTTGATCGACTAGGAATAGACGCCAAGACTTGGGAAAGCATGGTGAAGGATTTTGGCCGGAGTTTCAAGAACGTAGCGGGTAAGCCAACCAGTATCGACGCGGCGCGCAGTCTTAAAACGCACCGCAAGTTCTATCGAAGCCGAGTTTAGCAAATCGTGGACGATAAGATCAGACCTAAGTCTCAATCCATCGGTTGATCGCATTTTTTGCTGCGCTATATCAGAAAAAATGAAAGTCTTTTGCTCGACAATGAGAGGGACACAATCAATTGTCGGTTGGTCGCCCAAA
>JANMGH010000040.1:0-16360 GCA_031374515.1 Pirellula sp. | reverse complement strand
TCGCTAGCCCGGATAGTACGTTCGGGCTAGCTCAGTTGACTTTTAATACGATTTATTAACGAGAACGACACTAGGGAGTACAAACGTGATAAAGACGATGAATAGGATGTTGATGGGATTCGCCTTATTGGCGATGACCGTCGTCAATACTGTGGAAGCTGGCTTTAATTTTGAGATTCGCACCTTCAATGGAGCGGTAGCTCAGAGCAATTTCAATTTAGGGGATACGGTAACGGTCCGTTTGTTTGCGGTGGATACACCGGGTGCGAATGCGGATTTCGCGACGCAGAACATCACGAATTTCAATACTCGTCTGTTTGCAAGTACATCGGATGTGGATCCAGCGACGACACCGACCTACAATGCGGGTTTCAACGCGGGTAGTTTTACGAATGGAACATTTTTTGGCGGAACGGGTCGGATCCTGTCAGCCAACGCGGGAGCAGGAGGATTCGCAGCAACATCGCCGTTGCAGTTAGCCGAGTTCACTTACACGGTGAACGTGGTAGGCCCAACGACGATCAGCTTCGATCCTAATCCAGCGATCAGTTCATTAGGTTATCAAACGTTGGGTGCAGCGGGACCAACACTATCATCGAGTCCTGGTCAGTTGACCGGAGCGACGGTGACAGCAGTACCCGAGCCAGCGACGATAGCACTCTTGGGAGTGGTCGCAGCAGGTTTCGGCATTCGCCAACTACGACGCAAGAAAGCCAAGTAGTTTTTAAACGCAGAACGATCAAGTCAAAAGAACCGAGAGGAAACAACCTCTCGGTTTTTTATTGCGCGAGGGTGCAGAGTTATGGTGAAGAAGCAGAACAAGCCTGCGTTCTTTCTAAAACCCACCGACGGAACGATTCAAAATGCCACAAGCGTGTCGTACTTGATTATTTTTTTTCTACGCTACACTACGTAGGACAACCCAACACATTGGCGTTGGGAACAAGCTCCTATTGGTGAAATGCCTTAAACAATGTCTGAGAGTCTCATTTTGGAGAAACGTGCTACCCTTGCGGTGAATGTGCTTTCAATCACCATTCCATTGGTTGTTGTGATTTTGTTGGGGATTCGCACCAAGGTTGACTTAGGGACTTGGACCAAGTTGCTGCCACATGCGATTGGAGCGATCAACACTTTGACCACTTTGTTTTTGGTCTCGGGTTTCATTGCTCAGAGGAAAGGTAAGATCGGTTTGCATCGCATAGCAATGACGAGCGCCTTTATACTGGGTGCAGTCTTTTTGGTTTGCTATGTGACTTACCATCTGTCGAACCCGTCTACCAGTTATGGGGGTGGGGGGGTGCTGAGAGTAATTTATTATGCTGTTCTAGTTTCGCATATAGGGCTGTCATTGATCGTGCTTCCTCTCGTTTTGCGGGCTTTTTTGTTCGCGCTGACCGGTCAGATTGTTCGACATCGGAGCATTGCGAAGTATGCCTATCCGATTTGGCTTTACGTATCGACAACGGGCGTTATTGTTTATTTGATGATCTCGCCGTATTACAATCACAGCTAAATACTTGGGAACGAACAGTACTTAGGGCAGATCCGAATATAAATTGTCGGGCAGAGTGCTCGTCTTTCTATTGAATCAAGATATTGCTCGAATCGCTACACTTTGCTTGTGGGCCGTCAATCCTTCCTTTTCTGCAAGCATAGCTACGTCTTGCGAGATTTCCTGAAGGGCAGATTGGTCGAACTCGATAATGCTGTTGGATCGTAGGAAATGATTCGAAGAGAGTCCCGAAGCCCATCTTGCGGTACCCCCAGTCGGCAATACGTGTGACGGACCAGCGGCGTAGTCTCCTAATGCGACGGGTGAATAATGTCCTAAGAAAGTGGCGCCGCTATTTCGAATCTTTCCTAGCAAACGTCTTGGCTCATCGATAGCAATTTGCAAATGCTCAGGGGCGATTAGGCTGGTGACTTCGCAGGCATGGTCTTCATCACGGCACAGGATCATAGCCCCGAATGCGTTGAGAGAAGCGAGTGTTAGTTCAGCGCGTTCCAGGTTCGCCAATTGACGAATCATCGACCGTTCAACGCGTTGCAGAATGCTTTGGTCCCAACTGACCAGGATACTAGCGCCCGGAGAATGCTCTGCTTGGGCTAGCATATCCGAGGCTGCGAAGTCGGGATTGGTGGTTTGATCTGCAAGCACGACGACTTCACTAGGTCCAGCGATCGAGTCGATGTCGACATCGCCGTAAACATATCTTTTCGCCAATGCGACAAACAGGCTGCCCGGTCCAACGATTTTGTCTACGCAGGGGATTTCAGGGATTCCGTACGCCAGGGCAGCTACTGCCTGCGCGCCGCCGACTGCATAGATTTCGTGAATACCGAGTTCAAAGCAGACAGCCAGGACGTCTGGGTTGTACGCGCCCAAAGGCGTTGGCGGTGCCACGATTGCGATTTGGGCGACGCCTGCACATTGGGCAGGGATGGCGGTCATCAAGACGGTGGAGGGGTAGGCTGCAGCCCCACCTGGAACACAAATTCCAATGCGATTCAGTGGTGTGTATCGCTGTTCTAGGGTAACGCCTGGTCTCGGTCTGGAAACGATGTTTTGATGCAGGATTGCCGTTTGAAAGCCAGTGATGTTAGCCTGGATTCTTCGGATCGTTTTCAGGAAATCGGGGTTGGCTTTCGAGTGTGCTTGGGCTAGCAATTCCGATGGAACACGTAACGAATCGGCCGATGTATTGGGATTGTCCAATGCGCGAGCATAGTGAAGAACAGCGTCAGTTCCTCGCAGCTTTATATCACTGCAAATTCGCGCCACAACATTTTGCGGCGAAAGGGACTCACCAAACACCGACAGCGTCAGTTGTCGTCCTCGTTCCGAAACAACAGATCCGTCTGGACTAAGTTTTTTGCGTAGTATCGCAAGGTCCAATGGGAACGAGGGAAGACTTGCATCGAGTTGCTCGATGCTCAAGTTATTGACTGTCATGAAAAACCAATCGGTTAGCCGAGGGAAGCCAGTTGTTCTTCGCTAAAGTTAACGTTGGATGCAACCGACTGAATGTCATCGTGATCCTCGAGTAGCTCAAGAAGTTTCATAACCGAAATAGCGGTCTCCGAATCAACTTCAACTGAATTACTTGGGACGCGAGCCACCTCTTTTGCTTCGATTTCAATGTTTTGTGACTCGATTGCTTCGACAACTGTGCTGTACACGTCTGGAGTACAGGTAATTTCATAGATGTCACTAGATTCGGTAACATCATCAGCTCCGTTCTCGAGAGCCAGTTCCATTAGCATTTCCAATTCGACGGAAGATTGTTTGATGACGATCATCCCCTTTCGTTCGAATAGATAGGCTACGCAATTCGTAGAGCCGAGTTTACCGCCATGATTTTCGAAGAGCTTTCTAACTTCGGGTGCCGTCCGATTTCGATTGTCCGTCATGATATCGCAAAGTACGGCAACGCCGCCTGGACCGTAGCCTTCGTACAATACTTCTTCGACATCACCACCTTCGATCTCGCCAGTCCCTTTTTTGATAGCACGTTCAATGTTTTCACGCGGAAGCGAAACAGCTTTCGCATCTTGGATAGCAGTGCGCAAGCGGACGTTTCCGCTCGGGTCGCCGCCACCAAGTTTAGCAGCGACGATAATTGCCTTGGACAATTTACTCCAAAGCTTACTTCGCTTGCTGTCCACCAGTGCCTTGCGGTGTTTGATGTTTGAGTATTGCGAATGGCCAGCCATGATTGCTCCTGTCCAGGAGTAGAAGTCGAAGGGTTGTTGTTCCGATGAAAGACAATTCTCTAAAGCTCAAAATAGGATCTATCTAGGCTTTTTCTTTGTTGGGTTCGTGATGGTAGATTTTTTTGAAGTCGCTGGGGACGGTGTTTCCGTTTTCTTAATCGGGACCGATTTTTTTGGTTCCGGAACCTGTTTTGCTGTCTTGGACGGGGAAGCGGGTTTCTTGTTCAGGTCCTTGGTGGACGGCTTCGCAACAGGTTTTTTGGTGGGAGCTTGCTCTTGTTTTTTCGGAGTTGGCTTGGTTTCAGTCTTTTTGATTTCGCTTTTTTTGGCCGGTGGATTTTTTGTATCCGCCTTTGTTTCTACTTTTACAGCCGTTTTCTTTTTCGAATCCGATGCTTTGTCCGACTTGATTTCTGTTTTCGCGGAAGAGTCTTTCGCTTTGGATGATTCGGTAGGGAGCTTATCCGACTTCTTGGGAGCGGTGCTCTCGGTTTTCTTCACGTTTTTGGCAGATTCTTCCGCCGGAACGGTACTCTTTATTTTTGGAGAAGGAGCCGATTCGCGGGGGACTGACGCAGCAGCGGCGTCTATTTTGGTTGCTTTTTTTGGGCTTGGCTTCTCAATTGCTTTTACTTTTTGTGTCACCCCCAATTCCTTAAACACGGCGAGTACTGGTGCGCTCTTTGGGTGTTGATGGAACTCTATTGCGAATTGGTGCAACAGAGAAGCGAACTCGTTGCCTTTGTTCTTTGGGATCGCCCGCTCCACCCCCGGCAAGATTTTCTTTTCCGCTTCCGCTTGGGTTAAGATCTCGCAATCTACCATAACGTCTAACGTTGATGTGTCAGCGGGGATTGCATGACCGCCCAATGCGTTCTGCGAGACATAGTTCAAGATAAAGGGTGATATCCCTTTCCATGCAGACATCTCCTCGGTCGCCTTGCTTAAATTAGCCTTCTTCAAGTCGTCGATGTCGTATTGGTATCTAGCCTCAAACAAAGATTGAAGGCATCGCTTGATTCGATGTCCAGCTTGAGTTGGGTTTGGCAAACTGACAAGTGCTTCACCCAATTCAATGACGGTGGTAACGCGGACCTCGTTCCAGTCGAAGTAAGCTTGCTGCAGTTTTGCAAATGCTTCGTCCGCTTGCTCGGATTTAGCGTCTTCTAGACAGCAAGCGTAAAGCAAGTGTTCAAGAACGCTTCGCTCGCCGGGTTCAGGCTGAGTTTTGAAGTGTTTTTTGAGTGACTTGTGGAGTAGCTCGTATTTCGCGGCTCGATTGCTCATGTTGTCGATTATGTAGGTCTTATGTTGTTTGGGTTTCAATCAGTTGAACTAGGTAGACTTATTTTTTTTCAGATGCAACTGGATCTATTACCGCCGGCATTGCAGAAGGCGTTTGAGAATCCAACAGGACTTCGTTTGACTCTTCGTTTGATTCTTCGTTTTTTTGTTTTTCGAGTGCGATTTGGTCTAGTATTTGGGCAACCGCAAGCGACTTTTTAACACCTTCGTCTGCCACGAAGGTGAGCTTTGGGGTATAGCGTGTGTCGATCCGCTCAGCGATTTTGGACTGCAAAAAGCCAGCTGAATTCTTCAGTCCACGAAGGCTTGTTGCCTGCTGGCTCTCGCTCCCCATGATGCTAATGAGCACTTTGGCTTCCCGCATATCCGGAGCTACCTCCACGCCGATAACCGTGATGTTCTTGACACGAGGGTCGCGAATCTCAGTCAAGATCGCCATAGCGACGACTTCACGGATTGCCTCGGCTGCTTTTAATAACCTGCGTGCACTCATAAAACTCTTTGGATGATACCCGATGCGAAACCGATTTGGTCTTCAAGGAACAGGGAGTGAGTCTATTAAGGACTCACTGATAATGTGAGTTTATCAAGGCCGGCAATGCGACTTCAAAAAACCGCCGAATGAAATGCGATCAGCTCAGTGTCGACTCCTTAGCTCCGAGACAACTCCAATGTCCTGGCAACTTCCTCAATGCGGTAGGCTTCCAAAACGTCATCAACTTTAATGTCATTGAAGCCGGCTAAGCGGATACCGCACTCGAGTCCTCGCTGGACTTCTTTTGCGTCATCCTTGATTCGCTTGAGGGTGTCCAGCGCGTAATCACCGATTCGTCGACCTTCGCGATTGACCCGAATTCGACATCCACGCTCAATTACGCCTTGTGCAACGTAGCAACCCGCGATGGTACCGACGCGTGAAACGGTAAAGACTTGTTTGACCAATGCACGGCCTAGTTCCACGACTCGCTCTTCCGGCTTTAGACGCCCTTCGATGAGAGCTTTGATGTCCAACGCCAAGTTGTAGATGATGTCGTATCGACGTACTTCCACATTTTTCGCGTCGGCCAAGGCTCGAGCTTGTTCGTCCGGAATTACATTAAATCCGACAATCACCGCTTGAGATGCGCTGGCTAAGGTCACGTCTGCAGCTGTAATACCGCCAACGGATCTCTGCAAGATTTTGATTTCGACCTCCGGATGGTCCAGTTTGGTCAATTCTTTTTCGATGGCTTCCAGTGAACCGCGAGCGTCGGCACGGATAATTAAGTTGAGAATGACGGTATCTTCTTTAACACCGAGCTTGCCGCTTTGGAGCAGTTCTTGGAAGGTCTCAAACGAGACCTTGGGGGATGTTCCGGACAAAGACTGAGACCGCACGAGCACTTCACGGCTAGCAGCGATTTGACGCGCTTGTCCAATATCATTGAGCACATGGAATTTTTCGCCAGCTTCGGGTGCTTTGTCCAGTCCGGTGATGTTGATAGGAGTAGACGGACTTGCCTCGGTCCATTGCTTGTTGCGTTTCATCGTATCATACAATGCCTTGATTCGACCGAAAGAAGAACCGCAAACAACGATGTCACCAACACGCAAGGTTCCGCTTTGAACCATGACTTTCGCGATGACCCCTCGGTCGGATGCTTGTTCACTCTCCAAGCAAACGCCTGTAGCCGCACGCTTTGGGTTGGCTTTGTAATCGTGCATTTCCGCAACGGTCAATACTGTCTCGAGTAATTCGTCCATCCCTTGGCCAGTGATCGCACTTGTCGGAACAACTTCCACATCTCCACCCCAAGCACTTGGGGTCAAGCCGTACTCGGTCATTTGCGTCATGATCCGATTAATGTCTGCGCCGGGCAGATCGCATTTATTTGCAGCAACAACGATTGGAACACCGGCTGCTTTGGCGTGCGAAATCGCTTCTTCTGTTTGCGGCATGATACCGTCATCAGCGGCGATAACGAGAATAGCAATGTCAGTCACGTTGGCACCGCGAGCTCGCATTTCAGTGAACGCCTCGTGACCCGGTGTGTCGACGAAGGATATTGCTCGACCATCCTTTTTGACTTGATAGGCACGAATCTGCTGAGTGATACCACCTGCTTCGCCAGAGACGATTTTCGTTCCGATCAAATAGTCGAGTAGCGATGTCTTGCCGTGGTCGACGTGTCCGAGGAAGGTGACGATAGGTGGACGAGTGATTAAGTCCTCCAGATTGTCCTCGATGTCATCCATCTTGCCGATCAAACTGGTTTCAAGCGTTTCCGCTTGTCGGAACTCCAATTCTACGCCAAGGTCAGCCGCGATCAGTTCCGCTTGATCTTGGTTAAGATAGGAATTGATGTTTTGCATCGTCCCCATCGTCATCAAGGACCGCAAAATTCTCGCTGCGGTAACCCCTGCAGCTTCCGAAAAACTTCGGATGGTGCATGGCATTGCCAGAACGACTTTTTCTTTTCGTACAGCCGTAGGAGTAGGTTTCTTACGCGGACCTCTTCCTCGATTGCGTCCACCGTCGTCATCCTCCAATGAGGCCAAGTCTCTCGAAGTTTGGATTCTAGGTCCACGATCTTTTCGACTCGACTCCAGACCTGCAAGCCCTTTTTTCTTTACGGGAGCTTCTTCTTCAACGACCGGCTTCTTTGCCTTCAGATTTAGTTTGTTTTCAGCGTTCGCTTTGAAATCAGCTAGGCCTGAGTGCTGAGTTTGGCTAGGAGTCGATGGCCGACCGCCTCCACTGCCGCTTGCGCCACCCATTTGAGTCGAGCCCGGTTTTGCTGGCACAGCCGGTTTATCTGTGGGCTTGTCCATCCCCTTGCTAACGCCACGTATGACATCCGGAGTCAGCTTCACGATCGGCTTTTGCGTCGCTTGTTCCTGTGGTTTCGAGGACGGGTGTGGCGTAGCCGATTTCGGGATCTTTGCCAGATTGATGTTCAAGACGGCTTCCCGAGTCTTCCTTGGCTTGTCAGAAGCAGGTTTTGCGTCAGCCCCGGGACGCGGGCTTCCGATAACTCGAACCCTGCCGCTCGTGTTGGCAGGCGAATAAAAATCACGTCGAGCATCTACCGGGCGATCCGCTTTTTCACCAACAGGTGCGGTTTCCGCGGATTCATCGCCATCTACTTCTTCGTCGGTTCCGGGCGACGCGTCGGTTGCACTTTCCGCTGTTTCAGTTGCCGGAGAATCGAGTGTAGCATTCGGTGGCTCGACTGCTTCGTCCGTCGATTGCAACGCAACTTGCGCAGTAACAACCGTTTCTTTTTCAATTTCAGTTGTTGAGGCCGTTTCCGCGGCGGGGGCTAACTTAGACCTGACAGAAGACAAATCTCGTTTGGCGCCGCCGACTCTTCCGCTCAGATCGCGAATCGGGGCATCCTTAATCGATTCGCGCGCGATTGGCTCTCGGTTCGGTTTCGTGGCGGTTCCGGATATTGGACTCGAGGGTGCAGGAGTCGCGGCCTTTTCTTCGATATGCCGCCTAATCCGAGCAATCTCCTCGTCTTCGAGGCTTGCAAGCGCACTCCCTTTGCCCTGAATTCCCAAACGGGTACACAGGTCGACCAGCTCCTTGCTGTCCAATCCTAGATCTTTAGCCAGCGAATAAATTCTTACTGCCACTGAGCAAAATTCCTTGGGCAAAAGCCCTGTGAAACGAGGCAAGTCGGCCGATCGTTCGGCGTTAGTTGCTCACCTGTCTCTGCGTAAAGTTATTTCATTAGGACGCCCCCACGCTTTTGTAGCGGGTCACCCACCAAATTCGGCACGACACATGCCGAACCATGTCTCTTGTCCCAAAGCACATAATGCTCCGGCGACTTATACTTATGCTGCCTATGATGGTAATGCATAAATCATTCTTGCGTTAGACGTTTCCGCCAGTTTGCTGACTCGAACTGTCTTCCTCTTTTGGCTGTTCGACAGGCTGAAGTGTATCCACGGCAGCATGTTCCAGACCAATTTCCTCTGTACCAGCCACTACCTTTGGAGGGGGTTGCGTTACGATTCCTTCTTTGCGATCCAGCTCTTCGGTCGCTTTGCGTTCGCGATCCAATTTATCCTGTTGCTTTCTTTCTTCTTCGGCTGCCTCTTGTTCCGCGGCTTTGGTTTCCGCTTGGATTACGATTGCATCCACTTCCTCTTCCGACCAATTCCCCATTTCCATGAGTGCATCGGGTTCAATGACGGACAAATCGTCGTAAGACAAATACCCTTGTTCGACCAACTGCTGTGCTACCGACTCATTCATTCCTTCAAGCTCCATGAATCCTTCCATGGCGCGTTCGATTTGTCGTTCGAGTTCTGGAGCGGTCATAATTTCGATGTCCCAACTGCAGAGCTTGCTCGCCAGACGAACATTTTGTCCATATCGACCGATGGCTTGCGACAGGTGTTCTTCGCTGACTAATGCAATTGCACGGCCAATCATATCGCACAGCAGTACTTGTTCTACTTCAGCGGGTTGCAGTGCATTCGGGATAAGGACCATCGGGTCATCGCTCCAGCGGACGATATCAATTCGTTCGCCAGCCAGTTCGCCGGTCACATTTTTAATTCGATTTCCACGCATCCCCACACAGGCACCAACACAATCAATTCGCTGGTCGCTGCTGCTAACCGCGACCTTACTACGATAGCCGGGTTCGCGGCTGATAGCATTAATGCGAATAACACCATCGGCGATTTCTGGAATCTCTTGTTCAAACAAGCGTTGAATCAACGTCGTTTTGGTCCGGGAAAGTATGATTTTCACACGGTTTCCAGCTGCTTTTACTTCATAAATCACTGCCCGCACGCGGGAGCCATTATGGTAGCTTTCGCCGGGGATTTGTTCGCTGCGAGGTAGGATGGCTTCTACGTTACCGAGTTGGACAATCGTCACACCACGTTCCGTGCGCTGAACGATTCCTGTTACAAGTTGGCCGATCTGAGTGTAAAACTCGTCCAAGCGAGCATCGCGTTCAGCTTCTTTCAGTTTTTGAATAATGACTTGTTTTGCGGTTTGCGCACCGATTCGGCCGATTTCGTCTTCGCTAAGATTGCGCCCATTCACGGTTGCAAGAATTGCGCCGCCGTCGCGAGCAATTTTGACCAACACGTCGGAGTCTTCTCCAAATTGCCTTTTGATAGCCGTCATTAGCGCAGACTCGATCGCAAGAATGACCAACTCTGGATCGATTTGCTTTTCGCGATGCAACGAATCTACAATTCGGAGCAATTCTTGTGGATTCATTCCGTTGTTATCTGTTGGGTAGGTAGTTCTTGATTGGGGGTGGTGAATTCAGAGCCCCGTTTCCACTACCCCCCGTATCGTGCGCAACAAGCCGAAAAGCTATCTCCATAAGCTTGAAATGTCAACCGCCAATTGAACTTACGCCCTGGGCGCAACTTGTTCCGTGCAGATAATGCACGCATGAATTCATCCAACGACTACGACACGATCATAATTGGGGCAGGAATGAGCGGTTTGGCCGCGGGCATTCGGCTCGCTCACTACGATCAACGCGTTTGCATTTTGGAGAAGCACTGGACGATTGGAGGCCTCAATTCTTTCTATCGCGTAAATGGACGAAATTACGATGTCGGCCTGCACGCAATGACCAATTTTACTGAAAAAGGGGCTAAAAAAGGCCCGCTCGCTAGACTCCTCAAGCAACTTCGATTTCGCTGGGATGACTTTCAGTTGGCGGAACAAAAAGGCTCACGCATCGCCTTTCCTAGTGTTCACCTGGATTTCAATAATGATGTCGCAATGCTTCAATCGGAGATCCATGCAAAATTCCCACATCAGAAGGATGCTTTTCAAAATCTGCTCAATCGCTTGGTGGACTACGATGATCTTGCTCAGGAAGACTTCCAACTTTCCACCCGAAAGATTCTAAGCGAAATTTTGAGCGACCCGTTGTTGATCGAGATGTTACTTTGTCCGCTGATGTGGTACGGCAACGCACGGGAATACGATATGGATTGGGGTCAGTTTTGCATTATGTTCCGGAGCATCTTTCTCGAGGGGTTTGCTAGGCCCTTCAAAGGCGTCCGCCTCATTTTGAAGCATTTGGTTCGCCGCTTTCGCGAGCTAGGGGGTGACTTGAAGTTGCGAAGTGGTGTAGCCAAGATATGCGTCGATGGCAAACAGGTCGTAGGTGTCGAGCTTGAAAATGGGACCGTGCTGACTGCAAAGCGAATCCTTTCCAGTGCCGGAATAGTGGAAACCATGCGGCTCTGCGATGACAGTTCCGTGTCGGAAGTTTACATGGCCGGCGAAATGTCCTTTATCGAGTCGATTTCGGTGCTCGAGTGTCAACCGAAAGCCATTGGGTTCGACAAGACAATCGTCTTCTTCAATGATTCGGATCAGTTTCATTGGACAAAACCGACCAATCGATTATGCGATCTGCGTACCGGCGTAATTTGTTCCCCCAACAACTATGCATACTCGAGCAGCGAAGGCGAACTGGAGGCGGGTTTCGTGCGACTTACCACCATCGCGGATCACCAGCGATGGTCGACTCTGAGCGACTCTCAATACGGTTCTGAAAAGCTCCGATGGTACGATGAATCCGTTGCAGCGGCAGTGCGATTCATGCCTGATTTTCGTCGCCATGTAATCGATACCGATATCTTTACGCCCAAGACTATTCGCCGATTCACTTCACATGACAACGGAGCAGTGTATGGCGCTCCGCAAAAACAGCTCAATGGCACGACTCGTCTCAATAACCTGTTTCTTTGTGGAACCGATCAAGGATTTGTTGGGATTGTCGGTGCGATAGTCAGTGGGATCTCAATGGCAAACCAGCATTGTCTGCTCGTTGACTAGTGCTGAAACTCCTGCGTGCGTTGATTAACCTCCGTCAGGGTTTTTAGTTACAATGTAGTCAACCTGTTTTTTACCAAAGCCTCGCTGCCCCGATAATAAATGATTTCGATCGTAGTCCCACTTTTTAATGAACAAGATTCGTTGGAAGAACTTGTTCGGCGAATTCAACAATCCGTTGAAACAGACCACCTTGGGAATTACGAAGTGCTTCTCATCGACGATGGATCCAGCGATCAGTCGTGGTCGATCATAGAGAAAATTTCAGTTGAAAATAGGATGATTCAAGGAATCAAATTCCGTCGCAACTTTGGGAAAGCGGCCGCTTTAGCTGCTGGCTTTGCGATTGCCCAGGGCCAATCTATTGTCACCATGGACGCTGATTTGCAAGATGACCCAAAAGAACTCGTTCGGCTGATCGAAAAACTGGATTCCGGCTTCGATGTGGTTAGTGGCTGGAAACAAACGCGTTATGATCCGTGGCACAAGCGTTGGCCTTCGCTCGTATTCAATGGGATACTACGCCGGTTTTCGGGGCTGAAACTCCACGACTTTAATTGTGGTCTTAAAGCCTATCGTCGCCAAGTATTGGAAGAAATAACTCTGTATGGCGAAATGCACCGTTTCATTCCCGTTCTTGCAGCTGCACGCGGATTTCGTGTCGCGGAAATAGCGGTTCAGCATCACCCTCGCATCCACGGCGTTTCCAAATACGGGGTATCACGAATTCTCAAAGGCTTCCTTGACCTCTTTACGGTCGTTTTCATAACTCGATTCCGGTATCGGCCGCAACATTTGCTAGGCGGTATCGGATTGGGTGCTTGCTCGGTAGCGTGCGTCATTCTTGTAGGGCTCATGGCAATTTGGCTCATCAGCCGACTCGGAATGGGATTGCTACCTATCAATCTTCACGAACGTCCGCTCTTTTATTTAGCGATGGTTTTGTTCCTTCTCGGCGCTCAGATGATCGGTGTTGGTTTGTTGGCGGAGCTTATGGTTGCCAATGCAGGTAGTCGAACCATTCCCTATTCGATATCCAAAACCACGCGCGCAGTAGCTCAAGTGGGGGCAACATCGTGACCCAATCCATGCAGCCAACCGAGGAAACGTCTTGGCGATTCAAAGAGGTTGCGTGGCTGCTTATCGGCATTGCTTGTACGATCCAAATCGCTCGCATTCTTGGTGTATCGGCCGTTCACGGGGAACTCCCATTCTTGAGCGCGAACGACCGGTCACGATGGTGCGCAATTGCTGCATTGACCGAAGATGGTAAGTGGGAGATCGACCGTATCACAGAATTGCTCGATAGCAAAGGCAAATCCAAAATTTGGAATTCAATAGACATCGTGCGACATCGGGGTGCCGACGGCAAGGAGCACTTTTATTCAAGCAAGCCACCCTTGCTGACCGCGATGTATGCACTGGTATGCAAGCCGGTCACGATGCTCTTCGGGAAAAAACTGACCGAAGAGCCGTTCTTGATTGGCCGAACGGTGATGCTACTAGTCAACGTTCTGCCCTTAACGATCTGGTGGATTTGGTTGACCTTTTGGCTTGACAAAAACGTCTTGAACTCTTGGTCCCGTTTCATCTTGCTTAACATGGCGCTTTGGGGCACATTCCTCACAACCTTTGCGGCGACGCTCAATAATCATCTGCATGGAGCCCTTTTTTTCTCTCTGAGCGTTGGACTTGTCTGGCAGATAATTCAAGCCTATCAGCTTGGGACGCATAGATCCTGGTCGACTTGGGTAAGTTGCGGCATCGCTTCAGCACTGGTCGTTGCCTGCGAATTACCCGCGTTGGCTTGGGCTGCTGCAGCAAGTGTGATTCTGATTGCGGTGGATTGGCGAAAGCTGATATTGGGTTACGGAATGGGGGCAGCATCCGTAGCCATTGCATTCTTGGCGACCAATTATTGGGCCCATCAAGACCTGAGGCCCCCCTATTCGCATCGAGGGGTTGGCGAATTGATCGCCACGGTTCCGAAAGATATCGAAAACGCCGAAGCTCCAAACATCTCGTCCGTGATCGCTCAAGCGAACAAAAATGGTTACGCATTTACAGACAAGTCCGCAGTAATCCCTGCCAGACTAACAGGCGTGCTCCAGTTTGTCGATGAAAGTGCAGGCCAAAGAGTGGCCATCATGTCCTCGAATGACGCTTGGTCGATCTACCACTGGGACGATTGGTATGACTTCCCCAAGTCGTATTGGTTGCCTGGCAATAAGAAAGGAGTCGATCGGGGCGAAGAGAGTCGTCTGCTTTATGCCCTGCATTTCACTATAGGACACCATGGTATCTTTTCCTTAACTCCGTTTTGGGTATTGGGAATCGGGGGTGCCATTCTTTGGACACGAGGGCAACGGAGATCGGTTGCGGATTGGAAAGGGTTTCTTACTTCTGAAGCCGGCATGGCGCTTGCGTTTTCCGCAGTCTCACTCGCTTGTTTTGTTTTTTACTCCACGCGCGTTGTGGAAGATCGCAACTACGGCGGTGTGTCCAGCGGATTCCGATGGGTCTTTTGGCTCGCGCCAGCTTGGTTGTGGTTGTGTATTCCAGCGATACAAAAGGCCAGCCAGTCCTCGATGCTTCGTAAGTTCACCGTTCTACTTTTGTTGATAAGTGTCTTTTCCGCCACGATTCCTTGGCCAAACCCTTGGACGCATCCTTGGCCATACCGAGCAGTGATATGGCTCTATCCTGACCCACCTGAGGTCAAACCATAAGTGGACTAAAGTCGTCGCAAGTGACCCTGGTTCGCTCAAAGCCGCCTTCGATGCATTCTCCTCAGCAATCTGACTTGGTCGCGGCCGCAGCGATCTGAATGCGTCGATTAAAGTAGACGTTGGTGAATACATGACGACTGGTTCGCTGATTGCTGCCGAATCTCTGATTACAACTTAATTGGTCGCTTCTTTTTAATTGGTCGCTTCTTTACGAAGTAGCCTTCTTTGCACTCATTGCCGCATGCGTCGGAAGCAGCAGAAGCTCATTGCATGGCTTCACGCAAAAATGGGTCTTTGCTTCCGATTTCGTTACCATACTTGCCAGACTCTACCAGAGTTACAACACCATCTTTGTCGACATCAGCGGCATCGAAATGCATCAGCAGTCGATCCGTACGATGCGGTTTTTGCGTCACAAATAGTGACATTTCATCCCGCGTCAGAATACCGTCGCGATTATGATCCGCTGCCTCCCAAGCGGAGCTCGGTCCCCAAGGCTGAACAACAAAAACAAGTCCTCCAAATCCAACCAACACAATTGCATTTATGGCCAGTAACCATGTCAGGCCATTCGTGCTAAGGCGACGTTGGGCAGGTTCCTTGATTGACATGTTAGCCTGTTCGATCATTGTTGAAATCCAAACAACCCATTTGTCGATTCGTTTTTAAAGAACTTCCGACTGCCGGTTGGAGTACATCTGGATCGTGTCATGCGATCGCCGAGCGCATAGCTCAGAATCCGCTTCGTTGAAAGCGATGTCGAATCTGATCATCAACTTCGTCGGCTGTTTTTCGCGAACCTTAATTATCTTTGCGAGTCCTTCCGAATGCCAATGCAGTCAACGAAGCGGGAGGCCGCGCGTACAAGCTTGAGCCGAAGCACGCGTTGGCTCAAGTTGCCGCTACGGGTACGTTCGGTAATGCGTTTCATAGCACGGCTGAGACGCAGCTCGACAAGGTGCTGAAGTTGATCGACGAACACTTTGCTGCGACACAAAGTGTTCAGTGTAGAACAGTTGTCCTCAACTGTTTCTGAAGCAGGTACAAACTTCACTTCAGATAAACGATTGGGACAATCGTTCTACAATATGGTTGATTACGTGGCTGACCGGATCGCCGACGAGTCGGAGATTCGACGTGGAAAACAGTTCCCGTACTAGTACTTTGCTGCGTATTTGAACGCGGATGATTGTTCGCTGCCAAGTGCAACATTCTGTATTTTGGCACACTTTTTGCGATTTTTGAAATCCGAAGTCGGCAGTTTGCAAAATTGGCAGAGACTGATCGACAAACACAATCGTTAACTGTTTTTCTAGGTAACTCGCTACGAAAGGAGCATGAATTATGTTTGCAACACGTTGGGAACCTTGGATCGAAATGAATCGGCTAGGTCGCGAATTGGATAGAGCGTTTAGTCGAGGCGGAACTGGGGTGGGTCGCCGTCTGGAGGTTGGAGTTTTCCCTCACTTGAACCTTTGGGAGGACGGCGAAAACTTTTATGCCGAGGCCGAATTACCCGGCTATTGCAAGGACGACATCGAGATATGTGTGGTCGACAACCAGCTGATCCTGAAGGGCGATCGACGTCCACCGCAAAACGAAGGTGGAACTTGGCATCGCCAGGAACGTGGATTCGGAACATTCAGCCGCACGGTCGAGTTGCCCGGCGAGGTTGAAGGTGGCAAGGTGTCGGCTGACCTCAAGCTTGGTGTGTTGAAGATCACGTTGCCAAAGCGCGAAGCAACCAAGCCCCGTCGAATCGACATCAAGGTGCAGTAATCCGTCCCGTTAA
>JANMGH010000207.1:0-104663 GCA_031374515.1 Pirellula sp. | reverse complement strand
GGACTTCCACCCTACTGTTCAAACGCCTTCGGAGGCGCACTAGCAGGCACGCTCCGCCGTGCCGTATGCTTGCGTATATTGGCTGGGTTTTCAGGCGGACGGCACATGGAATGTGCCTGCTACTTTGACTTTTGTCGGCTGCGTCCAGAAGGACGAAGCAGAGCGTGATCGACCGCATCCCCAAACTGGAGCTTGGGAACGCGTTTGCAAAATTGCGAGAAACATGAGATGCCGCTGAAGGCGTCGAGCGCTTATAATCAGAGTGTCCAGAACAGTTAAAGACACTCTTTTCACAAACGATTTCGTCGCTGCAACTTTATGTCCAACAAGGCAATCGAATCCAGTCCTTTTGCGGAGCAAGTGTCCGTCCGGCCTTCCATCAGCCTTTGGATGCTTATGTTTTCTTTAGTCGTTTGCGCTGCTTTCTCTCTTTTGATAATGATGGCAGCTCGAGTTCCGGCAATCTCAGACACCATCAACGATTTTCTAGGGATTGCAAAATCAGCAAGACCGGACAAGCCTGATAGATCTACCCACCTGTTTTTCTTATTGTTCTGTTATGCTTCGCCCCTTCTCTTGGCAACCTGGGTTGGGTTGTTTCAGATGTTCTTGACTCGATTTGTCCCGTTGCGGCAGACGCTCGACACCGGCGATGAGCCCAGCAACCCTTTTGCTTAACGTTCATTTGCGAAACGGACCTCGGTGACAATGATCAATGAGATTGACGCTATCCAAAAACATCTTGGAATTCGAATCGGTCAGGGGCAACTCAACCACTACACACTGCTTGGTCTAGACCAAGATGCAAGTCAAAAAGACATCAAACAGGCGTTGAGAACAGCAGTGGCTGCTTGGAACGATTCCGAGACCAAGTCCAATCCAAGTTCGGCACAACACGTTGCTAAGCTGATCAAGCAAGCCCAAGCTGTTTTACTCGATGAATCCAAAAAACGAGTTTTCGACGCAGGCCTGACGCAGATGGATTCACCGAACAATCGTTTGCCTCTTTCCGACGCCAATCCCTATCCCGACGCCGATCCGTTCGCGAAATTTGATTTGAATGAATGCTCAATTGCAGCCAAGTCAAACCAATTCATCGCGGATTTTGGAAATGCAGAGGCTAGGTGGAATGAACTAAGTCGGCGGATACCAACGCTTCAACAAGTCTATTCCAATCCCGTTTCTGCTCCCCTGGCAATTTCGCAAAGTGCTTCAGCGGACTCGCCGCAGATCGACTACGCGCAGAAGGGGGAATCTGCGGCCCAGAAATTTGAGCGACTCAAACGGAAGCGAAGACTGTGGCAAGCTATGTACTTGGCTGCCTTCGTAACCGTTGCTGCGGGCTTTTTGGTTTACGCAGGAATTCAATTCATTCTAAATCGCCAGCAAATCGCTAAGCGAATAGAATCGAATACTGAAGGCCCTGTCATGAAGTCGACAACGGTTCACGGGACGACACCTAAGTCCATAGGCGGAAACCTTGCGTCAAAAGTGCAAGGAAACGCGTCTGGACTGGTCTGGCCTACGCTTGCCAAGGTAGACAACTCCGATGAAACCAACCGGGAAATTACGGAGAGTAACCCATTCGGAAACGCCCTAGTTCCTGAATCAATGCCCAAAACAGCCGTGCCCCCTTCGGAAACTTCGCGATCTAACACGATGGCAAGCGACCCCAAGCCTGTGGTTCCGAATTTGATGGCGAATTCCAAAACCGCTTGGACTTCCGCCATGAAAAGCGCTCGCGAAGCAGTCGAGAAAGCAGACTTTAAGAATTTCCATAGATATATGGAGCTCGCTTTGCCTTTGTCTGCGGACGACGAAATGAAGGACAAACAAGCAAGGCTCGATCAGTTGGGACAACTTTACGAGATCTTCATCAAAGCAGTGCATGACGCGAAATCGAAGATGCGTGGCACAGAGACGCTATCAGTCGGTAAGAATCTAATCAACATAGTCGAAATCAAAAACGACGAACTGATTGTCCGTATTCAGGGGAACACAGAACATTACGCCTGGGATCGACTTCCACCTGGTATCGCGACAGCGATGGCCGATTTTAGTCTAAGCGACCAAGAACCAACTGACATTGCCGCGCGAGCTGTTTATTTTTCACTGTCTCCAGCCAGAAACGAGCTGTTCTCCAATAAAGTAAAAGAGTGGTTTGAAAAATCGGTCGGAAAAGGGTCCGTTCGAAAAGATTTGGTCCAAGCTCTGACGGATACTTACGAATAATAAAGTTGTTTTCGTCTTTTTTGGCCTTCACGCTTACGTTGCGAATTCGATGTCGCATTAACACAAGGCAAACGCACTGTGAGTCTAAACGCCATCCCCCCCGTCCTGGGAACCGATATTCCGCCGCAGGTTCCCCCAGTACTATCGTTCTCGGGGCAACCTCCTTCGGGAACGTTGGATCCTATTGAAAATGCTTCCAACGAAAAAAGATGGCGAAAGCGGCTGTTACTTGTTTCTCTAGGGGGCGTGCTTCTTTTGGGTATTGGTTGGGCAACTTCGCCGCGCGCGAAGCTTCTCCATGATCCGGAGTTCATTTCTACAAACTTTGAATCGGCAATCCAATCGGTTGCTCATGACGTTGATCGAGCGATGGACGTCGACATTTCCACCCACAGTTTGATGAAAGCAAAACCTGCCGATTGGCGTACGATTGCGCGTCGCACCAGTCTTGCATTGATCGGAAACGGATTGTCATTGGAGGAGACGCGCGTTGCAGAGCAAATACCAGAGGACAAGCGAACGATTTGGTGGACTGAGTATCTGCTCAAGGATCGTCGGACTTACGATTATTTAGCCGAACGCTGGACGCGTGCGACCGTTGGGACAAATGTCGGTCCGTTTCTGATTTTTCGCCGACGCAAGTACGTTGACTGGATGGCGGACCACTTCGAAAAAGGGACCCCTTACGACGCTGTCGTCAGGGACCTCTTGGAAGCTAAGGGGTCCTGGACCGATGCGCCACAAGTAAATTTTCTCACGGCGACTATGGATGATGCGGACAACAAAAAACCGGATGCGATTCGGCTTGCAGGTCGAACCTCCCGCGCGTTTCTCGCGCAACGCATCGATTGTTTGCAATGCCATGAAGACTATTTAGGCAAGGTCAATTTCCCTGCTCAGCAGGAGGATGACGCGTTGGATTCCAACGAGCCTTCCACGGATTTGTCGACGCCAAGTCAAGCAAGCAGAACAGGCCAGCAAGCTGATTTTCATCAGTTGGCGGCGTTCTTTTCTGGTACGAGACTAGACAATCCGTTCGTCGGCCTTCGCAACTCCAATCCTGACTATCGCATAACGTATCTCAATGCGGAGAAAGAGAGCAGTGTAGCGCCGGAAGTTCCGTACCTGAGGGACTTGATGCCTGAGGGGGGCGAACCGCGACATCGGCTCGCGGTTTGGGTTACACATCCAGAGAACAAAGCATTCGCTCGCGCGACGGTCAATCGAATGTGGGCAATTCTATTCGGTAGAGCGTTGGTCGAACCGTTGGATAGCATTCCACTCTCTGGACCATTCCCGCCGGGTTTGGAGATCTTGGCGGAGGACTTTGCAAAGAACGGTTTTGACTTGAAGCGACTCATTCGAACAATCGTTTGCACCGAAGTATTTCAGCGAGATTCCCGACTGGAAACAGAAATAGGAAGCGAATTCGTATCGAATGAACATGAGAATCACTGGGCCGTGTTCCCGTTAACGCAATTGCGTCCAGAACAGGTAGCGGCATCAATCCATCAAGCGTGCCGAATACATGCTATCGATGAAAGCAGTTCCATTGTTTCCAAGCTAGAATTGTTTGGAGGAGTCAACGACTTCACCAAGGCGTACGGGGACCGAGGTGACGACGAATTCATCCAGCAGTCGGTGACCATCCCGCAGCGGCTCTTGGTCATGAATGGGGCCTATGTGAGCGAACGGATCAAGAACAATCCGGTGATGAATGCGGCCACGCGAATCGCGCAGATAGCAAGCAACGATAAGGTGGCGGTAGAAACCGCCTACCTTTCTACTTTGAATCGAATGCCGACCGGGGCGGAATTGAACGCATTCTGCGACCGAATGCATAACACCAAGGGGCCAGCAAGGGCTCAAGCGATGGGCAGTATTTTCTGGACTCTTATCAACAGTACGGAATTCCAATGGAACCACTAATGACAGACTCGCACCAGGACGGGATTGCGACTGGATGCGACTCTTGGAGGAATTATCACAGGCGACGCTTCTTGCGAGGCGGTGCCTATATTACCGGAGGACTATTGAGCCAAGGAATGCTCACTAGGGTTGCGGAACGGTTGTCCATCGCGAGTGGATCTGAGAACGATGCGAAGCTGGGCGCGAAAAGCTTAATTATCCTTTGGATGCAAGGTGGCCCAAGCCAACTTGAGACGTTTGATCCTCATCCGGACTCAAAAATCGGTGGAGAGACCAAAGCAATATCAACATCGATACCGGGGCTGAAAATCGCAAGCACACTGCCACAGACCGCTGAGATAATGCACCGCGCAACGTTGATTCGATCGATGATTTCCAAAGAAGGGGATCACGAACGCGCTACCTACAATATGAAGACGGGCTGGCGTCCAGATCCGACCCTGATTCATCCCGCGATCGGATCGGTGATCTGCCATCAGACCGAGGATAACATCGAAATCCCAAGGCACGTTTCCATTTTGAGCGGGCAATGGCCTTCGCGAGGAGGATACATGGGAAGCGTCTTGGATGCATTCAAAACAGGCGATCCGAAAGACCCACTGCCGAACTTAAGGAGCTATACGGAAAAAAAAGTATTTGAGAACCGACTGAGTGATTTACGAGAAGTCATTGAATCTGAGTTTCGAAGGGGGCGGTTGCGAGAACTAGATAAGAACAAGACACTTCATGAATCGTCGACGGTTCGTGCCACAACTATGATGGCTAGCGAACAAATCAAGGCCTTTGATATTGCAATGGAACCTTTGAGTGTGATCGAGTCTTTCGGCGACAACTCGTTTGGTCGAGGATGTCTTGCGGCGATCCGATTGATTGAACAAGGAGTACGATGCGTTGAAGTGGAGCTTTCCGGCTGGGACACGCACGTGGAGAACTATTCGTTGCAAAGCGGTCGCTGCGCCATTCTTGATGCAGCTTTGCATTCGCTGATCAATCAATTAGCAGATCGAGGTTTGCTCGACAAAACAATCGTGATGTGCGGCGGGGAGTTCGGCCGAACGCCGAAGATCAATGTTGCGGACGGACGCGATCATTGGCCTACGGGCTTCAGCACGTTGTTAGCAGGGGGCCCATTCCGTGCTGGACATGTACGCGGCGAAACGACACACGAAATGATCGAGTCAGGCAAAGACCCGCTTTTGGGAGTCAAGGAACCTTTAAGGATCGAAGATTTGCATGCAACATTGCTACATGCGTTTGGAGTGGATTTCTCGCAGGAATTGCAAACACCCATCGGCAGACCACTCCGTTTAAGCGCTGGAACGGTCATCAAGTCGCTTCTCTCCTAAGAGGTCTTTCTGGTTTTTTGTTCACATCGATCGTGGGCTGGATATAAGACACTCCGCACCAGCTTCAGGTGATCTTCAGGTTACGGAGTGATTCGCCGCCCATAGTGCGTTTTTTTGGGGCGATAAGTGTTTGGAGTAATCGAATATTACCGCCGTTTTGTACAATCTATATTGACATAATGGGCGTTGGAAAGAAAATCAACTCAGTTTAGCGGTGCGAATTTTGCCGCAACAATCGTAATTTTTGGTTTCTGGTAAACGGAGAATTGAGTCATGAGACGAATTGGGAATCGTGCGGCATTCACGCTTGTAGAATTGTTGGTGGTCATCGCCATCATTGGTATTTTGGTGGGATTGCTCCTACCAGCAGTCCAAGCGGCTCGTGAAGCCGCTCGGCGTATGCAGTGCAGTAACAACTTGAAGCAAATTGGCTTAGCAGTTCTTAACTATGAGAGCGCCTATCAGCGAGTGCCAAACAAGTCCGGCGGCACAGCAAGTTTGGTAGGAAGTCCAGAACGACTGAATGGAAATTATAACAGGCTTAGCCCTTTCGTTCCTTTGCTGCCTTTTATCGAGCAAACCGCATTATATAATCGCATCCAAGCTGGAAACGAAACGACTGCTCATGGAGTTGTTGCACCTGGCGGACCGTCTGGCTGGTACCCGCGTCTCGACGGAACGGCTAGCTATTTCCCTTGGGCTCAATCGATCCCCGGATATCAGTGTCCTTCTGACACGATTATTCCTCTTTCTGCTGGCGGCCATGGGACAAACTCTTATGCAGTCAATATGGGGGATTTGATAGTCAACGTAAACGGTGCTCAACCGATGCGTGGTCCATTTGGTGGAACAGGCATCTATAAGAAATTGGGGGCGATCACCGATGGAACCAGCAACACCATCGTCTTCAGCGAGCGCACTGCACATAATGCCAACAATCTGAATGATGGAACGCTAAAGATTTCAACCGGCGCAGAACAAATTGCTCGCTTTGAAGCACAAGTGAGTGCTATTCAAACCAACCCAAGCAGTTGCAATGCAGTTGCGATCAGCGGGCGTTTTGCACCAGGAACACAACTGAAAGCTCGATTCGGAATCCTTTGGACAGACGGCCAAGCTGAGCGCATTGGCTTCAACACTGTCTTGGGACCCAACAAGCCAGCCTGTTTCGGTGACACAAATGCAGCGGCTGACTCCAACGTCGTCATAGCTCCTGCAAGTAGCATGCATACCGGTGGCGTGAACGCGGTGTCCATGGACGGTTCTGTTCGGTTCATCTCGAGCTCAATCGAAACTGGAAACACTTCTGTCATCATGGTTCCACCTGTTGGACAAAGTCTATACGGGGTTTGGGGAGCACTGGGCACATTGGACGGTGGCGAAGTTTCTGTAATCGACAATTGATGACTTTCGGATATCCTTTATAGGGCCACTGAAACATATGTTTCAGTGGCCTTTTTCTTTGGTCCTTTCGTTTCGGGGAACTTCATATGCTTTGGATGCGTTGTGTTTTGGTCGGCTTGCTGAGTACCGTGCTTCTGGGATGTTCAGGCAACGAGGGGGAACGACCAACTTCGCCAGTCAAAGTTACCGTTAAGTACAAGGGTAATCCGGTTGAGGGAGCCACGGTCACATTCATTTCTGTCGAAGAACCGCAGCCGTCTGTAGGTCGGACAGACGCGTCAGGAAATTGCTCGTTAACAACTTACAAATCCAACGATGGTGCCATTATTGGCGCGAATGTGGTAACCATTAGCAAGCAAGATATAGACAAAACGAATGTAAAACCGCTTAAGCCGGAGGATGCCGACTTGATCGGAGTAGCACCGATCCCAACCCTAAAAAACCTCCTTCCCAACAAGTATGCTTTGCCAGGAAGTTCGGGATTGAAAGAAGATGTCAAAAGAGGCTCAAATAATTTTACGTATGAGCTCAAGGATTGAACTACCATTGAGGAGTTGTTGGCAACTTCTCAGAGTAGGTATTGTCTTGTTCGCAGTTCGCTTCCGCGGTCCGCGATAGTTTTGATTGTCCCGGGCTACGGAATCAAGAAAGATGTCTGGCATGAGCAAAAGTGCATGGAGCGGGCGTCAGCATTTGCACTCCCATGCATTCCGTGCGATGAATGCGATGACATGCGAGGGGCTTGTTGTAAGCAGTCGCCGCAACATGGTCAAAGCGAGCCTCGCCGGACTTGTGGGTCTTTCATTGCCAGAGCTGCTGCGATCACGTGCGCAGGCAGTCGCGTCGGGAAGCTCATCTCGTAGCGGCAAGAGCGTTATTCTGCTTTGGATGACCGGTGGTCCAAGTCAAATCGACACTTGGGATCCCAAGCCTGATCGTCCCATCAACAATCGAGGACCTTTCCAATCGATCGAAACAAAGATCCCTGGCGTCCGCATATGCGAGCATCTCCCAAAACAAGCGGCGATGCTCGACAAGTTTACGCTTATTCGGTCTGTTGATGCCAAGTTTAGCAGTCACGAACCAAACATGGTTTTCCAAACGGGGAATCTAGAGGCGGAGCCGAGACTGAATCGAGAAGCCTCGGAGTACCCTTCGATAGCGTCCGTTGTAGCCAAGCATCATGGATCAAACGCTCATTCCATGCCACCTTATGTCGGTTTTTACCGATCACCGAGTCATATCGCATTTGGCGGTTATCTTGGCCAACAATATGATCCGTTTCAAGGAAACCTCGCGTCGAAGCTACCCATCTATGATTTGGTTGGTAATGATTCTGGAAAGAAGACCAGCGCAGAATTATTTCAATTGCCCAAGGGGCTCGACATCAACCGGTTAAACGACCGTCGAAGCCTCTTAAAGGACCTCGATCAAATCCGACGCGATATTGATACGAGCGGGAACATGAGATCCACCGATGCCTTCCAGCAACAAGCGATTGACTTATTGCTGGGCTCGAGCGCTAGGGAAGCGTTTGACTTGACGCAAGAGTCTGCCAAAACTCGAGAACGGTATGGCGATCACTTGTGGTGTCAGCAAGCATTGCTTGCTCGTCGTTTGGTCGAGGCGGGTGTCGCGTTTGTTACGATCGATTTGAGTTACCATACCGCAAGCGGAACTTGGGACAATCATGGCGACAACATACCTCCCTACGGCGGGATTTCGAGGGGACTTAAGCCGCTTCTGCCGCTGTTTGATCATCTTCTGACAACATTGGTCGGAGATCTGCACGAACGTGGCCGGCTCGACGATGTTTTGATCATCGCTATGGGTGAATTTGGCAGAACACCCTTGATGGGAACTCAGGGGAGCTCAGACGGACGTGATCACTGGCCCAACGTCATGTCCATGTCCCTTGCAGGCGGCGGTTTGAAGCATGGCCAAGTTATCGGAGCGACGGAGAAAGACGGCGGGTCCATTAAATCGCGGCCCGTAACGCCGGGTGATTTGGCAGCCACCATTTACAGCTACTTTGGTGTGCCGCTTGCTACGCAGTACGCGGACCATCAAGGCAGACCGAGGAACATTGTCGACCTCGGCTCGCCAATCTCGGAGTTAGGTTTTTAGGCGAACGGCAACAGTGGATATACCGGGAGGGAGAGGCGACGAGGCTCCTGCCGAACCAAAGCCAAGCTCGGCCGGAGCCTAGCTCTCCCATTAGAACCCTTGGCAAGTAGTTTTCACTCTGCCGCTCGCCTTAGATCCAGGTGGGACTACTTCGCTACTAAGGCTTCCGCGAGAGGTGGTGCAGCGACGACTGGGGTAGGTGCTTGGTTATTCTGCAAATCGACTACAACGCTAGAGGCGGTGTTGCCTGTTTGTCTAGGATCATCTTCAGTTTCAATACTTGCCAATTTGCTGGGGTTTTGCACCATCGAGAGTCGCAATCGTTCGTCGAGCAACTTCTTGTTAGCGCGTTCTGGATCGACTTGGCTCCAGCTCTCGCGATAAAGTCGACTCGTGATCTTTCGCAGTAGCCGTTGATCCGTATCGTACCAATCGACTTGATAGAGCTGTGTTTCGTAATTCTTGGTGGGTCGGCGATTGAGGAATTCTCGGTCTTCGACGAGACACCAAGCTCGCACTTGAAAACGGCCCGTCTCCGGCGATTGTTCGTAAAAGATCACTTGATCATATACGAGACGACCTTGCTGGTCGTAGAAATGATTTAGCTCAATCAGATCAACATGCTCGTCGGTTGAGCGACTACCTTTATGAGATATCAATGCACATATCAAAAAACAAAACGCCATAGACGATGAAAACATGACCGCGAACCCTCAATTGAAAACTCCTTGGGTAGATCGAAAGTCAAATGAGACTATCGAGGAGATTACAAGAGCCGCGATAAGCAGCGCGGTGGATCAATCGCTTACAAAATGTGTGCGGTCTAGTAAGCGATCGAACCGAGAGGGCAGGAGAGTTTCCGCGTTACATCATCTGACGATTCTGCAAGCAATCACCTCATTACAAAGATAGAACCCCAATCGAATCCGATCGGAAACGAAACGTAAAGGAATCCGAACCAGTGACTGAATCCAAAGCGAAACGCCCGGGTCGAATCCATTCGAATAACCTAATTACAATTCTTCGGTTCCTAAATCAATACTAGTTGAGGTTAAGTTGATCAGCTAGGAAAACTTTTCAGGAATCGACCGGTTTGCAACTTAGAAGTTCGGGTCGTAGCGACAACTCTCTGCCCTCACTATTACGCTTGAGAGCTCTGGTTATTCATTAAAAAGGATATGCATTGTCGTTCCAAAAGCCAATGTTCTGGGACAAAAATTGTGCACCATCTTGTCTGGTCTAAGCGGACCCCTAGTCTATACTTCTGCGTACGCGAACTGAATTCGAAAGCATCGGAGTAAAATTATGAGATCGACTACCAGTGTGGTACTTGCGATTGCCCTACCTTTAGTCCTGGGCGCCAATACATGGTTATTCGCCCAAAAGTCGTCCGAGCGTCAGGTGATGATCGACAAAGCCGTTTTCTACCTGAGCAAAACGGGCCAGTCCGAGGATGGCTCATTTAGCAGCAAGACCGGACCTGGTATCACCGGACTAGTTGCAGCAGGACTACTTTCGGTCGACGTCCCAATCAACAGTTCAGTCGTCTCCAAGGCGATGAAGTACCTAGAAGGTACGCGGCATGAAGATGGCGGATTCTATGCCCCAAAATCGACACACGCAAACTACGAAACCTGTTTAGCGATGATGGCTTTTTCAAAGGCAAACCAGGATGGGAAGTACACTGCCATGATCAAGGGTGCGGAGCAGTTCGTCAAAAAACAACAGTGGGATGAGGGGGAGGGAATTACTTCCGACGATGTCGCTTACGGTGGAGCCGGTTATGGAAGCAAATCGCGTCCGGATCTGTCGAACACAGCGTTCCTCATCGATGCTTTGCGAAGTGCTGGAGCCACTGAAGACGATGAGTCGATTCAGCGAGCGTTAACCTTCATATCGCGTTGCCAGAACCTAGAGTCCGCACACAACCGAACGGAGTTCGCCTCCAAAATTAACGACGGTGGCTTCTACTATACACCGGCTGCGGGCGGCGATTCTATGGCGGGAAAGGACGAAAACGGCGGCCTTAGATCGTATGCGTCCATGACCTACGCAGGTCTCAAAAGCATGATCTTTGCGGGCGTGGACAGGGAAGACTTTCGAGTAAAAGCCGCTAAGAAATTTCTCTACAGCAATTTCTCCGTCGCGACCAATCCAGGAATGGGGAGCTCCGGACTATACTACTACCAACATACGATGGCCAAAACGCTCGATGCATTGGGAGAGAAAGAATTCAACACCAAAGAGGGACCTCGCGATTGGAAGTCCGAGTTGCTGACTCATCTAAAGAAGGCACAACGCGAAGAGGGCTCTTGGACCAATTCAGATGCAAGATGGATGGAAGGGGACCCCAACTTGGTAACCGGTTACGTGCTCTTAACCCTGGCGTATTTGAAATAGTCGAAACGGTCTAAGGAATCTGAATTGCCAAGAAATACCGTAAAGCGTCAACCTCAGATCGCGATCACCAAAGAGTTGCTTGCGATGGCTTTGATCAATTCCAGCGAGGCCATTTTGATCAAGGACTGCAATGGTGTTATCCTCTTGGCAAGCAAATTGGTTGCGGATTTTCACAAGTGCTCCGTGGGCGACATACCAGGCCGCACGGTCTTTGATTTGATGCCACGCGCAACGGCGGATCGAATCTCCGAGCAGGACCAACGTGTTCTTTCGTCCGGCAAAGCGGAGACCGCCGAAGAAAATTGGGAGCTGGAACACGAACAACGTACGCTTCTCGTCTCGAGAAACCCAATTCGCAACTCACAAGGCCATACTGTCGGCCTTCTTTCGCATTACACGAATATCTCACACATCAAGCAAGCCTTTCTATTCTTCGAGCAAAACCAAAAGCGGTTTGCCGCCTTGGCTGAAACTTGCCCCGTTGGAATCTTTGAATGCAACCCGCAGCATCAGCTCACTTATGTGAATCCGAAATGGGTGCGAATTACAGGCTTGACACCCAACGATGTCATTGGGAAACACTGGATTGATTTTGTGGTAGCTCAAGACTACGACTCGGTCAAACACTTGCTAGGCTGCGCAGATTCGCAAGCGAGCGGCGATCGAGTGGACTGTACGATCAAAGGGAAGAAGCGAATTACAGTCGAGTTGTCGCTCAATCGAGTTGCCGATACGCAAAATCACACAGTGTCGTACATCGGTAGCATTGTTGACTTAACGTATCGATTGGCGGCGCAGAAAGAGTTGCGAGAAAAGGCAAATCTGCTCAAGGACTTAACCAGTTCGGTACCTGCGATCATCTGGCAACTTTCGCTCCAAGGGGAGTGCATATTCGTAAACGATTACTTCGAGAACTTCACAGGACTTCCAATCGAAACCGTCCTTGGCAAGAGTTGGGAGAAAATGATTCATGAAGAGGATCTTCAACTCGCTGTCGCAAGTATTAATACAGTCTTTAGCGGACAACAAAAATCGGCTCGCCACGAGTTCCGAATGAAGGGTAGAGGAGAAGAATGGCGATGGATGATGACCAACTGCCAACGCATCCACTCGACAGACGGTTGCTTCGTCGGCGTCGCGGGTCATACGATCGACATTACTGATCGCAGACGGGCAGAACAGGAGTTGCAGCAATACAATCTATTGCTCGAGGATCGCGTTCATGAGCGGACAAAGGAACTTGTTGACGTAAACCAATCGCTAATTAGTGAAATTGAAAATCGACAACATGCAGAGGAATTGCTCGAGCAGAAGCGAGCCCAAATCGCACACTTCTCTCGTGTCAGCGTTATGGGACGATTGTCTGGCGAACTCGCGCACGAATTGAACCAACCCCTTAATGCCATACAGAATTATGTCGCTAGCCTGAGCAAGATCCTCGCAAACTCAACGTGTTCTGATGCGACCTCGACTGTACTTGCGAGGCTTTCCGGCGAAGTCACACGCGCCGCGAAAATCATTCGAAGGACCAGGGAATTTCTGTCCACAGCAAAGCATCAAGCCGAACTATTGAGCCTCTCCGAACTGGTAACTGATACCGCGGCGATGCTCAAGGGTGAAGCGAGGCGACGAGGAATGACAATCCAAATCTTGGATCATAGCCAAAACGCGAAAGTGCTAGGTGACCCGGTGCGACTTCAGCAAGTTCTCGTCAATCTTGTCTTGAACGCGTTAGAGTCCATGGTGGATCTTACGAACTCGACCAAGACTGTAACCATCGAAGTGAGCATCACCCCCAACTGCAATCTGATCACTGTGCTGGATTCGGGGAGAGGTGTCGATGAGAGTCTGCGAGACCGACTCTTTGATGCATTCTTCACCACGAAAACATCTGGACTGGGGATGGGATTAGCAATCAGTCGTGGGATCGTAGAAGAACACGGCGGAACTCTCCGCTATCAATCTCGAGACGGTCGGGGCAGCATCTTTACCATAGAACTGCCGATCACTGCAGGGTAGAATTTTTCTGCAGGCGACACGTCTATCGATGGACGGGAAGCGAGGTGGATTTCGCTTGTTCGAACGAAGGCATGCTCGAGACCGCGGAGTTCGAAGTCTGCATCGTCCCAACCGCAGTTCGTGTTGCCGATGCGACGGGGAGCACTGGCGGAACGGGGTTCATCAGCCCCTGTAAGTTGTTTCCGAACGCTCCTGCTTGCTGGTAAATACCTTGCGCTTGCTGAATAGTATCGGTTCCTCGCTGCGCCATCTGATTGATGTTCTGAGCACCTCCCATACTTGCCATCAGGTCGCGAGCGGGTTTTAGGTTCGGATCGATCTGAAGGGCAGACCCAAGGTACTGTTGGGTGGCAGGTACATTCTTGCGCGCGAAGTGCAAATAGGCCATTTGGTAGTTGGCCATGGCTGGACTGTTGACTTGGTGAAGTTCAGTCATCGCAGCCTCTGAATTGCCAGAGTCTAACAATACGCCCGCAAGCGCCGATCGATAGGATGTGCTTTTGGGGTCAAGATTGACCGCTTTTTGAAGTTCTGCTCTGCCCGCAGTTAAGTTTCCGCTTCTCGCTTGAAGACTACCTAGATCAGCAAAAATCGCTGCATCATTGGGAGCGATTGCCGCAGCTTTTTGATAAAATTCAATCGCCTTGTCCTTCTCATTTTGACGTTCATACAGCCTTGCCATACTTAGTAATGCCGATGCGTTCTTAGGTTCCAACTCAAGAGCTTTACTGTAACTATCTAACGCTTTGGCATAGTTTCCTTGCGATTCATCCAAATGACCCTTCATCACATGAAGTTCCGGTCCTACGGTCGGTTTGGTGCTCAGACTCGTTGCATCACCTGCTTGTGCCGTCGCACTGAATGGGGAGGTAATTGCAGTCTTCGCCTTGCCGTAAGCCGACGAAACAGCAGTCCCCATTGAAGAAAACTGCCCCTTGACTGCCTGCGTTGTCGAGGCGATCGAGCCGGTAACACCAGCAGTTGGGCTAGGCAAACCCGCCGTGTGAGTTGGCCATATCGATGGTCGAGCACCTGGAGTCGATGTGCAGCCGCACATACCTAGACCGGCAGACACGATACAGAGTAGCGACCTCATCGAGCGCTGCTTTGCAGAACACCAAGGAGCATTCCAGGCATCGCGATTTTGTCGGCTCATTTCTGGTGGAACGCTTGTTCGTTTTTGAGAATTGCACATGAACATGATCGCTATTTTTTATCAATTAAGTTGTGAGGTCTTGCATGAGATATATCCCAATCCGAGAAACCACTAACGCACTTTGATTATGCTGCCCTGCGAATCGCTGCCGAGTTTGATAATCCAAGTGGCAGCGCTAACGGTTGATCGTCCGTAACTACAACCTGAACTGCAATATGTCGGGACGCGTTTAACAAAATGGGACTCTTCAAATTCGCGGTCAATGTCACGCCGCTCTTGCTGACCACGCTTAACACGTAGAGTTGGTCGTCCGAATGCAAATGCAACAATGCAAGCTCACGTTGATGAACGTGCGCTCGGTAGTTGGGAGCGAACCTCCGCGGGCTTATAACCGGCAAGGCTACGTTTGCTTGGGCAACAGATTGCAACCATGCGACCTCTTCATTCCCTTCACTGGACAGCAAAATCCAATGTCTGCATGTCTCAAATCCGATCAGTCCATGCGGCATGAGCAGCATATCTGAGTGGTTTACATCCATTTTTCCGAATCGGGAAGATTGAATTTGCATGTCATCACCATGGACCTAAGTTTTACCAATGTGCTACAATCGTCACCATCGGCACGTCCTAACTTGCTGCATGAGTCTAAATCCCACTCGTACCGTTTTTCAACCCAGCCTCCTACCGTTGGTGCATTTCCAATCTGATGAGTGATAGCAATCTCCTAAGTCGTATTGATACGGTTCGAACTCGATTGGTCCCTCTCCGAGACGGTCTTTGACTACGCCAACAAAGTTGCTCAAATTGAAAAACTTGACACGCAGATGGCCAGTCCAAGCTTCTGGGATGTGCCAGAAAAAGCGCAGGAGACAGTCCAACAACTGAAGAATCTCCGATCCGTCGTAGAACCTCTGCGGAATGCTATCCAATCCTGCGATGATTTAGCAGAACTGGCAAGCATGCTCGATGAAGACCCGTCAGTTGCTGTCGAGGTGGAAATCGAGGTGGGCAAATTGGAGATCGCAATCGAGCAGTTGGAGCTAAAGGCGCTCTTGAGCGGCCCCATGGACGAATGCGGAGCGATTCTCTCGGTACATGCCCGCGAGGGTGGTCTCGACGCCAACGACTGGGCCGAAATGCTCCTAGGTATGTACATTGCCTGGGCTCAAAAGAATGGGTATTCGGCCGAATTGGTGGATCGATCCGACAATGAAGGGGCTGGGATCACACAAGCGACGGTGATAATTCGCGGCCCATCTGCCTACGGATACCTCAAAGGTGAAGAAGGTATTCATCGATTGGTTCGCATCAGTCCGTACAACGCAGAGGGAAAGAGACAAACCAGTTTTGCTGCAGTCGACGTCTCTCCTGAAGTCAGCGACGCGGTCGAGATTGAGATTCTTGAAAAGGATGTGCGAGAGGACGTTTATCGCGCATCGGGCGCAGGTGGACAACACGTAAACAAAACGAGTTCGGCGATTCGGCTAACGCACATTCCGACAGGGATCGTTGCCCAATGTCAAAGCGATCGCAGTCAGCACAAAAATCGCGCGCAAGCGTGGAAGATGTTGCGTGCAAGAATGGCACGTATCGAAGAGGAAAAAATTGAAGCAGAACAAGCGATTAAGTACCAAAACAAGACTGTCACGGGTTTTGGGTCGCAGATCCGCAACTACTTCCTTCATCCAGACCAGCGAGTCAAAGACTCGCGTACGGGATTTCAGATCGGAAACTTCCATGTGGTCCTCGGAGGTGAGCTTCAAGGCTTCTTGGAATCCTTCCTCAAATACAAGATGGTTAAGGAAGCCGGTCAATAAGTCTATATTCAACGGCGTTATATACCGTTTCATGGGTTCCTTGTCAGGCTCCTTATCGCACTGCGTCATATAGCAACGGCTTTACGGTCGACTCGCATTGATAGGTAAAAGGCATGATTTGCGAAAGCACGACAACCGCCAATTCGTCTTTGGGTGAAATCCAAAAATGAGTTGAAGCAGCACCGCCCCATCCGTATTCCCCAACGGGAACGTACTCAAAGCCCGAAATCGGTTCGACCACTACGGAGAACCCTAGCCCGAATCCAACTCCCTGACGCTGTGCCCCGTTCATCGCAATGGGATAAGCTCCTTTTGGGAGTTGATTGCGGCTCATTTCTTGGACGGTCGATTCCTTGAGCAATCGCAACCCATCGATCTCGCCACGCCCACACAGCATTTTACAAAATTGCATGTAGTCGGCAGCCGTCGAAACCAATCCACCTCCGCCCGATTGAAACACCGGTTTGCTGAGGTAATGACTTGTCACAGCCTTTTCAATTGTCCGCAATCCACCCGATTCCGCTGGGCCATAGTTGTCCACAAACCTCCCGACCTTTTCTTTCGGAACGTAGAATCCCGTATCGCTCATTCCAAGCGGTTTGAAAATGCTCTTTTCAAACAGATCCTCAAGCGAACTGCCGGATGCGACTTCAACCAATCTTCCAAGCACATCGGCGGAAACGCTGTAGTGGAACCGGGTTGCCGGTGGATGTTGCAAAGGGAGCTTGCTCAGTTTTTCAACCAGCACTTGATTCGAATCGTCGCGTGAGAGTATTTGCGAGCTTCGGTACATCCGATCCACCGAAGAGTCTCCAAATATGCCGTAGGTCAGTCCGGATGTATGCCTCAATAGATCTCGCACTGTGGGAACAGCTACTTTAGCGCCTCCGTCGACCTGAACCGATGCGAACTCGGGCATGTATTTAGAAATCGGTAAATCTAACGCTAGAGCACCTTGTTCCACCAATTGCAAAGCGGCCACGCTCGTTACCGCCTTGGTCATCGAGTAGATGCGAAAGATCGAATCCATCTTCATTGGTTGCTGAGTCTCGATGCGACCAAATCCAACCGCTTCGGCCAAAACAGTCTTGCCTTTGCGCGAAGCCATAATGACTGCACCAGCTATCTTCCTGTTTTCTACAAGTGATTGAAGCGCCAACGTTGTCTTGGCGAGCTTCTGAGTGTCCATGCCAACGGCTTGCGCATTGGATGCAATTTCCGACACTGCGGTCAGACTTTCGGAATTGGCTGGCTTTTCTTGACCGTAAATACGACTCGCTGATCGACTTGGCGGCAACACGAAGCAAATCGCAATGGTTGTTATGAGGATGCGCTCGACCACGGCACGATTTTTTCTAATTCGTAAGATATCTCTGTCTCCCCAATGTCAGTTACACAACGAAACGAAACCAAGCCCGTGCAAGCCGATGGGATTCAACCGTCCGCAGGCTTGCCGGCTGGATGATGCTGTTTTTTTGCTAGGAGGAATGGGATTCGGACGCTCTCAAGAAATGCTATCTCGATTTCTTCGCTTCAACCGGATCTTGATCAGTGACTTTGAGTTCCTTTCGTAGACGTACCAACTCCGCTTCAAGCTCCACTCGGACTTGTTTCGAGGCTGGGTCGTCAAGCACATTGAGCAATTCGTTCGGATCGGTCTTTAGATCGAAAAGCTCCGAGTAGTCTACATCGTCTCCATAAAAACGCACCAATTTGTAGCGATCGGTTACCACTCCATAGTGTTTTCGAACACTATGCGCTCCAGGGAACTCATAGTAGTGATAATAAAAACTCTTTCGCCAGTCCTTTGGTGTTTCTCCTTTTAATAAAGGCATAAGGCTCTTTCCCTGCATGCCATCTGGAATGGGGAGCTTCGCCGCTTCCAAAAATGTCTCGGCAAAGTCGACGTTGGAAACGATCTGTTGATTGGTCGTCATGGGCTTAACAACACCGGGCCATTTTACAAACAATGGAGTCCGCAATGACTCCTCAAAGATCCAACGCTTGTCGAACCAGCCATGCTCACCCAAGTAGAATCCTTGATCAGACGAATACACGACCAAAGTGTTCTCCTCTAGGCCGTTCTCTTTGAGAAACGATACGATTCGGCCAACGCTTTCGTCAACGCTTTTGGTGCATCCTAAGTAGTCGTGCATGTAACGGTTGTATTTCCATCGGACCAACTCCTGACCCTCTAGCTTAGCAGACTCGAAAGCCGCATTGCGTGGCTTGTAATACGCATTCCATTGGGCCAGCTGTTCCGTCGTCAAGTTCTTTGGCTCGTCCAGCTTAAGGTCATTCCGAGACATCGTTTTGGCGATGGTCATGTCCTGTGACTTTTCCGCTTTACCGCGCCCCGAATAGTCGTCGAATAATGTCGAGGGCTCAGGGTATTTTCGATCCGCGTCATGACCCAAATACTTGAGGTTTGGCGAAAACTCACGATGGGGCGCTTTGTGTTGGCACATGAGCATGAACGGTTTCGTGGGGTCACGGTTCTTAAGCCATTGAAGACTCAGGTCTGTGATAATATCCGTTGTATAGCCGACATGTTTGACCTGCTTTCCGTTGTCGTTCATAGGCGGGTTGTAGTAGATTCCTTGGCCAGGCAAGATGTGCCAATAGTTGAAACCCGTTGGCTCACTGACCAAATGCCACTTGCCCACCACCGCAGTCTGGTAGCCCGCGGCCTGAAGGAGTTTTGGAAAGGTAACCTGCGAGCCGTCGAACACGCCGCGGTTGTTGGTCATAAAGCCATTGGCATGCGAGTACTTGCCTGAAAGGATTGTGGCACGACTCGGACCGCATATCGCGTTGGTTACAAGGCAACGATCGAATCGCATCCCTGATTTCGCCAATTGGTCCAAGTTCGGAGTGTCGACCAGTTTCGATCCATAAGCCCCGATGGCCTGGTAAGCATGATCATCTGAAAAAATGAACACAATGTTTGGTGGTTGTGTGTTGGGCTGACTGCTTACTTGAGCTTGCAATAGGGTCTCGCATAAAAAAAAGGCGAGGGTCGCCGAAATCGTTAATTGAGAAGGCGAAAAAATGGATGTCTTCATTTCATATTCGACCGTTTGTTTGAGAGCCTCTATTTTCGCTTGCGAGCGTCTTTGTGGTACAACGCAAATCCCGTACTGGATTCATCGTTCGATTTCGTCAACAAGCTTTGTAATCAATTCCAGCTTCTTTGAAACGGTTGGCTCTGGCTCCCCGCTCCGTGCCTCACGATTGGCCATCGTGCGATACGAATCGGCTTCTGCCGCCAGCTTTGCTGCCCATTTTGGATCTTGCGCTGCTTTTGCAAGTGCTTTTTTTTCCAACAAAGCGAGGTCTTTTTTTAGCAACGTGCTCGCAGTTCCAACCAACGATTTGAGCGCTTGCCGCGAAGAGATCTCGGGATTTGGAGCAGAAGGCCCTTCGGCCAACTTCAATGCCCAACGAATGCCTGCGACAATATGCTTTTGGTACGTCTCGCTATCCCACGTTTCAGGATTGTGTCCCAAACTTGTGTAAAACAACCGCCCGGAGCCCACGTTGCGAACCCATGCGACCGGGACATGATAGGGCGCCTGCGGTTTGGATTTGCCCGTGTCGAGACTGAGGAGAACGTGCACCGACTCGGGATTAAAGTGGTTGTATTGATAGATTTCGTCCTTCCACTGAAACTCGGATTCAAACATAGCCACCGTGGGATGCGTCGGTTCGTGATTCACAAAGTGATAGGTTCCGCCAGCGCCCCATGGATGGCCAGCAAAGCTGCCGTTGATCATTTCGAAATACGATGGCATCGCTTTGAGCGTGTCTGTCGCAGCATGCATACCAATAAAAGCTTTACCCTTGCTAACCCAATTCGTAAATGCTTCGCCATTGGGCAAAGGCAAATCTCCAGTAGTATTGCAAAAAATTACACCATCGTAGCTATTGAGCGACGCGGGGCTGAATTTCGATTGGAACAACTCATTGACCTTCGCTGTCCAAGCCACTAACTCAGTTTTCGCTTTGGCGGCAGCAATGCTGTAGTTCGATTGCTTTTCGGCCCATTCCTGGTCTGTCATCTTTTCCCCGCGTTTGGGAGCAGGTCCTGCATTTGGGCGGGGGCTCGGCTCACTCAAGAATTCAAACTCCAGTTCACCGCCACTCAGAGCCGACAACTTTGGCAAGACCCGTTCGGCCGCCGCGATAGCAGGACCGTGCCGAAAGCCTTCGGTGACCGTTACCACCAGCAACTTCTTCGCCGCAACTGCCTTCGCACTGACGACCTTGGGAACTAACCAAATGTTTCTGTAATAAACGGGATTGTTATGGTGTTGCAGGAAAAGCGGCCCGGGTTCTTGCGTAACTTTCTTGATGCGAGCAGCTGGAGTCGTCTGCGGTAGTTCTCGATTTTCTTGTACGACAACGCCATTAAGGCGCACTGTCAACTTGGCATGTTGCTTGAGTTCGCCCTTCGCGTCAAATCTGTCAGCGGTAAAGTCAATATCGTAAGTCTGCCAAGTAAGCGGAGGTAAGCACATATTGAGCGACGGTGCCGAGATGGAATAGATACCACCAGTTTCATCCATCTTGCCCTCTAGTCCAAACGAATCGAGCACTTGAGTTTCATAGCGTCCCTGATGGTAAACGCCACTGTTGCCACGTGCCTGTCCACGAGCATAAGGCTTGTACGGAGTACGAAATTCCAGATGAAGCGTATAGTCAGTAAAGGAGTCTTTGGTCGCAACATCGTTGTTTACCAAAAGTCCATTCTCAACCTTTCCATTCTGCCAAGCGTCTGCTGAGCTGCCATCGAAAAGCACGATTGCCCCGTCTGCCGGTTTGGCTCCGAGGGTTGGGCTTTTGCGTTCGGTGCGACGCAATTCGGCGACTACTTTTTCATTTCGCGAAACCGCAATCGATCCATTGCGTATCACTGCAGTTATGCTTTTGTCTTCGGATGCAAATCGCACTATGTCATCCGTTCGAGTGCCGCTCAATCGAACACGCGATTTCTGCGGGCTCCAACCAAGTCCCGGTAACCCACCTTCTAAAACGTATGCTTCAAACGAACCGCCCCCTAGCGCAACTACTTGCACACCCCAGGCTTCGCCTTTTTCGCTGGATCCGTATTCACCTTGAAAAGAGTAGTCAGCGTCTTCTGCAGCAGCTCTAACAGGATCGGTCCAAGTCAATGCCGCCAACTCCTTCTTTTTATCCAAGACGGGATCATCCGCTTTGACTATCAAGTCCACGAAGAGGAAAACGATTACTCCGAAAAGTCTGGTGGACCGCATCACGATACTGCCTCTTGTTCTGGGTGCACGTCCCTAAAATGCTCACTTGCTAACATTGCGGTTGCAAATCCATGATGCGACGCTGGACGTTTGATCGTTTACTTTACTAAACTCTTTATCTGCCAACCACGGGGCGAGCCTTATTTTGTTGGAATTGGCATTCGAATAGGAACTTCACAAAACGTCAGTGCTGCCATGCCGTTGACTCCATTGAGAAGCGTGCCCTGATTCCATGCAACCTCCTTCAGATAGGTAATGGTCTTTGCAACTTCGTGCTCTTTAAGCTTGAGGATGATCGCGTTTCCGGAGATTTCCCCCGAAGCGACTTTATCTTTTGCACCATCCAAATAAAATTGGCTTACTAACGCATTGTCCCACTTAACCGGTTGATCAAACTCAAGCGAAATGGATTCTCGCGAATCGCTCGTGAACGAAGCGTTCTTAAGGTTAGGCGGAGTGATCGACGAGGACGGCACCTTGCCATAGTGATCCCGTTCTATCAAGGGGTGAACCATGCTCGCAAATTCTTCCCAACCCTTGAGCGGGAAATGGCACGGTCCCGCCGGACGCACTCCAAGCGTGGAAAGGATGCTCATATTGGAATAGAGCGCTGGCAAAGTTCGTTGCCGTTCTCGCAACATATCACCAGAACCATTGCGTCCCCCCATACTACATGAGTCTGGCCAGATCTGAAAAACGTAGTACTGTTGAATGTTTGGGAAATCCTGCTTCCAGCCCGCAGACATCTGTACGAATAATGACTGGTAAGTCTCCCAACCATAGCCACCCGATGGACCATCCGCACCCTGATCATTTTCTCCTTGATGCCATAGGATGGAGCGAATGCCGTGTGTCAACTTGGCTTGCTGAACTCGCCATAAGGTTCGACCGTAGATCGAGTTCAAATCCGCTGGTTCTAGCGGGTTGCGTTGATGTTGGTCGATTCTTGTTCCACCTACGGCGCCATTGATCATGAAAATTGGGATTTTCTGGCTCTCTACCAAGCGTTCCGCAAGCTTCATTCCCCACCACCCCAATTCTGCTTTTTCACCTTTCTGAGCCTTCCAAACTGGATTGCACCAAAGGTTTTTTGAAGCCTCATTGACGTTCGCTGCCGCGCGACCATAACTGCGAATCCACTTGTTGGTCTCGGCAGGCGATTTCTCGGCAGTATCTGTGGCGAGCGCATTCGATTGGCCATCTATCAAATAGGCATCCCCGCAGACAAGATCCCCGATGGTTTCAAGCACTTTTACAACGCCGTTCCGATTCGTTCCAAACTCGACTCGATACTGTATCAGCCCGGACTTGAGCTTTACCGTAAAGCGGTATGCCCCATCTGCGCGGGGAGTCGCTACCTCTGATTTATACAGTTTGTCATCCGCATAGACATTCAAAAATACGGTGTCGGCAGTCTCCGTTAAGGTTCCATTGAAGTAGAGACTACCCTCGTCATTGTCATCTCTCGAGTAGAACTGTCCTTCTTGGGGTTTCTCGAGATTGGATGGTGTTCTCGGGACCCACGCATCATGCTTTGGTTCCGCAACCTCGATGGTTACTGTCTTCTCGATTGCATTGCCACCATTGCTTACCTTGGCTGTGATATTGAGTGTTCCACTATTCTGCGAACGCTTAAGGATGAGCTTCCCTGGCACAATTTCCTGTATCACTGCGAATGGAGTGACGCTCCATTGGGTTGTCAAATCGCTCGCCACCTTCGCGAAATCGGCGTTGTTATCGGTGAACATTGTCAAAACATCAATCGTCTTGCGACCATCCCAATGCGTCGGCGCAACAAGGTTGAACGCCGGATCCGGTAAGGTCTCTCTCACTGCAACGTTGATAGTCCTCGTCTTGACCTCCGACGGATAAACCGCCCTACACTGCAGAATGACTTGTTTGTCCCCAGAAACACGACCCGCGTTGAACGTAAGCTCATACTGGTCGACTGCGAGCAGCGTTTCGACCCCACCGGATTTCATAGTCCAATATAGCTTTTGCGCACCTCCCGCTTGTACAGAAAAACTTGCGACCTCACCTTCATTGACATCGGCTATGGTTGGAGATACCTCGAACCGATCGCCAGACTGAATCACTGGACCTACCAAAGTTTGAAGTGGTTTTTGATTCTCGTATTGCAGTTTGATCCACTCGGGGGAGCGAACCACTTTGGAAATACGGACTTCGTCAACGTCGCCTAGGAAGTTGTAGTTGTTGTACCACCCGCCAATCCAGAGACGCGAGGTCGTCGGCAAGTCGAGCACCGGACTCGAAACGCCATCGAGGTTCCCGTTGATGTAAACTCGCGAGTCCTTTTCGGCGTACGTATGAACGACCTGGTACCACTCGTTCGTTGACAGTTTCGACTTCGCCTCAACGTCAGCGAAATAGCATTGGATCGCGATTCGCGGAGGGCTAAGGAAGTTCATCATCACTTTGCTAGGCCTTTTTTCTTCTCCCCATGCGAGCACGGTGCCATTGGTTTGTTCAGCTCGGAACCATGCTTCGGTTGACATTGGTCCCATGCCTGAAGGGTAGCCTGTGATCATCTCACCACCAAGTATCCCTTGCTTGCGGCCCAAGTGACGGGCTTGGCCGATAATCCCGGTTGTAGCCGTCGTTCCTTGATCTTTCGGGGTGGTGCCACCTGCATCATCCGTAACCGGTTCACTCATATGCCAAACGCTTGCGTAGCCGTTGGCTTCATTGAAAACGTTCGTTGCATGCGACTCGCTAACGGCATTGGCGTTTCCCCAATGCAACTGGATCAGCTGCCTCGCATTTCCAACGATCCTTGGCATTCGAACCCAAACACTAGCTCGTCCATTGTCGGAATCCCAATCTTCGATTTGATAAGGCAGCGATTTGCCTTCCAAAGAAAAACGAAGGTCTTCGCCCTTGGATTGCAGTTGATGAAAATCCACAAAACCGCGATCCAGTCGAACCAGTAAGGGGAAGTTCTCTACAACTGTAGTCGATGGAAGGTCCGCTCCATCGGGGGTGGTTAAGATGCAAACTGAGCCCGTATGTTTCCAATCAGCGTATTGGGCGGTTGCCGCCTGGTTCAGTACCAATAGGAAAAAGAAGATAGTGGCAAGTTTACTCATGAGTAAAACGTTGTTCTTGATGAAGTGAGGAGTGAAAGATATTTGGAGAGTTCGCTTATTAACTTATCGGGAACATCGTCTCGACAAGTGTGACGACCAACAAGAGGGCGGTAACCCTATTTGGGCAGAACAATTCTGTGAAGTCTACATGATAGTGAACAAAAGCAAATCGTTTGAAAAGAACTGAAAACCCAGTGTTAGAACCAATTGTGCCATTGAATGCGAAAACGAACCGATTAGAGTTAGAAAGTCCTGGAAAAAGCGATTGTTTAACAACAAAAGTCGTGGCTCGCCGTCGAGTCGCATGGATTCGTATGACGATGGCTCAATTGAGAAGTGCCTCACGCGGAAACTTTACGCCGCCAACGTGAGCTTGGAGAATTCTCATAGCATCCATTGTTGGAATCTATTTTGAAAGCTTTGAAAAATATTTTGGTTGTGACCTGGGCGCTGCCTTACACGCTCGTGGGTATTTTGATCGGATGCATTGGGCTTCTGTTTGGCGCAAAGGTACGAATCGTAGGCCGAGCGATTGAGTTTTACGAGGGTGGTGTAAAGTGGTTTATTCACCAACTACCAGATGGGCAGTTTACCTTTGCTATGACTCTGGGGCATGTAATTCTTGGGCAAACGGATGCGTCACTAGAAATCTCTCGGAAACACGAGGCTGTCCACGTTGCGCAGTACGAACGATGGGGCCCCTTTATGCTCCCTGTATACTATCTCACCTCCGTGTATATCTGGTTCAAAGGAAAGCGGTTTTACAGAGACAATCCATTTGAACGCGAGGCTAGAATGGTCGAGGATGTCGAGCGAATCGGGTAAGCTTGGATCTGCGTAGGACTACAGGCTTCTCACGAGATTGATTGCTATACCGATGGTAATGTAGGAAAAGGCATGAGCAAACGATCCATCTGGATTGCATCCATCGGATTGTTGGCTGCCGTAACGCGAAGTCCTTGCCCTATGTCGGTGATTCGAACGAAGGCTACGGCACACGGAGTGTGCCTGCTACCATGCGGAAGGTCCGTCTATGTTTGAGCTATTTGATACAAAGGAAGACGTTCGAATTAAATGTGGAGCCAATCTGCCACATTGGTATCAACCAGGCGTGTCTTACTTCGTCACATTTCGTACCGAAGACTCGATTCCAGCCGATGTCTGTCGCCGCTGGCATGCTCGACGAGCGGCATGGCTTTTCGAACACGGGATTTCGATGAATGAACTCAATTGGAAAGATCACTTAGATCAACTCGCAGAGACCGATCGAAGGGGATTTCACGAATCGTTTTCGCGAGAGTATATGGAGTCGCTCGACAAAGGGCATGGAGAATGCGTTTTACGTCGACCTGAGTTGAGTAAGTTCGTTGCGGATAGTTTGCTTCATTTTGACAACGATCGATACCACATGGGAGACTTTGTGGTGATGCCAAACCATGTGCATTTGATCGTTTGCTTGTTAGGAGATTCCGAGATCGAAGCGATTTGTACTTCATGGAAAAGGTATTCGGCCGGGAAGATTAATCAGGTGTTAGGAAAGAAGGGGCGATTCTGGCAGGAGGAGAGTTTCGATCATCTTATACGTTCAGTCGATCAATTCGAAGTGATACAGAAGTACATCGCAAGTAATCCAAGAAATTTGAATCTCAGTGAGTATCAAATGTATGAACAAAAAGTAGCAGACACTTTCCAAGTGCCGTCCGCTGAATCGCCCAAAACTGTTGACTTACAAGCAACCGCCGAGTTATCCGGAGTCATTGGCAACGGCACACGGAGTGTGCCTGCTACTTTGATGAACGATGAATGAGCGTTCCAAAAAAACTAGCAGGCACTTTCCAAGTGCCGTCCGCTGAATCGCCCAAAACTGTTGACTCACCAGCAAACGCCGAGTTATCCGGAGGCATTGGCAACGGCACACGGAGTTTGCCTGCTACTATGAGAGTATTCGATTCGGTATTGGTAGTCTCCAATGTTCCCCGGCGCAAAAGCGGACGCGGTTGCTCGCTTGCGGACTGTGTTTCAGCCAAGGCCTTAGGCGTCGGGAACATAGGCATCGCTGGGGGAGCGCCAGGAGCAGCACTCAAGGCGCGTAGCCATGCGACAAGGTGCGAAAGGACGCCATAGTATGACAATTCGAATCGATCGATTCGGACATGAAAAAACCCTGGTTTCTCAACGTTTCACCGAGAAAAACCAGGGTTTGGGGGCAATGAGAGCGCTGGGGCTCGAACCCAGGACCCAGGGATTAAAAGTCCCTTGCTCTACCAACTGAGCTACGCTCTCATTCTTCGGATTTCAATCCAGTTTCAGTCTTAACGCTTAACCTGTCTCTCTTTCCAACCAATAAGATGATGTTACCAAGGTCACCGAATTTTTGAAGGGGTTCGTTTTAATGCTTTTCTTTTCTTCCCAACGCTTCTTTTCACCTTTTACGAACGGTAAGGCTCACTCCTCGTGCACTCGCATCCCACTGTTTGAGCGTTGGAGCAAGGATTTTCGACTGTTTTGGCTTTTTCTCGTCCTCCTTCCTGTCGGATTTTCCACAGAAACGCCGCTACTCCCCTCAGCCCATGCTGGTGCAACCGCTAGCAATTGGGTCGTCGTCGTAAACGGTCAATCCCTCAATTCACGTTCGATCGCCAATCTCTATTGCTCAGCTCGAAATATACCAGCAAGAAATATCATCGTTCTGCCCAACATACCCGACAACGACCAAATCACTGCTGATCAATTCCGACAACTCATTCTCGGACCACTCCTTCAAGAAATCCAAGCCCGAGGACTAGCAAACCTGATCCAAGGAATCGCTTATTCTGCCGATTTTCCAACTGCGATTGACATCGGGCCCGAAATCAATGCAATCCCCAACAAATCCCCCTATTTGACCCCTACCGGTTCCATCAATGGCCTGACCTACCTCTATCGATTTGTTATCGCAAACAATCCAAACTACATCGGATTCGAAAGCAACCTTTACGCAACGCGTCCCCTGCTGCATTTGCTGCGACCGTTTTCTGCTACGGCCGAACAAGCAAAGCAACTTGCTGAACTCGTAGCGCAATCGAAACATGCTGAGGCCGCCGCACTCCTGGATACACTGGCTAACGCACTTCTCAAAAACTGTGCTTACCCCATGCACTACCAAGCGGCGCAACAATGGGCGCTTGCTGGCGACTCGAAACAAGCTATCCAACGAATCGAGCTGGCTATCCAAGGTGGCTGGCAATATCGAGAACATCTCCTCAAGGATCCTGCTTTCGCCACCCTCGTAAATGATAAGGACTTTATTCGCATATCAAAAAGAAGCAACGAACTTCCGTCCGACTACCTGCCAACGCGAGGATTCGACGCAAGAACTTTTTACACGCCAAACACCCTTGGTAGCAACGATCCCAATCAAGGTATGTCGTACATGCTTTCGACTGTGCTTGCGGTCACACGCGATCTTGGTGTTACTCCAATCGAAGCAAAAAAGAACTTGCAGACGTCGATTCGGGCCGATTTCAGCCATCCAAAAGGTTCTTTCATCTTTACCAAAACAGAAGATGTTCGCACGAAAACTCGAGAACCAAATTTTGCGATGGCGATCAGCAAGCTCAAGGCCAGAGGCATGAATGCTAGAGTTGTCGCTGACTCTCTACCTCCGCGTGGCGAGAATTGCTCAGGCGTGATGATTGGAACACCGAATTTTTCGTGGAACCAAGGTGGATGCAATCTATTGCCCGGAGCTATCGCCGACAATCTCACTAGCCTTGGCGGGGCGATGACCGCAAGTGACCAAACCAAACTCAGCGAATTCCTCCGATATGGGGCTGCGATCAGCAGTGGCGCTGTCGCCGAACCGTACTCAATCCAAAACAAATTCCCTCACCCGATGATCCATGTCCACTATGTCGACGGACTCACTGCTGCCGAAGCGTTCTATAGCTCCGTCCTTTGCCCATATCAACTGCTGATTGTTGGTGATCCACTTTGCCAACCTTATTGTAAACCTCCTCGCTTCACGATCGAGAATCAGAACGATGTCGTTTTGGACAATAAACCTATTACTGTTCAACTCAAAGTAGATGGGTCCGCCGCAGCAACCGAACCGGAGCAATTGCAATGGATCCTCGATGGAATCCTGCGCAGTCAAACCCCATTTGACCCGGACGTCACCATCAAGCTCGAACAGATGGACCCAGGCTCGCACGAAATCCGCTTCCTCACCGTTTCCGCAAAACCGATTGAACAACGATTCGAACAAGGGTTCTGGTTATCTGTCGGAAACGACAAACAACAACTTAAACTGGATGCGCCTAAAGCTTGGAAACTCAGCGATGACAAACCCTTGAGTGTTACAGTTGCGCAATCTCCCGAAAGCGGGGAAATCAAAATTCTTCATGATTTCGAAGAAGTGGGCGCGATCCCGGTGGGCATGAACGCTATCGTTCTCTCCCCATCGAAATTGGGCTACGGTCCCGTTCGCCTGTTTGCCGAACAGAAACTCACCAACGGTCAAACCGTACGGAGCTTGCCAATCGCGATTCAAATTGAGCCATAGCAAAGCGACTGTCCTAGAGCGTTCGTGGTGTCGTACCCATTACCGATAAGGTTGCCAAATTGAGCATCGTTGCAAGAATTCGATTACTGGTCGCGGTTTCCCTGATTATGGCCGCTGGCTGGGGCATTCGTGGCGCGTTCGGACATTCTCGCGGTGCTGCGATGCCCGGGGCAATGCTCGGGCTTAGTATCGCTGTATTGAGCATGCGTGAGGACTGGTGGCGACGAGCCGCAATTCTAGGGTTTCTAGGTGCGATAGGCTGGGGATTTGCAGGCACCGCGAGTTATGGACTATTGATAGGATTTAGTCAGGGCGGTTCTTGGCTGAACAGCGCTTATGGCTACGCCGGCTTGTTCTTGGTTGGCGGACTGTATGGAGGCATTGGAGCCGCGCTCCTTTCGATGGGTCTGTGCGCACCTCGATCACTTGTCGATAAGTTTCTTTGGCCGATCATCATCGTCTACGGCACTTGGTTGCTATTGGAGTGGACTGGATGGAAGGCGTGGAGTTTAGAGCTTTTTGCAAAGTCGTCTGAACATCCGACTGAAACAAAATGGCTTTACGACACGTTGTGGTTAGATGCTGCAAGTTCGCTTGCGTTGTCTTGCATAGTGTGGGCAGCGGTCCCCAAATGGCGAGAGGCGACCAGTTTGATTGCACTTCTGTCGTTCGCTTGGTTTGCGGGCATGTTTCTGTTAGTGGAATCTTCCGGTTTTCGCATAAACCCATCGCGTGGTGATGCATGGGCTGGTTGTGCTGGAATGCTGTTGGCGTGGTTGTTCCGATTCTGGAAACAAGGAAATCGAGTCGCTATCCTTTTAGTTGGTTACGGCACTTTGTCAGGTGGTGCAGGCTTTGTGTTGGGAGAATTCATACAGGCAATCGGAAAAGCAAAGTGGGGACCGATCGGAGTCTTCCCTGCACTTCAGGAATTTGGTTACTGGACCATTATGGAACAAACTCTAGGCGCTATGATGGGGTTAGGGATCTCGCTAGCTGTCATCCGCCTCATTCAAGGACAATTTGCAGCACCGGTCGAGGATAACTCGTCGAGTTGGTTCGATTCCTTTGCCTTGTTTATCCTTTTCGGCGTGCTCTTTGTTTTCAACCTCCGAACCAACTATCAGTCTTGGCTCAAAACAAAACTGGTGAATGAATTCACGTTGAACCTTCCATCCGGTTTGGTTCTATCAGGTATCTCAATTGCCATCCTTTGTTTGCTTGGTTTTGCTATTTACCGACAGAAACGAGGCAAGCTGGATCTCGCGCCGTCAACCACTTTGGGCAAAGGCCAGTTCCTAGCGATCCTTTTTTCATGGATGGTAATGGCGATTTATATGCTGCTTCCTCGGGTGGGATTGCCAACATCCATTATGTTTTTTGTCGAACTGATAGCAGGAACTTTCCTCTTGCTTTCGATCGATCCGCGTCCAATTCAAGACTCGACCTCGTTAGTTCTGGGCGTTGATTCACTGCAATGGCGGTTGGGACGCTTTCATTTTTTGCTTTGGGCCTTAGTGCCGATTGCAATCGCAGGACTGGCGTGGTTGACACTGCAGCTTGAGCTACCAGTGAAACAACTGCGATTCTAGCGGGGCATCACTGCATCGCTTCAAAATCTCAAGATTCATATCCAATCCCTTAAACCTTACGCCTAATCCCATTAACCTTACTTCAACGCTTTGGTGAGATCCGAGATCGATCGGCCTTGGACTTGGTAAACGTATTTCAACACTTCTGCCACAGCCGCGTATTCGCTGAGCGGGATCGCTTGCCCTACCTCGACTTGTTTGAACAGAGCTTGGGCCAAGGGCTTTCGTTCCACAATCGGGATGCCGTGTTCCAATGCAATTTTACGAATCTTGGCGGCCACCAAACTTGCACCTTTTGCGACAACGATAGGCGCTTTCATGGTGAGCGGATCGTACCTTAATGCGATCGCCAACTCCGTAGGATTCGTAACGACCACGTCGGCCTTAGGTACATCGGCAGTTAGTCTCTGTGAGGCGATATCCCGTTGGATTCTGCGTCGACGGGATTTGACTTGCGGGTCGCCCTGCATCATCTTCATTTCCTCTCGGAGCTCTTCGTCGGTCATTCGCAAATCTTGCTCGTATTTCCATCTTTGAAAAGCGTAGTCGATGACCGAGAGGATCAGCAAAGCGGCTGCGACGTTGCGACAAAGTTCAATCATCGTCGACCACACAAATTGTCCAACGGTTTCAACGCTGCCTGCACCTAATGCCAAAATCGAATCCCACTTGGACCAGACCCCCATCATCAGAATTCCTGACACCAAGCCAATTTTGAACAAACCGAATCCGAGTTTTGAAGCGTTTACAATCGTAAAAAGGCGTTGGAATCCTTGAATTGGATTGATTCGTGTAAAATCAACTCCGAGTTTATCGGGCAACCATAAAGGACCTACTTGTGCAAAATGCACAACAAGCGACGTGCACAGTACACCGCCAAGCAACGGTATCATGGCGAGGCTCCCCGTACCGATAAGACGTACAACCTGCAAGACCGCAGTTCGCGGATCTGAATGCCAATCCAGCGGACTTGTTATTTCTTCTCGGATGAGCTCCACCATCATGCGGAAAATCTGCGGGCCAGTAAAGTCGAGCAGCATTACCCCTGCTAAAAGTAAAACGGCTGACGTCAAGTCGGGGCTTCGAACGACGTTCCCTTCTTCTCTAGCTTTTTGACGACGGTAGTCGGTCGGGTCATGTTTCTTTTCACCGCCACTATCCGCCACGTGATACCTCGGTTCCAACGGGGAATAAAGAGGTTGTCAATTCAATCCACTGGACTAGCTCGTTCTGGAAAACCCAACCAATGCTCGCCATCGACATGGTTAGTACGAGGATCATCACTGTCACGTTGATATTGAAGCCAATCGCCATAATATTGAGTTGTGGTAGAGTTCGACCGATCAGAGCGGTGACAAAGTTGGCCAACAACAACGCGATTGCGGGCGGAGCGGCCGCTCGCATTCCGACTGAAATGCTATGTCGAAGCAGATCGTGCAAGTGCATTAACCACTGCTCTTCGGCAAGGACTCCACCTGCCGGATAATGGCTAAAGCTGTCTAGGCAGGCGCCTAGGACCATGCGATGCCCTCCAAGGGTCAGAAACAAGGCCATCGCGACCCACGAGAACATTTGACTCACGACTGTGACTGTCTCCTGTGTCGTCGGGTCGGCCGCTTGAGCAACATCCATGCTTGCCAGAGAGCTGATCACTTGGCCACCCACTTGCAAACTAGTAACAATCATCAAAACGGCAGTCCCAAAAAGAAGCCCAAGTAGCAACTCTTTGGAAAGACCAATCACAATCCCTGCAAGATGAAGTGGCAAGGGTGTCGCATTGGACATGACAAGTGGCGTAACCGACATTGCGATCATTAAAGCCAGTAACACCTTGACTCGATTTGGGATCGCGGAACCCTGGATCGGTGGCATCATCGCAAGCAAAGGGCCCGTCCGGCAGAGTACGCACAGGAAGGTCCACATGGGACCGTATAACAACGACGCTATCAAATCGCCACTAGACATCGGGGATCCTATCTGTTCCTATCTCTCAGACAGATGGGGCGGGAGTTGCCTGAGCACGTTCTTGGAGTAATCGAGCATGCGATCGGTCAGCCAAGGTAGACAAACGATGATCGCCAGCGTCATCGCTACGAGCTTAGGCACTGTGCTAACCGTCTGATCTTGAATCTGAGTCAGTGCCTGAATTAATCCGATTGCCAAGCCGACGACGACACCGACAAGTAGCAACGGCGCGCCAACGATCAAAGACATCAAGATGGCTTCGCGAACTAAGTCAATAGCTTCGTTTGGTGACATCGTGTTCAACCTATATTAGTTACTGCAATCAACCAGAAAAAGTACCAAAGCTGTCTAGTAGCATTTCTACCACAAGACGCCACCCATCTACCAAGACGAATAACAACAGCTTAAATGGCATTGAGATCATTGCCGGCGGCAACATCATCATGCCCATCGAAACGGTTACCGAAGCAATGACTATGTCCAAGATTAGGAAAGGCAAATAGATTTTGAAACCCATCAAGAACGCCGTTTTCAATTCGCTGAGCATGTATGCCGGCAACAATACCTGCAACGGAACTTCATCAAAGTTCTTGGGCTCAGGACTGCCAGGTGAATATCGACTGTAAAACAACAGGACATCTTCCTTGTTGTCTGCCATGTTGATCTGCCGAGCCATGAAGTCACGGATCGGCGCAGCGCCCCGTTCCCACGCATCGACAGCCGTCATTTGACTCCCTTCTTTGGTGTAAGGTTCGATCGCTTCGTTGTAAACCTGGGTCCAAACGGGACTCATCACAAAGATCGTAATGAACAGCGCAATCGAAGTGATAACCTGGCTGGGCGGCAATTGTTGAGCCCCAAGTGCCTGCTTCAATAATCCAAAAACAACAATCACGCGGACATAGCAGGTGGTCATCAGCAATATAGCGGGTGCGAGGCTGAGGATGGTTAGCAATAGCAGGATCTGAAGTGAACTCGATAGTCCCTTAGGGCTGAGCCAAGCTTCTGGTCCCCCCAAAACTTTGCTGGCAAGTTGTTCTGTGGCTGCGTTCGGCGCAAGAGTTTGCTTTAAATTCTCAGTCACCGCAGTTTGCAAGTTGGAGTTCTCTCGGTTGCTCATGAACCGGCTAAGCAAACTTTCGGTCCTTTCTTGAGCAAAGGCGATGGATCCGGCGTTAAACGACTGGCTAGGCGCAAAAAAAACCAAAAAAACGGCAAAGCAGGCGGCAAGATACGGGGATTGAGAAAGTCTCGGAAGTTGGACAGTTGTCATTGTGCGTATGTTGAACCTCAAAAAGTTTCGACATTCTTTTCACTTTGTCTCATGTAACGGATTTTCCGATTCAACGCCATAAAGAAATCACGCGAAGAATACCGATTCAGACCTGGCGTGTATTGAAACGGGGTGGCCTGGGCGAATACAATGCTTGCACGATCGTGATCTGGTGGGAGAGATTTTGAGCGAACCGTTAGGATCGTTCGAAACGCCGAAGGCGCAAAGTGGCCCTGAACCGCTCAGGCATCAAGAACCGCCAGCACAAAAATCGTCTCTGGAGAGCGATTCAACTGCTTTGAAAGGCAGCCATGGAATCCACCGAAGGGGAAAGGCTTCAAGCCGAGATCTCTCAGGTAACAGGACAGAGGGGCAAACCGAGTTGAGGATCTGGACAGTGTCTTTTCACTGCCCTTATTCCCAGCTGCCTTTTTCGTTTGTCCCCGAAAGCCTTGGTATCCCCATGATTCAGCCAGAACGTTCTTGTTTTTCGCCCTTTGTTTCAAGACACATTGGACCTCGCGACAGCGAAATCCAACTCATGCTCGCCGAGCTTGGCTTCGGTTCGCTCGATGAACTCACACTGGCGGTTGTGCCCGATAACATCGCTGACAATTCTCCGATGAATCTTCTGCCAGGCGTTACCGAGGAAGATGCTCTTGCCGAATTGAGGCAAATTGCAAACAGGAACAAGGTGCTTCGTAGCTTCATCGGACAGGGCTACTACGGGACATTTACACCCAAAGTGATTCAGCGGAATGTGCTTGAAAACCCCGCTTGGTACACAGCCTACACCCCTTACCAGCCTGAGATTTCGCAAGGCCGATTGGAACTCCTTTTCTACTTCCAAACAATGGTCTGTGAACTTACTGGCATGGATATTTCGGGTGCCTCCCTGCTCGATGAAGGGACTGCTGCTGCGGAAGCAATGACGCTGTGCCAACGCTCTTGCAAGACGACCGCCAATCGGTTTATGGTCTCTTCGCTTTGTCACCCACAGACGATTGAATTGATACAGACTCGAGCAAAACCGCTTGGAATTGAAGTGCAACTCTTTGACCAACGCCAAGTACTTACAGACTGGAGCAAAGTGTTTGCGGCCATAGTGCAGTACCCTGCTACGGATGGCTCCATCGGCAACTTTCAAGACCTCGTTAGCGCAGCGCATCAAAACCAAGCGATGGTAGTTATGGCTACGGATCTATTGGCTCTGACTTTGCTGAAATCTCCAGGCGAACTGGGCGTAGACGTCGTCGTAGGCAATTCCCAGCGCTTCGGTGTACCGTTTGGTTTCGGTGGTCCGCATGCAGCTTTTCTTGCGACCAAGGATGCGTTTAAACGAACGCTGCCGGGTCGATTGGTAGGTCAGTCTATCGACTCGCATGGAAAGCCCGCTTTTCGACTGGCTTTGCAAACCCGCGAACAGCACATTCGGCGAGAAAAAGCAACGTCCAATATTTGCACAGCCCAAGCGTTGCTCGCAATCATGGCTACGCTTTACGCAATCTACCACGGTCCTGACGGATTGCGCGCGATCGCGCGACGCGTCCATGGTTTGACAATGAGGTTACTGCGTTCATTGGAAACAATGGGGCTTCATGTCGTAAACCAACATGTGTTTGATACCCTTGCGGTTGAAACGGGATCGCATACCGATCGCCTTCTCAGGTCCGCCGTCAAAGCCGGTTATAACCTTCGCAAAATCGACCCAACTCATCTCGGTATCTCGCTCGATGAAACCACCACGGAGGCGGATCTGATCGAATTGCTGCACGTGTTTGGTAGCGCGACACTGGAATCTTCTGATGAAAGCAGCCTCCCTAGGGAGAACTTCCGAAGCGATAGCTTTTTGACGCAGCCAGTGTTTCATCAGTACCAGAGCGAGACCGAAATGATGCGCTATTTGCGTCGCCTTTCGGAGATGGATATCGCCCTGGATCGAGCAATGATTCCACTTGGATCCTGCACGATGAAACTCAATGCGGCAACCGAGATGACGCCGGTGACTTGGCCCGAATTCAGCTGCATTCATCCCCTTGCACCCGCGGATCAGTCGTTGGGTTATCGCGATTTGATCGATCAGCTGGAGTCAATGCTCTGCACAATCACCGGCTACGATGCAATATCCTTGCAGCCCAATGCCGGCTCTCAAGGAGAATACGCTGGCCTGTTGGCAATCAAACAGTATCACGAATCGCGTGGCGATTTTGAACGTAATATCTGTTTGATTCCGAGCAGCGCGCACGGCACCAATCCCGCCAGCGCCCAAATGGCAAACATGCAGGTGGTCGTTGTAAAGTGTGACGATTCTGGAAACGTTGATTTGAAGGACCTAGACTCCAAGATCTCGGCGTATCCTAATCGCGTTGCAGCGGTCATGATCACATATCCATCAACGCACGGCGTATTCGAAGCAGGCGTGACATCCGTTTGCGAAAAAATCCATGCTTGTGGCGGGCAAGTGTACGTGGATGGTGCAAACTTGAATGCCCTCGTTGGCTTGGCAAAGCCTGGCAAGTTTGGCAGCGATGTTTCGCATTTAAACCTTCACAAGACTTTCTGCATTCCCCATGGCGGTGGCGGCCCTGGTGTTGGGCCAGTAGGAGTAGGTGCCCACCTTGCTCCGTTCTTGCCAAAAGACGGTATTCATGATTCCCGCAAGGGACCAATCGTTAGTTCCGCTCCATTTGGCAGCGGCAGCATTTTGCCGATTTCGTGGATGTATATTCGCATGATGGGCGCCTCCGGTCTTCGACGAGCAACTCAAGTCGCCATCCTCAGCGCGAACTACATTGCCCACCGATTGAAAGGCAACTATCCAATTCTCTATACCGGAGAACATGGGCTAATTGCGCACGAGTGCATCATTGATACTCGCCCCATGAACACCGATGGTCATGTATCGGTCGACGACATTGCCAAACGTTTGATCGACTTCGGTTTTCACGCACCCACTATGTCGTTTCCGGTTGGCGGCACTCTAATGATTGAACCAACCGAGAGCGAATCACTCTTCGAGATCGAACGATTTTGCAGAGCGATGAATTTGATTTATGCCGAGTATGAAAAGGTCAGAGATGGCGGTTGGCCGGTGGACAACAATCCGTTGCATAACGCTCCGCACACGCTGGATGCAATTCTTGGAGAAGACAAGCCTCGAACGTATTCGCGACAAGAAGCGGTCTGTCCCGATCCTACTATGGATTATCGGGTAAAGTATTGGCCGCCCGTGGGACGCGTTGACAATGTCTATGGAGATCGGAACCTGGTCTGCTCATGCCCGCCTTTGGAAAGCTATCAGCAGGAAGCCTCCGAACCGGAAGCGTGCGCGATCGAACTAACGACCGCCAACTAGCGACCGTCATACCGTCATCCTCCCCTCGCTTCGAGCGACCCTCCCTGCAGACATTGTCCGGTTTGTCCGGGCGAGCAGCAGAGTGAAAACTACCTGCCAAGGGTTCTAATGGGAGAGCGAGGCTCCGGCCGAGCTGGCTTGGGTTCGGCAGGAGCCTCTCCCCACCGGTATATCCACTGTTGCCAACTCGCCTTACTAAATTGAATGCGAGCTGGTGAACGACTGCTCGCTTCACTTTGAGACGATCACCGTTCCAAGAATTCGATCGGAGAGGCCGCGGAGCCCAACGAAGTTTGAGACGATGACGAGAAGGACAACAACGACGACGGCGACGATGGCTATACCATTCACGGCTACCTTCATTCTCTGCTATCTCAACACATTGCACACCTTTGGTCCCATAGAGTGATGCGGCTTATGGGAACAATGCCGCTGAATAAGACAGTAGACAGAATTACCCCCTCAAAAATAAGATCGCGGCGGACGCCCAAAAATAGGCGCTGAATCCGATGCATGTCATTGCGAACCGCCAGGCAACCGTCATTCGACTCTTTGCCAGCAAATGCTTCGATGCTAATTCGAATGGAAGAGAAGCGAGAAAGCCTGCGAGAAAAACCCACTCAAACACTAAGCTCAATCTTCGACATAGCAAAAAGTAGACGAAACAGGCCGAGAGCAGAAACACTGCCGCGCTAGACGACTGTAACTTCTGCCAACGATTGCGACTCACAGAACGGCTTGACATGTTCGCAATCGCGATGCACCAAGCGACGTACAAGCAGACAGGCCAAGTAAATACAAATTCCTGCGTCAAACGACTTAAGAAAGTGGTTCCTAGTCCACCGAATACGAATGCAATCGCAAAGAATGCCACGTCGTCGCCGCGTCGCAACAACGCAATGGATGCTGGCGCGGGCTTCGCAGTTGTTCTTTTGCCGATCTGAAATATGAGAAAGAGACATTGCGTTAAGAAAAACGAAGCGACGAGGATTCCCAAACTAAGCCAATACCAATTCCAAAGCCAATCTAAACTCGGAACGTCAAACAGATACTCAGGCTCGACCCCTAGCAGTATTCCTGCGATATCTCGAAATTTGCCGTGGGGTACTTGACTCACGGCGATCGATTTCTCGCGGAGCTCATCTTCCAGTGCTTCGGGTGGACCAAGGTAAACACAGACTGCTCTACTATGATTGCGCATGTAGAGTCGTGAACGAGCCATCGCTGGCTGAGTCCAACAGATCTCCCCGCCCAAGATGGATGTTCGACTCAGCTCCTCGTACCTCTCCCGACTAGCTTTGGCCAGTATTAGCTCGCCCAAATCGTTCCATAAAATCAGCTTGCCATCTGCGACAAGCACCGTCGCATGACCAACTTCCAGCTCTTGATTTTTGTTGGCGGTGACAACTCCGACGTCACCGGAAGCATTGAGAGAATTCCGTTGTAGTCGACCGCTTCCGTTCGACCACAACGCATCTCCAGTCCGAAAATCAACACATCGAAAAACTCCACGACTGGTGCGATGTGTTTTCGCTTGAGCCTCGTGAAGATCAAAACCAAACAAGGCCCCATCGTAGAGAACGCTAGAAAAGATATCGTTGGACATCAATTTGCGCTGTCGGACGGTTCTAATTGGACGGCTAGGCTCGCCAGTGATTTCCAGCAGTTCCGAACCACGTTGAAACGCACCTGTAATCCACAAGTAGGGTTCGTCGTAGATGGGCCATGCAGAGTGTTCGTCATAGCCGCTTGATAATTCGTGCCTCCAAAGCGATTCCCCCGTTTCGCTGTCGAAACAAAGTAATGAGTTCTCAAGGTAACCAACAATGCACTTTCGACCTCGAAAGGAAATGGGATAGACAGAGCAATAGCTTGCGGAAGATTCTCGCTTGCTCTTCCTGCGAGGCGCCTCAGAAGTCTTGAGGTCTAACGATTTCCATCGAATTGTGCCATCTCGCTTATTGATTGCGACGAAGCTTGCGTCGAGACCACCAACGGGCAAAATAATTTTGTCGTCCACGACTATCGGCGAACATGCGTATCCGAATCCAGGAACACGAATCCCAAACATTTTTTCCAATTCGACCGACCAAACCAGTTCTCCGGACTCGGCTTTCAAACACCCAACCAAACCAGACGGGCTTGTAAAATAGACCAAACCCATATCGTATGTTGGCGTCGAGCGAGGGCCAGGGTATACACCGGCTGGGTCGTAGGGCCAACCGTAACGATGCTGCCAAATGGTTGTTCCGTTATCCGCGTTGAGGCAAACAACGTATTGGCCTCCAAGATTCTGATATTGTGTTGCGACGCGATGGTCCCAAGCGATGAATGACGAGTAACCCTGTCCAAGCTCCCTCGTCCATAGGACCGGCGGTCCCCCCGTTGGCCAACGATCAGCGAGGTTATTTCCAATGGCGAGGCCATTGAGTTCAGGCCCTCGAATGGTAGGCCAGGACAAATGCAGTCCGGAGTACTCACCAAGCAACTGCGAACACCAACACGCAATGAGTAAAAGAACAGCGAGAATTGTCTTCATAGGGGTGAAATCATTCGTCAGCGTGATTGCGGGTTCAGGGGCCAATGTCGCTCACTTCGTTCCACACAATGAGCCGTCGGCGCTAGCCGCGCAAGTACACGCAACGGCTTCGAAATATGCCAAGCGCCCGCAGCTCAAAAGAAACGAACGCCATTGCTCCAAAGAATCTCGCCAACAACGAAGGAGGCCAAATTGGCTAAGATTATTGCTGCGAAACTGACTACCCAATCCCGTCTTTCGTAGGGTTGCATGCTTGGCTTTGCAAGCCAAAACACCCAACACTCGGTCAACGGCGCGAAGGTCTCTGCAATCAGCAAATAGGTGCCCCGCGAAAACAGCATCATCCAAGCGGGTAGAACCAGTACGACGATAGGATAAGTGCATGCGGTCAACCAAACTCCGTTCCACAATTTTTGGCGCAATGAAAGCTTGGGAAGGAAAAGCAAAAGCAACGGAGATTCTATCAGTACCGTCAACAAATACCCAAACGGAAGAAACCGCCACAAGTCATCGATTGATGGATTTGCTAGGGAAAGCGAATTGATCCAACTCTGCATGCTGATCACAACATCTTGATTAGGAACGGAAATTCAGCAAGAACATGTAGAATCGCCACCGCGAAATAGATATCTCGCGTCATTACGTAATCGACGGAGAAGCTAATCCATAATGCGAGAGCGACGAATGCGCCCATTACAAAGAGGCTGGAAATGACCTTCGGAAGCCCACGCGAATTCGAAAACAAAGGGATCTGACTGAAGCGCCAGGGAATAGAGCGACGATCCACCAAGGGAATGAGCAACAGCCAAACAAAGTAATGAATCGTTTCAAGAAACACGTGAATGGTTACCAGAAGATGACTCGAAACCATAGGAAACAACTGGCTGCCGGCATGTTCTGATATCCTCCAGGAAAGTGGATTGTCGTCCGGTATATTCGGTTGGTAGCTTAACCAGAATGCAAGTCCAACTAGAAATAATGGAATCGATGCCAAGCATAGGTGATACGCTCGTAACCATTGAATCTTGGTCCGACGAATCTGCCGTTCTAAAAACCACATGGCGATGAGTGGATGCAAAAAAACCAAGACTAAACTGCAGTACAACGGTGTCAACCATGCAATTGACGACATGAGAAGTGCAACCGAAAGGAGCGGTAACCAAGCGTGATTGTCTTTTGCGTTGCGCTTCCGTAGGGAATACAAAACAAGCAACCAGCCGATCAATAGGGAATTCCAAACGGAGGCGAACAGACTCCATCCGCTGCTATTCCATAACCATGTGCCACTACCAACGTACGCAATCCAATAGAGCCCCGCGAGGAAAAAAACTCCGCCAATCGCCATGGAGTAGAATGGAGCGGATCGGCCCCAACGCAATGGCATCCTCCCAACAAAGTATCGAAATTCCAGCCAGTTGTGTAGCCCTGCGAACAAGAAGATCGTCGCAATCGATGCTTGTAAAGGAAAAGCGCCGATAGCTATGGCTGTAGCCGTCGCGCATGCCAAAAAGACAATGAGGAAAATCGTCGAACTGTTGATTCCAACGCTCGAAACATGTTCTCGTCGCAATGTGTCTCTAGTTACTTCCATTGATCCTACTTGGAGTCAGGCACAATCAATTTGATAGAATCGCCCTCGTTCGTTGTTTCGATTCGGATCTCGCCCAATGCTTGTTTGGAGGCCTGAACGGTACTAGAGAATATCTTTCCGGTTATGACGCCTACTTCCGGCGGCGGTCCAGCGTTCGCATAGACCAACGACGCTGTTCCGATTCCGGTGAGCGATAGGATGAACGCAATGACAGCCCTATTGGGTACGGACAATTTACGATGGCGAATCAACCATAACCCACCGAATAGAAACGAAAGAGCCATCAACAAGCCCCCAATGATGGTACCAATTCGCGAAACAGTCGGTTGGTCATTGATTAGGTTGGGTGATAAAAAGCTACCTGACGTGCCCATTTCGTTTTGAAGACTTCGGATGAGCGAATTCGGGATGATCAGCCTCGCCTCTTTTGCATCCTTGTCAATCTGAATGACGAAGTTCTTTAGGTCTTTGAGCTTGATCGTCGCAATCTCAGGTGGGCTCTGGGATCGATCGGTTGGTTTGGCTTGTGGTTTAGGCCTTTGCCCCGGTGAAGGGCCGAGATCGTAACCAAAGGTACACGACTGATGTCCAATCACAAAAATCATCATCAAAAGCAAGTTCTTCATGTTCCCACCGTAACCATTCACAGGATATCAAGTAGACAATGCGTGGCGTAAGATCTTCTGCGCGAGCTTAAACCAAGACCTTTCCATTATACGATGAGCCAATAGCGGAGCCAACTGTGGTCGATTTTTCTTCAGCAGTTTTGAAAAATGACGTCATTCAAGATAATCGCACTGCGACTGGGAACGGCGTCCCAAACTAATAGGAAACCATTGGCTGGAAACGCGGTAAGCTTACCCTGCGTGTTCCACTACCTCTTGCAGCGATTGCCACTCCCTTAAATCTTGCACTTAGAATGCACCCTGTGTTCCGCAATCGCTTGTTCGATGCTATCGGCTACCGATTCAGCGTCTGCTGCGACCTTTCCCACGGCTGCTTTCGATATTTGGATTAGCTCAGGTATTCTCTTTGCAATTTCGATTCGAACAATGGTTGGAAACTCCTGCAATTGCTTTAACTGTGAAGTCTCGATTCCTGCGACTTTATCACAGTAGTGGTGGCGAACGCAAATGCCCGCCTCCGCAGTGAATTCAAGATTTGAGCCCATATCATTTGGGTCATCGGTTTGAAACAAGTCTTTGAACCAAATCTTCGCCTGCTCAGATCGTGAACCCGGAAGTTTCCTTAACAGTGTTTCCGCAGCAACTATTTGCTCATGCAATCTGGTAATGGACTTTAGGAAGTCTCCACCATTGGAAATTTTCTTCGATAACTTTGCCATACACTGTGTTAAAAAGAACTTCGAGGATCGAAGGAACATTTCATTCGTTGCTAGCCATCGACAGAGTTACATTCGAACACCTGCATTTCACAGGTAGCAACCGACCCATTCTAACGGATCCAATACGAAGAAAACCAGGGACATGGCAAAGAAAACGAGAGGCATACGGGACAACGCATTACTAGAGAAGAAAATTAGAGAAAAGCCTGGGAAACCAGGGACAGCAGGGAAAGCCAGGGACATGAGAAAATTTGCTGGCAGCCTACCTCACGAGTTGCATCGCAATTGAGCTTGCAGTTGTCCAGTCGCCTTCGGTAACGCGATGAACTCGCAATATAGTATCGATGACGCTGTAATCCTCCGTTGGCCCGATCGCATGTCCGCATAGCGATTGGCAAAGCGTTTGCCATTGCTGGGTACTGCAGGTTCCTTTTATCTCAACGTATTCGATTTTATCTGCTCGATCGTAGACCATCCCATCCATTTGATGGGTTCGGAAAATCTGTTGGTCAACCCATACGAAAGAGCCGTCCATTTCAAAGTACATGTTAGGCATGGTTGACAATAATGCCGCGAGATTCTCGAACGATTGCGGCAGCCGTTTTTCTGGGACGGAATGGATTTGAACAAAGATCTGCATACGGTTCTCACGATTTCACTTTGCCGCCAGAATAGCAGGTGCTCCAAAAGCATAACGGATCGTCTACAATCAGCAAATCGTTATCCCGAATGTTATTTTATCTTGTTGCCTTTGGCGAATCCGATTTGGATCGTCCTATATTAAGAACCTTTTTATGACCATGAGTACTGCTGCGATTCAGGTACCAACCGGAGACTTACCAACGACCTCCTATCCTTTTTTTGGACACCTCGCGCGAATTATCAATTCGGGCCAAGCTCGTTCCATTGTAATATCGGGCAACATCTACGATCTCTATTTCGATGGCAAGCAGTATGTGCCGCTGCTGTCCTTCATTCAGACTAAAACCCAAATCCCAGGTTTAATTCAAGTCGTATATGAACTGAACGGTCCGATACGAGTTTCGGACGAAGACAAAGCAAAGCTGCGCGAAGCTTGGTCGGCCTGGAAGAACGGAATCTCTGTGGATGCTATTCCTATGCGCGAGGTGCTCAACGATGGCAGCAAATTTGATTTACGCAGACGCGAGTTCGACCAGTACTTGCGAGATGCAATTGGGAACGCCACTCAAGCTCTCGAATTCCTGCGGCAATTGACCATTTGTTCGCGCACCTGCCTCAAGGAGAATTTGCTGATACTCATTGAGGGAGCGGATATGTTGCTCCCTGCAGGCGATGGGGATGTCTCCAAAATGAACGATGCGCAAGTCCGTCGGATTGCGATCGTAACCGACTGGTTTGGCGATCCCACCTTTTTCGGAGGCAAGGACACTGTTCTGCTTTTGGCCGAGTCTCGCAGTTTGATCCATCCTCGTATTGCGCGAATGCCACAAGTGGTTACCATTGATGTTGCCGCACCCGATTTTGGTTCACGCAAGCACTTTATCCAATGGTATGGATCGCTCGCTGGCAGTCGCTCGGTTCAACAGTCGGTCGATACAGTTGCAGAGGCAACTGCTGGGTTAAGCCTGCATGCAATGCGTCAGTTGTTATTGGCGGCGGACTACGCGCAGAAACCCATCGAACGTCAGGATACGACACGGCAGGTCGAGCAGTTCATTCAGTCGCAATTGGGCGAAGATGTGATCGAGTTCAAGAAGCCATCGCAATCGCTCAAAGACGTCATCGGTTTTTCGAAGCTCAAGGAGTTTCTCAATGTTTACCTGATCCCTCGCATGAAGTTGCCGGACGATCGCGCGTTGCCAGGCGCTGCCATCGCCGGTCCGATCGGTGGAGGCAAGACGTTTATCTTCGAAGCGGTTGCGGCCGAACTTGACATGCCGGTATTGGTTTTGAAAAATATTCGGAGCCAATGGTTTGGGCAAACCGATGTGATATTTGAACGTCTCCGGCGGGTACTTGAGGCTTTGGAAAAAGTCGTCATTTTCGTGGACGAAGCGGATACTCAATTTGGGGGAGTGGGCGAAGGAGCCCATGAGACCGAACGACGACTTACCGGCAAGATCCAAGGGATGATGAGCGATCCCAAATTGCGAGGCAAGGTCATTTGGCTGTTAATGACAGCTAGAATCCATCTACTTTCGCCGGATATTCGCCGTCCAGGCCGCGTCGGGGACTTGATCATTCCGATTCTGGATCCAATCGGTGAGGACCGCAAAGACTTTATTCGTTGGATGCTAAAGCCAACGAAAATAGAAAATGAAGAGCTTGTCAATTGGTTGGATACCGAAGGGCTCGAACAAGATTTTTCGTCGGCGGGTTTTGCTGCATTGCGCAGTCAATTCAAAGCGATACCACCTAAAGACCAGGACGATCTCAAAAGCACTATCCGCGATTTTATGTCGCCTGCCATTAAACAGACTCGCCGGTATCAGACGTTGCAAGCACTCATTAACTGCACAAGAAGGTCGTTGTTGCCGGATCCGAACATTTCCGACAAAGACCGCGCCCTGATGGAAGATGAAATTCGCCTACTTGAACTACAGGGAATCCGGTAACGATGCCTAACCCGCGTCGCGGCTGGTCCTGAATCCAACACATCACTTTATATTAAATCTCAGGATCGAACTTACCCGATCTATCCGATACACTAGAGGACGATGACTCCCGACTACCTTAGATCTTTGCCATTTGGCCTCGATCGGTTTCACATCAGCAGCACGAACAATATGACTCGACTCTATTTACGGACAGCGTATTACGTTTCTCTTTTTGCGATGCTCCTGCTAGCATCTAAAGTGATGGCGCAGGAGCGCTTCATTGACTTGCTGGGACCGGTCAAGACGGGACCTGTTACCAAAAGTGGCCCGGTCGAAGTCCCCTACATCCTTTGGGGAGGCGACGTCGCTACCTTTTTGGCTAACGGAGACCTCAAAACAAAATCATCGTCCGTGTTTCAACAAGCGGGTCTCGATGTTCAGCTGGTCAACGGTGACGATTTTGTCGGACAAGTCAGAAACTATGTTCAAGGAAAATCGCCTTTCCTTCGCGGAACAATGCACATGATGGGATTGGCGAGCGAAGTGCTGGGTGCCGACGCCAAGACAAAGCCTGTAATTATCATGCAATTATCTTGGAGTGCAGGAGATCATATCGTTGCTCGAAAAACGATTCGAAGCTTGAACGATCTCAAGGGAAAAAAGATCGCATGCCAGCAAGGTGGCCCACACGTTGGTCTGCTCTACGACTCCCTCGGGGCTGCCAATCTCAAGAAATCGGACGTCACAATCGTATGGACCAAAGACATCACTGGTCCGAATGGTCCAGCAGAAGCGTTTCGCAAAGACGCTACGATTGATGCTTGTTGTGTCATCACCCCTGATATGATGGGTTTGAGTACAGGCTTAACGGAGGTCGGCACGGGTGCCGAAGGTACCGTTGCGGGTGCGCATGTCGTCAATAGCACGGCGCAAATGAGCCGTTCGATTGCAGATGTGTACGCAGTTCGTCGCGATTGGTACGACGCCAACAGAGATTGGGTAAACAAATTTGTCGCGGGGCAACTCAAAGCAACAGAGGAGCTAGTCGCAATGAGGCGAGGCTTCTCTGAAACAAAGAAGATGTCTAAGCCTTACGAGCAAATCTTAAGTTTGTCACAACGCATTTTTGGGAAAGAAACCATTCCGACATTGGAAGAGGACGCGCATGGCCTGTTGCTTGACTGCTCGTTCGTAGGTTTGACCGGACAAATGGCCTTCTTTCTCGACAAAGGAAATCTCAGTGGGTTTACGGGCAAAATGGGCGAGTCGCTCGATCTTGCCACCAGTTGGGGATACTCCAAAGGAAGATACGGCTTCGATCCAAACGACTTTGATTACAAGTCGATTGCAAAACAAGCTGGGATCGAATACTCCGAACTTAAGACGAGCGAGAAGTTTGAAAAAGCGTCAGCGGAATCGACCGACTTGTTCTTGGGTGACAATCTCGATACCAATACTATCGTCAGTTTTACAATCGGCTTCGAAGTGGACCAAAAGGATTTCTCTGCGGATCGGTATGGATCGGATTTCTCAAGAGCCCTAAGGGAAGCAAGTAAGTTCGGCAACGCTCGCGTTATCATTCGAGGGCACTCGGACCCGACCAAAACCCTGTTGGATCTGATCAAAAGTGGTATCGCGAAAGGAATCATTCAGCAAAATGGCACAGCTGGAAACTATCGGTACTTTATGAATGGAAAACCGCTTGACCTCAATCGAACCAAGGAAGTCGTTGAGTTAATTAAGTCGGGTGCATTTGGCGGAGGGAATCCCGATCCTTCAGTTACCATGCAAGCTGCCATCAATCTTTCAAAATCCCGTGCGGACAATGTATTTGCCGAACTGCAGCTTTACGCCAAGCGAGAAGGAATCAACATCGACCTATCCCAAATCGTTCCCGTTGGCGCTGGTGTAATCGAACCGGTAATCGCAAAACCCAAAAACCCTCAAGAGCAAAAGGAAAACATGCGAGTCGAGTTTCGAATCGTCAAAGTGAATCCTGAGTCTCTTGCCCCTTCCGACTTCAATTTCTAACGCCCAATTCTTCGGATGCAAACAACTTGCCCATGTGTTCTCGAGCCCCACGTTTGATGCTCTCCGTTGCACTCGCAACCCTATTGTTGACCGCCATTGCAATTGCAGGCGACAACGTTGTCATTGTACTGGACGATTCCGGTTCGATGAACGAAAAGATGGGTGGTGGTGTCCGTCGTATCGATGCTGCCAAAAAGGCGATCACGCAAGTGCTTAAGCAATTCCCTGACGACACCAAGTTAGGCTTGATGTTGCTCAATGGCGATCGATCGAAACAGCATTGGGCAGTTCCGTTGCAACAACTGTCAGTCGTTCAAGCGACTCAACGAGTTGAGGCAGTTAAGGCGGATGGCGGCACGCCACTCGGCGAGCGAATGCGTGAAGGCGCGGACGCATTACTGCAGTTACGTGAGAAACAAATTTATGGCAACTATCGATTGCTCATTGTGACCGATGGCGAGGCCAGCGACAAGAAACAATTAGATTCCTACTTGCCGGATGTGCTCGCAAGAGGCCTTGTGGTAGACGCAATCGGTGTGGACATGAAGCAGGATCATACGCTTGCAACGCGCGTGCACAGTTACAGGCGAGCAGATGACGCAGCTGCGCTATCCAAAGCGATCGAAGAAGTCTTTGCCGAGAGGGTCGACTCAGGTTTATCGAGCAGCGAAATGGACTTCTCGCTGTTGCAAGCGTTCGATGATGCAACAGCCAAGGAAGCTCTTAGTGCTTTAGCAAAGCCAAATAACACCGCGATCGTTGCCGTTTCCCCCAACAAACTCGCATGGGCAACGGCTCAGAACAACACGCCCACTGGTGGAGACACGAGTGCGAGGGCGATACCCGTCAGTACGCCAAACGCAAGTAATCAGAGTCGGGGGACCTCCGTATTTGCAACCATCTTGATCACGATGACAATTTGCATGTTGCCTTTATTGGTTCTTGTCGCTGTCGTTATTGCATTCGTTTCAAAAATGAGCGGCGGCCAAAATCGAAATAGGCCGCGGCGATAGTCAACACTCGGCTCCGAGTTTCAGTTTCAAACGACGCCAACGATTGTTACTCGCGATACCATGCCACTTCAAAATGACAGGGTGCGGTTTACGAGCGGACTAAACCGGTTGCTCACCGACCATTGCAACTGAAATGATTTATAGTTTTCGCTTGCGAACTGCGAAATCGATCGCGATGTAGTACAATAGAGTCGAAAGAGTGCGGGTGTAACTCAGTTGGTAGAGTGATAGCTTCCCAAGCTGTATGTCGACGGTTCGAATCCGTTCACCCGCTTTTTGGTAGAGCCACTGGAAAGCTAGGTTTTGGATGAAGTCTTTGAAGAGACGATGCCGAGAATCCCACGCGATTGGCCCTTGAGGTCCAGCGGGGATGTTAGTGGTCCAGGCTTAATGGCTCGGCACGGCTCAACATAGATGTCCTTCGGCAAGTTCAGTAGTGGTGACTTAACGCAATCGCTTTAAGTCAATGGTTCAGACTTTTGTTTCTTTGGCAAAATCACTCGCATGCTGGTTCCATGGCCTTCGCGCGACGTGACCACGATATCCCCGTGATGACAATTGACAATCTTTTTGACGATGGAAAGGCCGAGGCCCGTCCCTCCTGCGACCCGTGACCTCGACTCGTCGACGCGATAGAAACGATCAAAGAGCTTAGGCAATGCCGACTCCGGTATGCCGATTCCGTTGTCTTCGACTTCCAATTCGACAGAATTCTCCAGCACATTGCAACGAACGCTTACTAATCCACTGAGTTCCGAATACTTAATGGCATTGGAAAGCAAATTATCGATCGCTTGTCTCAGCATCGATCGGTTCCCCTCAACACTGCATGTCACCATTTTGACTTCGAGCTGGACTCCTCTTTCCTGGGCCAACGGACGAATCAACTCGATGGATTCCAATATCAATGCAGACAATTCGAGCAACTGAAAGTCCAGTTGCGGGTTTGCATCTAAACGAGCCAAGGTCAACATCGAATCCCCGAGTTCACGCATCCTCGTCGCAGCCCGCTGGCATTTCGTCAACTGCTCTCGATATTCATCTGCCGTTCGTTGTTTGGAAAGAGCCAATTCGCTACTTGCCAGCATGACCGACAGTGGGGTCCGAAATTCATGCGATGCATCGGCTGTGAACTGCTTTTGCTGTTCAAAGGCCTGTGCCAGTCGATCAAGCATGGTATTAAGCGAAGCGCCTAGTCCCTCCAATTCAGAATCGCACCCACCAACGTCGATGCGTTCTGTCAAGCTGTTTGCGCTGATGCGTTGAGCCGTTTTGCTCATCCTTTCAATCGGCTCGATAGCTCGTTTGGTAAACCACCAGCCACCAATGAGACCTACGCTCAGAACAGACAAGCCGGACAAAATAAGCGTCCATGTCATCCTTGCCGTGTTGCCCTGTTCGACTGCCACCGGACGGCCAACACAAATGGTTGTCGCGTACGGCCCTCGGATAAAAACTTCGCGAAATGGACCTCGTTGCTGCCGAGCGTAGCGATCTCGATCGATCGCGTTTCTAAGAGAGTCGGTTGGTATCTGCGTCCCTGGCGGCAATTTCGATTCCGTTAAAATGGAACCATCCTTCCGCCAAATTGCAAAGTACGCCGGCCCGTCATGACGACCTAAATGGCCAGGTAATTGCGGTGGTAACTCAATGGTGGCTTCCCATTCTTCCTGGGACCGATCCGAGTTTACCTCTCCCGCAATACGAGGGAACATCCAGTCAAGCATCGGCCGTTCTCTTGGCCGTTCTAACTGTGGAGGTCCAGGCTGCATCGCACCGTCAGGCAATTCACGCTTTGGTCGATTCGGATTTGGCGGGCGACGCCGCGGGCCCGACCTGTTTGTGACGTCTTTGGCCATCGCTTCCAAAATCGTTGCAGGAACTGCATTCATCGAGCCTTCCAGTATTCTCGCTGCGCCCAACAACTCATCATCGATGCGATCCCAATGTGCTCGCAGCATCTCCCAATGCAATAGTGATCCAAATACGATAATGACCGAAAGCAAAATAATGGCATGCCAGGCTTGCAATCGCCATCTCAAGGAGCGAAAGATCCTAAACATGCAGGATGTATCCTTGCCCTCGCCGCGTTTCGATCACGTCTTTTCCAAGCTTCTTTCGTAAATGAGAAATATGCACATCGACCAAATTGGACAGCGTGTCATCTTTCTCGTCAAAGATATGGCTATAAATCATGGTTCGACTAACTAGCCTGCCTGCGTGCACAGCCAACAACTCGAGCATGGCATACTCTCTGGCCGTGAGTTCAATTGGATTTCCGGATTCTCGTACGGTCTTGCTCGCAAGGTCTATTTCGATGCTGCCAATCAAGATCCGATTGGAAGCGTGGCCTGTGGACCGGCGAATGATGGACCTAACTCGGGCTAGGAGTTCACTGAGGTTGAACGGTTTGATCAAATAATCATCAGCACCTTCGTCCAGTCCAGCAACGCGATCGGATACTGCGTCTCTGGCTGTAAGGAGCAAAACGGGCGTTTTCTTGACTTTTCTTAATTGACGAAGCAGTTCGAGACCATTGACTTTGGGAAGCATCCAGTCCAGAACGATGACGTCGTATTCCCAGACTTTTGCTTTGTAGAGTCCGTCTTCGCCGTTGTCTGCGGTATCGACCGCATATCCGTCCTCACGGAGTGCTTGCGCAAGGGATTCTTGCAGGTCGATTTCGTCCTCTACCACCAAAATACGCATCCAAGTTCCTTTGACTCTTTCTTCACAAGGTACTTACAAACGACATATTATGCTGCGAATCCTGAAGTTAGGATGAAGAGACCAGTGCTCAATCGAATTTGGATCTTTAGGGTAGCTCATCTAGTCAAGAGTTTCGGCAAATCCAAATCGCCAAAAGTCTTGACAACTTTCACTACACTGCAACCTATACAAACTCGAAAACTCAACAGAAACAAAGCGTTAGATTATTGGCTTCACTGCCTGGATGCGTCACTGCCTGGGTGCGTCACTGCCTGGGTGCGTCACTCTGCAGTGTTTTCAGGAAGGAGCGAGCCTACTTTAGATTGACTCGTCGGCAGATTTTCGTTGGATCGTGTCGAAGACTCCTTCTTTGGCAGTTCGGGAAGCGGCTTGGTTTCTTGGATGGCCATGTCAATGAGGTCGAACTCCGCATGGTCTACGTCCCGTCTCAACACGAGATAGGTTGCCGATGCAGCCGTCCAAAAATAGCTAAACCCGTATGCAGTCAATAGCAACGGGACAATGCCCCTCAACAACGGTCCCAATATCGTTTCAAAGTCCTTTAGCGACGAGTAAGAGCCTATGTCAAATGCGGCTTCAACGACAGAGAGCCCTGTATAGAGCACAACCGAAAGAAACATTCCTCCGATCGAGCTCAAGAACTGCGCGGCGATTATGCACAACGCTAAAGTGAGCGGTCTTTGAAAAGTATAGGCCGCAGATCGTGAAATACCGTCATATGCGTCGGCCCCGCGCTCTGTCACGATCGAACAGACCGAAAGCGGAAATCCAAATAAGGTTATCGCCGCACACCAGCCAATACCTATTGCAAAAAACACCATCGGAATCATCAATAGCCCAGCTAGCCATGGACCAATCCAGATGACATTTGACAACCAGCCTAAGACCAGTGGGAACAAAGCGATCATGACAATCAATCCGCTTGGCATGGTAACCGACCAAGCGATTGATTGCCATCTTTTCAAAACCAACCGGATGCTCTCAGCCCATGGGGCAGTCATCTTGGTCCCCAACTCGACAACGGAGCGACGCATCAGGCAACCGCCTACGAAAGACCAAATCGCAATGATACCGATCATCGAGGAAAGGCAATAGGCAGCACCGGTAAGAGTCGGCGCAGCAAGCCAGTGGTAAACAGGAAACAGGAATTTTTGCCAAATCGAAAGAGGCGACTCGGTTCCTTGCATCACAAATTCTGGCAGCCACGGCTGCGGTGCTACTGCAGACGTTATCCAGTTTTCAACGGCTTCTGCGTTTGGACCAAACAGCCAGTAAGCTAACCATGTCCACATCTGTGTCAAAAGCAATCCCGCCGCACACAACAATAAATGGGTTGATCGCCAGGAAATCACAATACTCTGGGAAGCAAAACGCCACCAAGGTGCAGTGCGATACCAGTCGATGGCGACCTTAGGGGTGGCAACAGAGTCGACAGGTGAGTCTTTCATTTAGTTCTGTATGTCTTGGTCAGTTGTAAAGCGTAGAGATCAATCGGTAGGGCCCGACTAGTCGAAATTCCATTGCCGTGTCGTCGGCGGTGGCTCAGGTTCTGAGTCGTCCTCGAGTTCAGAGCAACCCGTTGGGACACCTATCTCTTCGCTCATCCAACGGGACAAATCCACCAATTTGCAACGATCGGAACAGAACGGCATATGCGCAGCCGTGACGTCAACCATAAAGGAGCGGTCACAGGTTGGGCATTTCGCAGAAAAAGTGGGTTTCGACATGCTCAGAGAATAGCGAATTTAGTTCGTATGTCACGGGTAAGTGGCGTCGAAATTAGATCGACGAACGCGATTTTGTCGAAAGATTCAGCTTCCTCGGATTGCAAAAGTGGATTTGCGAACGATTTTAGCAAATTCGTTAGGGCACTCCAGCGGCGTCAAGTGTGCGGAATTCTCAACGATCTGCAGTTCCGAACCCGAAAATTCGGCTGCCATCTGCCGCATAGCCTCGAGCGGAACAATGGTATCTTCCATTCCAGCCACGCAAGTAACTGGCATATCCCATCGATGCAATTTATTCAAGAAGTCCTCGCGAAAAGCCATCGCAAGCTGAGCCCATGCGATCGTAGAGGACCGAGTCGAAAGCATCATCGAGCGAACTAAATCGACCACCTGTTGCTGTGTGGCTTGGGTACTGGGACTGAGTAATTTATCGAGCATCGGCAACACGGCAGCAGGCACTCCATCCACCAATGCTCGCGTTGCGGTTGCGCGGCGGTTTGCGACCGTCATCGGATCATCCGCATTGGCACGCGTATTGGTCAAAATTACAACCGCGATTTGCTGCGGATGGCGATCAACAAACTGCATGGCAACGTAGCCACCCATCGAAAGTCCACAAACGCAGATTGGCCTTCGGATCTGCAATGCACTCAAGAGCATTGAACAATCGTCTGCTAGATCTGACAGGGAAAAGGACATTGCCTCCTCGACGCTGGACCCGAAGCCTCGCAGATCTGGTGCAATGCACAAATGATCTGACGCGAGCAATGGAACCAGTCGATCCCACATCCTACTATCTAGTGGATATCCATGAAGCAACAGAACGGGTATACCACTCCCTGAAATGCGGACGGGAATGTTGCGATTGGGAATCGCGACATTGACGATATCACAATAGGGATAGCCGTGCATGTTTTGTGTGCTGATTTGCAAGAGACTAGGTTGGCAACCGATTTCGTAGCCGGAAAGAGTTCAATTTGGGCGAACGACTTCCAACAGTTCAATCGCCGGCTCGTGATTGCAATGAATCAAGGCCGTTCGCCCATACGTTATAGTCCCAGGCTGCACGTCAAAAAACTTCGCGAGCAACGGACCACACGCCACTTTTAGTAAGCCGAACAGCTCGATCTCTCTTAAGACGTTGTGCTCGATCAATACCCGACCTAGCGGTTTTCGCTGCGCAAGAATCTCCTTGCGTGGTTCGTTCGCCAGGTACTTGGTGTTGAGTCTGACGATACCGTATTGAACGACCTTGCGATCTCGATGAGTTCGAAGCAATATCTCACGTCGGTGAATGTCATGCACAACATCGGAACGAAGCACTTCGACATCGACGCTATCCGAGTGGTGTGACTCAACGGTCACCGTCATGTGATTGGAATGATCGAGCAAGTCACGATACACCTGTGGGATCGCAGTACTTTCCACGTCATCAAATCGGCCAAGCAAACTAGGATCGTCATAATAGATATCGATCAGTTCGCCTGCGGATATGCATCTGCCGTTGCAGGGATCTATCGATGATTCGTCAAAGGGTGTCTGCATTCGATAGGATCTAAACTTAGGAATGGGTCGCTTCGGCGGCAACACCCAAAAGTTCTACGGGTCGCTTCATCGCTATGTTATGCGTCACGATGACCGGCAATGGCGCTTGACTTCCCTTTAAGTCCGATTCGCTTAAAACCGTATCTACTAAATAGTGGAATAGTCGTTTCAGTGGTTCAGGCTCGATCGCCATTGCAATTTCGATCGCCCGCTCGCGGTGGCGGTCGATCAATTTTTCCGCTTGTTCAAAAACACGCCCCTTGGCGAACAATTCTCGCGAAACGGAAACTCTAGCTGAATCGGTCAAACCTGATTCGTTTGACATGACACAAAGCAATCGATCGGCCTCTTCGGCTGAAAGGGACTGCAGGGCTAACGCGAGCAAGACCGTCGGACGTCCGCCTAAAATGTCGCCCGCGGCCGCAAGCTTGTTGTGATCGTCTCCATGCCAATCCTGTAGATCGTTGATGATCTGGAATGCCACCCCTATATTCCTTGCAAATTGCTTGATTGGCTCTGCATAGGGCGCTGCGTCACCAGCTAACCGAACTCCGGTGTACAAGGCCGCTTCGAAAGCTGGCGAAGTCTTTAGCGCGTAGATCTTCAATGCATCTAATGGAGTCAACCGTTTGTTGGTACCGTCTCGCCATAACAACTCTGCTCCTTGCCCTTCTGCCAAACGCATATGGGCTGAGGACAAACAGTTCAGTATTTCGGCCGCAGCCGCAGATCCAATCAATTCGATCTCTCGAGCGATCAGCCTATACCCCATGCCGATCATGTAGTCTCCAATGTTGATCGCAGTGGATAAGCCGAATTGCTGATGCATTGCAGGAACACCGTATCGAAACGCGTCCCCATCCTCGATGTCATCGTGAACGAGAGACGCTTTGTGAAAACATTCGATGCTCAAAGCCGCACTCTGGACACCTCGAGAAAATCCCGCCACAACTTGATCGCCGTTCGGTCCAGTGGCTTTGCCCCCTGACATCGCATCAAATGCGGCGAGAGTGATAAAAGGCCGCGAATATTTTCCACCTCGTGCAAGGAAGTTAGTCGACAACGCTTCCGTTGCAGCGATCGGGTCGACTCCTTGTAGTGGGTTCTCTTCCTCTATGTCGATTTGAACCTGGCTGCGCTGCCGACCAACCAGTGAATCAAGTCGCGGTTGAGCGAATAATTCGCTGGCCCCTCGCATGAGATGCACGTACGATCGAGTCTTTTGTTCCGCAACGGGCTGCTGGACCATTATCATGTCTCGAACCCATGCTTCGTCGACGCTGGTGTTCCTACAGTCACTGGATAGCAATGGGACTGCCATGCAGGGGATCCCGGCCAACAGTATTTTATCAATAGCCTTTTCTAATACGTTCAAACAAGCGACTCCAACAATGGAATCCACGTAGCCACTAACAATAATTTTTAAGACGACTGGCGATCCTTCCGCAACAAGTACCTTGTAGCCCATCTCTTCGGCCTTGGTTCGGAAGTCGGCAATGCTGCAAGCACCGCATTTTTTACAATCCATGCCAAACTCATCGTAGTCAGCTGGACATCCTTCGGCGTGCTTCAAACAATGTGGCAAGAGGAATAGCCGTCTGCTAGGTGGAGTTGCCGCTACCGCATCGCGAAAGAACTCGGTGCTAATCATCACCATGATCCATCCAACGTAGCCCTCTGACATACCGAGCTCGTCTAGAGTCCGCCGCGCGATAGCCTCCAGTTGATCTTTGGTGGGCGGCATTTCCTTGTCCATGCGCGCTGCCACCTCTCGGCACTTGTCTCGCAACTGCTCTCGGAGTTGGGCTGTCTCGGGTACTAGTTTGAGGTGACTGGTCTTGCGTCGCGTCTTTTTCTCTGATTTCTCAGCGATGTTCGGTGTTTGGCTTGCAGGCATCGAAGCAGCTTTAGTTAACGTTGACAAAACTCAAGTCCTTTTTTCAGGGCACCCAATGAAAACACCAGTGGATACATTTTTTCGTGATACCAAAGCCGAGCAAAATAAAAACCGATCGGCTGACTTACGAGGTGGTGCTCCTGCTCAATCGCATCACACAACCAATTCACCCCGCGCATTATAGAGTCGGCATGGTCCTTTGTGCCACCTCCAGCAAGGATTCCTTCCAAAGCTACGCTCGTTTCCTCGATTGTACTTGTGGTACAACCCACCGAACGACCAAAGCCAGGGTAACGGCAGTTGACACCACCACCCCACCCCCCGTCGGTGTTTTGACTCGCCTTCAAATATGCTAGACCTCGCTGGCAGGCAGAATTGCCGCTTCGGTCACATTGGCTATAACACAACAAAACACGTCCAGTTCCGTAAATTGGATTATCTTCTTCCTGCCGGTCTTGGTTCCCAAACCACAGCGGAAGCCAGCTTCCATCGCTCCCCTGGTGTTTTTCCAAGTAATGCCAACCTTTCTCGATCGCGGAATCTACCCCATTGAACCCGCCGACCGATTCAATCACTTCCCTCCAACAAAGTAACGCCCGAATCGCATGTGCCGTTAAATCACTTCCGCTTCTATCGAAAGGTAACGTCCCCCACCCGCGGCAAAAAGTCGGCCAACCTCCGTCCCGATTTTGCAGTCGAACCAACCACCTGCAACCGGCCCTCGCAGCACCAATTACCCTCTTTAACCTAAGTTCATCGAGTAACAATCCGTCGCGAGGGTCGCGCCCGAGACGTTTACCTACGCAATCATACCACCTTCTCAATGCGATCAACGCTGCCGGCGTATCGTCCGAATCGGGTACTGCTCCGCTAAGGTTGGTCCAGCCCCACCCTCCAGGCTCCGCGCCCGTAAACGCATGTCGCTTTAAATGCTGACAAGACAACAACCAGTCGATAGTGCGATCCCATTGCGCTGACTCTAACACATCCACCGTGCTTGAACCGCTGCAATCGGTATCGAAGTAGTTTGCGGATGCCAATGAAGTAACCCAAGTTGCGAGATTCGTATCGATTGGCCAACTGCCATCCTCCAATACGGAGTCGATAATGAACTTCCTGGACTCAACAGCCACGCGTTGGGCTGCCAGTCCAATCGATCCTAGACTCATCAACACAAAGCTTGTCAACGGCACCGCTTCGAGGTATCCACCACTCGTCGGCTGCATTCGAGTAAGAACGCGAAGTGTTGGTTGACGTGCTGCTGCGCGGAGTATTTTCAGAAGTGGGTTTCTCGGCGGTCGATGATAGTACTGAGCCTGTCCGATAGCGACAAGCGCCGGAATGGCGTAGCTCACGACAGGGAGTTGAATAAAACGATACCAGGACTGTGGCAATGCGGCCGCTTCAAACGGCAACGTAGGTATCTTGCCCCAGTCTGCAATGCCCGCCAACGCGCAATTCGTCATGATCGGCACGACAAACGTTTTGTCTGCACCATAGCGCTGTCGCAATCCTTCCCAACTCCCTTGTCGCTCTACGTACTGCCATGCGAGGGATATCTTCTCAGGGTATCGCGAGTTGTGGCCTGCCAATTGCCAAGCCGCCAAAACCAATAGCGTCGTCGCGATGTTGGATAGAGAACGATCCGTGTCTCCAAATCCGCCGTCTGGATTTTGCGAGAGCGAAAGCCACGCGGATCCCCCGTCAATCAGCTGATTCCAGCGAATTGGCGAGTACTTGTCGTCATTAAAACCTGACTCAATCGGCCAAGGTTTTTCGCGGAATTGATCGCGACTTACCGATAATGCGCTCACGGCGGTCGCGGTCGAAAGTGCCGAAGTCGAAAGTGCTCCCGTCCAATGATTTGACGATCCCTTAAACAAACTCAAATCGGATCGCAGTCGCTCGATCGTCTGTTCTATCCGTTCCTTCAAAAGCGACTGAGACATGATTATGTTAGGGGGATCCGAAGCCCATCGTAGGCTAATCGTACATGCGATGGTAATTTCGCGTTCGCTGCGTCGTAGTCGAGATCGTGCGACAGATGGGTCAAATAAGTCATCTTAGGCTTGACCTGTTCTACAACTGCCAACGCTTCCTCGACAGAGAAGTGGGTCGGATGAGGTACGTAACGCAATGCATCCAAAATCAAACAGTCCAAGCCTAGCATCAGCTCAAGACTCGATGCCGAAATGAAATTGGTGTCGGTGCAATACGCAATATTACCAAAACGAAAGCCAAGCACGTTGCAATTAGGACCATGAACCATGGGAATCGGTTGCAGCATGGTTCCCAGTGCTTCGAATGGGTCGGTTTCAATGCGACGAAATTGCAATTGCGGCGCCGCCGCGGCATGTGTGGGTTCACGTCGATCAAATGCATAGTCAAAGACAGTCCGTATTCGTGTCTCTACAAGTGCCGAACAGTAAAGCGGCACTGGATGCCCAAGAACAAAAGGGAAGAGACGCAGATCATCCAGTCCATGCAAATGGTCCGCATGTTCATGCGTAAATACAACGGAATGAACCATCCCGATCCCTTCACGCAAAAGCTGATGCCGCAAATCAGGCGAAGTGTCAAAAAGCAAATTGCCGGTTGGAAGCCCCAAAATCGCACCGGACCTGGTCCTGTTGTTTTTGGGGCTCGAACTCGTGCAAACGGAACAGTCGCAACCAATCGCTGGCACACCTACACTCGTGCCGGTACCGAGCAAGATCATTTGCCCTGTAAAATCAATCGAACGAAACCGTCTTTCCACTGCTACTATTCCTCAGCGAGAATCTTTTTCCGATGCAGTGTACTTGAATTCACAACTAATCCCAAGCCAAAGCGCGCGGCACACCAGTATTATCTATTATCTACGAGACCTACGATACCGAGTCGTCTTATCCCGAGGCGTCGCCTATTGCTTCTCCGCTGGAATAGTAGCTTGAATTTTTCGAATGCGAATACGATTGCCTGCTGCTTGCGGCGAATTCTCGAACTCATACTCCGTGATCGCAGCTGTCGTATTTCCTTGCTGCTCATAATTGCGACCCATTAAGTAATGGGCGTGCGCATGCCAGCGATCCGTACCGGGAAGCTGCAACAAACGTTTTGTCAGCCAATCGTTTGATGTGTCAAGTTTCCCCAAGTCACTGTTCAACATTGCTAAAAAAACGGCAACATCGAATTTGGAGCGTCGATAGAACTGTTGAGCTTGAGCGATGCGAAACTGAAAATTCTCCGCTGGTTCGTTCGAGCCTTTGACGACTCCGAGACTTGTCTGAATTTCGCGATCATATTGCATGTCTTTGAGTGTTTTCTCATCGACTCGAACATCCATGTAAGCTCGCAACGCTCCGGAAACTTCGACGGTGTTTTCAAACTGCCCTTTGAAATGCAAGTTCCTTGCACGGCTGATTGGCGTGTCCATGATAAAGACACCAAACTTATCAACGTACGCCATCGAGAACGCGGACTGATCGTTCAATCGTTCTCGCATCGACTGGTTATATACGTGTGCAAGCCATGGGACATTCCAAAGCCTTACCGAAAGAGCTGGATCGACTTTGATTAACGTCTCTTCCAACGCGTCGGCATTCAGACTGAGCCGTATTCGATTCTCACCCGTAATGGATCTCTCCAACGTATGCATCGTTCGCCCTAATGCAAATGGTTCGACATCGATCAACGCAACGAGACTCTTTAGATCCGTTTGCACCACCGGGTACTCATCGAATCGGCCCGGAAGTCTCGCGCGTCGCAATACAGCAGGATTCTCTTTCGTCTCTCGCAAGGTCGCGATCCCGTCCCCTGATTGGCTTGGAATTGGAAGCCCCCATTGTGGCTCGAACAGATACATTTCACCTGCTACTGGAACGCCAACACACCATAATCGAAGTGCCGCATTTTCGGTCGCACCCGTCTGGCTTGGCAACGCTAGAACCACACAATCAATCCCTTGAATGAATGCGAGCTGAGTGAAGACGCGAGCTCGTTCCCATGTGTCGCCTCGTGCGAACATCATTGTTTGCCACGGCAACTGTCGGTAGTTCAGAGCATTATCATTGATCGGCAACTCGGAGTTACCGACCAATCGCATCGCATCATTGGGTTGGCCGTCGATCGCTATATTGCATACCGACCAATCAAACAGTTTCAACGCCGACTCTAAGTGACTCCAATCGTCCGCGGAAATGGCGCTTTTCTGCTTCTCTAACCAAGGTTCGAAGAGCGGGTCTCGATAGGGACGCTCTACTACCCACTTGCTCACATCTTTTAACATCTGGCATTGCAACAAAAACTCAAACTCCGGCTCACCAAACTCAAGCTTGGTCAACCGTTTTGAAAAGTCGATCGTTTGAAGCTGCCCAGCAACCGAATCTAGGAGGCCAGACGATTTCCAATTCCCCGCTTCGGTTACGCTCTTGGACCAGGTGTTGAGCTGATATCGAATCTCACGCAAGGCTGCCGTTCGGTCCATGCGTATCAATTGTGGCAAGTAGCGAAAGGCCTCCCTAATCGAGTCGCGATTCTCTTTGTTCGCCGTCTGCCGAGATTGAATCTTCTGCATTCGATTGCTTGATTGGTTCTCGCAACCCATCAAACTGATGAAAGCAAATATCGTTAAAAGCGAGATCGAAGAGGCGCCCATTAAACTCAAAACGCAAGGTCGCGAAAACGGCGTCGGACAAAAAAATGTTTGATTCATGAATCGATTTTACCCATAGTAGAACAATTGCCTCAATTGTTTCCGCAACTCATCTGACTTAAAGTTATTTTTTGCAGCTTGCGTTGATAGGAACCCGTTCTGATCAGCACATCGCAAACCAAATCGGATGCAAACGGTGCGCAGCTCGAACGCCAGCGCACAACTTGAATTCATTTGATTCGTACACGGGGAACCTGCCCAGTCCAGCGTGGAGTACGCGTCGAACGACTCGGAGGCAAATCCACATAATTACGTGTTCCAAGCAGCTACGGTTCGCCAAATCGATAGCACTCGTCCCAAAACTCTTTCAAATTGATCTAACGGAACCATGTTCGGGCCATCACTTGGACTTTCCTCAGGACGGGGATGCGTTTCAAAAAAAACGCCGTCGATTCCGACCGCCGCTGCCGCTCTTGCGAGTGGCTCAACCATCGCTCGATTCCCACCCGTTGTACTCCCTAAACCACCCGGTTGTTGCACTGAATGCGTCGCATCAAATACCACCGGAACCCCAAACGCTCGCATCTGCGGTAAGCCAGTCATGTCATTGACCAGCCGGCCGTACCCGAAAAACGTACCGCGTTCGCACAACATCACGCCGCCAGTGCCGCTCGCTTGCACCTTTTCCACAACGTACTTCATATCGGCTGGGGACATGAATTGGCCTTTTTTGACATTCAATGGCTTCCCCGTCCCAGCGCACGCTACCAAGAGATCGGTTTGCCTGGCGAGAAACGCAGGGATCTGCAACAAATCACAAACCTGACCCACCGCGATCGCTTGGTCCGGCTGATGAACATCAGTCGTAACCGGACACCCCGTTTTCTTTCGTACTTGATCCAGCACTTTTAGTCCGTAATCGAGTCCATGACCGCGAAAACTAGCGCCACTCGTTCGATTCGCTTTATCAAACGAAGCTTTAAAGACAAAATTGACATCTAGCCGATCGCAAATTGCCGAGACTCTATCCGCAATCTCTAAACAAAGCTCTAACGACTCAATGACACAGGGACCGGCAATCAAAAGCAGTTTTTTCGAGTCTCCACAAATGTGCTGCCCAATGCGTACCGTCGGTTCAGTTGTCATTCAATGGAACCTGCTACCCTGTCATGCCGCCGTCGACGGTCAATACTTGGCCTGTTACGTAGCTAGCTGCTTTGCTGGCCAAAAAAAGTACGCAGGCAGCAACGTCATCTGCCGTTCCAAGTCGATTGGCCGGCACCCGCTTCTTGACTTCATCAGTTACAGCTGGTCCGAGGGCTCGCGTCATATCGCTTTCAATGAAACCTGGGGCAACCGCGTTGACGGTGATCTTTCTTTTTGCCATTTCTCGGGACAACGACCGAGTGAACCCAATCATTCCTGCCTTGGTCGCAGAATAGTTGGTTTGTCCTGGGTTGCCGATCAGGCCGGAAACACTCGACATGTTGATGATTCGCCCATACCTCTGGCCCATCATGATTCGTGTTGCGCCACGGCAAAACAAAAAGCAGCTCGTTAAGTTGGCGGCGATGATCTCATCCCAATGTTCGTCCGTCATCCTCGGCAACAATGTGTCGCGAGTGATTCCCGCATTGTTTACGACAATGTCCAGACGTTTGTATTCGATTTCAATCTGTTCAAACAGCTTCTCTACGGCTGCTCGATCCGTTACGTCGCAAGCAATCGCAACGGCTTGGCCACCGGCCGATTGAATCTGCGACACCGTTTCTGCGAGTTTCTCTGCATTTCGAGCCAAACACAGCACCTTCGCACCATTCTCGCCGAGTCGGACAGCAACCGCTTGGCCGAGCCCTTGTGATGCGCCTGTCACCAATGCAATTTGGCCCGCAAGGTCTGCCGATAGACCCAATGAATTAGACATAGTTCACTTTCGTATCAAGTTGGTCTGGCAAAATGTTTAACCCGCGAAGCGGCGGGAGGGCAAAGGTAGCTAGTCGCCAAAACATTCACAAGCTGCTTTACGATCGACTCGTTTTAACGTCCCGGCCAAAACACGGCCAGCGCCAATTTCATAAAACTGATCGACGCCTGCCGCGATCAGGTTGCGAAGTGTATCCTCCCATAACACCGGTGAAACAACTTGTTTTGCCAGCAATGGAGCAAATTCGTTCGCCATCGTGTGTGGCTGAGCATCGATATTCGAGAACAGCGGGAATCTGGCGCTATTGAACGCGGTTGCTTGAATCGCCGATTCCAGACGCGAAACCGCCGGTTTCATAATGTCGGTATGGAACGCTCCCGCAACATTCAATCGGATAGTCTTCATGGCGCCTGCCGAAATGGCTTTCTCTGAAAGCATTTCAATCGATGCTAAATGACCAGAAACCGCAATGTTACCGGGGCACAACAGGTTTGCAATTTGAAGAATTTCACCCGGTTGCCGAGCCGAATCACAAACTGCCTCAACCTGCGCGCGATCTAAACCGAGTACACTCACCATCCCACTCGGAACCGCCGTAGCAGCGTCTTGCATGGCCGACCCGCGCTCTTGCACCAATCGGAGACCACCTTCAAAAGTGATCGCCTGCGAACAAGCCAGCGCAGTATACTCACCAAGACTCAGGCCCGCGACCGCTATCACCGAATCCATAATGGATGGGTTGTGGTCTGAGAAATCTGCTAAGGCTGCCATCGCATGCACGAAAAGCGCTGGCTGACTATGATTGGTAAGACTCAGCTGTTCCTCCGGACCCTCAACACACAATCTCGCAAGATTGTATCCGAGAATTTCGGAAGCTTGCAAGAAAAGAGCTTTCGCGGTCTCGCTCCGCTCTAAAAGGCACTTGCCCATACCGAGGAATTGTGCTCCTTGGCCGGGGAAAAGCAATGCAATGTTGGGCACTCTGCAACTCTTCCGTTACGACGAGAATCGTGATTAACCCAAAGAAATAGATACTACTCTTCACCCATTTGAACGACGACTCTGCCCATATAGTAGCCGCATTTAGGACACACGGTATGGGTCGGAACCACGGTACTGCATTTGGCGCAAACTTGCAATTGGCGAGGCTTTTTGGAGTGGTGCGCTCGACGCATGCCTGATCGTGAGTTGGAGTGTCGTCGCTTGGGAACTGCCATTTTTAATACTCAAACAAAATTAGTTAGAGAAGTGCTTGTTTTTTCAAGGAGCAAAAGGTTACGAATGAAGCTCGTAACTGTCAAGCCGAAAGGACACGTCGAATCAGTACTCCACTCGCTTGCCCTTGGGAAGAATAGGAAAGACTGATAAAAGCATCCCCAGCCGGAGAGTTAGCATCAGCCGCAGTAATAGGGCATTCACTGTCTAATTTATCGCAGTTAAGCAGCGGAAACAGGGTTTGGCGGTCCATTGCGAGGCAACTGGCAACAATCTCCACAGCAGCGCTCCCTGCGCCGAGGTTGCCAAAGTAACTTTTGGCTGCAGTTACGGAGATATCTTCACTCCCAAAACCATCTCGAATTCCGCGAGCTTCGGACCGATCGGATTCAACTTCGCTTTTCCCACAGGCGTGGACATGACACCGACCGCTTTTGAGCACAACACCGGCCGACCTGCCTTTTTCAATCAAACCAGATACCACGTTCTTGGTCGCGATTCGAACAAAATCTCTGGGTTTTCCGCCGAAGGAACTTCCGACCGCCGACCCTACACCGCCGACGATCTCGCCCCAAATTTTTGCACCGCGTCGAACCGCACGTTCAAGCGTTTCGAGGACCAAAGCCCCTGCACCTTCGCCAAGTACAGATCCGTCTCGATGAGAATCGAACGGGCGGGACATTGCCTCCGGCCCGTTTCGGGGGCTAGCGAGTTTTTCGGAAACGGCGAAATGAAGCGCCCTCAGCGGTTCCAAGCGTGAGCCGGTAGCGCCAGCGAGCATGACGTCCGCCGCACCGCGTCGTATGGTTGCAACAGCCTCAGCGATCGATGCGGCGCTGCTCGCTTCGCGAATGGTAACCGAATTGCTTGGCCCCCTTAGGTCGTTGTAGATCGCAACGTGGCTCGCCGGCATATTTGGCAGGTATTTAAGAAGCCAAAGTGGATTTACTTTAGGGCGTCCCTGCGTGGGCCAGCGAGGCATTTCGAAGACTTTGTTTTCGTTAAAACAAGCGGCAATGCCATCGGAAAATTCTTCAGGGCGAGTAAGGATGTAATCGCTACCGTAAACAATTCCGGTACGTTCTGGATTTCGGCTTTCGGGAAGAGCCAAACCGCTATGGTTCAAGGCCATTTGGCAGGCGGCAACCCCTAGTTCGATTTCCCGGCACATTACCTTTTGGTTCTTTTTAATTGCTCTTTGCAATGATTTTTCGAGGGGGCCAAAGTTTTCGATATCACCGGTGAAGCATTTCGCTTGCCCTCCATAGGGGAGTTCCAATCCGGTTTGCATTAAGGGGTCCAGCGAAGTAATGCCAGAGTTTTGATTGATCAAGTTAGACCAGAACGATTCTAGTTCCCGACCAAGGGGGCAAACGACCCCAAGGCCAGTGATAACAACGCGTCGGATTTGGTCAGACATTATCAGGAGTAAGGGCCGTACAGAGCTGGAATTAGTTTTTTTTCCGAGCGAGAAGCATAACCGGCAGGCCAAACTTCGACAACCAAAGCGTTAAAAGCAGCCGAGAAACCAGAATAGAACTTGACCATCGCTGCATTCAGTTGAACTTGACACCGACCGAGACAAGGTGACAATCCTATTTCACCGAAGGACGGTTAGCTCAGTTGGTTAGAGCACCACGTTGACATCGTGGGGGTCGTTGGTTCGAGTCCAATATCGTCCACTGTCGGGTTCCATCAAGGGACCCTTTTTTTACGTCTTGAACCATCAAACACCCATGTTTTCCTTGGGTTTCAATGCACTCTTGATGCTTCTTGCTAGTCTCTTGATCGCCACCGATGGTACCCATTTTAGTACCCGTTTCGCCCTCAATAGTCCCCACTGTAGTACCCACTAAAGTATCGCTTAAAGTCCGCTCATGGCTTGCTCTATCAGCAACTTCCGTTCGTGCTTGTGCATAGAACCGGGCAGCAACAGCAGGGGAATGGCCGAACCATCTACACACGTCAGCAACGGGGAACACCGCTAGCAACTCCGTTTCCCTACTCGATCGCAAATTGACAAACAGCTTTTGCCATGGAGTCAGCCCGGCCAGCACAATCAACCTAGCCAATGCAGTCCGCAGATTCACCCCAGCATCGCACGCAACAGGAAAGACCGGGGTAGATAGTGGAACCTCAACACCCGGGCCGACCGACTCAGACAACTTCTCAAGATACGGCAACAATTCAGGGAACAGCGGGCAGGATCGCAACGTGTGTTCCCCGCCGTGGTGTTTTGTCTTGGGGCTCTTGATCACGATCCGCTTTGAAACGAAGTCCACATCCGCCCAGGTCAGGCCAACCAGTTCCGATGGTACCCGAGGGCCAACTAGCCGAACGAACGCAATCAGGGCCTTCCATTCGGTACTAGGGGCAACCTCAATCACCTTTTGCACGTTTGCCCAGGTGACAAACTCTTGACGCTCTTTGTTCTCTCGAACCGTTGTAGCCAACCCAGCAAACGGATTGTCTTTCAACAGCTTCCAACGAATCGCCGTTGCGAATATTTGGCGGGCCGTACCTGTTCGGCGCCGAACCGTGTTCCCTTGAAGGGCTTTGTTTTCCAAATCTCGCTTGTTCCCATCCGTCGCCAGCCATCGTTGCCATTCCTCAGCATCCCGAACGCTAATCGAATCCATCATTCCGTCAGCCCCAAAGCGTTCTATCAACAGGGTACACACTTGCCGATCACGCACCGCAGTAGCCGGGGCAACATTCGTTCTCGATGCTTTGTATTCATCGCAGAATCCGCCTAGCGTCAAACGTCGCTTGCATTCGAGTAAGCCAAGCTCCTCTAGTTTCCCCCGCAACTCAGGATCCAACCCGTCAGACCAATCACCCAACGCTTGGGGCATAGAACCACCACCCCGCCGAACGCCAAGCAACTCCTCGAACTTAACTAGGAATTGCCCTGCCGTTTTCTTTGGCATCGCCCCCAGTCGAATCGCTTTCCGTTTAGGCCCATCGTACCAGGACAATTTCCAAGAATCCCGTCCGCCCTCTTTCGAAATACTCGCCATCAAATCAACTCCCATTTGTTGAACCCATATAAAGTAGAAAAGCCCCGGCAGCCAGTATGGGTAACTGGTTTTCGGCTTCGAATTTCCTAGCCGTGGCAACATCAAGGATACCATCGACCGCACACAATGAAAAACATTTACTCACTTTGGCATGCCGGCCATGATTCCCGCAGCTTCCCGCACTCGATACCTCGCAGCATAAAACAGGATCGCCCGGGCAATACTCGCCGCCGTTGCATGATCACGCCCGAGGATGATTCGATGGCCTTGGGCTATCCACGAACAGAACGATGCTTGAACCTGTTTGGCCGATAGCTTGCTACGCCATTGGCCTAACTCCAAGTCCGCCCAATTGGCTTCGATCACGATGGCATTTACGGGCCAACCACCTAGCCTATCCAATTCCTTTTGAAACCGATTACGCTCGCCACCGCAGCACCCAACGAAGTCCGCCAGACTCTTTCTCTCGATCGCAACAATCGATTCCAATCCACGAACCGAATAATCCCCAACGCTCAGCCCGTCCGTTTCCATCGTCATCGGGGCCAGGTCCCATGGTGTTTGCTCTCTCGAATCAACAACCGCCGTTAGATGTTCCATTTTCAAATCCACGATAGATCCATCCTTTCACAATCCGCCCGAACGATAGAACCGCCGGCAGACCAAACCCAGGCTAGCCGTTTGCACCTGCAACAACGCCAACCCCGCTCGACATCCTCAAGGCTCTCGCCCCGGCAGAATGGACACGACACACCCGAGGGGCTCACGACCGGATCCGCCGGGGGAACATCTAAGCCATTCAGCAATTCGATTAAAACATCACCATGGCACGCAGCCGGGGCACAATAGCAACCAAGCACCTTCCCCCGCAGCTCGGGCAACCTTGCAAGCAACTCGGGTTGTTTGATTATCCACGCCCGGTATTTCTCAATCACTTCCGCCCGGGATCCATGCTGCCCAATCTCAAACTTGTTTCCCCAAGGGCCACCTCGCCCAATGTAGACATCGAACGCCGACCGCTTGCAATGCACGACACACCCCGAGGGGCCTTGGGCTTGTTCGCCTTGAAGCAACGCCAGCAAGCCATCACGCTCGGCACGAACCCGGGCCAATAGTTCATCGGTCATCGAACCGCCGGGGGCATCGAACGCCAGCCGGCCATCCTCAATGAACAACGCCACCCCGGCAGTTTGCAATTCCGAAAACAGGGTTTCAATTCGCCTAGAACCGTCCTCACAATCCTCAGAATTCACTTTCAGACCATCATCAGGGCCATTGTGAGTATTCTGAGGATACTTTCCGCCAGTTTCGTTTTGCATCACACGAACCCTCGCACTCGGGCCGGGGGCTCGATCACTACATCCGCCGCCAGGATCCTCGGGGCAATTCGTCCGGCAGCAATCGCCGGGTTTACCGCAAACCTCGGGCTTGGTTTTTGACCGGGGCCAGCTCGCTTGGTAGTCGGAATGGGCCGAATCCATCCCCGCTCAATCAGCAGATCGATAGCATCGTCCAACTTATCAGGATCGCCATCGAACCGACTCCGACCAAATTGGCCAACATCACGCCGTGTAAAGCAAGTCCGCTCGCTCTCCCGGATCCATCGCAACACATAGGCCGCATCATCCAGACCACCGCCCACGCCAGTCATCAGACCGATAACAGCCTCAGCATGAAACACCGACCACCGGGCAATCCCAATAGCCGACTCGATAACAGGCAAGCCTATGGGTACATTCCAGGGCTCGACCAAATCCGTTTCCACCAAATGAAGGATCGCAGCTAGCCGGGCAGTCAGTCCACACAGCTTACCGCCCCAGTCTCTCAACTCACGCAGCCGCCCGCTATCGCCTAGCCAGCCCTCGACCTCCACTTGCCAAGCATAAAAACAACTCGTTGCCCCGGGGCTCATCGCAAGCAGCCTCGGCTCATTGCCATCGCTCTCGATCGTAGCCAATCGCCGCACCAACGCATCATAGCTATGGGCAACATGGCCATTCAGCGGGGCCGTATTTATCCGCCGCTTGCCCAATCGAGTTTCTGGCATCGAATACAAGAACCGACCAATCAGACCACGCCCACGGAAACTAGGCCGGTCAGCCATGCCTCTTATTACCTCGGGTTGAATAGCATAAGCCAACGTCAGGCAGCAACGATCGACCACAATCGAACCCCGGGTTACTCGATCCACCCGCAGATCATCACCGGCATGTCCCTTGAGAAAACAATCGAGATTCCCGACACCCGAGGAATACCGGCCAGCCATCACATCGAACAGCCCGCCCTCGGCACCGGCACAAATCAGCCGACCACCTTGGGCCGCCAATTGCATCTCAACCGCCTCAGCCGTTGCATCATCAACCAACAGCTTGGGCATTGCAGCTATCGGTTCCTCAGCAAGTTCCGCCGCTAAAACGCCCGCAAGTGCCGCCGACTCATTGCAGTTTTTGTCGCATGCTTTTTTCTCGGCTTTTTTCATTTTGCTTTCCTTGACACGCCGGGCCGATAACAACTTAGCAACCTCCGGGGCCGCCATCTCGATCAACTCCATTTCGATCTCTCGCAATGGTCGAAACGCAGCGGAAAAAACAGCAGACTTACGATTTGCTGGTTCGAGTAGGCAAGCAACGTATAAATTGATTGGCTCGATCCAATCTAGCCCCGCCACAATCTCAACACGCCGGGCCACAGCCCCAGCACTCGCAGCCAGGGCAAGCAACGCCGGTAAATCCGCAGGCACTTGGCAAGCCTCAGTCGTGGCACTCACCCACGCACGCAGGGGCTCAGGCAACGCATCAATCGGAAACGCAGGCACACTAGGCCGATCAATGCTCACGGGCTCACCCCATGGATCATCAGGGCCGACCACCGAGGGCAGATTATCACGATCGATTTTCAACAACTCACGTTGAATATCAATCAAGTCCAACGCCGGTACCGCCGCATGAATTGCATTTGCGAATCGATCACGCTCAGCATCCGACCACAGATCAATCACATCCGCCGCCACGACATCATCAGCAATTAACGCTTCGATTTTCGCCCGATTGTCCGGGGCTTTCGATACTTTCAGTCTTAGCTCGCTCATCAGATCGCCCCTCCATGAATAGTCAACCGTCGAACCGGGGCAACATCACCCGCAGCCAAAATCGAATCCTTACCCGCACCGCCAACCACCCAGGCCCTCGAATCCTTGCAACCGCCTAACGGGGTCACGACGCAAACGGGGGACACGATCACTAAGGCATCCGCTACACGCTCGGCACCGGCAGCCCCAGGGCCATCAGCATCGGCCATAATTTGCAGATACTCGGGCCGTATCCGTCGGCACAATGCAAGCAGTAGATCGATTCCACAGCCGGCACTCGGCACGCCAACCGCATGAAGTCCAACCGACAACATGGCCGCCGTATCCGTTGGCCCCTCGCACACAATCAACCGATCGGGCCGTTCGATGGTCAGCAGGTCAAGGGCAAAGAACAGGCCAGCCCGCGAACTATTAACCGCCCATTTCTTAGCAGTCTTGGGACATCGCAGCCGAACCCCGATCACATCCCCGGCAGCATTACGCATGGGCCAACTAGTCGCTTGATGTTCCACCGACCAACCAACGCCCAACCGCTCTAGAGGATCCACCGGCAGCCCCAGCAGTTCCGCCGCCCGTAGCAGATACTTGGGCCGCATGTTCCGCCGCCACACCTCAGCCATCAAACGGAAACGCTCGGGGTCAATCACTTGTTCCGGGATCGACAGCCGCCGCTCTATAGGCCTAGCCGTCGCCGGGGTGTAGTCGCCATCAGTCACGCCCAGGTAACTCGACAGCCACCGGATGGCATCACGGGCATCGACGCCAAGCCACCAACGCAGGGTAGCGATACCGTCACCGCTTCGGGGCTCAGTAGTTGCATTGAAACACGACCGACATAGCACCGCCCCACGCCGGGCCAGATCGTTCATCGGGCTATAACGATCAGACCCACCGCACCGAGGGCAGGGCCGACCACGCTTACCATCTAAGGCATTCACCGGCATTCCAGCCGCTTGCAGTATTTCCACCCAACGCCCCGAGGCTATTTTCATCAGGTCCGCCACGGTACAATTGTCTTGCTTAGATTTCTTCCGGGGGCTTTGATTACTCGTCATGATCAGGGCCCCCTTTTTCGTTTTTCAGGTCCAGCAGTTCAGACCGCAGATATCGCCGCAATCGGCCAAATTTTACCGAGGGGACTTCCCCCGATTTCGTTAGCCGCTCAATTGTTGGCACGCTACACGCAAGCAACGCAGCCGCCCCGAGGGCATCTAGATAAACGTCGCCAGTAGCACGACTAGCTAGCCGCTCGGCAATCGCATCGGCCAGTTGTTGAATTTCAATCGGGGTCATGCTTCACCCCCTTTACTTTCAATGCCAGGGGCCGCTAGATCAGCCGTTTGGATGCCATGCTTGGCCAATTGCTCGACCGTAGCACGCCTTAGGGAATTATCGCCGCTAGATACCGCAGATCGGTAAATTCTTATCAGTGTCGCAATTTGTTCAGCAGTGGCGACTTCGCTTTTCGTTTTTACTTTGGCCATGGGTAATGGTCCTCCTACCCGATGGCCTCCCGGTTTCCTATTTCGCTTCCCGGTTTCCTGAAAAACCGCATTTTCTCCGGGAATTGGACGTTAAAACTATTTCTAAAGTTTTCTTGGAAACCGAAACGGAAACTATTCAGCTAGCTTTTTGTGTTGTTTTCGTCGGCTCGATTCAGCTTTTTGCATGGCCGTCTTAACGGGCATCGCAATACGTTTTTGGGTTTCTCGCCATTGCATGATTTCCTTCCACGCAACGCAGCCCGTTACCGTTTTCTTGGCCACCTTGAGATGATCGACCCAACTATCCGCCGACCACAGATAGTACGTCTCATCGCTCGCGCACATCGACCGCATGACCTCGGCAGCTCGATCACCGGCAGGCAATGACACCGCCGCTTGGGTCATCCCAGCTAGACCACCGGCCAAGATCGCCGCCAACGCTTCGGCTCGAATCTCTTTTTGAGGATCCGCAGGTAATTGCCCCGGTGCAATAGGTTGTTCCGCTGACAGTAAGGCAATCCTCAGGTCATTGGCCAGCCTATTTAGATGCTTGGCAGCAAAAGTTGGAATCTCCTTTAGGTCGAAATCGGCTTGAATCCAAGCCCATAACCTATCACGATCAGGGAATCGCTTTTTCGTTAGACACCTCACACCGTACAAAGTACGAAATTGTTTTTTGATTCGTTCGACGGGGGAAAGTGCAATCGTTTTGGGGGCATCCGGCAACGCAAGTAGTTCATGCCGAATTGCCTCACGCCTCTCGAATTCCAAATCGCGTTCACACTCGGGCAAAGTTGTTATGCGTGGAAGTGACTCGTATTCTTGATGGTACCTCGTTAGCCACGCGCTTTTGATGCTTTGGTGGGTAGTTGGGGCCTTAGCCCGAACAGCTTTGCTGTCTACACTCATTTCAAGATTCCTAGTTCGATAGACCGGGCCATCCTCGCCAGCGAACGCTAGGACGTTCAACTGGTAAGAATGTGCAACGAGGATCAGTCGTTTACCCATGATGCTTGTGATGGTTTGTCGCAAGCCAGTTTGTGGGAACCACCCCACAGCAACAAGATTGTCGCATACTTGTCAAATGTGGCAAATCGAAAACGAACCGGGAAAGGCAACTCAATACCGCCGGCGGGCTGGCGCGTCGTTAGGGCCGAGGCTTAGCTTTATCGGTTGCTGGCACTTCGGCTTTCATTAACTGCGTATGAAACGGATCTGGCTTTTGCAATCGCGGTGCTTTTAACCATGTCCTGCCATCCAAGGACACTTCCATTAATTCAAAGTCTCCTAGAATGGGATCGTCACGCGAATTAAGTGCGTTACGAGAGAGGCCGAAGGTGTATTGAGTAGTTTCGTTTGCAGCTATTCCACCCTTTATCTCTACAACAGAATTCCACTGATAGTCAGGAAGTGGCCTTCCTTTTCTCGAACGACGGACATGCAATTCCACTGTTTGTGCGACGAAAAGCGCTCTATTAGTCAGCGTTCCACTAATTACGAAATAAGCGTCTCCGCGACCATCTAAGTCAATTCCGTGAGTAGGGTTCGTAAGCGATACGCTAGGTCCGGTAAACGTCTTGATTATGGATGGAGTTGGCGTTACTGGCTTGGAAATGGCGCCTATGCGGATGGTCCATACATACATCTGAAATAAAATCGGCAGTGCGATGACAAACAATAGAAGTGCGATAATTCCAAGCAATATAGTATTGGCATGGTTAGATTGCCGCTTCTTGCTTGTTGTGGATTGCGAAAACGTAGGCCAATTATTTGCTGACTTACGTTGAATTGGCGGTGCTGGAATTGAATACTCATTCAACTTACTGAAATCAATCTTGGGCTTATCGCTCATTGAAACACTCCAGGATCACACAGAAAGCACGCAACAGGTCTTACGATGGCCTGCATACCAATTGGGATCCTTCCTAGTTTGATAGACCGGGCCATCGTCGCCAGCAAACGGTAGGACACATTGAACTGGCTTGGATGCGCAGCGGAAACTCACCGCCTACCCAAATTGCAATCGTCCGTCGACAATCGCGGAGCGATCGTGGTATTCTCGAAAACATATTCGAGTTCACGGGTTACACGCAACATTCCAGCATATCGCAACAGTGCAGCGTTTGCTAGACTACTGGCCTTGCTGCATTTGTATGGCATGCCAGGGAGAAAGACGAATATGACCAAACTCACTGAATACCTGCATACTGCTGCTGCCGCTGAGTACATCGGAGTGGCTCAAAACACAATTCGTAAGTGGGCGGCTCGAGGAGACATACCGATGCACAAGAATCCCGCGAATGGCTATCGACTGTTCAAACGTAGTGACCTCGAGAAATTTCTGCTTCGCATCGACCGCCCTGTTGCAGTGAAGAAACCTCGATAAAAAACGAAGGACTCGCGATCGCACTTGGTTCCCAGTTCTCATCTACGCGGCTTCATTCAATGCCCCCAAACATTCCCTATAAGAAACAAACCGATGTAGTAACGTCGCAGGTTCGAGAGCAAGACATCGAAACGGAGTTTCTAAAGAGACTTGACGGCCTCAAATACACTTTTCGCCCAGATATTCGAGATCGAGCGACGCTTGAGCAAAACTTCCGTGAGAAGTTCGAGTCGCTCAACCGCGTCCATCTCACGGATTCCGAATTCGCCCGCCTGCTCGACGAAATCATCACGCCGGATGTCTTTACGGCGGCTAAGACCGTGCGCAGCATCAACGCCTTCACCCGCGACGATGGTACGCCGCTGAACTACACCTTGGTCAACATCAAAGACTGGTGCAAAAACACCTTCGAGGTCGTCAACCAGCTTCGCATCAACACGGACAACAGCCACCACCGTTACGATGTCATCCTGCTCATCAACGGCGTGCCGGTCGTGCAGATCGAGCTGAAGACCCTCGGCATTAGTCCGCGCCGGGCCATGGAGCAGATCGTCTAATACAAGAACGACCCCGGCAACGGTTACACCAAAACGCTGCTCTGCTTCATGCAGCTCTTCATCGTCAGTAATCGGGACCGGACGTTCTATTTCGCCAACAACAACTCCCGCCACTTTGCATTCAATGCCGAAGAGCGATTCCTGCCCGTACACGAGTTCGCGGACGAGGACAACAAGAAGATCACCCACCTCGACACCTTCGCGGAGCGATTCCTTAAAAAATGCGACCTCGGCAGAACCATCAGCCGCTACATGGTCCTCGTGGTCAGCGAACAAAAGCTGATGATCATGCGGCCCTATCAGGTCTATGCCGTGCAGCAGATTGTGAAGTGCATCGACGACAACAGCGGCAACGGATACATCTGGCACACGACCGGCAGCGGCAAGACGCTCACCTCCTTCAAGGCTTCCACGCTGCTCAAGGAGAACGACCGCATCCAGAAATGCGTCTTCGTCGTGGACCGCAAGGATCTCGACCGCCAGACACGGGAAGAGTTCAACCGCTTCCAGGAAGGCTGCGTCGAGGAAAACACCAACACTGCGGCCCTCGTGCGACGTCTGCTTTCGGAAGATTACGCCGACAAGGTCATCGTCACGACCATCCAGAAACTGGGCCTCGCACTGGATGAAGGGAGCAAACGCAACAAGCAACGGGCGAGAAGCGGCCAGCCCACCTACAAGGAACTTCTCGCACCGTTGAAAGACAAACGCATCGTCTTCATCTTTGATGAATGCCACCGGTCGCAGTTTGGTGAGAACCATCGCGCTATCAAAGAGTTCTTCCCCCGTGCCCAGCTCTTCGGCTTCACCGGAACGCCCATCTTCGACGCCAACGCCTCGTTGCAGAAGATCGAGGACGCGCAGGCCTCCATGCGCACGACCGACGATCTGTTTCAGCAGCGGCTTCACGCCTACACGATCACTCACGCCATTGAGGACGGCAACGTTCTGCGGTTCCACGTCGACTACTTCAAGCCGGAAGGCAACAAGCTGCCGAAGTCTGGCGAGCCGCTCGCGAAGAAGGCCGTCATCGAGGCCATTCTGTCCAAGCACGATGCCGCCACGGGCGGACGCCGTTTCAATGCGATCCTCGCAACATCGTCCATCAATGACGCCATCGAATACTTCGGCGTATTCAACGAGATGCAGAAACAGAAGGCGGAGACGGATCCTGACTTCAAGCCCCTGAACATCGCCTGCGTCTTCTCCACGCCTGCCCAACTCGCAGAGAACCCGGAAGCCAAAAAGGACATTGAGCAGCTTTCCGAAGACCTGCCGCAGGAGCAGGAGGACAACAAGGTCGATCCTGAAAAGAAAAAGAAGGCCCTTGAGGCCATCCTCACCGACTACAACGCCCGCTATAGCACCAATCACCGCATCTCCGAGTTCGATCTCTACTATCAGGATGTGCAAAAGCGGATCAAAGACCAGCAATGGGCGGACGAGGATTTGCGCAAAGCCAACCCGAAAGTTCCCCATCACAAGATCGACATCACCATCGTCGTCGACATGCTGCTCACCGGGTTCGATTCCAAATACCTGAACACGCTCTATGTGGACAAGAACCTCAAGCACCACGGCTTGATTCAGGCGTTTTCACGCACCAATCGCGTGCTCAACGGCACCAAGCCTTACGGCAACATTCTCGACTTCCGTCAGCAGCAGGAGGCCGTGGATGCCGCCATCACCCTTTTCTCCGGGGAAAAGACTGGCGATCAGGCGCGGGAAATCTGGCTGGTGGAAAAGGCCCCAGTGGTCATCAAAAAGCTGGAGGCCGCCGTTCAGAAGCTCGACAGCTTCATGAAATCGCAGGGACTCGATTGCACGCCGTCCGCCGTGGCGAATCTCAAAGGAGACGCAGCCAAGGCCGCCTTCATCAATCAGTTCAAGGAAGTCCAGCGGCTCAAGACGCAGCTCGACCAATACACCGACCTCACAGAGGAAAACAAACAGACCATCGAGCAGGTTCTGCCGCAGGACAGTCATCGTGGTTTTCGGGGCGAGTATCTGGAAACCGCCAAAAGGCTCAGAGAGCAGCGGGATAAGAGCAGCGACAAAACGGACTCCACCGAATCGTTGGACCAGCTTGAATTCGAGTTCGTCCTCTTCGCTTCCGCCGTGATTGATTACGACTACATCATGGGCCTCATCGCCCGCTTCTCGGCCAAGGGTCCGGGCAAGTCGAAGATGACCCGCGAGGAACTCATCGGCCTCATCAGTGCCGATGCCAAGTTCATGAACGAGCGGGACGAGATCGCCGAATACATCGGCACGCTCAAGGCGGGCGAGGGCCTCAGCGAAACCGCCATCCGCGACGGCTACACCCGCTTCAAGGCGGAGAAGAACGCCAAGGAACTCGCCGACATCGCCGCGCGGCACGGCCTCGCCACCGCCGCCCTGCAAACCTTCGTGGACGGCATCCTCGACCGCATGATCTTCGATGGCGAGCAGCTCAGCGACCTCATGGCCCCGCTCGACCTCGGCTGGAAAGCCCGCACTCAGGCTGAACTCGCCCTCATGGCCGACCTGCATCCACTCCTCACCAAACGCGCCGGGGGCCGCGACATCTCAGGACTCAGCGCGTATGAGCAGTAAAAAGAAAACCGCAGCGAAGGAAGATGGCAAACCCGCGCTGGTGCCTAAGCTGCGCTTTCCGGAGTTTCAGGAGGCGGAAGGATGGAAAGAAACTCAACTCCAGAAGATTGCTCGCCCCGTGTCTGACAGGGCGGTGACGGGAGATGGCGACAACGTATTGAGCCTATCAGGTGAACATGGACTTGTCCTTCAGAGCGACTACTTCGGCAAAAAGATCGCGGGAGATAGCGCGGAACGATACCTCAAGCTTCTCCGCAACGACTTTGTCTACAACGACAGGACCACAAAGGCATCGACCTTCGGAACCATCAAACGGCTGTCCAAGTATCCGGGCGGAATTGTTTCGCCGATCTACAAATGCTTCCGTTTCCACGAGGATGAGAACCCAATCTTTTGGGAATGGTATTTCGAATCGGGAAGCCATGATGCCGCATTGGGCGGCTTGGTGAATGAAGGCGCAAGAGCGGGTCGATTTAACATCTCGATCACTCAATTCCTCTCCACTGCGGCATGGCGGCCAGACGAGCCCGAACAACAACGCATCGCCGAGTGCCTGCGTTCGGTGGACGAGCTGATGGCCGCGCAAGCGCGGAAAGTGGACGCGCTCAAGACCCACAAAAGAGGGCTGATGCAGCAGCTTTTCCCCCGCGAAGGCGAAACCCAACCCCGCCTCCGCTTCCCCGAATTCCAAAACGCCGGGGACTGGGAGAAAAAGCGAGTCGATGAACTGGGCGACGTGCTCGCGGGAAAGGCATTGGCGGTCAATGCGCCCAGCCCGCTGAGGCCATACCTGCGAACGAAAAACGTCTTCGACGGCGCAATCGATCTATCTGACGTGCTGACCATGCCAATGACCGACGCTGAGTTCAGCCGATTTGAGATACTGTATGGGGATATTCTGTTGAACGAAGGGCAATCGTTGGAACTCGTTGGCCGCGCTTCGATCTACCGCGGCGAGTTCGGAGGACGCTGCGCGATGCAGAATCAATTACTTCGCTTCCGAGCTTTCAGTTCAACCTGTCCAGAGTTCGCAGAACAAACCTTTCGGAAATGCCAGCGTGACGGGACGTTCGCGGACGTAGCGACCAAAACAACCTCGATTGCGCATCTTGGCAGTTCGAGGTTTAGTGCGCTTGCGTTAGCCTGGCCGCCGACGCTCCCCGAACAACAACGCATCGCCGACTGCCTCACCAGCCTCGACGACCTCATCGCCGCGCAAACCCAAAAGCTCGCCGCCCTCAAGACCCACAAGAAAGGGCTGATGCAGCAGCTTTTCCCATCCCCGGAGGAGGTTACGTGAAATGACCTCCGACCTTTCGATTGCCGCAATCCGAACTGTAGATTGCCCAAATGCGTACGATTGTAGCGGTTGCAACTGCTACCCATATCGGATCGTCGATCTTGATTACTGGCAATACCGTCGCGGCGTACCCACGTGGACGATGATTAGGGGTAGACTTACAGGCTTGTCGCTGAATCAAATACATCGCCAACATTCACCACGCGGAGGGCGGATAATATGACAATCAAACCGTTCCTCAGGCCTCGAATTACCGGTGCTCGTTTCGCGGGCGGTGCAATTCCGTTGGAAGTCTTGGCCGATTTCGCGGTTCTGTCGGAGATGATTCTTGAGGTTGCCAAATGGAAATACCGTGAGGACAATCCCTCTCGACAACGCGTTCCAAGAGGTTTTTCCGAGGGCATCTCCCTGAAATTGACGGGGGTAGAAGAGGGGAGTTCGATTCCTGTCATTAGCCTCGTTGTCGGGTCAGCACTACTGATTCAAACAGAGTCAGAGCAATACTTCAATGCAGCAAGAGACACAGTCATTTCAGCTGTGGCGGCTGCCGAACAAGGGACTCGGATTACCGACCACCTTCCTGAAAAGCTACTTGGCTATTTTGATCGCTTTGGGAGAAATCTTGCGGAAGGCGAGGCAATCGAGTTGGAGTCTGCCGCAACCCAACAACGCGCTCGGCTGACCAAAGATACCCGGCGCAAGTTGGTGCTTGCTTCGTCGGCTAAACATTACACTGAAGAAACATCCGTGTATGGCCTCGTTCACGAATTCGATCAGCGTGCCAAGACTTTTCAGTTGACATTGCCGACCGGAGAAATTCTGAAAGGTATTCCTGCGGACTCGCAGCATTATGATTCCATTCTTGAAGCACACAAAGAGTTTAGAAACCAACAACGAGTGAGAGTTACGGGCGTTGGCCGTTTTGATGTGTTTGATAAGCTTCTGGAGATTGGTAGTGTCGAACACGTTGTACCACTCGATCCTCTAGATGTCGTGGTTCGAATTGAAGAACTGAAGTTGTTGAAGCGTGGTTGGCTTGATGGCAAAGGCGAAGCTATTGACTCGCAGAAGTTAGATTGGGTCGTCGAGGCGTTTCAGAACTACTACGCCGACGATGCAAAGCTCCCATACCTTTTCCCGACTCCAGAAGGGCATCTCTTGGCAGAGTGGTCATTAGGTGAAAATTCGGTTTCGCTCGAAATTGACTTGGGAACTCGAATAGCAGATTGGCATGTTCTGAATCTCACGTCGAACGATGAAGAATCAAAACAACTCGACTTGCGCAAGTCAGATAGCTGGGAGTTGATTTCAAATGCCGTCAAGAAGATGGGAGGAGTCTCTGAATGATCGACGCAACGATTGTTTATCGGCAGATTCACCCCAGTTTTGTTCAAGCGGGTTTTCCAACTTCTCAAGCCTTTCGGCCAACTCCCAAAGACGAATCGAAACTGTCCGTTTACGACGGTGATCAGATAACAGCGGAAAATGCATTCCAACATTACATCAATGATTTAGATCTGTCATCCGTCGGCGTGATGGGCCTGACCGTCTCCGAATGTTTAGAAGAATCACTTACAGTTTGTTCGGACCCCGAGCCTTTCCGAGAGCATGCAGTCATTGATTTCAGTGGGCTGAGCGACAAAGACTGTCGCAACAAGAGTAAGAAGCTTCAATCGAAGGCCGTTCACCGTGGGTGGCTTCATCGTGCATCATGACTCAATCTCACTCTTGAGTCAGACGCAACCTTTGTGCCACTTATAAACAGCCGATATGACCGACAATCAAAAGCAACTCGGCACTACCCTTTGGAAGATCGCTGACGATCTTCGTGGAGCGATGAACGCGGATGACTTCCGCGACTACATGCTGTCCTTCCTATTTCTTCGCTACCTCTCGGACAACTACGAGATCGCGGCCAAGAAGGAGCTGGGGAAGGACTATCCCAAGGTCAATGGAGATGACCGCAGCGTGCCACTGGCCCTGTGGTATGCTGACAACCCGAAAGACGTCCCCGAGTTCGAAAAGCAGATGCGCCGCAAGGTGCATTACGTCATCCAGCCACAGCACCTGTGGAATAGCATCGCCAACATGGCCCGCACCCAAAGCGGCGAGCTGCTGCATACGCTGCAAGCGGGCTTCAAATACATCGAGACGGAATCCTTCGAGAGCACCTTCCAGGGCCTGTTCTCCGAGATCAATCTCGGTTCCGACAAGCTCGGTAAGAAGTATGAGGACCGGAACGCCAAGCTCTGCACCATCATTCAGAAAATCGCCGAGGGGTTGAACGATTTCTCCACGGACATCGACGCACTGGGCGATGCCTATGAATACCTGATCGGCCAGTTCGCTGCCGGTTCAGGCAAGAAGGCGGGCGAGTTTTACACCCCGCAGCAAATCTCCGACATCCTCTCCGCCATCGTGACGCTCGACAGTCAGGAACCGAAGACTGGGCCGAAGCAGCGTTTGGACCGAGTACTGGACTTCGCCTGCGGCTCTGGCTCCCTTCTGCTCAACGTGCGAAACCGCATAAAGAAGGCCGGGGGAACCATCGGCAAGATCTTCGGCCAGGAAAGCAACATCACCACCTACAACCTCGCCCGCATGAACATGCTGCTGCATGGGGTGAAGGATTCGGAGTTCGAAATCTTCCACGGCGACACGCTGCTCAACGAGTGGGACATGATCTGCTCCGTATGTCCACATATAGCAGCTGCCACATGGCTAGGTAGGTTCTTCGCGAAGTCCGTTGCTCCTGAAGCTCTCAGATTCTGCCAGAGCTTCGGCCATTGCGTTACGCCAGCTCTTTGGATCATTAACGTCAAACCCTTCCGAAGATTCGTATCGGCTTGGATATTCGGGAAGACATATTCAGCCCCCTCTTCGGCTTCCGCGAAAAGCTTCAAAAGCTCCGTTTCGATTGCCGGCAATAAAGGAAGGATCCGTACTGCTCGCTTTGCGTGGTGTTCTGTCTTGCTCGAAGCGACGATCGAGATCCTTTTCGCTTCCCAGGCGATATGCTCCCATTTCAGGCCCTGGGCTTCGCTGGGGATCCTCAAAGCTCCAAGCCTTGCCAGAACCAAAAGCGATCGCCAAGTCGCGTTAGGAGCTTTTTCAAGCACCTTCGAGAAGACATCGATCGGGATATAGTGTTGTCGCTCTTTGTTGGAGCGTACCGAAGTTGACATCCCGACGAAGGGATTCCGAGAGATCAACCCGTCTTCGATCGCCTGTTTGAAGATCTGCCGGCAAAGTCCAGTCCGTCGCTTGATCGTGTTGATCGCCAAAGGCTTCGCTTTCTCCCCGTCTTTCGGCTTGTCTCTCTTGTTCGATGTTTCAAGCCATTGGCGGAAAGCCTTCGCATCCATTGCCGTAATGCTCTGAAGTGTGCGACCCTTGAAGAACTCTTCGAGCCTATTTCGAGTGTGCTGATAGGAGATCCAACTCGCTTTTTTAAGCTCCGACTTGTGGGATTCAAAATAAGCCGTGAGATACTGCGAAAGTGTGAGTTCTTCCTTTATAGGATCTTCGCCATCGATCAATCCTTTATCGGAGAGCTTCTTTCGCTGATCAGGAGTAAGCGAAGCAAGCCATTCAAGCGTTTTTCGATCGAGAGGCCTTTCGAAGTCGATACTGTCTGCGATTGCTTGGACGAAGAGCTTCCAGCGATTCGCCTGGGCTTCGGAGAGATCCGTCAGAGATAAGACGATCCGCTTCTTCTGTACGGTTACTCGCAGCTGCCAGCTATCGCCCTTCGCTTGTTTTCTTAATCCTGCCATTGTCAAACCTTCCTTCGATTCACTTTGGGGGTTGTTGCTTCTTTTGTGCCAATTCGAGATTGATCAGCTCACAAATTTTGTCGACGTTTGCAAGCGATAATGAGCGATTGCCATGAACAAACTCCGACAACGCACTTTGAGCGATTCCGGTTTCTTTCGAAATTCGATATCGGGACAGCTCCGAAGATTCAATCGCCTCCCGAATTTGTTGAGATACCGAGACTGTCTTTTTCTGTTTCTTTTTCATTGCTTTTCCTTTTGTAAAGCTTAACCAATTGTAAAGCACACTGATCCAAAAAGCAATTTCTTCGCTACTGTGATTTGACTGCGAGTGGATGCTTCTCGCAGTTGATGTTGTTCGGGGTCGGATCGATGTACCAAATTCCGTATTTCTTTAGAGCAGACAGGGCAGATTGCACTAGTTCCCAATTGCCGTCGAACAAACTGCTCTTTTCCTCTTCATATTCCGCCCATTGTTCGGACGTGTAATCTGGACGAGTCATCCAAGATTTGCCGAAGTCTAAAAGGTATGGGGGAGAGACAATTGACATTTCAACGACAAGGAATTCAGGATCAAAATCGATCAGCCTTGGTACCGTAAATCCGGCAATTTCGTCGATATCCCATTCCTTTAGCTTCAAGTAGCAGGCGACTTCCCTATCAAAATTCCCAATTCGATCAAATACTTTGACGGCAGTTTCCCGATTAGTTTTCCAGACAATTCCCTCTTGCCCGACCCCCAATGGATTGCCAAAATCGATTAAGATTCCCCTTGAGTGGCCAAAGTCCTTTGCTCGAATCACCAGATTGTCGTTGCTCATGTCGGTTAAACGTACTCCCTACTCTTCCCAAGTAATTCTTCAACTTGCCATTGCCGGGCAAACCATTGCTCTTGCGCAAGTCGGACCCGATTTTTTCGTTTTGCGAGATCTGCCGACTGTTGCACAGTTGTCCGGGAGCGGACGTGTTGATGTAATTATCAACAATACCGTCGCAACTAGTAAAACCGTTTTTCTTCCACACGGCATTGTGAACGGATCAAAACGAGTTTCTTATTTTTGATCATTCTGGATTCCATTTTTGGAGTTCCCCTGAACTGCTAAAAACTGCTTCGGCAGATTTATACCAGCGATCCGAGAGAGCAAACTCGCAAGCGATGGGAATCGATCCCGTCAGCTCTTCCATTGTCTCGCAAAGTATGCGATCGATTCGCCTTGCTTGCTCCGTATGATCCGCGTCGATAGGAAGCTCGATCAATACTTCATCGTGAACGAAAGCGACAGCTCGAAAGCCAGCTCGATACAACCCCCACAAAGCTAGCTTCGCTCCGTCAGCTGCAAGGCCTTGGAAGGGGGTATTCCGAGATTGAGAAAAGCCGACTTTCCCGCGAAGTCTTCCTGTCATCGTTGCGAGTGGGGAGAAGAAGAGATCCCTCGAAAGCTGATCGCCTGCTTCTCGATTCTTGATCAGATCGGAGAGCTTTCGATTCTCATTCAATGTTTTGAGCGACTCCCAAACTCGATCGACGAAAGCTTCGCCGTAGTCGGTACCTGAAGCTTTTCCTTTGCCGGCAATGATTCGTTTAGCAGCTCCCAAAGCTCCGTCCGTATCAAAGCAGCTTCTCACTCGAAAAGCCGAAGTCTTCAGATTGTGAGCAATAGCAGCGACTGGATCGTCTTTGAGATATTCCGACAGCTCCGAATAGACTTCTTTGATCAAGCGATCTCGGAAGCTCGAAGCCTGCTCAATCGTCATCTTTACGCCGTAAGTCGCTGCCGCGTAACTCACAAGGAAAGCTGCTCCGAGTCCCCCAGGAATTCCGAAGTTGAGAGCTTTCGCCTGTTGTCTAAGCTGCTTCCTGTTCGGTAGCTTTGCGAAGTCTTCGAGCGATACGCCTTCGAACATAGAAGCCGTGAAGCTATGCGGATCGATCCCCTGTTTGATAACGTCGGCAAGTTGAGATCGTCCGTATCGCCTTTCGCATACTGCCGCCAATGTCCTAAGCTCGATCGCAGCGTAATCGATCCCGAGGAAGACAAAGCCAGGAGCAGGGACGATCATTTCGCGAAAGCCACCAGCCCTGGGAAGCTGTTGGATATTCGGACCGTGACAGCTCGATCGCCCTGTCCGTACCAGCGTTGTATATCGTGGATGGATACGATCCGTCTTCAGGCCGGCAAAGAATTGACAAAGCTTCGCGACTTCTTCGAGCTGAACCCAGAGCGACAGGAAAGGCGATCGCTCCGCGTACTGTCCCCAGAACTTGATCGAGCTGCTGATCTTATCTGTCTTCCCTGTTCGGGGAACGTCTTGGAGATCGAGATCTTCAGCGACTGCTTCAAGAAGCTCGATAAGCTTCGTCTGATTCGTTGAGGGCTTGCCGGATGCTGTCATGATCAGCGATCGAGACTTCGAGAGCTTGAAGAGTCCCTCCGTCGCTTCCATCTTCTGAAGCTGCTGGATCAGTCTTTCAACTTCTGCCGACAGCTTCGTCTTTGTCGCTTCGACTTGCACTTGATCCAAGGCGATCCCGTTTCTCTCGATCTGCGATAGAGCGATCGCTCCGCGTACTTGAAGCGATTCCGTTAGCAGTCCGAAGCGACTCGAAGCACCTGGGAGTAGCTCTTCAGCGAAAGGCTTGATCAGATCGGAAGCGATCGCTGAAAGAACGCCCCAAAGCTTTCGCGTTACGATCGCGTCTTTGATCGCATAACTGAAGAAGCCCGGATCCGCTTCGCTTCCCAGGCGATATGATCCCACTTGAGGCACTGGGCTTCGCTGGGGATCCGCAAAGCTCCCAGCCTTGCCAGAACCAAAAGAGATCGCTAAGTAGCGTTAGGAGCTTTTCAGGCGACTTCCCGATCAAAATTCCCAATTCGATCAAATACTTTGACGGCAGTTTCCCGATTAGTTTTCCTGACAGTTACCTCTTGCCCGACCGTAGGAAAGCGTCCACCACGCGGCCGATGCTGACTACATCGGCTACGTGGAGGCATCGACCCTAAGGCCGCGTCGGCTCTGGTTAGCTCCAAAGGTCGTTAGCGACTCTACCGAGGTTTCGCGATCCCCATCACCTTGCGGGCTTCGCGTTGCAGTAGTTCGAGGACAACTCTTTGGTGCCAGTTAACGGAATGTTTACGGAGCCAATTGGAGGAATTAAGCTGGTCGTCCAAAGCGGGTCGGGAGAGGGCTTTCTGTGTATATGCCTCAGCTTTGTCGTACCAAGATTTGGATTCCGCGAAGCGGCCCAGGTCTTGACAGGCCATCGCCAAAAAATACCAGGTGTAGCCCGGCAAGAGATCATATCCGGATCCGGGTAGAACCATGCTCTCCGATTGTTCCCATTTACGACTCGCTTCGATCAAGGAGTCGACAGCTTCTTTGACATGCCCAGCGCGATAGAGCACCGCACCCAAGCTTCCCGGCATTTGATCCGACGCTTTCGCCATATCCTCCCGTATGAACGGCAGCATGCGTTCGAAGTCGGTGACCGCCTCGGGAATAAGCGCACACGTCCAGCCGCGGATTTGTGCACCATAAAACAATTTGTCAGGATCGCCCTCAAACGATTGTTTGCAAATCTCGCGATAGGCGTCTACTTGCCCGAGCATCAAGTGAATGACTGCCTGTTGATAGCGATAATACGAATCCTGTTTTAGTTCGAAGAGTCGTGAAGCATCTGCCAGAGCCTCGGTCCAGCGTCCAAGTTCAGCATAGAGGCCAAGACGGGCACGCAACACTTGAGTGTCATCTGGATCTAGATCGAGGGCCGCCGTCAGGTCTGCCAGTGCCTCCTCCAGACGTCCCTGTCGGCCGTAGACCATTGCACGAAAGAGTCGATACTTCGGTCGGCTGGGCGCTAGTTCAATTGCCAAGCTAAATTCGGCGAAAGCCTCTGGTAGATCCTCTTTGCCAAAGAATCCGCGAGCGATCTTTTCGTGAATACGGGCCAACGAACGGCGCTGGTCAGGACTTGAAACCAAAGCATGGCCAGCCGATGCATCCCAGACTTGAATCTGCCCTTTATTGTCGCCCGCAGTGAGCCTTGTGCCGTCTGAGGACCATTTCACGGCTGTCTGCGGTTGCGTGTCGTTTGCAAGCGATAACAGTTCATCTCCGTTCAACGGATCCCAGACTTTGAGACTGCCGTCTTGACTAGCCGACGCGATTCGGAGGCCATCTGGCGACCAATCAAGAGCTCTTACCACTGCCACGTGCAGCTGAGTGATCATCCATGGGCGCCCAGTTGACGCATCCCACACTGCTACTTGACCACTAGCGTTCCCGGCTACGAGCGATTCCCCGTTAGGGTGCCAAGCCACAGCACTAGCTATGGTGCGTGCCGACCCGAGACGGACTTTTAACAACCGAATCTTGTGTTCGATGTCGAAGACATGCACATGTCCCATGAACATCTGATATCCATTGTCTGTCGAATCACCGCCGCCAGCGATAGCAATTCGAGAGTTGTCAGATGCCCAGGACGCTGCTTGGATGGAAGGCCCTTGCCAAGTGAACAGCCGCTGCCCTAACGAAATGTCCCAGACATCAAGCTGACCAGTGTAACCTCCTTCCCTTCCAGTGCCGTGACCAGCTCCAAAGGCAAGACGCTTGCTGTTCGGAGACCACAACATCATTGGTAACCTGCCTCCGCGATATTGAAGTTCGCAGACAGTCTTATGTTGCTCGACGTCCTCGACAAGGATCTTGAAAGCGCCCTCATCGCCCGAAAGCCTTGCGAGTAATTGGCCGTTGGGACTTAAGGACTCTCGAGTCTTTTCGGCAAATGAAGTAGTTTTTATAGCCGCACCGGTCGCAGGATTCGTGGTCGTCCGGGCGGTGTCACCCACGCTTGTCAGTAATCGATTGTCCTTGCTCCATGTGATAGTTCGGATTGCTTCCGACAACGCTTGGGATTCGGTTGGCTGTCGCAAAACAGGGACTTCCCAAAGCTTAATGGTTCCATCGCTACATCCTGCAGCAACTTGTCTTCCGTTAGGATTCCAAGCTAGCGAAGTGACCTCCCCTTGATGGCCGCGTAGCACAAACAACTGGCGGCCCTCGGTAGCGTCCCATAATATCGTGGTGCCGTCGACGCCGCCTGATGCGAAAGTACCACCGTCAGGGCTAAACACGACCGCAGAGACTTGTTCCGCATGCGCGTGAATCGGATGCGTTACCTGCCAAGTCACAGTGTCAATCAGCCGACACTGCCCGTCGTATTTGCTCCCCAGGACGAGTTTTTGCGGCACGGAAGAACTCATCGATAGAGACGAAAAAGTAATATCGGAAAGCAGTTCACGCACTAGTTCCCCTGAATGCGAATCCCAGACTTTGACGCCTTTGGCTCCTGCTGTTACAAGAGATCTGCCACCATCAACCCAACAGGCTGCGTTCACATGACCGGTATGCCCGCGAAGTACGTGAATACATGTCAATGTCTCGGCATCCCAGATTCTGGCAGTTTTGTCCATGGATGTCGTCGCGAGACGAGTGCCGTCTGGACTCCATATGCATGACATCAGGCTAAAGGTGTGACCCCGAAGTATGCTGACCTTGTCGGTTCGGCGGTCCCAGATGCGAACTGCATTCTCGTCGCCGACACTCCCCCAGGCCAAACGCTGACCGTCAGGACTCCAGGCTACTCCGCGTTTCAGTACATTACTGAAGCTGAACCGGCGTACGCGTTCACCGGACTTGGCATCCCAGACTATGGCGTCGCCATCGTAACCGGTAGTTGCCAGATGCCGACCGTCGGGGCTCCAGGCGAGCGAACTTACCTGACTGGAGTGCTCGCAGAGCGTTTGACCCTCTAGGCATCGGGAGAGCAAGTAGTACCATTCCCAGCCTCGTCGATCTGCTCGCTGGGGACTCGGAAGATGTGATGCGATCGACTTGTAAAGGCGAGAAACATTTCCGTTTTCTAGATCGACGAGCCCGAGTTGCATCTCCGCTCTGTATTGCATCCGATAAGCGGAATCTGCATTTTGCTGGGCCATTCTCTTGGCGTTCTCTGCGGCAGTCCTGGCTGCAACCTCGGCTATACGTGCTTCTTGTTCGCTGATAAAGCGTTGTTCGGAAACGTACTCGGCCTGAGTGGCGCGAACCGCCTGCGCGATGCTTACCGCTGTTCCGACGAGCATGGCGCAGACAATGGCTAAGCCTGTCAGTAGAAGTGACTTGTTGCGCCCTGCCGTCTTGCGGCAACGATACCAAACTGTGGGTGGGCAGGCTAAGACCGGTTCATCGTTTAAGTATCGCTGGATGTCCTCAGCCAAGACGGCAGCGGATTGATAGCGGCGGGTTCGGTCCTTATCGAGCGACTTCATCACAATCCAGTCGAGTTCACCTTTAATGTCGGAACTTAATTTCCGAGGATCAACCCTGCGTTGTCTGGATACCGTTGAGAGCTGAGCCACGGCCTGTGTGGTAATCCGTGAACTGGGCCGGGGCGGTTCATCTTCGCGAATGATTCTGCGCATTTCGTCGAAGCCAACTCTTTTGAGCATTTCGCTATTGAACGGCGTACTGCCAGTGATCAGTTCGTAGAGAATGACACCGAGGGAATAGACATCGCTGCGGGTATCGACGTCCAGGCTGTTGTATTCTGCTTGCTCGGGACTCATATACAGCGGTGTACCGATCATCTGAGACAAACCGGTGTAAACAGCATTCTCAACCAGCGGTTGCTGGGTAGCTTTGGCAACACCAAAGTCGATAACCTTGGGAACCGATCGAATGTTCTCCAATTCCACCAGTACGTTCGATGGCTTCAAGTCGCGGTGAATAATCCCTTTTTGATGTGCGTGTTGAACGGCTTCGCATACCTTGATGAACAATTCCATACGCTGCTGCAAATCCAATTTGTGTGCATCGCAATACTCTGTGATCGGAGTACCTTTTACCAACTCCATTACAAAGTAAGGCAAGCCTGATTCAGTCGTACCGGAATCCAGCATTTTAGCGATGTTGGAATGATTCATCATCGCTAGCGTTTGACGCTCGGCCTCGAAGCGTGCGACGACATCCTTGCTACTCATTCCAGGCTTGATGATTTTCAATGCTACTTTGCGTCGAACAGGACTCGTCTGCTCCGCGACGTAGACGATCCCCATACCTCCTTCGCCGATTTGCTCTCGAATTTTGTAGCGATCGATAACCGGTGGTGCGAACAACTCAGGCCGTTTGCTGGTCGATGGCTCAGACGGCAATGTTTCGACAGGATCCATCTGCTGGGCAGCCCTGTCGAGCGGGTTCGTCTGAGGGCTTGCGTGCGCCGCCAACAATTGCTCGATCTGGGCGCGGCGCGCAACGTCCCCACCGCATGCATCGTTCAAATAGGCCTGCAGCTGATCCGGATTCGATATTTCTAAGGCTGCAAAATAAATCTCGCGATTCAAAATCCTCGGTCTAGACTCATGGATCATGGAGAGTTACCTATTCATAGATTCGGATGGCAGTGCCTCGAGGCGTCGTGGAGTGATGACACAGCACTAGAACTCAATGCGATAAACAGCAGCTATTCGTCCCGAAACTTTTTGAAATGAGACCGCAATGGCTTAAAAGTCTGCACCATTGACGCTGTTTACGGCAAACCAGGATCGAACAAAATCCCAAGTACGATAGGCTACGGTGCGCGACATGCCCAGCATTTCACCGGCTTCGGTTACTGAAAAGCCTCCAAAAAGTCTCAGTTTTACCAGCTCAGCAGCTTCGGCGTCTTCCTCTGCCAAGCGGGACAGCCCCGCATCGATATCCAGCAATAAGTCAGGATCGCATTCGTTGGCTGCAGCAATATCGAGATTGTCGACCGACAGCCTATCGAGATTTTCGCCACGTTTTAAGCACCTCTTGCTCCGGGCCGATTCGATTAGGATTCGCCGCATAGCTTCGGCAGCCGCACCAAAGAAGTGCCCACGACTATCCCAATGCTTGACTTTTTCAGTGTCGACCAAACGAATGTACGCTTCATGTACAAGCGCCGTACCTTGTAAGGTATGACCAGCCCGCTCGTTGGCCATACGATCTTTGGCCAAGCGACGTAGTTCCGTATAAACCAGCGGCAACAGTTTCTCCGCTGCCGACGGATCACCGGATTCGATTTGCGACAGGATTTGTGTAACATCGGACATAGGGCGTATGCTCATAAAGGGGAAGCTTGGTACGCACTAGTGTAACCGCTCGCTCACGAGTTTGCCTTAGACGAATGATCCACATTGGGGTTAGCGGCTGGAAGCTAACTAACCTTCCCGGTTCCGCCTTATTCAAATGTACACAGGGATGTGCTGTCCGCATTCTGTTAACCTGTCTATTCAATTCCCGCCACTAACAGCCGAAAACCGATAGTTCACCAATGTGGATAGGAAGCTAGCCGAATCCGTCGGCTCTAGCCGATTCGCAGTCCACAGTTGAACCGATTTACACCTTTAAATTCACTGACCACCACCGAATTCCAACGTCCACAAGTTGGACTATCGTACTTCTATTCCTAACCTATTCGATTCCCAGCCGGTACTCATGATGACGTCCGTACTAGCTGCCAGTTGATCGCTTTAGCGTCGACGAAGCTTGAGAAGGTACATATCAGCCCAAGCTGCGTTGGTACGTGTGTTGGAGGTCAACGGATCAGGATCGAAATCCACGGAACGGTAGTAAGTTCCAACAATGGATAGAGTCCCCGCTGAATCAACAGCAATTCCCCTTCCATCGTCATAGCTAGTTCCACCAAACGCAAGTGCCCATTCCTGGGTTCCCGATGAACTCCATTTAGCCACAACAACGTCGGCAGCTCCATTGGTTGTAAATGAAGAGCCGGCAAAGACTATGGTTGAACTGAAAGATCCAACGGTATAGATTCCCGTGGAATCAATCGCCAAGGCGCTAACTTTTCCTCCGTCTAGCATGGTTGCCCACGCAAAGGAAAGACTAGGACTCAGCTTCTCCACGAATCCGTTGCCTATTGTCGAGATACTGGGCAATCGATACTCAGCCGACGAGCTCGGATTGAAATCGGTAGGGCCACGATATTCTCCACCGATCACCACGGATCCGCTGGCGTCGATGGCTAGGTCGGAGATGTATACATAGGCCGTTGAAACTTCTTGAGTTTTCGCAACAAGTGGTGCGACCGTGCTGTAGGTTCCAGTTGAAGTGAGCTTTAGAACGTAAGCGTTCACACCACTACCGCTTGAGACCACAGGTGAGCCGGTGGCCGTGTTGGATTTTTTAGGATCGGGGTTGAAATCGACCGTCCCTGCGAATCCTCCACCCACAAAAACATTGGCTGCACTATCGGTCGCAACACGGTAGGCACTCAGCCCAAAACTTTGCGAAATCGATTTCGACCAAGTGAGTGAACCGGAGGGGCTGTACTTCCTAATCTCAGCTCCACTGTGTGTCCAAGCACCATTGCTATAGAGGTAGTTGGTCGAACCAACGGCAAGTACGTTGCCATTGCCATCGACAGCGATTCCGGAACCGAAATCAAGCGAAGTCGATCCCCACGATTTGGCCCAAAGGAAGTTTCCATTCGTATCCAGCTTGGTAACAAATGCATCGGTACTACCCAACGCGGTCAGTTGAAACGAGCCAAAATCGGCCTGCCCCGCAAAATCACCTGTCAGGTAAACATTGCCAGAGGCGTCAACGGCGAGGTTCTTCCCTTTCTCGTAAGGGTCATTTGCGTTGGTGCTGCGAATATAGTCGCTCCCCATGCGTCTTGCCCAGAGAAACTCATTGTTCGGGCCGTATTTGACTAGAAAAGGATCGCTGGAACCTCGAGGAATCAAGACATCCGAGCGGTCGGCACGATCCACACTCGGATCCATGTCCATCTCGCCGTAGAGCAGACCGGTCACGTAGTTATTGCCTGCGGCGTCGACTGCATTGTCCGAAGGCGCTATCGGAGTTGTGTCGTTTCCAACCGTGATGAGCGAATCAAAAGACGCGTCGAAGACTCGGCGTCCTTCCAAGCATTCCATTCGCAATAACCGATTTTTGGCTCGTTTCCTCTCAAGTTTTGAAGTTTTCTTAGAATGGCTAAAAGCGTTTAGAATCGATGTAATCAACATTGGGGCAGTCATTTCAAAATCAAGGGGTAGGGCTTCAAGCTCAACACGCGAGCATGCTTACATAGATCAATGCGAGAAATCGAATCGCACCGTCCCAAATTTTGACTCTTATCGTTGATTACCACGATTTGAAGGAATGGGCGCCTCGATTGGTGCCGGGCACCAATGGTGCTGGCCAGTCGGTCGGATGCAATCGATGATTGAATCGGGAGAAGTAGAAAGCTTCCAGCAGCTTGCAGAAGTAGGCAGCATAAGTCAGACTCGGATGACGCAAATCATGAGCTTGCTGAACTTGGCTCCAGATATTCGGGAGGAGCTGCTTTACGTGCCAGAAGTGATCGAGGGGAAATCGGCCATTCACGAGCGGTTGCTGAGGCCATTAACGAAGGAGCTGGACTGGCGGGTGCAGAAGAGGTTGTGGGCGAGGATTAGGAAAATATTGGCGACTGCTACTTGCAAACCCAGGCCTTCATAATTGTCTTGAGGCGCCCCAGGGAAACTCGACATCAATTATTCCCCCGCGTCGAAAACGAACACTCCCTGCGGGGATTCGTTGTTCATTTTGCTTCCCACAAGCAATTTGGTATTCGAGGCGAATTTTATCCAAATTAATCTGCACGTATGGCGCATCAACGTGCCGAGCAATTGTCCGGATGGGAAGTGCCAGAGCCGCACATTACCCTCCGTCCCAGCCGTCGCCAGCGTTTGGCCGTCCGGCGAAATGGAAAAACATTCTACAAAACTGCGATGTCTCGCAAATTGCATTTTCTTTTGCGAAGTAACTGCATCCCAGACCGTCGCGCCCAGACTGTCGCCGCTAGTGATAAGGTTCTTGCCATCAGCCGTGTACCGAATTCGCCAAACGTGACCAACGGTCCGGATCGAATCGCGCTGGACTTCTTGTGAATTTAGCGAAAATGTGGCGAAGCGGCCAACCGAACCGACTGCAATACGATCACCTTCTGGATGGAATCCAATATGGGCGTGATGTGTCGCGTCGAAATCCAAGTTTCGTAATAAGCTCCCATCGGAAATGTTCCAAATCCTCGCCGAGTGGATAGCATTCTGAGCCGGAAAATTACCCGCCACCGCTATCAGTCGTTCGTCGGGCGAGAACTCCAGCTGAATGTCGATCGGAGCAGTAGATAACAATTTATCGACCAAAGTGAATCGTTGACTAATCGCGTTCGACTGCAAGTCCCACAATAGAACTTCGTTTTCGTTCGCGTGAGTCGCTAACCATCGATTCGAACTGGAAACGGCCGTTTCTGTCACTGGCTGTTTGTGTCCAACTAGCTTGTTTTGTGCTTCGCCCGTTTCAAAGTTCCTAAGAACGATGCTGCCATCCGAAGACCGGCAGATGGCTAAATCCGTTTCAGTGACTACATCCATGCAATCCTCCGGAAATGACATGTACTCGTAGCCAAATACGGATTTCGAATTCCAAAGTCGAATAGTCTTGTCTTCTTCGCTAGCTACTATCAAGCGCGATTGATCTTTGGTGAATTCGATACTTCTTGCAATGCTTCCGAGTTCAAGACCGCCACGCTCAACTTCCAAGTCTGCCCCGTTCGCTTGGATTCGCCAGAGTATGGGTCCACCATCTCCAAGTCCTGTAACAAGGTGCTTTCCATCGGGAGAAAATGTCAGCGACCAAACATTTGCACCACAATGCACACGCGTCATCAACTTGTTTGTAATAAGATTGTGCAAAACAATTTGACTATCGTAGCCTCCTGTTGCGACGAGACTCCCATCCGGGCTAACCGCTAGCGCAAGAATACCTTGGTCATGTTGTCTGTACTCACTCGACTGTTGCCAGTCCTCCGTATCCCAGACGCGGATGACATTTCCGTCCGATGCGATAAGATGTTTGCCTGCAGGCGTCCATAGAACTTTGCGCACAACATCGCTCATACCGCCGAGGCACTTGGATTCTGTTCCTGAGGCGACATCCCAAATGCGAACCGATTGATCACGCGAACCAGAGGCCAACCGCGATCCGTCCGGAGACCAGGACAATGAACAGACCGTCCGCGAGTGGCCTTGCAACGCATTCGCTTCCTTCCAAGTAGACGTACTCCACAATTGAATATCACGGTCTTGGCCAGCCGTGGCTAGATTTTTACCATCTGGTGAAAAAGCAGCAGTTGTGATTTCCTTGCCTGAGTAGTTCCACGACTTGACTTCGCGACCCGTTTCCACGCTCCATACTTTGACCGTCCCTTTTCGATCGCCGCTAACAAGCCAACGATTATCGGGCGACAAGCTTGCCGTGAGTATTCCCGCGTCATGCCCCACGAACTCTCTCGGGCGAATGTTCCGCATTGCACTCGTAAACTTCCACGCAAACTCTCGAAAATCGGATTTCCCGCTTTCAGGTTGGGAGCGATGAAGCAATGTCCCAGCACGTTCGCGGTCGCCGTCAAATAGTGCACTCAAAGCATCTGCAGTTTCACTAGCGTAAAGTTGACGCTTCAACTCGGACTCGCTATTCACGACTTTTGCTAACGCCAGTTTTTCGTTTTCGAGGCGGAGATCGGCCAATCGCATCGCGCTGTACGCTTGTTCGGCTTGCCACAAGCTGACCACCGATCCGACCACGAGGGTGGTTGCAACCAGTCCCGTCGTGATCAACGCAAATTGGTGGCGTCTAGCAAATTTCTTCAATTGATAGATGCGCGATGGTGGGCATGCGCGGACCGGTGCATCATTCAAAAAACATCTAATGTCGTCAGCCAATTCGCTAGCAGACTGATATCGACGCGATGGCAATTTCTCGATTGCTTTCATCACGATCCAGTCCAATTCTCGGCGGAGTAGTGAGCGCAATTTGCCGGACTCCAATTTCCGATTTTGCTCCGCAATGAGTACCCGGACTTCTGCCAAAGAAGCGATCCGTTTGCTTGGTCGCATGGGATCGCACTCACATACCATGCGTCGCAGCTCGTCGTAGCCTGCCTCTTGCAACGCTTTCGCATCCAACGGTGTCTCGCCCGTCAATAATTCGTACAACAAAATTCCAATCGCGTAGATGTCCGATCGAATGTCGACATCAATCTCCTTGCGAGCCATTTGCTCCGGACTCATGAAAGCTGGCGTTCCAACGAAACCGAAATCGCTAGTGATGAGTGTTTTGTCCGTAAGCCGTTGGTTGCCAGTCGCTTTAGCAATTCCAAAATCGATTACCTTAACAACGGGTTTGCCTTCGACATGTGATATCAAGATGTTGCTGGGCTTGAGATCGCGATGAATGATCCCTTTTAAGTGCGCATGCTGAACAGCTGAGCAAACATCGAGAAACAATGCTAACCGCTCTGGCACCGATAGCTGGTGCTCGTCAAAGTACTCCGTAATTGGAATCCCATGCACCAGCTCCATTGCAAAATAGGGTCGACCCGACGGCGCCATTCCAGCCTCGATGACACTTGCAATATTGGGATGCTCCATCATCGCCAGCGCTTGCCGTTCCGCTTCGAATCGGGCAACAACCTGTCGTGAGTCCAATCCAGGCTTAAGCACTTTGACCGCAACCCGTCTTCGAATCGGTTCGGTCTGTTCACACAAAAAAATGACGCCAAATCCTCCCTCGCCAATCTCTTCTAGGATTCTGAATTGCCCAATCATCATTCCGGGCCGTTCGATGAGCTGATTGGAAGCGTTGATCGAAAATACTCCCGCGTCATCCAAAAGCGGATTCTGTTGGCGATGTGCCGTGAGTAGATCCGCCACCCTGTCACGCAAGTGTCGATCGTCGCCGCATGTCTCGTCCAGGTAATCATCCCACTCATTAGGATCATAGTTTTCCACGGCGATTAGGAAGATCTGTTTTGCCGACATGGATCAAACTCGACAATTCTGTAGTTGAGGCAGAAGGATTTGGAGGCGATTTGGAATTTGGGAGTGTGGCTCGATTCACTCCAGTGCACTGTTTTGCGAGCTAGAGGTTGGATTCACGATAAGGCGGAGACTGCAGTACCACACTGTTACATGCGAAAAAAGATCGTCATTTTTTCCACATTTGGGCAACGATCTACAAAAAACTTAATCGAATTTTCGTAACTCGTGCTGCAAAAAAGCCCTCGCAAACGTCCAGTGCCGATAAACAGTTGACTGCGGAAGGCCTAAGGCAACGGATGTTTCCGCAAGCGTGAGCCCTGTAAAGAGCCGCAAGCGGGCGACGTCAGCTGCGGCAGCGTCTTCGACTATCAATTTGTCTAACGCTTCGTCTAGATCAAGCAACTCGTCGGCGGATACTTTGACACAGATTCCGAAATCCTGCATTTCAACTCTTTGAAACTCGCCTCCGGATTTGGATGCTTTCTTGTGTCTTGCTTGTTCGACAAGGATTCTGCGCATGGCTTCGGCGGCCGACGCAAAGAAATGACCTCGCGATTGCCACTGCTGCTGAGTTTTCGAGTCTACAAGCCTTATAAATGCTTCGTGAACAAGCGCGGTTGCCTGCAATGTTTGACCTGGTTTTTCGTTAGCCAATTTGGCTCGGGCAAGTGTACGCAATTCGTTGTAAACAATCGGCAACAGATTCTGGGTGGCTGAAAGATCCCCGGATTCGATCTGATTCAAAATGAGGGTGATTGTCGACATGAGGGCGAAGAGGCGCGATCATCTGAAATGGGCGTTGGCGATATGTCAATTATTGCGTGGGGATAAGCTTACGTTTTGGAAAGCACCTATATCAGGAATGATTATGCACAGTGCGACGGATTCCATTTTAACTTCCTATGGGACACCAAGAGGATAGCCTGACAGCCGCCAAAGTTGAAAAACTTTTTGAGATTTATTGGGGTTGGCGACATCTTTTCCAAAAATGTTCGGAATTTTTTCTTATGGATTTCGCATTACTCAGTGTGAACAGGCAACGGATATAGTCGGCACATCAAAACCTATGACCTTGCATAGCAATTCGTTCAAATTCCAGAGAAATGCTCTTATTCAGCAGGGAGATCGTGAATCACCTAACAAAATTGTTGAAGACGCTGCAAAAAACAAATCGAAACCATTCCTCTAGCCGACCTTGCGTACACGCGCCTTTCGCCTAGGGAACGCAACAAGTTAGGCGCTTTCTCCACACGTAATCAGGGTATCCAAATGCAAATTCAGCCAGACTAGGCATTACGGACGATTCCATACTCGTTGGGCTACGTTTCCCTGGTGCGAACCAGTTATTCATCCTCCATTTATCGCAGCTACCCTACAACATTTCGAAAGTGCCGATGGCGACAATACCTGCATTAGAAATCAACACCTCACGACAGTTTACGAACTGGATGCTCGAACAAAAGCTGAGCTTGGGCTTTACGACCTATCAAGCGGGAAAGTTGTTCCTGTTGGGCCTTCAACACAACGGGCGACTTTCGGTTTTTGAGCGAACTTTTAACCGTTGCCTCGGCCTGTGGAGCGATGGGCAAACCATGTGGATGTCGTCGCTTTTCCAATTGTGGCGATTTGAAAATGTTCTTGATCATGGTCAATTGGCGGCAGGCTACGACCGGCTGTATGTTCCACAGGTTGGCTACACAACGGGAGACTTGGATATACATGATGTGGCTGTAGAGGCGAGCGGCCGAGTTGTGTTTGTGAACACTCTCTTCGGATGCTTGGCAACTGTTAGCCAAACGCATAGCTTTGTACCGCTTTGGAAGCCACCTTTTATAAGTAAGCTAGCGGCTGAAGATCGATGTCACCTCAACGGGCTTGCATTGGAGCATGGTAAAGCCAAGTACGTGACGGCAGTCAGCCAATCAAACGTCGCGGATGGTTGGCGAGACCGACGACACGATGGAGGCTGTGTCATCGACATCGATTCGAGCGAAATCATCGCCTCTGGGCTTTCCATGCCGCATTCGCCGCGTGTCTATCGCGACAAGCTATGGCTGCTGAATTCGGGAACCGGTCACTTTGGTTTCATCGATCGAGCGAACGGCCAATTCGAAAAAGTCGCGTTCTGTCCAGGTTACTTGCGAGGTCTCACATTCCATGGTGACTACGCCATCGTAGGTCTTTCAAAATCGAGGGAAAACAAGACGTTTTCTGGTCTTGAATTGGACAACAACCTAAAGTCCGGCGACGCCGAAGCTCGCTGTGGGCTCCATGTAATCGATCTGAAAAGTGGCGACGTTGTCCATTGGATTCGGGTTGAGGGAGTAGTTACCGAACTCTACGACGTGGTTTCCCTGCCTAGCGTTGTGCGCCCGCAATCGCTCGGTTTCAAGACGGATGAGATTCGTCGAGTACTCAGAATCGGTGAGGAGCAATCGCTTTAAGCCTCACGGGGACATGAATCGCAATTGAATTGCACCAATGACATTAATCGGTCCGTCGCATTATCCCACGATGGATTTGGAATCCACTTACTACAAAACGATAATTAGCGATTATGAAAATAGCCAAAATAGCTAACCAAATTTCTGACTTGGTGCGCCAGTTTAATGGCAGCTCACGCACAAAAATAGGTCCGAGGCGCAATCGCTTGCGTCGCTTGCTTATCGAGCAAATGGAAGATCGTCGGTTGCTCGCTACCATCGACTTGGCGACATTAACCGCCGCGCAAGGAACGACCATCTTCGGTGCGAATGTCGGTGACCGAAGCGGTTTTTCTGTGAGCAGTGCGGGGGACGTAAACGGGGACGGCTTCGATGACCTTCTCATCGGTGCTTTCAGAGCTTATGCATCGGGTTATGCCAAAAGGTACGCAGGCAACTCGTATGTGATCTTTGGCGGCGCGTCGCTCCCCGCGACCATCGATCTGGACTACCTCAGCACCGCTGGCATCACCATCTCCGGTGGCGAAGCATATGACCGAAGCGGCAGGTCTGTGAGCAGTGCTGGGGACGTGAACGGGGATGGCTTCGATGACCTGGTAATCGGGGCTTTCGCTGCAGATGCGTCGGGGAATGCCAAATCTGATGCAGGAGACAGCTATGTGATCTTTGGCGGCGCGTCGCTCCCCGCGACCAGCGATCTGGCCACCCTCGGCACCGCGGGCATCACCGTCTTCGGTGCCGATCCTTCTGACTTCAGCGGGTATTCTGTGAGCAGTGCAGGGGACGTGAACGGGGACGGCTTCGATGACCTGTTCATCGGAGCACGTAGTGCTGATGCGTCGGGGAATGCCAAAGCGAACGCAGGGGACAGCTATGTGATCTTCGGCGGCACGTCGCTCCCCGCGACCATCGATCTTGCCACCCTCGGCACCGCTGGCGTCACCATCTTTGGTGCCGATGCTGGTGACTATAGCGGCGTTTCGGTGAGCAGTGCTGGGGACATGAACGGGGATGGCTTCGACGACCTGGTCATCGGGGCTTTCTTTGCTGATGCGTCGGGGAATGCCAAAACTAGCGCAGGGGACAGCTATGTGATCTTCGGCGGCGCGTCGCTCCCCGCGACCATCGATCTGGCCACCCTCGGCCCCGCTGGCGTCACCATCTTCGGTACCGATCCTTCTGACCGAAGCGGCAGGTCGGTGAGCAGTGCTGGGGATGTAAACGGGGACGGCTTCGACGACCTGCTCATTGGGGCTTACGGTGCAGATGCGTATGGGAATGCTAAAAATAGCGCAGGCGACAGCTATGTGATCTTTGGCGGTGCGTTGCTCCCAGCGATAATCAATCTGGCTACCCTCGGCACCGCTGGCATCACCATCTTCGGTGCCGATCCTTCTGACTCTAGCGGCATTTCTGTAAGCAGTGCTGGAGACGTAAACGGGGACGGCTTCGACGACCTGCTCATTGGCGCACCTTCTGCACGTGCGTTGGGGAATGCCAAAATTAACGCAGGCGAGAGCTATGTTGTCTTCGGAGGCTCGTCGCTCCCTGCGACAATCGATCTGGCAAACCTCGGCCCCCGTGGCATCACCATCTTCGGTGCCGAAGTTAATGACTTTAGCGGCAATTCTGTAAGCAGTGCTGGGGACGTGAACGGCGATGGCTTCGACGACCTGCTAATTGGGGCTGACGGTGCAGATGCGTTGTTTAATAACAGATCGTCCGCAGGCGACAGCTATGTGATCTTCGGCGGCAATTTCACCGGGGCCATTACCAACCCGGGGACCGCCGCTGGCGAGACTTTGACAGGTACGTTTGGCGCTAACGTCATGATCGGTGGCCGTGGTAACGACTTTCTAATTGGTAACGGTGGTGCCGATGTGCTCACGGGTGGTCAAGGGAACGATGTCCTAGCGATCAGGGATTTGACATTCAAACGCTTGGTCGGTGGTACAGGCAGCGATACGCTACGACTGGACGGCAGCGGGCTGTCGCTAAATCTAACTACTTTGCGAGATAATCGAATTCTCGGTATCGAGCAAATCGACATCACCGGCACCGGCAACAACACGCTCACTCTCAACCAACGCGAAGTCCTGAACATCTCCGATGAATCCAATAAGCTGATCGTTCATGGCAACAGTGGGGACAGTCTGCTGCTGGATGGAGGTTGGACACGCGGAGCCGACGAATCGATTAACACCGTAGCCTACAGAGTCCTTGCCAAAGGATCTGCCACGCTGAAAGTTTCCAGTTCCATCGCATTGGTTACACCGACAACCATCGACCTTGCCGCTTTGACGGCTGCGCAGGGAACGACCATCTTCGGTGCCGATGCGGGTGACCAAAGCGGTTTTTCCGTGAGCAGTGCTGGGGACGTGAACGGAGACGGCTTCGACGACCTGCTGATCGGGGCTCTCGGTGCAAGTGCGTCGGGGAATAGCAAATTGTACGCAGGCGACAGTTATGTGATCTTCGGAGGCGCGTCGCTCCCCGCGACCATCGATCTGGCAACCCTGGGCTCCGCGGGCATCACCATCTTCGGCGCCGATTCTAGGGACTATAGCGGCGTTTCGGTGAGCGGTGCTGGAGACGTGAACGGGGATGGCTTCGACGACCTGGTCATCGGGGCTTTCTTTGCTGATGCGTCGGGGAATGCCAAAACTAACACAGGCGACAGCTATGTGATCTTCGGACGTGCGTCGTTCCCTGCGACCATCGATCTGGCCACCATCGGCACCGCTGGCATCACCATCTTCGGTGCCGATTCTTATGACCGAAGCGGTTTTTCGGTGAGCAGTGCTGGGGACGTGAACGGGGACGGTTTCGACGACCTACTCATCGGAGCCCTCAGGGGTGATGCGTCGGGGAATACCAAATCTAACGCAGGCGACAGCTATGTGATCTTCGGACGTGCGTCGCTCCCAGCGGCCATCGATCTGGCCACCCTCGGCACCGCTGGCGTCACCATCTTCGGTGCCGATGCTGATGACCAAAGCGGCATTTCCGTGAGCAATGCTGGAGACGTTAACGGAGACGGTTTCGACGACCTGCTCATTGGGGCTTTCGGTGCAGATGCGTCGGGGAATGCCAAATCTAACGCAGGCGACAGCTATGTCATCTTGGGCGGTGCCTCGCTCCCTGCGACCATCGATCTGGCCACCCTCGGCACCGCTGGCATCACCATCTTCGGTGCCGATGCTGGCGACGGAAGCGGCAGGTCTGTGAGCAGTGCAGGGGACGTAAACGGGGACGGCTTCGACGACCTGTTCATCGGGGCATATGTTGCAGATGGATCGGGGAATGCCAAATTGAACGCAGGGGACAGCTATGTGATCTTTGGCGGCGCGTCGCTCCCCGCGACCATCGATCTGGCAACCCTCGGCACCGCTGGCATCACCATCTTTGGTGCCGATTCAAATGACCTAAGCGGTTTTTCGGTGAGCAGTGCTGGGGACGTGAACGGGGACGGCTTCGACGACCTGCTCATCGGGGCATACGCTGCTGATGCGTCGGGGAATGCCAAATCGTTCGCAGGAGACAGCTATGTGATCTTTGGCGGCGCGTCGCTCCCCGCGACCATCGATCTGGCCACACTCGGCACCGCTGGCATCACCATCTTCGGTGCCGATGCTTTTGACCATGGCGGCTATTCTGTGAGCAGTGCTGGCGACGTGAACGGGGACGGTTTCGACGACCTTTTCATCGGGGCTGACCGTGCTGACGCGTCAGGGAATGCCAAAACTAGCGCAGGGGACAGCTTTGTGATCTTCGGAGGCAGTTTTACCGGGGCCATTACTCACCAGGGGACAGCCGCTGGCGAGACTCTTACCGGAACAGTCGGCGCTAACGTCATGATCGGTGGCCGTGGTAACGACACTCTCGTTGGTAGAGGCGGTGCCGATGTGCTCACCGGTGGTCAAGGGAACGATATCCTAGCCGTGAGCGACTTGACATTCCAACGCTTGGTCGGTGGTACAGGCAGCGATACGGTGCGACTAGATGGCAGCGGGCTGTCGCTAAATCTAACTACTTTGCGAGATAATCGAATTCTCGGTATCGAGCAAATCGACATCACCGGCACCGGCAACAACACGCTAACTCTTAACCAACGCGAAGTCCTGAACATCTCCGATGAATCCAATACCCTGATCGTACTTCGCAATATTGGTGACATAGTCAACATCGGAAGTGGCTGGACGCAGGGTTCGAATCAGACTATCGGAGCAGATGTTTTCAACGTCTACTTTCAAGGAGCCGCAATTCTTAGGGTTCTTTCACTCAATTTTTCTCCAATCGTCGCCACGACAGATGTGACGGGCGCGGTAACTGAACTTGGTGCTCCAACTGGTAACTTAACCGACTCGGGAACAATCAACTTCAGCGACGTCGACTTGACCGATGTTCACAGCATTGACGGTTCCATCACTGCATCGAGCGGCGCACTAGGATCACTCTCCGCTAGTGTCACGACAGATACGACCGGTAGCGGTACGGGTGGCGTGATCACATGGAACTACAGCGTGGCAGCCTCTGCTGTCAAGTACTTGGCAGCTGGTCAGACGAAGGTAGAAACCTTCTCCATCACGCTCAACGATGGCAACGGCGGTACAGTTGCTCGGCTAATCACCGTGACGATTACGGGCACGAATGATACGCCAATCGTAGCCACCACCGATGTGACGGGCGCGGTAACTGAGCTTGGTACTCCAACGGGTAATTTAACTGACTCGGGAACGATTAGCTTCACCGACGTCGATTTGACCGATGTTCACATCATGGATGGATCCATCACGGGTTCGGTCGGAGCACTAGGATCACTCACCGCTAGTGTCACGACAGATACGACCGGTAGCGGTCTTGGTGGCGTGATTACATGGAACTACACGGTAGCAGCTTCAGTTGTAGAGTACTTAGCAGCTGGTCAGACGAAAGTAGAAACCTTCTCCATCACGCTCAACGATGGCAACGGCGGTACAGTTGCTCGGCTAATTACCGTGACGATTACCGGTACGAATGATACTCCAATCGTAGCCACCACCGATGTGACGGGAGCGGTAACTGAGCTGGGTACTCCAACAGGTAACCTAACCGACTCAGGCATAATCGGTTTCACGGATGTCGACTTGACGGACGTGCATAGCATCAATGGATCCATCACGGGTTCGGTCGGTGCGCTAGGCACACTGACCGCCAGTGTCACGACAGATACGACCGGTAGCGGTGTTGGTGGCGTGATCACTTGGAACTATAGCGTGGCAGCTGCTGCCGTAGAATACTTGGCAGCCGGTCAGACGAAGGAAGAGACATTCTCCATCACATTTAATGATGACAACGGTGGTACGGTCGATCGTCTCATCAGTGTGACGATTGCCGGTACCAACGATACTCCAGTGGTAGACAGCACCGATGTAACGGGCGCGGTAACTGAACTTGGTGCTCCAACTGGTAACCTAACCGACTCAGGTGTGATCGGTTTCACGGATGTCGACTTGACCGATGTGCATAGCATCAATGGTTCCATCACGGCTTCGGTCGGCGCACTAGGTGCACTCACAGCAAGTGTCACGACAGATACGACCGGTAGCGGTACTGGTGGTCTAATCACTTGGAACTACACGGTTGCAGCCTCGGCCGTCGAATACTTGGCAGCTGGCCAGACGAAGGTAGAAACCTTCTCCATCACGCTTAATGATGGTAACGGTGGCCTGGTCGATCGTCTCATTAGTGTGACGATTACCGGTACCAACGATACTCCAGTGGTAGACAGCACCGATGTAACGGGTGCAGTGA